>NZ_VPBZ01000003.1:0-613803 GCF_013418475.1 Acinetobacter sp. YH12140
TTACGTTCCGCTTCGTATTTACGCTTAGCATCACAACAATCAAGACAGCGGCATTTATGGTGCTGATAACCACTATTTGTGCCGTGAGTTAATCCTCTCATGCCGCCACCCCTTCACTCACTAGCTTCTCAATTACCCATGCTTCACCTTTGGTTGTGAACATTGGTTGAGAAAATCCAAGCTCAGTTTGCTTAAGCTCACCAAAACCCTTATCGATAAACCATTGTTGGAATACGCGAGCACGCTTCACACCACGACTGTATACGCTTAGTAGATCAAGCTGCTTATTCATAGCTACGAAGGTTGGTTTGCAGATCGCTGCGGCAAAGTGACTGCAAGCCGCATTAAAGATATTGGCGCAAAACCAGTTAAAGGTAAGAAATATAACGCCCTAACATTAACAATTCTTTCTGAGCGCATTACTGGCGTTCAGGAGGAAACTCCAACCACAAAAGCAATGCAATGGGGTATTGATCAGGAAGAAAATGCGATTGCTGCTTATGAAAATGAGACGGGTAATTTTGTTAAAGGCACAGGGTTAGTTGATCATCCAGTCATTAAATTAAGCGGTGCATCGCCTGATGGATTAATCAATTTAGATGGTCAAATTGAGGTTAAGTGCCCTGCTACAACAACTCATTTGAACACGTTACTCACTAAAGAAGTGCCTGCGGAATACATCCCGCAGATTACTTGGCAATTGGCGTGTACTCGTCGCAAATGGTGTGACTTTATTAGTTTTGATCCTCGCCTACCTGAGCATTTGCAACTTGTGGTTATTCGGGTATTTGCAAAAGATTTGGACATTGCAGGTGTTGAGCAAGCAGTCATTAATTTCAACATTGTCGTCGATAAAGCGATGACTGAGTTGAATGCAGAGTATGAGGTGGCAGCATGAAACTACCCAACAGTATTTCGCCCGCCTTTATCGAATGGCTAGATCGTGGCGGTCACAAAATCGAACTCAAGAAAAACGCCATGATTGTGAAAAAGCAATTTAGCGACAGTATGAAACGCAGCGTGATTCCTTTCGAGCGTCACAAAATTAAAGAGTTTTACGAATTGGATGAATACCTATCTCAGCGTTATGAAGTGTTTTTAAAACAGTACTTTAATAATGGGAAAAGCTTTGTTGATGACTTGAAATGGGCCATGGCTGGCAAGTATCGCAAGGCTGTGATGATGAATAATTTGGCGAAGGTGGCGTGATGGATATTCAGAAAGAAAGAGAAGCGTTTGAGCACCATCTGACTGACATTGGTCTTGTTGAGTTTGCTGGATATGGTTTTGAAGTTGATGAGTGTGATGAATATTTACATGAACCAACTCAGGTTGCATGGGACTCTTGGCTTATTGGGTTAGGTAGATCCAAAGCCCAAGCGGTGCCGGAAGAAAAAGGTCGATCAGATTTTGAAATTATCACTCAAACAATTGAATTGGTTGATTTGATTGCTGGTTCAAATCGCTTCCAACGCGACAAATCCAAGCCGTTTCCATTTGAGTCTAATAATCCTAGAAATATCGAATGGTGGAGATTGGCTTGTAAAATTCAGGAGTTGTTGACTGATACAGATCCAGAAAATTGTGACTTTGATGAATACAAAGCCATGATCGAAGCACAGGAGCCAGCCAATGATTGAAATTCAATTAACAAAACCCCAATTCGCCCAGCTCCAAATTGACAACTTAACTTCTAAAGATATGCCCTATTTTGAAAATTGGGATGCGCATGAAGTTGGACTGTTTAATGCGATTGTGAATGCGGTCGATTACGACAATGAGTTCACTTTCAATATGCGTGGTTGGTCACGTCAGCGTGTAGTGAATGGCACAGGCGGCATGATCGAAGTAAATGAAATGAATGCGGATGAGCTATACCATTTATTTAGTTGTTATTTGAGTGGGTTGCCTCAAGTAGTTTTTGAAAGTTTGAAGGAGGTGTCTTGATGGGATTATATATTTCAACGCCTGATTTGTTGAAGCGCTACGGTATTACCAAAGGTACTTTGATCAATTGGCGTGATAAACAGGATTTTCCAGAACCATTGATCAAAGCACATGGGCGCTCATGTAGTCGCTATGGCATCAAGGCTGTAGATGCTTGGGAAAGAAGTAAAGGGTTGCTTGAGTCATTAGAAATACCGCCTTTAATATCAAAACGCTCGTGATTGTTCAATATGGTGCAGAGTTTATGGAACCACTTCTCATAAGCCTGCGCCTGTTCATCCATGTATTCATGTAAATCATAGGTTCCCCACACAGCAGGTAACCCATGACCCAGCATAATTTCACAAATATGCGGTGGCGCTAATTCAGATATATGTGTTCTCATCGTCCTGCGCAAATCATGCATAGTCCAATGCTGCATCTCTACATGAAATCGCTTACGCACATTGTCATTCACATATGGTGGAATTGTTGTTTGAAAGCTTTTTGAAAGCTTCGTATATGCTTTACCTTTTAAGTTTGGAAAAGCATATTCACAGCTATCAGGCGACAATGAAAAAACATACTTAATGAATGGCACAATATGCGGAATAAGGGGTCGGATAATCGGCTTGTGGGTACGGTCCCCCATCTTGTGATTCTCTGGTGGTACGTGCCAAATCATTTCCTGAAAATCAAAGTCAGATTTCTTAGCCAATCTTAATTCTGATACACGGCAGCCAAAGAACAGTAGCATAATAATAATGGCTTTGTTTTTTGGTGATATGGCATTGGATATCAGAGAAGCATGCACCACCCAGAATATTTCCTGTTCTGAAAGATAACGGGAACGCTTCACTTTCTTTACGTTTAAATCAGCTGCTTTAAGATGCTGAATAGGCTGATTCATTAATTTCCCGTGTACACACCCCCAGCGCATAATCATTTTGAGATTACCAAGTATTTTCACTGCTACCGTTTTAGCACCATCTGTAATTTCAAATAATAGTGATGACCATTCTTGTAGGGTGACATCGTCACAAATTCTACGACCTATACGTGGATAAACATGAATTTCAAATGCCCTTAAATCATATTCTTTTGAGACTTTATTTACGGCAATTGTATTAAACCAGAGGTCACATATTTCTTTGACGGTCAGCTGCTTCAGATAGTCGCTTTCCCCTTTTAGCTTAAGTTGCATTGGGTCTTTGCCTTGATCGAGCTCAATTTTATATTTATGAACCTGAGCACGAGCATCTTTTAGACCTAATAATGGGTATGTACCTAGATCTAGTCTTTTGGCTTGACCACCAAAACGATAGCGATATTGAAAAACGACTTTTCCCTTTGGGGATATTCTGACTGACAAACCATCTCTATCTGTTACAACTTCGATTTTTTCTCGCGGTTTCCCATTATTTGATTTTAGCCAACTATCACTTAAAGACATTTAAATTTTCCAGTCCAAATACTTTATACTCTGTACATATTCAAGCAGAGCAAAAATATGTACACACATATGTACATATTTTTTCTTGAAAGGTAAATAACTTTGTTAAACTTTGAAATTATTTGATCATCGTTAATAAACGCGAAAGTTGAGCAATTTCATTGAATCTAAAGCTTTTCTATATGCTTTGTTAAACTTTGAAAATCTTTGGAGAATCTTGAATGCAAAAACCGACTATAATTTTCGATATGGACGGTACTTTACTCGATCTTGCTTATGATGATTTTATCTGGAATGAGCTGCTGCCAATTCGCTATGCTGAACAGCATCAGTGCTCACTCGAACAAAGCAAGCAAACGCTATTTAGTTTTTATCAACAGCATAATCATACCCTAAAATGGTACTCCTCTCGCTTTTGGACGTCACAAGTTGGCGTTGATGTTCTGGCAATGCAGATAGAACAAAAAGCCAAAGTAGCCAAACGCGAAGGCTGCATTGAGCTACTCACCTATCTTAAAGAAAATGGCTATCCTATTTGGCTTGCAACCAATGCCGACTTTGCAGGCTTACAATTCAAACTTGAAGAAACCGGTCTTCGTGATTTTTTCGATGTTATCGTCAGTTCAGAAACGCTCGGTCATGCCAAAGAGTTTATTGAGTTTTGGCAAATATTAGCAAGCAAACATCCCTTCGATGCAAAAAACTGTTATTTCATTGATGACACAGAAAAAGTGCTTAATGGTGCAAAACTTTTTGGGATTGAACAGCTCTATTCGATTCAGCAGCCTTCATCTACCAAAGCGCCTCGTGAGACTTGCAATTACCCAATGTTGTCCGCATTAACAGATTTAATCCCTATTTTAAAAGCTCAAATGATTGAGCAAGCCGAGGAACAGAAAAAATATGCGTAAATCAAATCTAGCCGAAGATGCGGTTGGTATGCGTATAGACAAATGGTTGTGGGCTGCACGTTTTTTTAAAACACGCTCTATTGCCAAAAATGCGATTGAAGGCGGTAAAGTTCATCATAATGGCGAACGCGTTAAAGTCTCTCGTGAAGTTCGTGTAGGCATGGAATTAACCATTGCCCAAGGCCTTGAGAAAAAAACCGTGGTGGTGAAAGCATTGTCTGATGTTCGTGGGCCTGCTCCAACCGCTCAGCTGCTTTATGATGAAACTGAGGTCAGTATTGCAAAACGGGAATTGCTCGCATCCCAAAGAAAGTTGCATAATCTAGCTCGGCCAGATCATCGACCAAGTAAAAAAGATCGTCGAGATATTGGTAAATTTAAAAAAGAAAATGATCAACAGTTTGACCAGCAATGGTCTTATAATGATGATTAAGTTAAAGCGTCACAACATGTCGCACCTGTTGTGATTTTCATAGAACAAAAGGATGATTTCTGTCACTATACCCTCGTGGAACAGATTTAAACTGAATACATCCACTTGAGTATATTGTTTCGTGACATCGTATTGAGGTTGTAAGATGGATGATAATAAAAGCAAGGCGTTAAATGCGGCCTTAAGCCAAATTGAAAAGCAGTTTGGTAAAAACACCGTTATGCGTCTTGGTGATAATACCGTGCAGGCAGTTGAAGCTGTCTCTACAGGTTCTTTAACATTAGATATCGCACTCGGTATTGGTGGTTTGCCTAAAGGTCGTATCGTAGAAATCTACGGTCCTGAATCTTCTGGTAAAACGACTATGACATTACAAGCCATTGCACAATGTCAGAAAGCTGGCGGTACTTGTGCATTCATCGATGCTGAACATGCATTAGACCCTCAATACGCACGTAAACTTGGCGTAGATATTGATAACCTTCTTGTTTCACAGCCAGACAATGGTGAACAAGCACTTGAAATTGCAGACATGCTGGTACGTTCAGGTGCCATTGACCTGATCGTTGTCGACTCGGTCGCTGCACTGACCCCTCGCGCCGAAATTGAAGGCGAAATGGGTGACTCACACATGGGCTTACAAGCTCGTCTAATGAGCCAAGCACTGCGTAAAATTACCGGTAATGCGAAACGTTCTAACTGTATGGTGATCTTCATTAACCAAATTCGTATGAAGATTGGTGTAATGTTTGGTAGCCCAGAAACCACAACTGGTGGTAATGCACTTAAATTCTATGCATCTGTACGTTTAGATATCCGCCGTATTGGTCAAGTGAAAGAAGGCGACGAAATCATTGGTTCAGAAACCAAAGTGAAAGTTGTGAAAAACAAAATGGCTCCTCCATTCCGTGAAGCGATTTTCCAAATTCTTTATGGTAAAGGCGTGAACCATTTAGGTGAGCTTGTTGACCTCGCGGTACAACAAGAAATTGTTCAAAAAGCAGGTGCTTGGTATTCATACCAAGGTGACAAGATTGGGCAGGGTAAAAACAATACCATTCGCCACTTAGAAGAACACCCTGAACTTGTGCAAACTATCGAAAAACTGATTCGTGAACAACTTCTGACTACGGGTACAGCACCTGTAGAAGACAAAGACGAAGAAGAACCAGACTTTTTAGATGCTTAATCACAGCATGCTTTAATAGCAGACGAAACGCCCTACGGGGCGTTTTGTTTTGCACTCAAATTTTGTATTAAAATGACCCCATGACTAAAGACCATTTTCCACTCTTGCTTGATTATGAAGCACTGAAACAACAGTTTGCAGAAGCTGAAGAAACTACCTGCGTAAATCATGCTGCACAAACTGACATTTCACATGACAATACTTCGGTAATCGATCACACTGCGTTGCATTTTGACACCAATGGTAAAGTTGTTCATGCTGAAAAAAAACCAGGACTGCGCGGCTCTCGTCTACGCTCCTACGCTTTTGCAGTACTCACACGTAAAGAATACTCAAAAGCAGATTTAATCGAAAAATTAGCACTGTATGCGGATAGTCGTGAAGAAGTCATACACTTGGTGGAAGAACTCGCACGTGAGAACTATCAAAGCGATCAGCGTGTAGCAGAGATGGTGCTATCGAGTCAAAAACGTAAAGGTAAAGGCCCTAATCGTATAAAACTCGCGTTAAAAAATAAAAAAGTAGACAGTGAATTAATTCAGGATGAATTAAAAGAAACAGATTGGGTCACTGAAGCCTACCAGCTCAAGATAAAAAAATTTGGCAAAGCTGTTGAACGTGATCCAAAACAAAAAGCCAAACAAATACGTTTTTTGCAATATCGAGGCTTTGATCTCGATACGATTTTTAAAGTGATTGCACGTAAAGAATTTGATGACGAATAAAAAAAATATAGATCTAAATGAAGAATTAATAAAACTAAAATAAAGAATAATATAGGATTGAAAAAATGAGAGGAAGTTTAATTTATTATTAATGAAACTGGTGGCAACCCTACCAGCAAGACTTCGGCACATCATATTTCTACTACCGTTGCTACCTTCCGGTCCTGGCGGGGTTTATAGAGTACAATTGCGAAGTAACCAGCAGGGCTACCATTGCAAGAACAGAGTATAGAGATTTTTAATAAACATGCAAGCCTAAAACCAAGAATTCCTGAATAGAAAAAACTGTTTGATTATTTATAAATCAATATGATGGTCGATGATGTAGAAAACGTGAAACTTCATCACTATATTTTTACTTTAATACACAACAAGATTGTAAAAGCTTATTGCAATTCAGAACTTTGGCGTTTTTAATGTGCTTATCGTTTTATCTAAAGCTGTCTGTAATAAAACTATTCTATACGGACATGCTTGTAACTACATGGAATTTTTATGATGTTTAAACAGCATGTATTGTGTGCCCTTACATTGACTTGCTCAGGTGCATTATTTGCCAATATTCCAATTGAATCTCGTGGTTTGAGTGGCGCTAATAATGGTACTGTGTATACAGCAAATAATACGGCCATTCAAACAGGTGCTGGCTCTACCCCTATTCCAACCAATTTGAATTGGCAGCTTATGCAGAAGAACCAACAGCTCGAAAATGAATTGCGTAGCTTACGCGGTAAAATGGAAGAGCAAGACAATATTATTGAACAATTAAAAAGTGAACTTACAAACCGCTATGCAGATTTAGATCAACGTTTAGAACTACTCCAACAAAAAGTAGATCCAAGTGAAGACACAGAGGCTGCGGAGGATAACCAACAAGGTACTGCACCCAGTAACAGCTAATACAGCGCCTACACCTGTTAAACAACCTACGACCCAATCAATATTAAGCTCATCTGCAAACCAACCTGTAAATGCAGGTGGTGACTCACTTGAGCTTGAGAAAGCAGCGTATACCGTTGCTTTAGATGCATACAAACAAGGTGGTGCGAAAAAAGCCATTGCACCGATGAAAAACTTTATTAAGAATAATCCTAACAGTGTCTATATTAGCAATGCATATTTTTGGCTAGCTGAGTTCAACCTTGCTGTTGAACCGACCAACTACGCGGAAGCGAAAAAGAACTATAGTATCGTGGTAGATCAATACCCTGAGTCGACCCGCGCACCTAGAGCGTTATATCAACTGTATAGCATTGCAAAAGACGTCGATCGAAATAGTAGTTTAGCAACGCAGCTCAAAAGCAAGCTTATCCAAAAGTATCCAAAATCTGAAGAAGCAGGCTTTGTTAAAAAATAGTCCTATTTTTAACGCAAAAAATAGACACCTTATAAGGTGTCTATTTTTATTCGCAGTATTTAACGAACGATACCGCGCTTAGACTGCTCAAGTGAGTCAATCAACAATTGCGCTTCTGCCACATCAGGCAAAATTTCAGTACGAATACGCTCAATCGCTTCATTCGTCGTTAAACCATCTTTATAGATCAATTTAAAGGATTCACGTAAACCTTGAATCACATTTTTAGACCAACCTTTACGACGCATGCCTTCAATGTTCATTGCAAAAGCATGGGCTGGATTACCAGATACCATGACATAAGCAGGTACATCTTTCAAAATAAGCGATGCACCACCAATCATACTGTATGAATCGATTTTACAGAATTGATGAATACCAGAGTTACCACCTACGATGACGTAATCACCAATGTGGACATGACCTGCAACGCCGACGTTATTAGCAAAAATATTATGATCACCTACTACACAGTCATGTGCAATATGTGTATTCACCATCAATAAATTGTGACTACCAACTTTAGTTAGACCCTGATCTTGAACAGTACCACGATGTAAACTACAGTGTTCACGAATCGAGTTATAATCACCGATTTCTAACCACGTTTCTTCACCAGCATATTTCAAGTCTTGGCAAACTTCACCAACACTGGCAAATTGAAAAATTTCGTTATGTTGACCAATACGGGTATAACCACCCACCACAACATGTGAATGCAGTTTAGTGCCCGCTCCAATTGTGACTTTAGGACCAATAATACAATATGGTCCAATTTGCACATCCGGAGCAATTACTGCTGATGAGTCAATAATGGCGGTAGGATGAATTAATTCGTTATTGCTCATGCTGTCTCTGTTTTCTGATGCGAAACCATAATTTCCGCGGTTGCTGCGACTACGCCATCTACAGTGGCAACACAATTATATTTGTAAATGCCACGCTTTTGCATCACTAATTCCGATTTTAATACAAGTTGATCGCCTGCAACGACTTGTTTTTTAAATCGAACCTTCTCTGCACCAGCAAATAAGAACAGCGAACCCGCTGAAGGTTTCTCATTATTCATAATGAAACCTAAAATACCCGACACTTGCGCCAATGCTTCAACAATCAGCACACCCGGCATAATTGGGTATTCAGGGAAATGGCCTTGTAAAAATTCTTCATTAATCGTTACATTTTTATAGCCTACAATCCCGTTGTCAGTCACTTCAACAACACGATCAACCAATAAAAACGGATAACGATGTGGCAAATATTCACGAATAGTCTGAATAGTCATTGGTAATTCAGGTTTTGTGAAAGCTGGGGTATTCGACTCTGTCATCATAATTATTTACGCAATTTAAATGTTGATTCAAGGGACTCAATTTGAGACTGCATATGATCAAGTCGTTTGACCAATTGGGTCAATGGCACATCTGCTAATTGTTTAAAGCGGATTGCTGCCTTTTTCCAAGAGCCACTTTCAAGCATTGGCGTACCTGAAGAATAACTACCAGCAACGGAAATACTTTTTGTGACCATTGACATACCGGTAATTGTCACATTATCTGCAATATTAATGTGACCTACGATACCAACAGCCCCTGCTAGCACACAATTTTTGCCAATAGTTGTACTACCGGCAATACCACATTTCGCAGCCATTGCTGTATTTGCACCAACTTTGACGTTATGTGCGATTTGCACAAGGTTATCAATAATGACACCATCTTCCAAAATTGTGTCATCTAAAGCACCACGGTCGATACTACAATTTGAACCAATACGCACATCATTCCCGATGCGTACAGAACCTAATTGAGCAATACGATGCCATTTCCCTTGATAAGGTGCAAAACCAAACCCTTCACCACCGATCACCGTATTTGCATGGATACGTACACGATCACCTAACTTGGCTTCACCAGTAATTGTCACATGCGAATCGATAAAACAATCTTTACCAATTTCAACACCATGATCAATCTTCACTTGTGATTCAATGCGAGTTCCATCACCCACCACACTATTCGCACCAATCACCACATAATGCCCAATATAAGCAGTATCAGAAATGATTGCGGAAGGATGAATTTGGGCAGTACTTTCAATTCCTGTTTCTACAGATTTTTTTTCAAAAACATGCGTTAGAATAGCGAAAGCCAGATACGGATTGGGTACAACAATGAAGTTTTGCTGTGAAGGGATTTGTGACTGCATGTCTGCAGTCACAATCAGCGCACCAGCCTGAGACTGTTGAGCTTCATTCAGATATTTATCTGCGTTTAAAAATGCAAGCTGATGCGGTTGAGCACTCTCTAGACTTGCCATTCCACTGAATTGCAAGTCTAGCTGACCAATACATTGACCTTGAACAAGTTGAGCAAGCTTTTCTAAACTGAATTTTTGAGAACTCATTGATTATTTAATTGCATTAACCTTTTGAATCATTTTATCAGTTAAATCAAACTTAGGGTCATACGCAAGTGCTGAATTTTTATTCAAAACAACATCTAACTTATTTTCTGTGCGCAATTGTTCTGCAACTTGCTTGATTCGAGTATCCATCGTGCGATTTAAGGACTGAATATTCCCTTGAACCGAAGCTTGAACTTTTTGCTGTAAATCAGTCAGCTCTTTAAGTTTAGCTTGATACTGTTGACCCATTTGCTGCTTTTGCGCAGCAGTCAACTTATCACCACCTTGCTGAGCTTTTTGTTGCATTGCTTCCAGCTCTTTAGCCAGTGATTCAATTTTAGTGGTTTGTGGTTTCAACTGCTGTTGAATTTGAGCATTTTGTTGTTTTAGATAAGTGCTTTGATCAACCACCTTTTCTAAATCTACCACACCGTAACCTGCTGCATGTACCACTGCAGAACATGACATACCCAATACTGCCAAACCAGCAAATAATTTATTCATCTTATCAACCTGTAATTTTGTTATTCCCAGAAGGGTCGTACTTAGAACGTACGACCAATCTCAAATTGGATTTCTTTTGTTTCATCGCCAGCTTTGTCATTCAGTGGGAATGCATAACTCAGTGAAATTGGACCAATCATCGTGATCCAAGTAAAACCTGCACCAACGCTATAACGCATGTTATTCATATCAAAGCCGTAGTTATCTTTACAGTATTGACGGTCTTCACTAGATTTAGGAACGTCACATTGGGTGTCAAATACTTGTGCGCCTTCAGCAAACAATACTGGACGAACTTGACGCGCCCAATCGCCTTTAAATGGCACAGGTAAAGCCAATTCAGTACCAAATTGAATTAAAGCATTACCACCGACTTCTTCTGGATCGTAGTCAACCTGATTTTGCGCATCATAATACACACCAGGATATTTCGGCCCTAGAGTACTGTTGTCATAGCCACGTACCGAACCAAAACCACCTGCATAGAAATTTTTGTAGAACGGTAAATCATTACCATAGCCTAACTTACCGTAACCACGTAACACAAAGTCTTTACCGAGTGGGAAATAAGCTTGTGCGTCGTAAGTGATTTTTTGGTATTCAACATCACTGCCCGGTAATGCAATTTCGGCATTGACGCGGTGTGACATACCCGAAGTAGGGAATACCGGGCGATTCAACGTGTTGTATGACCAACCCAAGTTAAGATTATAAGTTAAGAACTCACCTTTAAACGCACTGTCGTACGATTCTTCAGGTACTGCACAAGTGTTGTGAGTAACAATTTTATTACCTTCACTATCTAGTACAAAATCGCCATTCTCATCAGTTTTGTATACAGGCACAGTTAATTGCGAATTACCAGATGCATCAGTAGGACAGAAAGATGTCGTATCCGTTGCTTTCCCACCATTTGCGAGTAAATAATCACGCACATAGGTAGAAACATATGGACCTGTTGTCACTTCGGTATTATCAATATTCAAACCCATACTGATACTTTGGTTTTCATCGATCGGATAACCAAAGTTGATACCACCACCAAAACTGTCTGTAATATAGTTGTTAACGTTATAGTCGTTATCTAACTTGGTTTTACGGTAGTACATGTTATAACCGCGGCGCACACCATCAATAGTGAAGTATGGGTCAGTTACACTGAGGTTGTAGTAATCTTGAGTCTCTGAACGAGACAAATCGATAGAAACTGCATTACCTGTACCCAAGAAGTTGGTTTGACTCAAACCTGCTTGGAAAGTTACACCACCACTTTGTGAGAAACCAACAGCTAAAGTACTTGTACCCGAATGCTGCTCTTCAACATTCACGTTTAAATCAATTTGATCTGGCGTGCCCGGAATACGTGCAGGCTTAACATCAACGGTTTTAAAGAAACCAGTACGTTCTAAACGCACTTTAGACAAATCAATTTTTTCGTTACTTGCTAAGGCGCCTTCCATTTGACGCATTTCACGACGTAAAACTTCATCAGCTGTTTTCGAGTTACCTGTGAAATTAATACGGCGAACAGTGACTTGCTGACCCGGATTCACATAGTAATTTAAATCAACCAATTTGGTGTCTTTATTAATTTCAGGAACAATGTTCACTTCTGCAAAGTAGTAACCTGCGTTACCGTATTTACGAAGTAAAAGCTGTTTCACACCATTCACTTTTTCTTGTGAATATAAATCGCCATCTTTATAGAGTTTTAAAGCGTTTAAATCAGTTTGCGTATAAAGCGTATCACCTAAGAAATGGGTTTCACCAAATTTAAATTGTTCACCTTCATCCACCGAAACTTCGATAAAGACGTGTTTTTTATCTTCACTCAAATTTAGACTTGAATTGGTAATGTTGAAGTTGATGTAACCTTTGTTGAGATACATCGCACGTAACGCTTCTAAACTCGCAGCCATCTTTTCACGTGCATAGCGGTCATTACGAGAAATGATCGAGTTCCAACCACTTTCTTTTAATGCAAAAATTTGTTTAATTTCGCTTTCTTTAAAGACCGTATTACCAATGATATTAATATCAAATACTTTGGCAGATTGACCTTCTTCAAACTCGATTAAGACATTTACACGGTTATTCGGTTGAGCGGTTGTAATAACTTTTACATCAGCATCGTAGCGACCTTGCTGCATGTACTGTTGTTCTAATTCAGTTTCA
Source organism: Acinetobacter sp. YH12140 (assembly GCF_013418475.1). NCBI lineage: Bacteria > Pseudomonadati > Pseudomonadota > Gammaproteobacteria > Moraxellales > Moraxellaceae > Acinetobacter > Acinetobacter sp. YH12140. The sequence goes on from NZ_VPBZ01000003.1 coordinate 13,080, forward strand.
ACCGTTTGCAAAGATGATTTCTTTAAAACTTCACCTTCGGACAGACCCATTTTCTTTAAGCCTTCTTCCAAGGCTTCTTTAGGAATAAGTTTATTGCCTTTTAGCTCAACTTTAGAAATTACTGGGCGTTCAACCACTGTATATACAAGGGTATTACCGACTTGTGAAGACTTCACATCATCAAACAAACCCGACGCAAACATGCTACGAATTGAGTTTGAAATGATTTGATCATTGACACGATCACCAGCGGAGAATGGGATCATTCCGGCTACATTGTCAGGAGTTAAACGCACTAAGCCATCAACACGAATATCTTGTACTACAAAATCATCTGCTGCATATACTTGTTGTGCTACGGCCATAGCACTAACCAGTGCCAATGGCATAAATAAATGTTTGTGCTGCATGCCAGTCTTTTCCGCTGTTAATTTATTTCGTATAACGTTCTTATAAACGCATAATGTCATTGAATAGAGCCAGTAGCATCATGCTACCCAGCAATACCATACCAATTTTTAATCCAACCAATTGTATTTGTTCAGAAACAGGTTTACCACGAATTAATTCAATAAAATAGTAAATTAAATGACCGCCATCGAGCATAGGAATCGGTAGTAAATTTAAAATACCCAAACTTACACTCATCAGTGCCATAAATGAAATGAAGGTTTGCCACCCCATTTCAGCACTTTGTCCAGCCACTTTCGCAATAGTAATCGGACCAGATAAATTATCTAAACCAACCAAACCACGCACCATTTTTACAATAGAATTCAGGATCATACTAGATATCTGACCTGTTTTTTCTACCGCTTTGCCCATCGCCTCTACAGGCGTGTATTGAATGGTTTGTTTGTATTCGGCTGGAATATTGACTTTACCCGGATCACTTTGTACACCTAAAAGCCCTGTGACTTTACCCATTTGGTCACGCTTACCTTGCGGCATCACGCTTAAATGCACAATTTTATTTTGTCGTAAAACATCAATTTTAAGTAACTTTTCTGGAGAAGCTTGTACAACTTGTACAACATCAAACCAGTCTTTCATTTTTACGCCATCGATCGAAACAATTCGATCACCCACCTGCATCCCTTGGCGTATTGCTGCACCATCTTCACTAAGCTTTGAAACCACTGCAGGAATTTCAGGACGATACGGTGTAAAACCTAAAACATCGAGTGGTGACTGAGTTTGATCACGTAAGAAACTTTGAATCGGTAAACTGAAGTTTTGAATTTGCCCTGCTCGTTCAGCTTGAATTTGAATATTGCCAGTTTCACCTACACGATCAACCAAGGCATAATTCAAGCGCTCCCAAGTGGATACTTGAGTGCCATCTACGGCAGTAATTTTATCACCAGACTGCATTTGCGCAGCTGCTGCAGGCGTATTCGGTAAAATTTTACCTACGCGCGTATTGAGCTGTTCCTGAGCTGGTAAAAATAAAATCCAAAACAACACTACTGCAAAAGCCAAGTTAATGAGTGGCCCTGCCGCAACAATTGCAATACGTTTCCAAGGGTGTTGTCGGTTAAATGCTTTTGGTAAGTCTTCTGCTGCGACATCACCTTCGCGTTCATCCAACATTTTGACATAACCACCCAGTGGTAATGCAGACAGTTGATATTGAATACCAGATTTCTTCGACGTCCACTTGAGCAGTGTTGGGCCAAAACCAATCGAATAAACCAAAACCTTTACGCCCAGTTTACGTGCAACGAAATAGTGCCCAAATTCATGAATCGCTATCAACGGTCCAAGTAGCAATATTGCTGCAATAATCATAAACAAGGCATTCATGTCTTAACTTCCTGAATTCAATACTGCTTTTTCAGCAACCATACGTGCCGATTTATCTGCATGCAAAATAACATCAATATTATTTGCAGCTGAGTTTTCAACTTTCACCAACACATGTTCCACAATTTGAGGGATTTGAGTAAAGCCAATTTTCTCATGCAAAAATGCTGCCACGGCGATTTCATTGGCTGCATTTAAAATCGTAGGAGCTAAGCCTCCAGCCTTCATGGCTTGACGTGCTAATTTTAGCGCTGGGAATCGCTGTATATCAGGCTGTTCAAAATTTAACTGAGAATGAATAAATAAATCTAATGGAGGCACATGTGTTTGAATACGCTTCGGCCATGCTAATGCATGAGCAATAGGCGTACACATATCAGGATTACCCATTTGCGCCAAAGTCGAACCATCTACATATTGAACCATTGAATGAATGATACTCTGTGGATGGACAACAACTGTTACAAATTGTTCTTCAACTGCAAAAAGATGACAGGCTTCGATCAATTCCAAGCCTTTATTCATCAGCGTTGCAGAATCAACAGAAATTTTTTGCCCCATCGACCAATTTGGATGCTTACAGGCTTGGGCAGGCGTTACACTTTGCAATTGTTCTAAACTATGATGCAAAAATGGACCACCAGACGCGGTGAGTAAGATTTGTTTGACACCCAGCTTTGGCTGACCATGACGCTCACCTTGTAGATAAGTTTCAGGCAAGCATTGGAAGATTGCATTGTGTTCAGAATCGACTGGCAACAACAAAGCATTATTTTCACGTGCAGTCTGAATCATGATGTCACCCGACATCACCAGCGCTTCTTTATTTGCGAGTAAGACACGTTTACCCGCTTTCGCAGCAGCCAATGTAGGTAGCAACCCTGCCGCACCCACAATAGCTGCCATGACCACATCAACCTGTGGATGTTCTGCTACTGCGATTAATCCTTCTTCATCATGCAGGATTTCAATATCAGTTAATTTTTCAGCTACGAGTAATTGGCGCAGTTCATCCACTTTATTGAATGGAACAACTGCGATTTTCGGTCGATATTGTTTGCATATTTCGACAAGTTCAACAATTCGGCTATGTGCAGTGACTGCAAAAACTGAATACTCTTCGGGGTGCTGTTGCAGAATCTTTAAAGTACTTTGACCAATGGATCCTGTTACACCCAATATACAAACAGATTGTGACATCTATAAATCTACGCCAATTAATTTTAAAACATACATACCTGCCGCAAAGATAGGTGCTGCAGCAAGCAACGAGTCAATACGATCCAGCACACCACCATGTCCGGGAAGAATACGACCAGAATCTTTGATCCCTGCACGACGCTTGATCATCGATTCAAATAAATCACCAAGTACTGAACTAAATACTGTTATTACTGAAAGTATTAAAAATAAAATATGTTCAGCGATACTTAAATCAAGATAAATAATTTCAACAACAATAACAATTAGCATTGCAGTGAATAGACCGCCATATAAACCTTCGATCGATTTATTTGGGCTCACATCTGGTGCAAGTTTTTTCTTACCAAATTTACGTCCCACGAAGTATGCACCACTGTCTGCACCCCATACCAACAGGAACAGATACATGAGCCACCAAGGTGAGTTCATCCACACAGAAAAAATAGCAGTTACCGCAGCAGGAACTAAGACTAAACCAATACCACTCAGACTTGGGTTATACCAGTTGTCGTATTCAGGATAAGACTTCACCCAATATACACTCAAGATCCAAGTAAAGATTGAAGCTGCCCAAAGCAGTAATGCAACATCAGTAAAATGCAATGCTAGTGCTGAAAGAATAGCAGTGACTAGACCATAGCCCCAAGCGAAAGGTTTAATCACATTTTGTGTATTACGCGGCATGAGTTTAAACCACTCATAACCCGCGACAGCTGATGCAATAATCATCAGCACAAGCATTGGGTATTTAGACTCGGTTGCAAACATGCAACTCAATACAACTGAAACCAGTACCAATGCGGTTATTATCCGCTCTAACATTTATTTATTCTCAAACTGCTCTTGTTGAATCTGCTCTGAGGTCTTACCAAAACGACGTTCACGACCACCAAATACTGCTAGTGCGTCATCAAATTCTTCAATGGTAAATTCAGGCCATAATGTCTGGGTAAAATAAAGTTCTGCATAAGCAGCTTGCCAAAGCAAGAAGTTCGAGAGACGGAAATCACCACCTGTACGAATTAACAAATCTACCGGAGGTAGATCACTTAAACTGACATATTGACCAAAGACTTCAGCATCCACTGCTTCAAGATTTATTTTGTTAGTTAAAACATCTGCTGCGATTTTTTTTGCAGCCTGTGTCATATCCCACATACCACCGTAACTAATTGCAATAGTTAAAGTCATGCTGTCGAAATTAGCAGTCCTTTCTTCAGCTTGCAACATTAAGTCACGTAAGTTAGGAGATAAACGAGAACGATCACCAATAAAACGTAGGGAAATGTTAAATTTTTCCATGCGTGGCAACTGTTCATGAATGGTTTCTTCAAGAAGAGCCATCAACAAATCAACCTCAAACTGAGGACGATTCCAATTTTCACTCGAAAAAGCAAAAACCGTCAGTGCTTGGATATTTCTTTTACGACAATGTTCAACGATGGGATCTAGGATGTCCTTTCCAGAACGATGCCCTTCACCTTTTTGCATTTGATTCTTTTTGGCAAAACGATTGTTGCCATCCATAATGATGGCAACATGTTTTGGAAGACGGGAAGTTTCTTCAGATGAGGTCATTAAAGCTTAGACCTTCATCAATTCAGCTTCTTTTGCAGCCAGACGTTTTTCAACTTCAGCAACGAATTTGTCTGTGATTTTTTGAATGTCATCACCTGCACGACGCTCATCATCTTCAGAAATTTCTTTTTCTTTCAACAATGCTTTGATATCACCCAAAACATCACGACGGATGTTACGGATCGCAACTTTTGCATTTTCAGCTTCGTTACGTGCAATTTTCTGCATGTCTTTACGTGTTTCTTCTGTTAATGCAGCCATAGGAACACGGATCGCATCAGCAGTAATCGGGTTTAAGCCCAAGTCAGATTCACGGATTGCTTTATCAATTGCAGCAACCATTGAACGTTCAAAAGGCTGAACAAGTAAAGTACGAGAGTCTTCTACACCCACGTTCGCCACTTGGTTTAATGGCACATCAGAGCCATAGTAAGGAACCATAACACCATTTAAAATTGATGGGTGCGCGCGCCCTGTACGAACTTTGGCAAAACCATGCTCTAGAGAATCTAGAGATTTATTCATACGGTCTTCTGCGTCTTTTTTAAGATCGTTAATCATGTGATCTTCCTAACTTAATTCGAAAAGATGTAAATTCTAAAATAGCTTGTAGTATAAAGAGCTTTAGGGCCCACGTACATTAGTTAGTAACGTGAGTACCCTCTTTTTCACCCATTACCACTGAAAGTAATGAACCTGATTTGTTCATATCAAATACTTGAAGTGGAACGTTGTGGTCACGGCATAAGCAGATCGCAGTTAAATCCATCACACCCAGTTTTTCATCTAAAACTTGGTCAAATGTTAATGCATCGTATTTCACTGCATCTTCATATTTACTTGGATCTTTGTTGTATACGCCATCAACCTTCGTCGCTTTAAGGATAAGATTGGCTTCAATCTCGATACCGCGTAAGCATGCTGCTGTATCTGTCGTAAAGAATGGGTTACCCGTACCTGCGACAAATACACATACTTCGCCACGAGTTAAATGACGAATTGCATCGCGGCTAGAATATGATTCAACTACTGCACCAATGGGTAAAGCCGACATTAGACGAGTTTTGATATTACGACGCACCAAAGCATCACGAAGCGCCAAACCGTTCATCACAGTCGCCAACATACCCATTTGGTCACCTGTTACACGCCCAACCAAACCATCTTTTTGTAATTGGCTACCACGGTAAAGGTTACCACCACCGACAACGATACCCACTTGAACACCCAAACCAACAAGGTGCGCAATTGCGAGTGACATTTGATCGAGCACTTGTGCATCGATACCCATCTCTTTATTGCCCGCTAAAGCTTCACCTGAAAGCTTAAGCAGGATGCGACCAAAACGTGGTTTTTTAGAATCAAGCATCATCAACTCCGAATTATTTAATTTCAATTATTTTTAATGAATCGTTTAAGCAGACTTAACCGAGATTAGTTTTGCAAATAAGTCATATTCATCTGCATCTGTGATTTCTACTTCAAGTAAATCACCTGCTTTAATCACTGACTTATCGATATCTTCAACAAAAACATTACCATCAATTTCAGGTGCATCTGCATAAGAACGCGCAACAGCAACTGGGAACTCTTCTTCAAGATCATCCACCAGTACTGTCATTTTCTGACCGATACGACTTTGCAATTTCGCAGCAGAGATTTCTTGCTGAACTTGCATGAAACGTTCATAACGCTCTTGTTTGATTTCTTCAGGCACATGATCTGGCAAATCATTTGCAGTCGCGCCTTCAACTGGTGAGTAAGTAAAACAACCCACACGATCAAGCTGCGCTTCTTTTAACCAATCAAGCAACATTTGGAAGTCTTCTTCAGTTTCACCCGGGAAGCCCACAACAAATGTAGAACGAATCACAAGATCAGGACATTTCTCACGCCAAACTTTTAAACGCTCTAGTGTATTTTCACTGTGCGCAGGACGTTTCATGAGTTTTAAAATCTTAGGACTTGCATGTTGGAATGGAATATCCAAATACGGCAGGATTTTGCCTTGTGCCATTAAGTCAATCACAGCATCCACATGTGGATATGGATATACATAGTGCAGACGCACCCAGATACCCAATTGACCCAATGCTTCACACATGTCATAGAATTTGGTTTTAACGGGCTGACCGTTCCAGAAGTCCAATTTGTATTTGGTGTCTACGCCATAAGCCGATGTATCTTGAGAAATCACAAGGACTTCTTTTACGCCTGCTTTTTTCAGCGCTTGAGCTTCAGTCAATACTGAACCTACTGGACGAGAAACCAAATCACCACGCATGCTCGGAATAATGCAGAATGTGCAACGATGGTTACAACCTTCTGAAATCTTCAAATAAGCATAATGTTTTGGTGTTAATCGAATACCTTGTTCAGGTACTAGATCAATAAACGGATTGTGTTTCGGTGGCTCAGGCACGTATTCGTGCACAGCTTCCATCACTTCTTGATATGCCGCAGCACCTGTCACTTTTAAGACATTTGGGTGCATTTGGCGAATTTTGTCTTCGTCTTTACCTAAACAACCAGTCACAATTACGCGACCGTTTGAACTCATCGCTTCGCCAATGGCATCTAGCGACTCTTGTACTGCAGATTCAATAAAACCACAGGTATTTACAACTACTAAATCGGCACCATCATAATCTGATGCTACATCATAACCTTCAGTCTTTAACTGAGTTAAAATTCGTTCGGAATCTACCAATGCCTTAGGACAACCTAAAGAAACAAAACCGACTTTGGGGGATTTCATGAATCTGCGCTCCACTATAATCCGCGTATTGTATGTCTTTTCAAAACATAAAAACAGGTGAAAAGACCACTCTTTATATCACGCACCAAAATAATGCTATAAATTCATCCATATAATTTCATTTGCACCATTTTAATGCATTTTATATTTACAGCCTGTTTTTAATCGGCTATACACTTTATTTAAAGTCTTAAATAAGCGCATTTATTCAAATAAGCATCAAAACTTAGCGTATTTCTCAAATAGTTGGCTTATATCTTGCATAACTTGCATCAATTCGAACCTTATTAGATTGAACGATTTGCTTTATGAAGATGCCATTGCGCCATTTTAAGACAGGAACCTCTCGCTAATGGATCAGACTATGACGATTGATTACCGGCTTTTAGTGGATAATTTAACCACTGCCATTTTATTGGTCGATAGCAACCTGAATATTTTTTATTTAAATTCATCTTGTGAAGCGCTTTTTGACATCAGCTTACTTCGTGCATCAGGTCAGCCTGTATTAAATTTACTCCATATGCCCGATGATGAATTCAATACGCATGATGCATTAATGAATACATTAACTTCTGGTCAACACTATACGCGCCGAGAAGCAACGATTAATGTCAACTTTAAAGACATTCATGTCGATTACACTGTGTCACAGCTCAACTCTGGCAAACCCTACCACCCGTTGCTATTGATTGAACTGAATCAAATCGACCGGATGTTGAAAATCTCTAAAGAAGAAAACCTGATTCAACAACATCAAGTTGCACGACAACTGATTCGTGGTGTTGCTCATGAAATTAAAAATCCACTCGGTGGTATCCGTGGGGCGACACAACTTTTAGCGCGTAGCTTAAATGATCCGAAGTACAGTGAATTCACCGACATTATTATTAGTGAAGTGGATCGATTAAGAAATCTTGCTGACACCATGCTGGGTTCAAGACAATTGCCAAGTTACGAGCCAGTCAATGTGCATGAACCACTTGAACGTGTCCGTTCACTGATCGTCAACCAAACCAAGAAGAAAATTAAGATCACCCGTGATTACGACCTTTCTTTACCGGATGTTTTCGCAGATCGTGATCAATTGATTCAGGTCATGCTGAATATCAGTGTTAATGCCGTTCAGGCAATGACGGAAAATAAAGAGTTCTTTGTTGAGCATCAACCAGAACTCACCTTGCGTACACGTATTCAACGTTTAGTCACCATCAACGGTGTATTAAAACGTTCTGCGGTGCGCATTGACATCGAGGACAATGGACCGGGTGTCCCACAAGAAATATTAGAATCCGTATTTTACCCTTTAGTGACAGGACGAGCGAAAGGCACAGGTCTCGGTCTAAGCATTGCACAAAATATTATGCATCAACATAACGGAATGATTGAATGCCAATCAGTTCCTGGAAAAACAGTATTTAGCCTATATTTACCTTGGGAGTCAGATCATGTCGCGTAATAAGATTTGGGTCATCGATGATGATCGCGCCATGCGTTGGGTGCTGGAAAAAACATTCAAAGAAGAAGGTTTTGATGTTACCAGTTTTGAAGAAGCACAATCCGCTTTAGATCAGTTAAGTGTCGATGCGCCAGATGTTATTTTGACAGACATCCGTATGCCGGGTATTGATGGACTGACCTTTTTAGGTAAAGTCAAAGGCAACTACCCTGACTTACCTGTGATCATCATGACAGCACATTCAGATTTAGAATCTGCTGTGTCGAGCTATCAAACGGGTGCATTTGAATATCTACCAAAACCTTTTGATATTGATGAAGCTTTAGCACTTGTAAACCGTGCAATTTTGCATATTGCCAAATTACAACAACAAGAATCTGCTAAAACCATTCAACCGATTCAATCTACAGAGATTATTGGTGAATCACCTGCTATGCAGGAAGTCTTCCGTGCCATTGGTCGTCTTTCTCAATCACACATTACTGTATTAATTAATGGTGAATCAGGCACGGGTAAAGAATTGGTTGCGCATGCGTTGCACAAACACTCACCACGTGGCAATAAGCCATTTATTGCCCTCAACATGGCAGCAATTCCAAAAGATTTGATCGAAACTGAATTATTTGGTCATGAAAAAGGAGCGTTCACCGGTGCCAACACACAGCGTCAAGGGCGTTTCGAACAAGCCAATGGCGGGACTCTTTTCCTTGATGAAATTGGTGACATGCCATTTGAAACCCAAACACGTTTACTGCGTGTTTTAGCGGATGGCGAATTCTACCGAGTCGGTGGTCACATCCCAGTCAAGGTGGATGTCCGTATCGTTGCAGCGACACACCAAGACTTAGAAAAATTAGTACATGAAGGTCGCTTCCGTGAAGACTTGTACCACCGTCTAAACGTGATTCGTATTCATATTCCAAAACTTGCACATCGTAGTGAAGATATTCCGATGCTTGCACAACACTTCCTTGCAAGTGCAGGTAAAGAACTTGGGGTAAGTCCGAAGATTCTGCGTCCTGAAACGCAAGAATACATGCAAAAACTGCCATGGCAAGGTAATGTGCGTCAGCTTGAAAATACCTGTCGTTGGTTAACGGTTATGATCACAGGCCGTGAAGTTTATCCAGAAGATTTACCTTCTGAATTAAAACAGATTCCAATTCAAGGTACAGATGGCAACCCTTCTGCTCAAGGGATTGATCGCATCGGTGTGCATCATTGGGATGAATTACTTGGTCAATGGGCCGTACAAAAACTGAAAAACGGTGAGATGAAAATTCTCGACATTGCCACACCAATGTTTGAACGCACCCTCATCAATGCTGCACTACAGCAAACACGTGGGCGTAAGCGCCATGCAGCAGAACTTTTAGGTTGGGGTCGCAACACTTTAACCCGTAAACTCAAAGAACTTGGTATGGACAGTGCCGAAGATGATGTCGAAGAAGAATTAGAAAGTTAATTTTCTGATTTTCATTAAAAAAGCCAGTCACTTGACTGGCTTTTTTATTTTGAGATTTTTTAGCAATATTTTATGCCGTAAAGCCAACATAACGTGAATAACCTTCCACCCCTAAATCAGACTTATAAATGAGAAACTCAGGGAAGCTCGAGGAGGTAATTTCAGTAAACATATGATACTGATCATCATTAGCATGCAAGTCATCGACTGTATGCTGCATAGTTTGCTCAAATTCATCGGTAATAAACTCAAAACCAATATCCATTGCAATAAACAGCACATGCTCACATGGCTGCACATACTGCTCTTCTGACCAATCAATCACTTGCTGCTGGCAATGTGGACACTGAATGTTATCTGAAGGAGAAATATCAAGTTCGATCAATTGATAAGACATAGAAGTAAATTTATTCATAAATATTAGATTTATTCTAACAAAACTTAGTTTCAGCTAAAGATATTTATTCAATAAAAAAGGAGCCGTAGCTCCTTTAAATTTGACTGATTTCGATTATTTCTTAAGGGATGACTTATAGGCAGATAATGCAGCCACCGCGATAGCCGACAAAGCAATACCCGGCGCACTTGCAATTAAAATACCTGTCGTTCCTAGACCTAGCGCCAAAATCTTGCCTGTAAGTAATGGACCTGTCATTGCACCCAAACGTCCCCATGAAATTGCACTTCCCACACCTGTCACTTTCCCAGCTGGTGTATAGAAAATTGGAGAGATCCCATACAAAATCGATTGACCACCTGTAGAGAAAATTCCGCCCATGATGCCTGCAGCAATGAGTACAGGAATGGAATTTGTTGTAAACAGCACAAACAATGCCACAAACAAACCTGAATAGATAATCACTGCCATTTGCCATAATTTTAGGCGATCCAGCAAGTAGCCTAAACCCAGCGTACCAATCACTGCGCCCACTTGGAACATCAACATGATCATGAAAGCTTGTTGCTTTTCCAGCCCTTGTTCCATAAGCAAGTTAGGCAACCAACTGATCAGAATATAGTTCACCATTAAGGTAAAGAAGAAACTCAGCCAAAGCGGCAATGTATACTTATAACGCTGTTCAGCAAAAAGGATTTGCCCCATCGGTGGAACCGTTTCCTTGGTTTCTGCCTGAACTTTTTCTGTACGCTTATCTTTTAAGATAATCGCCATGAATGGAATCAAGATTAAAGGCGTTAAACCACCAATTAAAAATAGTGTATGCCATGAGATATCTTTAAAGACAATACCCAAGCCAGCAACAAAGATTGCACCTACGGGTAAGCCACAGTACATCAAACTATTTAAGCGCCCACGGTTAGCATCCGTCGCTTCATCACCCACCACCGAGATCATCGTTGGCATCGCAGCACCCAAACCTAAACCTGTAAAGAATCGTGCGATATATAAAATTTCAATACTTGGTGCAACTGCCGTAATCGACATAAATACACCGAAGATAAAAATCGACAGCATCAGGACTTTCTTCTGTCCCAAATAGTCAGCGACACGCCCCCCAAAGAACGCGCCAAATAACATACCAAATACACCCAAGCTAAACACATAGCCCATTTGCACTTGATCTAAGGAAAATGTCGCTGCGATTCCTTTTGCTGCGATACCGGGTGCTTGTAGGTCAAAACCTTCAAAAAATGCTACCCAGAAACACAAAAATACCGTTAGAAATTTTTGCATTTTTCCCGATTGTTGATTTGCCATAATCGAACTCCATTCATGTAGCGTAAACCCACTTGTACGCCATGCCCTGAAGTTTCGGCTTTATTGGGTAGAATAAATACCACTACAAAGGTCGGAATTCACACGACCAAAAGCCCACCATTAAGACCTAAAACTTTGTATATCAATAGTTTTAAGATCTTATTTTTTGTATTTATAATTAATTATCAATCACTTATGTTTATGAAAGATTTTAATAATCAAACCATAGCTAAAACTAATGATGCTCAAAATATTCATTTAATCCGATCAAATACCAACAGCCAATAATTTATTGGCAATAAAAAACCCGCAACTGAGCGGGTTTTTTATTTAACTCAAAATCTTATGCAGATTTTTTCGCTTGGTTATTCTTACGAATCGTAATCATCACCAATTGAACAGCCGCAGGTGTTACACCTGGAATACGACTTGCTTGTGCCAATGTTTCAGGCAATACATTTTTCAGCTTCATGGTGATTTCACGTGAAAGACCAGAAACGACATCGTAATCAAAATCAGCAGGAATACGTGTATCTTCCAAACGTTTCATTTGCGCAACGTCTTCTTGCTGACGGTTAATATAACCCGCATATTTCACAGCAATTTCAATTTGCTCTCCAACAAATGCTGAAACTTCTGAACCAGTCAATTCAGCAATTTGCGCAAAGTTGATATTTGGACGTTTTAACAAATCAATTGCATTGGTTTCTTTAGACAGGTCATCACCAGTCATTTCAACGAATTTTTTGCCTAGTGGATTGTTTGGCGCTGCCCAAAGGTGTTGTAAACGACCTTTTTCAGTTTCAACAGCTTCCATTTTTTGGCAGAACGAATCCCAACGCGCATCATCCACAAGACCCATTTCACGGCCAATTGCAGTTAAACGCTGATCCGCATTGTCTTCACGCAACATCAAACGGTATTCCGCACGCGAAGTAAACATACGGTACGGTTCTTTAGTACCGAGAGTAATCAAGTCATCAACCAATACACCCATGTACGCTTCATCACGTTTTGGTGTCCATTGCTCTTGATCCCATGCACGACGTGCTGCGTTTAAGCCTGCAAGCAAACCTTGCGCACCCGCTTCTTCATAACCCGTTGTACCGTTAATTTGACCTGCAAAATACAGGTTATTAATCGATTTGGTTTCTAAAGAGAATTTCAATGATTGTGGATTGAAATAATCGTACTCAATCGCATAACCTGGACGCAAAATGTGCGCATTTTCCATACCACGAATCGAGCGAACCAATTCAAACTGAACATCGAATGGTAAAGAAGTTGAAATACCGTTTGGATAAAGCTCATGTGTGTCTAAACCTTCAGGTTCCAAGAACACTTGATGCGAATCTTTATCTGCAAATTTATGAATTTTATCTTCAATCGATGGGCAATAACGTGGACCTACACCTTCAATTACACCGGTATACATTGGTGAACGGTCTAAGCCACCACGAATGATATCGTGAGTTTTCTCATTGGTATGTGTGATATAGCAATTGATTTGCTCAGGATGCATCGACGCATCACCCATGAACGACATAGTCGGAGATGGGAAATCACCCGGCTGTGGCGTCATTACAGAGAAATCAACTGATCGCGCATCGATACGTGGTGGTGTACCAGTTTTTAAACGACCTACAGGTAAGTTCAATTCACGAAGGCGCGCAGCCAATGAAATTGAAGGAGGATCGCCCGCACGACCGCCTGAAGCATTATTTAGACCTACGTGGATCACACCACCTAGGAATGTACCTGTAGTCAATACAACAGTTTTCGCATCAAAGCGAATACCCATTTGGGTGACTACACCTTTAACGGTATCGCCTTCAACAATAAGGTCATCAGCTGCTTGTTGGAAAATATCCAAGTTCGCTTGATTTTCTAAGGTTTCACGAATCGCAGCTTTATAACGAATACGGTCAGCCTGTGCGCGTGTCGCACGAACAGCCGCACCTTTACGTGAGTTCAAAATACGGAATTGAATACCACCTTTGTCGGCAGCCAATGCCATAGCACCGCCAAGCGCATCAATTTCACGTACTAAATGTGATTTACCAATACCACCAATGGCTGGGTTACAGCTCATCTGCCCTAAAGTCTCAATATTATGAGTTAAGAGTAAAGTCTGTCGACCCATACGTGCCGCAGCAAGAGCTGCCTCAGTACCCGCGTGACCGCCGCCGATAACAATGACATCGTAAACTTTAGGATAATGCATAGTGGTAAAGGAGATTAAAAAAGGATGACGGAAGATTATAGCAAAAATTCACCGATAAGTTGACTGATTAACTCGATTTTATTGTTATTGGCTACTGTTTTGTGCCTATATATTTCTTTAGAACATACATACTTTGCATATTCCACATAAAAATATACATTTCTCAAGCAAATGTTACTCGAAGATTGTTGTTTTATTCTGATGATTTTTTATTCTGTTATAGATCCCATGAGAATCATAAGGACTATAAGCATGAATAAGAATATTTTGCTATCCACGGTTTTATGCGGTTTATGTTTATCACCACTTGCTGCCTCAGCCAATGATAAAGTTGAGAAAGTGTATGATGCACAGCGATATCAACAAGTCTGTAAAGGTAAAAGCCAAGGCGCTCAAGTTTCATTTGCCTATCGCGGTATTATCTGGAATGGTACCTGCGAACCACAATTTTTTAGCTCGTCCAAAAATGCAAATCTTCATGGCGAAGAAGCCGAATTATTAAGCACATGCAGTGCAGATGCAAAAGCCACTACTGCAACGATTAATGGACAAGAAATTAAAGGAAAATGTGCTTTAGGGTTCACTCCCCCTCGTCCTAAATAAACAGTTGTCAATGAAAATATCGACCAATTAACAGATCAAAAATAAAGCGGGTAAAACATCAGTTTTTACTCGCTTTTATTTATTGCTTATTTATCAAACTTAGATAAACTCAAAAAACTATAAGGATAAAAATATCAGGAAATTCCATGGATTCGGGATTATTTGCTTTTTTTCTACCCATTGCTTTAGCCATTATGATGATGGGGTTGGGGCTTGAACTTTCAGTCAAAGACTTTTTACGCGTTGGACGCTATCCAAAAGTTATTTTCATCGCTTTATTTACTCAGCTTATTCTACTGACCAGTATTGCTTTTTTCCTGTGTAAGTTGCTGGAGTTACCCCCTTTACTCGCGGTCGGGCTCATGTTGCTTGCGGCTTCACCCGGCGGCCCCACTGCTAACCTTTTTAGCTACCTATATAAAGGTGACGTTGCATTAAACATTAGCTTAACAGCCATCAACTCAGTTGTTTCGTGCTTTACATTGCCTTTTATCGTCAATCTATCCATTTTGCATTTTGTTGGTGAAAGTACCAGTATTGGCATGCCTATCGATAAGATCACCCATGTATTTTTGATTATTTTGATACCGGTATGTTTCGGTATGTTTATTCGCAACTCCTTTCCGACCATTGCGTATCACATCAACAAACCGATGCGAATGTTGTCTATTTTCTTATTAATTCTTATCTTTACACTCGCAGTTTTGCGTGAACAATCCAACATCATTACGTATTTTGCCAGCGTCGGCATTGCGACCTGTTTACTCTGTTTCAGTGGCTTATTTTTGGGTTACCTAATTCCGTTCCTCGCAGGTGTACCGGAAAAGCAGGCACGTGCGTGTACCTTTGAGATTGGCATTCATAACACCAGTATCGCCCTAACCATCGCACTGAGTGTGCTTGAAAACACCACAGTGGCGATACCTGCCGGTGTTTATTCTATTTTTATGTATTTATTGGCGACCTTATTTGGTTTTATTTTGACGCGCCGTGGCAGCCACCTAATTCAACAAGTGAAAACCTAAACTATTTTTCAAACGCAATCACCATAAGGACTTTGGTGAAAAACCATTAAATATGCTCAAGGAGAATAAATACGATGGATTCTGGAATTATTACGGTTCTTTTGCCATTAGCACTGGCCTTTATTATGATCGGGCTTGGGCTAGAACTTACCCCCAAAGATTTCGCACGTGTCACCAAACATCCTAAAGCCGTGTTGATCGCATTATTTTGCCAACTCGTGTTGCTTGTCGGTATCGCCTTTCTACTATGTAAACTGTTAGCATTACCACCACTGCTTGCTGTCGGCTTGATGCTACTCGCAGCCTCACCTGGTGGTAGCACAGCTAACTTATTTAGCTATCTATTTAAAGGTGACTTGGCTTTAAATATTACCCTGACCGCCATCAACTCTGTCATTGCAGCATTAACCCTTCCATTGATCGTGAATTTTTCGATCATGCACTTCATGCAAGAAGGGCAACAAATCAGTCTACAGTTTGGAAAAATCCTCCAAGTTTTCGGCATCATTATCATCCCAGTCTGTATAGGTATGCTGCTTCGTCACTATGCACCTAAACTGACTGAGAAACTGCATAAACCACTCCGCATCTTTGCTGTGGTCTTTCTCATCTTAATTATTATCGGTGCTATTTACTCTGAACGACATAATATTGGGGCTTATCTAACCCAAGTTGGCTTAGCAACGGTTCTATTCTGTATTTTCAGCTTATGTATCGGTTATTTTGTTCCAAGACTTTTCGGCATCAATAGTGCTCAGGCACGTGCATGTGCATTTGAAATCGGCATTCATAACAGCACGTTGGCCATGACCATCGCCTTAACAGTGATGGCCAGTTCTGCAGTTGCAATGCCTGCGGCAGTATATTCAATCTTTATGTACATCTTTGCCGCTGTATTTGGCTTCCTAATTACACGTTTTGCACCGATCTCGACAACAACGACCGAAACAATTAAAAGTTAAGTCGCTGAAAACTTAAAAGGATGCCACGTGCATCCTTTTATTTTTTGTCAATTTTGATAATGGCTAGCTGCAAGTTGCCGAGTTCCGTTACAATAGCTTTTTATAAAACTCATTTAGGTTATGTCCGTGAAGTGGTTACAAATTCATATTACTGTTGAAAAAGCTCAAGTTGATTACACTGAAACACTGCTCAGCTCTTTAGGTGCAGTCAGTGTCACGCTAGATGATGCAGAAAATCAGGATTTACTTGAACCACTTCCAGGTGAAACACCTCTTTGGAATAAAGTGATCGTTACTGGTATCTATGCACAAGAAGATGATGAAGAAATTGATGTTGCTGCATTAGAAACATTTATTAAAGCTCAACTTCCTGATGCGCCAATGCGTAGCGAATTCATTGAAGACCAAGAATGGGAACGCACATGGATGGATGCCTATGAGCCTATTCAAATTGGTGAGAAATATTGGATCGTCCCAGAATGGATGGAAGCGCCAGAAGCAGACGCCGTAAACATCAAACTAGACCCAGGTCTGGCATTTGGTACTGGCAACCATGCATCAACATTCTTATGCCTACAATGGTTAGGTAAAGTTGATCTTAAGGATAAAATCGTAATCGACTACGGTTGTGGTTCTGGTATTTTAGGTGTTGCCGCTTTACTTTTGGGTGCAAAAAAAGTTTATGCCACTGATATTGACCCACAAGCGGTTTTAGCAACACAACAAAATGCCGAATTAAATGGTGTACTCGAAAATCTGTATGTAGGCCTACCTGAAGAGTTCAACCAAGAGCTTGCTGGACAAAAAGCCGATGTGTTTGTTGCCAATATTCTTGCAGGCCCTCTAATGGCCTTGGCTGCAGAATTCTCAACTTTAATTAAATCTGAGGGAGAGTTCGCACTTGCAGGTGTAATTGAAGAGCAAGTTTCTGATGTTTCTAGTGTTTATTCTGAATTTTTTGATATATTAGACGTAGAAAAACGTGACGAAACATGGTGCCGAATTTCGGGTAAACGCCAACAGTATTAAAATTTAAAATGTGTACTTATGAGCGACAAATTAACTAACTGCCCTACTTGTTTTACAACATATAAAGTAACTGTTCCGCAGCTTACTGTCGCTCAGGGCATGGTTTGTTGCCCAAAGTGCTCTACATCTTTTAATGCACTGTCTCATTTGGTGGTAGATAAAGCGTTGTCTTTTTCTACCCCTGAGCCAGAAAATGCACCGCAAGAAAATACCAATACTATTATTAATGTCAGCGAATTTAATAATACGCTTACGCCAGTGACTGTTGAAGAAACACCAACCCACCATTTATTAAAACTATTTGATCAAAAAGTCGAAAACTCTAATATCGATCTAAAAACTTATTTAAATAACTTAAATTATTTCAGTACCGAGCCTATCGGCAACCTTCCTGCAGTAAATTGGGCAGAACAGGCTGAAAAGGATAAAAAACGTACCCCACTGAATTATTTTATGTGGTTCTGTATTAATGCTTTCTTATTTGGTGCACTTATATTCCAGTTTTTCTGGTTCAATCCTCAATATTTAAAAAATAGTCCAGTGATGGGTGCTGCATTTACTGCGGTCTGTGATGTATTCAATTGTTCACGTCTCGAAGAACATTACAGTTTAATTAGTACCAAAAAAGTCAAAATTCGTAGCATTGGAAATAATGAAACACGTTTTACAGGTGAAATGATCAATTTTCATGACCGTAGCCTTGCCTTACCCAATATGAAAATTTCACTAAAAGAAAATGGTACTGAAATAGCAAATTATACGCTTTTACCTGAAGAGTATTTGGACAAAAGTCTGCATGGCATCCAACGGATCCCAAAAAGTAGTCCTTTTAAGTTCCAATTTAGTCTACCAATTGCACGCAAGAGCTTCGATAATTATTCAATTGAGTTGATTCGCCCCTAATATTGGAAAAAACTATTAAAAAAGTAAAAAAAACATAAAAAAAATGCAGTTTTCTTGCTCACTTTTTCCTAGACAATGGTATGATACGCGCCACGAAAGCTTTGTGCTGCAAACTCCTCGCTAATTTTTCACAACAAATACAATCCCAACCGTGCGCTTTAATATTTATTGCGTATTGAGTAGATTTTTTGTTTGTTTTTTAGGCTGTAACAATTATTAATCTATTGTTACGCTTATTTTTCGAACAATTTTGCGAGTTGTGTCAAGCTACAAGTAATGTACAAGTTTTAGAACTCCGCATTAGGAACTAAAACGGAGTTCATTCAAGTTTATAGACCACTTTTAACAAATCACTTTACCCAAGTGATATTTGATTTTTCGGATTAATTCGCATGAATAGCAAATCTCCTATTTTTACTGCACAATCTGATGTCGCTCTTCGTATTCACGTAGATCGCGCAGTTCGCCATTACTTTGCACAATTGCAAGGCGAGCAACCATCTCAGGTATACGATATGGTGCTGGCGGAAATGGAGAAGCCTCTTCTATCTGTAGTTCTTGAATATACACGTGGTAATCAAACCCGCGCTGCTGAGATTCTCGGCTTAAACCGTGGTACTTTACGTAAAAAGTTGAAAGCTCACGGTTTAATGAGTGAATAAATGATAAAATGCTTGCGGCTTCCGCAGGCATTTTTTTTGACCTGCATTTTGCTAATTTTGTTTTAATCTGTTCCTTGAAAACTGTGACGAAGATCATGACTATTAAACGCGCTTTAATCTCTGTGTCTGACAAGACTGGAATTGTTGAATTTGCACAAGAACTTGCTGCTCTAGGGGTAGAAATTTTATCTACTGGCGGAACATACAAATTGTTGAAAGACAATAATGTTGCCGTAGTTGAAGTTTCAGAGCACACAGGTTTCCCAGAGATGATGGACGGCCGTGTAAAAACGCTACATCCGAAAATTCATGGTGGTATCTTAGCTCGTCGCGGTCTAGACGAAGCTGTGATGGCTGAACACAACATCGATGCAATCGATCTTGTAGTTGTTAACCTTTATCCGTTTGCTGCAACTGTTGCAAAACCAAACTGCTCACTTGCTGATGCGATTGAAAACATCGACATCGGTGGTCCGACTATGGTTCGT
Organism: Acinetobacter sp. YH12140; assembly: GCF_013418475.1. Lineage (NCBI taxonomy): Bacteria > Pseudomonadati > Pseudomonadota > Gammaproteobacteria > Moraxellales > Moraxellaceae > Acinetobacter > Acinetobacter sp. YH12140. The sequence goes on from NZ_VPBZ01000003.1 coordinate 32,962, forward strand.
GCTGCTGCGAAAAACCATGCATCGGTTGGTATCGTGGTAAATGCTGCTGATTATGCAACTGTCGTTGCTGAGCTTAAAGCTGAAGGCGCATTATCACATGCAACTCGTTTTGACCTTGCAGTTAAAGCATTTGAACATACTGCACAGTATGACGGCATGATTGCATCTTACTTAGGCGCTCGCGTAGGTAAGGAAGAAGGTCAAGCAGATAAATTTGCGCGTACTTTCAATACTCAATTGAACAAAGTTCAAGACTTACGTTACGGTGAAAACCCGCATCAATCTGCTGCTTTCTATGTAGAAGACACAGCAACTGAAGCATCTGTTTCTACTGCGAAACAACTTCAAGGTAAAGAATTATCTTATAACAACATCGCAGACACTGACGCAGCACTTGAATGTGTAAAATCATTTGCTAAGCCTGCATGTGTCATCGTAAAACACGCGAACCCATGTGGTGTTGCAGTTTCTCTAGACGGCATCAAAGCGGCTTATGACCTTGCTTATGCAACTGACCCTGAATCTGCATTCGGCGGCATCATTGCATTTAACCGCGAATTAGATGTTGCAACTGCGCAAGCCATTGTTGACCGTCAATTTGTTGAAGTGATCATTGCTCCAAGCGTTGCTGAAGGCGTGCTTGAAGTGACTGGCGCGAAGAAAAACGTACGTGTACTCGTATGCGGCGAGCTTCCTGCAATTACTGAACGTAAAGCTCAGTTAGATTACAAACGTGTGAATGGCGGTTTGTTGGTTCAAGACCAAGACTTAGGCATGATCACGAAAGATGACCTTAAAGTTGTGACTAAACGTGCGCCAACTGAAGCAGAAATTGATGACTTGATCTTTGCTTGGAAAGTTGCGAAATACGTTAAGTCTAACGCTATTGTTTATGCGAAAGGCCGTCAAACCATTGGTGTTGGCGCAGGTCAAATGAGCCGCGTAAACTCTGCTCGTATTGCTGCAATTAAAGCTGAACATGCTGGTTTAGTGGTTGAAGGTGCGGTAATGGCGTCTGATGCATTCTTCCCATTCCGTGATGGCATTGATAACGCTGCGAAAGCGGGTATCAAATGCATTATCCAACCGGGTGGTTCTATGCGTGATGAAGAAACGATTGCTGCTGCTGATGAAGCTGGTATTGCAATGGTCTTCACTGGCATGCGTCACTTCCGTCACTAAGTTGGCGACTTGATCATGACAATTAAGCACAGTTTTTTGCTTAATACACTAGATTTATAATCTTGCATAAAGTCCTCTCCTGCTTTCAGGTTGAGGACTTTATGTCATTTTCGATTCATGGAGTATGAACCGATGAATATTTTAGTTTTGGGTAATGGCGGTCGTGAACATGCATTGGCATGGAAAATCGCGCAAGATGACAAAGTCGCAAAAGTATTTGTAGCACCGGGTAATGCGGGTTCTGCAACTGAAAATAAATGCGAAAATGTTGCACTAAATATTTTAGACAATGCTGCGATTATCGACTTTGCTAAAAACAATGCTGTTGATTTAATCGTGGTTGGCCCAGAAGCACCACTAGTCAATGGTGTGGTGGATGCTTGTCGTGAAGCGGGTGTAAAAATTTGGGGTCCAACGAAGTTTGCTGCGCAGCTTGAAGGCTCAAAAGCATTTGCCAAACACTTCCTTAAGCGCCACAACATTCCTACTGCGTTCTATGATGTATTTACAGAAGTAGATGCAGCAAAAGCATTTGTTGAAAAAAATGGTGCACCAATCGTAATCAAGGCAGATGGTCTTGCTGCGGGTAAAGGCGTGATCGTTGCCATGACCAATCAAGAAGCATTTGATGCGATTGATGACATGCTTGCAGGCAACAAATTTGGCGATGCTGGCTCACGCGTAGTAATCGAAGAATTCCTTGCAGGTGAAGAAGCTTCTTTCATTTGTATGATTGATGGCGACAACATTTTGCCAATGGCAACGTCTCAAGATCACAAGCGTATCTTTGAAGGCGACCAAGGCCCGAATACTGGTGGTATGGGTGCTTACTCTCCTGCGCCTGTTGTGACTGCTGACGTATTTGAAAAAACCATGAATGAAGTGATGCGTCCTACCGTTGAAGGTATGAAAAAAGACGGTCACGTGTATACAGGTTTCTTATACGCAGGTTTAATGATTGATGAACAAGGTCAGCCTAAAGTGATCGAGTTCAACTGCCGTTTTGGCGACCCTGAAACTCAACCAATTATGATGCGTTTAAAATCATCTTTAGTTGACCTTGTTGAAGCTGGTATTGCAGGTAACTTACCAAAAGAAGCAGATTGGGATGAGCGTAAGACTGTAGGTATCGTACTTGCGTCACGTGGCTACCCTGAAACTTCAAGCAATGGTGATGTAATTTCAGGTTTAGACACTGAAATGGCTGATGCGAAAGTATTCCATGCGGGTACAAAAGCACTTGAGAATGGTGACATTGTGACTGCTGGCGGTCGTGTGCTTTGTGTGACTGCGCTAGGCAACACCATTGGCGAAGCGCAAGCGAAAGCTTTAGAGCTGTGCCAAAAAGTAACGTTTGACGGCGTTCAATACCGTAAAGATATTGGTTACCGTGCAATTGCTCGTGAAAATGCTTAATCTATATTTTAATTAAAAAACCCCGCTAAGTGCGGGGTTTTTTATAAATAAATAGCTCAAATAACGGCTTTTATCATCTATATCCATGATTAAAAATACACGTTTATAGAGGTTCTTTAAGATAGTTTTTAAGTCTATTTTGTACTAATTTTTCAGTTAAATTATCTTTGTAGCTAAAATAGATAATATCCACTCCATTTGCTTTACTGAGTTGAAGCTTTTCCTTATCCCTTTGCTTTGTTCTTTTTAAACCTTCTTCTCCACCAAATAAGTTGACAGCAAGATAGTGCTGTTGCCCTTGGTACTCAATCGCTAAATTTAGCTCAGGGATATAGACATCAAACCTTTGTCTATTCAACCAACTTGGTGATGCTTCTCTTTGAACCGTGTATTGAGGAAATAGCAGATTGATATAGTTAAATAATAAGGTTTCATTAACCCACCTTTCACCTATACGTGCAACACCTTTTAACTCTCTAATATGGTTTTCCGCATCCCTTTCACTGATACCTTCCTGAAATGCGTATTTAGCAATGTAAGCGCCATATTTAGCTTTAAAAGCCGAGCCATACATTTTGTGGCAATAGATTAAATCTGAATTGGTATTGGTGCAGATATGGCAAATCGAAACTTTAACAGATTTATGTTCTAACGCATTTTTAAGGTGAGTGTGGCGTACAGCCAACCCAATCTGATTTTGGGCAAGAGCATCCTTAAAACATGAGCAAAAGAAACTTTCTCCCGTCATTTTGTTATAGAAAGTCTGCCGCCACTCATAAAAGCCTAATTTTGATGGTAATAAACTTTTTGGTGGTGTCATTCGTGAATAAAGCTTAGTTAATAATGCTTGTGGAAATTCAACGGAAAGAAGCTGTATTGATGTTTTGTTTTTGGTTTTCATTTTTGTATTTTTAATATTGTACTTCCTAGTTATTCCTCCTCCATAAAGGAAATCACACAATATAATAAATGAAGGTAGTTTAACTTCCGTAACATCCAGATCTATGTCCTTATCACTGATTAGCTCAAATTGAAGATAAGGGATTATCATTTTCCCTTTGTCTATATACTCTTTCAGTGATAAGTGATCATCATAGTACCCAAATGTGTAATTCTGCTTTATTTCAGTTATTGAGATTGAATCCGGAGTACTAAAAAAGTGAATAAGAGCTTCATATAAATCTTCAAAAACTGTTGTTTTTTCCCGCCCAAGATTTTCTTGGCATAATACGAGAAATTCATCCTCTGAAAATTTGTATTGCAACTCCATATTTACTCCTTATCAACTAAATATATGTAAAAGCCTATTAAGATTAGTTCATCAAATCAAATTACATCTCCCCCAAATACTATTCACTTATATCAATTCCATCATCATGTACACTATAAATTATTTACATTAGTCTCAGTAAGAAAACACCCATACAAATTAATATTTAATATGCATATTTTTATCCAAACCCCTCGCCTTATCCTCCGCCAATGGCAAGACTCCGATACTGCTCCATTCATCCAAATGTGTGCAGACGACGACGTCATGCGCTATTTCCCTAACAAACTTGATGCGTCCGAAGCCACTGCATTTATGCAACGCCTACGCGATGCAATAGAAACACGTGGTTGGGGTTTATATGCCGTCGAGCTTAAAGCCACTGGCGAATTTATTGGCTTTATCGGCTTACACGTACACCCACCTGAGTTTGAAATAGCCGATGCACCTGAAATCGGCTGGCGACTACTACCGCAATATTGGCATCAAGGCTATGCCACCGAAGGTGCGAAAGCAGTTCTCAAACATGCTTTTCGAAATCTAAGACTTGAGAAAGTCATTTCATTTACAACGTGTCTAAATAAACCATCCGAACATGTTATGCAAAAAATTAGTATGCAAAAAGTCCGCGAGTTCAATCATCCACTTGTACCCCTAGAGCATCCCTTAAATAAACACGTGCTGTATGAAATACAACGTAGTGATTATTTGCACATTCCATTTTGCTAATTGAATATTTATTCACAGCAAAACCAAAGCACATTAACTCTGCCATACAGTGGTTATAGTGATGTTAAATACTTTAATTTTTGTTACCGCAGGAATTCGTATACGAAAACTAAATTATCCATTAAATCATATAAAAAACCCCGCTAAGTGCGGGGTTAAGAAAAAATATCAATATCGATCACTGGCAATTAAAACATCTTGAGGTGTAAGCTGAAGCAACTGCAAACCTGTCTAAGCATGCTTAATCAAAATGGCATACATAATCGACAACATCGGTATATTGCACTTTTAAAATTGAATCTTGAGGAACAATAAAGCTTTCGCCAGACATATATTCTACAAACTCTCCCTGCTCCCCAATTTGCACAACACACTGCCCCGATGTGATTTCAACACGTTCTTTCACATGCAGCTCAAACGTTATAGGTTATTCTGATGACAAAAATACACCAATGGTTTTTTGGCTACCATCTTCCATTTTTAAAACATGGCTCACCGATCTGCCGCCATAATGAACCGTAGGCTTTTTTACAAATGAGACGAAATCAAACTGATTTAACATAGCGTGCCGCACATAGCAATTTATTATGATCAATTATTAAGCAGTTTATCTTAAACGCTGTAGCGGATTCAATCTTCCTCAGATTTAGATCTAAGATTTTGAAAAACCATGAATCAGAGTTGAACTTCAAATATGTCAATAAAGATTTCGATGTAGATTAGATTGAAGCACTTCGTTATTTTCACATATGAATGTTACAAATTTTGTGTATGACAAGACTTATTTCATTTTTATCATTTTTTCAGCAATATATTTTAAAATTTGTTATATAGACCTAAACTTATACAAATGATGTACTTAAATAGTTTAATTATAAATAATATATTGTTTTTACTTATTAAATTATTTAATTAAACATATTCCATATACATTTTTGGTGCTAAGCATAACTTTTTAAATCACTATATTGAATAATAAAAAATTGATATGATGCCTAGCGAAATATAGAGATTTGCTTTATTAAATCTTTTGTTTACAGCAGCTTGCAATGGCTATCTTTTCCCATTTGGAAATAGACTCAGATCTAATTGTATAAGTCTGTGTAGCATTTTAAATTATTAAGCATCTATCAGCCTGTCTGATAAAAGACTTAAGTAAATCTCTCCATAATATGATTTGTGAATTTATTAATTTTATAAATTTACTCGGGTGAATATATGAAAAAGCTCCTAGGATTAGTTCTCGGTTTATCTGTAGGCCTTTCAGGCTGTGGTAAACAAGAAGCTCCTGCAACTGACGCCGCACAACAAAAAGACACTGCAGAAGTGCAAACTGTTACCATGGCTTCGACTGGTTCAGATGCTGATATTTGGCGCTATATTGCTACGCTTCCTGAAACCAAAGAAGCTGGCATTAAACTTGAAGTGAAAAACTTTACTGACTATGTGTCTATGAACACTGCTGTAGCGAACAAAGAAATTGATGTTAATGCATTCCAGTCATATGCCTATATGGTTGCGTTTAATGACAACAATAAAGATAAAATCGCACCGCTTTCGACTACTTATTTAGAGCCAATGGGTATCTATTCAAGCAAAGTCAAAAAACTTGAAGAGTTCAAAACAGGTGCAACAATTGCGATTCCAAATGATGGCGCAAACGAATCACGTGCATTGTTGCTACTTCAATCTGCTGGCTTAATCAAACTTAAAGCTGATTTTGACGATGTAAAAGGCACACCTGCTGACATAACTGAAAATGCGAAGAAAATCGTAATCAAACCAATTCAAATGGCGACTGCTGTCCGTGTTAAAGACGAAGTTGATGCGATTGTTTTGGGTAATACCCTTGCGATGGAAGGTGGTTTAAACGTACTGAAAGATGCGGTTTACTATGAGCCAATCGACCAAAGTACAAAAATGAACGTGAACATTCTTGCTGTTGCTGCTGACCGTCAAAATGACCCAGTTCTACAAAAAGTAGGCGCGCTTTATCACACTCCAGCAGTTAAAGCTTACATCGATGAACATTTTGGTGGTACTAAAATTGATGTAAACAAACCAACTAGCTACCTCACTGAAGCAAAATAGTAATATAATTTCTTCAAATAAACAGGCAAAGTTTACTTTGCCTGTTTTTTCATTTCTGAACCTTTTTTGACGCTATGATCCAATTTAAAAATATCTCCAAGCATTTTGAGCTTAAAGGCCAAACCGTTACAGCACTGGATCAGATTAATCTGGGCATTCCAGATGGCTGTATTTTCGGTCTAATTGGCTACAGTGGTGCAGGCAAAAGTACCTTAATCCGTTTAATTAATTTGCTAGAACGCCCTAGTGAAGGGCAAATTATTATTCATGATAAAGACTTTACTGCTTTAAATTCGGCAGAGCTACGTCAAGAAAGAACCAATATTGGCATGATCTTCCAGCACTTCAATTTACTGCAAACCAAAACAGTTGCAGAAAATATTGAAATGCCGCTTAAACTTTTAGGTGTTTCTAAAGCTGAACGCCATAAACGTTTAGAAGAGTTGCTCGAATTTATTGATTTGAAACATAAGAAAAATGCCTATCCGGATGAGCTCTCTGGTGGTCAAAAACAACGTGTCGGGATTGCCCGTGCGCTTGCCAATCATCCTAAAATTTTATTGTGTGATGAAGCAACATCAGCTCTCGATCCGCAAACTACCAAATCGGTATTGGCGTTATTAAAGAAAATCAATCAAGAACAAGGCATTACTATTGTGATGGTCACCCATGAAATGGATGTGATTGAATCTGTTTGTGATTATGTTGCGGTGATGGAACAAGGGAAAATCATCGAACACGGCTCAACCTTAGAGATTTTTAGTCAGCCAAAACACAATACAACCAAAAACTTTATTCAAACTGTATTGCAGCAACAGCTTCCTGTTAATATTTTAAATAATCTAGAAAATCAAAACCATAACAGTATTTATTGTTTAAAATTTCTGGGCAGTTCGGCACAGGAAACCGTCATTCAAGCGGTAATTAAACAGTTTGATATTAGCCTGAATATTTTGTTTGCCAATATGACTGAAATTAATGGTGCGGTGATTGGACAAATGTTCGTTCAGCTATTAGGTGATGCAGCATTGATTCAACAAGCGGTGGCGTTCTTAGAACAACATGGCGTTGAAGTCACTCAAGCAGGAGTTCAGCAATGAGAGATTTAATTGTTCAATGGCTGACTCAAATTACAGCACCCTTTTGGAAAAGTTCTTTGTCTATGGATCAGTTCGTCACTGCCCTACAAGAAACTTTTCACATGGTGTTCTTTGCCATGCTCTTTGGCTGTATTTGGGGTTTTATCCAGGCCGTGATTTTATATGTCTCACGTCCACAAGGCATTTTGCCTAATCGTGTCATCTACCATGGTTTGAACCCGATTGTGAATGCGCTGCGTTCATTGCCATTTATTATCCTCTTGATTGCGGTCATCCCTTTGACCAAAGTCATTGTGGGTACTTCAATTGGTACTTGGGCTGCAATTGTTCCTCTCACAATCTATGTTGGTCCTTACATTGGTCGTCTGATTGAAACTTCGTTGCTTGAAGTGAATGACGGCATCATTGAGTCTGCTCAAGCGATGGGCGCATCTCCGCTGCAAATCATTACTAAATTTGTGCTACCAGAGTCACGTAGCTCTTTGATTTTAAACTTAACGACTGCAACCATTAGCTTAATTGGCGCAACAGCCATGGCGGGTGCAGTAGGTGCAGGCGGTATCGGTGACCTTGCTATTTCTTATGGTTATCAACGTTTTGATAGTAGCGTGGTCATCATGACCGTGATTGTCTTATTGATCTTGGTTCAAATCGTACAAAGCCTAGGTGATTGGTTATCAAAATTACGCTAAGCCTGCGCAATTTATATCTTTAAGCTCTCTTCGGAGGGCTTTTTAATGTTTAAGATTTGTTTTTTTTAAAGCTGAAATTAAACCAAAATGTCTTTAATTTTAAATTATTTTGACGGCAAATTAGCAACACCATAAAATTTAAAATATGACCTTCAATATTACGTTTACAAAAACTTGAATGAGTACAAACTATCAAAAGAATAGAATTTTATATTCTCCATGCAAACAATACTGACAGCAAAAATTTTCCGCTTAAATTTTTTTCACAACAGCAATATTGATCACTTCAGCAGCATCTGCATCCATTGCTGATTATGACTATGTAACTAATATTAAGGTAAATGATGTTGACTTAGCCTTACCCTTGCCTGCATCAAAAGCAAATGCATTAATCAGCAAAAATCCAGTAAAGCTTAAATATGAATATTCAGAATGTACCGGCAATACTGAATTTCATGTCACATCAAAAGGTAAATTTCTAAAATTTGAAATTTATGCTGAGGACAATCCTTAAGTTAAAAATGATTCATTCTATAAAAATAAAAACAGCTTCGCCCAACTTGGACAAACCAAAGGGGTTGTTTGGATGGAATGGGATAAATCCACTCAAATACGCGATAAAATTCAAATTGGATCAAAACATCTGATAAGCCAATATGACTATCAACAATTTGTAAAAGACTTTACCAAAAGTGCAAAATTAGCCAATCCAAATGAAGTTGCATTTGTGATTTTTCTCTCACCGACTCATGCCAAATGCGTGCTGAAAGAGCCGCATAACTATGATTTACCCTATATTGGCAATCTAGCCTTCAACTTTAAAAATAGCAAATTAATAGCTTTTTCAGTTAATCAAGGTATTGCTTGCTAAACCGTGATTATCATACAGCGTTTATTGATTAAACAGTGAATTTATAAATCTGCATAAAGCCATGCAATAAACGCAAGTTTGATCTCAGAGCATGCTAAAATCAGCAGCTGTTTTCGCAGGGACTCATCTATGCACTTTGTACATCTTGGTATTTTTACAGAATTTTCCATTACTGAATCTATTGTACGTATACCTGATCTTGTAAAAGCTGCAGCTGCAGATGAAATGCCCGCTCTGGCCATTACTGACCTTTCAAATCTACATGCTGCTGTAAAATTCTATAAAAAGTGCTTAGATAAAGGCATTAAACCCATATTTGGTTCAACCATTCGTTTGAATGATGCTGAACACAAAGCTACTCTTCTAGCGATGACCAATAAAGGTTGGCGCAGTCTAACAGAGTTGGTTTCTGAAGGTTATATTTCAGGTCAACAGCTTGATATTCCTTGCGTAAAAAAAGATTGGATTTTAAATCAACATCAAGACTTGATTGTTTTACTGGGTATGCAAAGTGATGTCGGCAAAATGCTTTGCTCTTCCAACCCGCAAAAAGCTGAACCACTGTTAGCTGAATGGGTCGAAAAATTTGGCAATCGTGTTTATTTAGCGATTACACGAACTGAGCGCTCAGGTGAAGAAGACTTTATTCACGAAGCAGTAAAACTTGCGAAGAAATTTAACATTGGTGTGGTTGCTCATAACGATGTGCATTTTATAAGTAAAGAAGATTTCGAGGCACATGAAGCACGCGTTTGTATTGCCGATGGCTATGTCCTCGGTGACAATCGTCGCCCTAAAAATTACAGTCCTGAACAGTATTTTAAAACTGCCGAGGAAATGACGGAGCTGTTTGCAGACATTCCAACAGCTATAGAAAATACCTATCACATTGCGCGACGGTGTAATGTGTCATTACGTTTAGGCTTCCATGACCTTCCCGATTATCCAATTCCTGAAGGTCATACAATTGACACCTATTTTGAACATTTATCGAAAGAAGGTTTAGAAGAACGTTTAGCGCATTTGTACCCTGTCGAACAACGTGGTGACGACTGGCCAGAAATTCGTAAGCCTTATGATGAACGTTTGGCTTATGAAGTTGGGATCATCCTGACCATGCAATTCCCAGGTTATTTCCTAATTGTCATGGACTTTATTCAATGGTCTAAAGGTAATGGCGTCCCTGTTGGTCCAGGCCGTGGTTCGGGTGCAGGTTCCTTGGTTGCCTATAGTTTAAAAATTACTGACCTAGACCCACTACGTTATGACCTACTGTTCGAACGTTTCTTAAACCCTGAACGTGTATCAATGCCCGACTTTGACGTCGATTTCTGTATTGCAGGTCGTGACCGTGTTATTGACTATGTTGCACGCACTTATGGTCGAGATGCGGTCTCTCAGATTGCAACTTTCGGTACCATGGCGGCAAAAGGTGCAATTCGTGACGTAGCCCGTGTCTTGGGTAAATCTTATGGTTTGGCTGATCGTATTTCTAAAATGATTCCGACCAAGCCTTTAGGTTTAAGTTTGGAAGAATCCATTGAGGCCGAACCACAGCTCAAAGACATTGTCACCAATCCATCTAACCCAGATAACGACGATGCAGCCGAAATTTGGGAAATGGCACTCAAACTTGAAGGCATTACCCGTAATACAGGTAAACATGCCGGTGGTGTGGTTATTGCACCAACTAAGTTAACTGACTATTCGGCTGTCCTATGTGATGCAGATGGAACTAACCGTGTAGCCCAATTCGATAAAGACGATGTGGAAGCTGCAGGTCTAGTTAAATTCGACTTCTTGGGCTTACGTAACTTAACGGTAATCGAAGATGCCATTAAGCACATTAATGCCCGTCCAGATATCACTACACCTGTCGATATTTCCTTGATTCCTTTGGATGACAAACCTGCCTATGCTGTGTTCGCAGAAGCAAACACCACAGCAGTCTTCCAGTTTGAATCCGTCGGCATGAAAAAAATGCTGAAAGAGGCACGTCCAAGTAAGTTCGAAGAAATTATTGCTTTCGTGTCTTTATACCGTCCAGGCCCGATGGATCTGATTCCTGACTTTATTTACCGTATGCATGGTGGCGAGTTTGAATACTTACATCCATTACTAGAAAGTGTCCTTGAACCGACATACGGCATTATGGTGTATCAGGAACAGGTAATGCAGGCAGCGCAGTTCTGTGCTGGCTATAGCTTGGGTGGCGCGGATTTACTTCGTCGTGCCATGGGTAAAAAGAAAGTCGAAGAAATGATTAAGCACCGTCAGATCTTTACTGAAGGTGCTGCAACCAAAGGTATTGATGCAGATACGGCCAACCATATCTTCGATTATATGGAAAAATTCGCAGGCTATGGTTTTAACAAATCCCATGCCGCAGCCTATGCTCTTGTTGCATATCAAACCGCTTGGTTAAAAGCACATTTCCCAGCTGAATTTATGTCAGCAGTGATGACCTCGGAAATGCAGAACACGGACAACGTGGTGTTCTTGATCGATGACTGTCGTATTAATGGTCTTGAAGTCTTACCACCTTCGGTCAATATGTCTTTATATAATTTCCATGCCAGCGATCCAAAAACCATCGTCTATGGTTTAGGTGCGATCAAGGGTGTCGGTGAAGCTGCCATGCAGTCTGTGATTGACTCACGTATCCAAGATGGCCCATATAAAGATCTGTTTGACTTCTGTCATCGTATTGACCTAAAAAAAATCAATAAGCGCACGCTTGAAGCATTGATTCGTGGTGGCGCATTGGATTGTTTAGGATTAGAACGCGCTGACTTGATGGCGCAATTGCCAGAAGCTGTACAAGCGGCTGACCAAGCCCGTACAAACCGCGAAACAGGGATGATGGATTTATTTGGTGAAGTTGAAGAAGTTCAGCGTAAACCTTCTAAACCTGTTAAACCGTGGTCTGATGAAGTTCGTCTTAAAGGTGAAAAAGATACTCTTGGGCTTTATCTAACAGGTCATCCGATCGATGTGTATCGATCAGAGCTAAAAGCCTTTATTTCACAGCGCATTAATGAGCTTACGCCCACACGACGTGGTGTCACTACAGTATTTGCAGGCCTCGTCGTCGATATTGCCAACTTCCCGAACCGCATGATGGTGACGCTCGATGATGGTACTGCACGTATAGAAGTGTCTGCGAATCACGAACGTTTTAACCGCTTCAAAGATGTGATTCAAAACGAAAAAGTGGTGGTCATTGAAGGTGAAATTTACGAACGTGAAGGTTTTGATCGGCCAATGGGTCGCTTAACTAAAGCCTTCAGTTTGAATGAAATCCGTCAAAAACGTGCCAATGCCATTCAAATTAAATTAACACCTGAACATTTTAGTAAAACGCTATCACGCGACATCCAAAATATTTTACTGCCTTTTTGCAATGTCGATATGTGTACGCATATCCCTGTGCAGTTATATATAGACTATCCATATGCGACGGCCGACATTCATTTGGGGTTAAACTGGAAAGTTGCCCCACTAGATGAATTACTGTCTAAGCTGCGTGACTACTTCGGCAAAGAATCTTTGCATGTCGAATATCATGTCAAATCCAAAGCTGCCAAAGCGGTAAGTTATGAACAAGCCTCTATTCCTGCGCAGGTTCCGCCACCGCCAGATGGGATGAGCATGGATGATGCCATGGATTTATACCAAGCAGAAGCCAATCAATTTTCTTAAAGTTTAAACGCTGTTTGAACTGCTTTTTTAAATAAACATATTGGAAATATCATGAATCAAACTGACAATGCTGCGGTTTCAGCACATCTCTCTCATGTGCGTATTGTCATGGTGAATACAACATTACCCGCAAATATTGGTAGTGCATTACGTGCCATGAAAACCATGGGACTTTCAAAGTTGGTCTTAGTTGCACCGAAGACTTACCCGCATCCTGACATTAATGCTTTGGCTGCCGGTGCTGTCGATTTAATTGATCAAATTGAAATCGTTGAATCATTAGAAGATGCCATTAAAGATTGTCATATTGTCTTTGGTACCAGTGCGCGTAGTCGTACCATCCCATGGCCATTACTTGACGCTCGCCCTGCTGCCGAAATGTCTCTCAAAGCGGTCTGCGAACAACAACAAGAAATTGCCGTAGTATTTGGCCGTGAAGACCGTGGTTTGACCAATGAAGAATTGGCAATGGCCAACTACCATGTCACTATTCCAGTGAATACTGAATATGGCGTCTTAAACGTTGCCCAAGCGATTCAAGTCATTTGCTATGAAATGCGCATGGCCGCCCTTGCACATACTGAGTTAACGGCAAATCCTGATGCCAAGATGCATGTTACTGATGACATCGATATGGAATGGGATGAACCTTTGGTAACCCATGAAATGATGGAACAGTTCTACCCGCATATTGAAAAAATGCTGGCAGAGATTGAATTTATGGATCCAAAAAATCCAAGATTATTACCTTTACGCTTGCGTCGCCTATTTGGACGTATACAATTAGATCGTATGGAATACCACTTATTACGTGGCATCTTTAGCCGAGTACAGGCTTTAAATAACGGAACATGGAAAAAATCTACAGACAATGAGGATCAATCTAATGCTTAAGCAGCTCAAAGAAGATATACAGGCTGTATTCGCGCGCGATCCTGCTGCACGAAATACGCTCGAAGTCTTAACGACTTATCCAGGAATTCATGCCTTAATCATGCATCGTATGGCACATGAACTTTGGAAAAAAGAGTGTAAAGGCTCAGCTCGTCTATTGTCTTCTTTTAGCCGCTTTGCCACAGGCATTGAGATTCATCCGGGTGCGAAAATCGGTCGTCGTTTCTTTATTGACCACGGTATGGGTGTGGTGATTGGTGAAACAGCTGAAATTGGTGATGATGTCACCCTCTACCATGGTGTGACCTTAGGTGGCACGACTTGGAACAAAGGCAAACGTCACCCAACTTTGGAAGATGGTGTAGTGGTTGGCGCTGGTGCAAAGATCTTGGGCCCATTTACGGTGGGTAAAAATGCCAAAGTCGGTTCAAATGCCGTCGTGACTAAAGAAGTTCCTGCAAATACTACTGCTGTGGGCAATCCAGCACGCTTTATCACCAAAGATAAACCAAAAGATGAAGCGGAAACACGTCGTCGCGACTATGCAGAAAGTATTGGTTTCCAGCCTTATGCTGCAACCCAAGACCAAACTGACCCGATATTAGAAGGTATGCGTGTATTGTTAGATCGTATTCAGCACAATGAAAAACGTATGAATAATTTGTGTCAGCGTTTGTCTCTCCTTGACCCAACGTTCAAAAAGCAACAGCTTAATGAACAACCTTTTAGTCAGGAAGAACTTAAAATCATTGAAGATGTGCGCCGCGAATGCGAAGCTCAAAGTAGTCAATCTAAGGCTTAACCAAAAGCAATCAGAATAAGTTGCCTTTAACTTGCATGTTGTTCAGAGTTTTTTTAGACTGACCAACATGTTTTTTTGTATAAAATAAATTTAATGGATGAATAATATGACGCTTAAGCCCTTGGCAGTTGCTTGTATTGCTTTAACCCTTGCCGCTTGTGGAAGCGCCCCAACTAAAAATAATGCTCTTAAAGATGCCATGATTTTTGTAGAGCCTGAACTGACTCCACCTTTCTACGCACTCAACCCATTTAACTACGATGCACCACCTCCTTTTGAATTAAATTTACAAAAAGCTGCAGCACAGCCTGTGACTAAGATGGTGGTAACTAGCCCAACCGACCCATCTAAGCAATTAACCCTTGAAGAAAACCGCCTGATTATCCCCACTGTTGACAGCAAAGAACGTTCGATGAAATTTGCTGCTTTAGCAAGTGACAATGAAATCGACATTACTGAAATTGATGATTTCTTACAGCTTGTTGAAGGTAAAGCACGTCACTATCCACCACGTTTTGTTCAACGCCAAGAACGCAAAGGGTTTGAGCTTAAACTCAAGGAAGTTACGCAAAAATTAGATACGCTTGCGTCTAAAGACAACGCTTCTTTTGATATTTTAGTTCGTGCATTTAAAGCCAGTGTGATGGCACGTAACCTTGATTTGGGTTCTGTGTACACAACTAAATCATTAACTTACGCACAACGTATTTTAAAAATCAACCAAGATGATGCAGAAGCAAACTTCTGGTTCGGTTTTGGTTTATCTGAAGGTGGTGGTCAACGTGAAGCGATTCCATACTTAGACAAAGCAATGAAAGCCGGTGTTCAAGAAGCGTATCTTTCTGCAGCAAATAACTATATTGCCATGGAACAAAAAAAGAACGCCATTCAGGTTTTAAAGAACTATAAAGTTAAATATCCACAAGAAGCAGAAGTTGCTGATCGTTTAATTCAAGAAATTGAAAAGCAAGGTCGCTGGAATGTTTGGCAAGTTTTAAATCCACCTAAAGCTGCGTCTTAAATCAGACGATTTAGAAAATTCTTTTGAAAAAAGACCGTTTTAACGGTCTTTTTTCATTTAAGGTGAATTGAAAATCCTGACAATTATCGTATGATTTGAAGATACCTAACCTTATGCGCGGCCTCTTTATGCAGCAAAATATTAAAAAAATACTGCTCCTTGGAATCATAAGTACAAGCGTACTGAGTGGATGTCAGGTCGTCAGTGTCAAAAATCAAAAACTCAATGTTTCGATTGCCAATGAACGTGAAAGTATTATTTCTCGAAATAAACTTAGCGAAGCCAGTTTAAATGTCTTGTCGATGACAGGTCGGGAAGCCAAAGCCTGCACAGAAGATCCGAAAGCCTGTGTTGATGAGTTACAACAAATTCCTCAGATTCAAGATGAACAATTACTTTCTACAGCAAGTGAATTATATTTAGCTAAAGCTATAGAATATGAATCTTCTTCAGCCTGCAAGTTAGGTGTGCTCAGTAGTCACAAATCTGAAGAAAAACAAAAAATTGAACAAGACACTTATAATAAGTGCTTAGATCAACAATTGATACTTCTCGATAAAAGTATTCGCTATAGCTATGCGTACATGTTTAAAACCAAACGTGCGCCTGCTGATCGTATTTTTGATAACCGTCAAGTTCAAATCCGTGATTTCTATAATCAAGGGATTGCCAAATTGGTTAGCAGCTATGCACTACGTTATAAGCCGCAAGAAGTCACCCAACAGATTAAAGTCGGACAAACCACCTATCACATAGACTTCAGCCACTACCCAGAACTCAAAAATCGTAAAATTGAACAATTGATGTCAACCTATAACCTTAACTTCTCAGGCTTACGTTCAATTACCCGTCGAGATGGTTTTGGCTCCGAATTTCTTGTGGTTTTACCCGAAGAACATACGATTGAAACAGGCAAAGCCAAATATATTATCAATCCGATTGATTTTAAATATCCGTCTGGTTCAAATCCTAATATCCATCAAGCGCGCTATTTAGCTGCAACCTTAACGGCTGAACCACTAAGCGCTGCAACTACAGTTGATCAAATTTTGAATCAACATGAGTTTCAAATTAAAGCTTACGACCCGTATAAGTACGAACAGGTCAATATTGCCAATAAAAACTATGCGCTTGCTGCCAATTTTTCTGCTCCATATGGTCTTTGGTTAGCACAAAATAACTTGGGTAAGGCAGCTTATTTATCACTGATTGACCGAGATGAAAAACTGACGATGCCGCATCTCTACATGCTTGAACCATATAATCCTGACAAGAAAGTTATCGTCTTGGTACATGGCCTTGCTAGCAGCCCTGAAGCATGGATTCGTCTGACTAACGATATTATGGGCGATTCAGTGCTACGTGAACATTATCAAGTGTGGCAAGTCTTCTATTCAACTAATATGCCGATTATTGAAAGCCGCTTCCAAATTTATTCCATTTTGACTCAGACCTTTAGCAAAGTAGACGCCAATGCCGCGGCTAAAAAAGATGCTGTTCTAGTCGGTCATAGTATGGGCGGCATTATTGCACGACTACTTGTCAGCCAAGCCGATACCACGCAAGCAGCTTTGAAAATGATGAATTCACGTCAATTAAATCAGTACCGAAATATTCCAGTAGTGAAGCAACGTATGGTGATTGAAGATATTCCAAATTTCAGCCGCGCAATTTTTTTAGCTGCACCTCATCGCGGTACAGAATATGCAGATCGCTGGTTTACCAAAGCCGCTCGAAAAATTATTAAACTCCCAGGAGCTTTTTTATCGGCCATGGGTGATGTGTTAACTCAAGAAGAAGACCTGAAAGATTTATTTCGTGAAATTGACCATGGCTTGATCCAAAATGGACCAAGTGACTTAAGTCATCAATCAAAATTTATCGCGCTCACTGAAGATATTCAGCCGCGTAAGGGTTTGAAGTTTCATTCAATTATGGGAAATAACACCAACAGTCAAGATAAAAATATTATAACGGATGATATCGTACCATACACTAGTGCTCATCTAGAGGGTGCTGTTTCAGAAAAAATCATTAAAGGGGGTCATTCGATTCAAGAAACCCCTGAAGCTGTACTCGAACTACGCCGTATATTACGTTTGCATTTGATTGAACTTGGCCTCTATAAACCATAAGGCAATACAGCATTTAAATCGATCTACATATTTTAAAACCGATCTCAGGATCGGTTTTTTTTATTTCTGCATTTACTTGAATATGCCATTATTCAGGTAGTTACTATATAAGCTTTTTTTTAATCATTTTAAAACTCAAAGGCACTCGTTGAACTTTACATAAACCTTATATTGTAGATAAGTTGTTGTAAAATACAGATAAAATATTGTGCGCTTTTCCTAATTATTTTATGCGCATATCGAATTATGAAATTTTAAGGCTTTAAGTCACTTCTTCTGTGAAATTAAGGGTCTAATCATAACTATATAAAATTAAGTATATTTTACGTCAAGTTTATAATCCATTTATCAACCGCTCTACCGCGATGAAGCGGCGAAAAAATTTTGTTTTCGCGGAATCATTATTTTTCTCCTGTATGCCCTGTCATGTACGGGGATTTATCAAGTGATTCCATAACGCAGTTTTGTAGATTCCTCTGTATATTTGGGTAGTGTTTATCACTCTGATCGCATGGGATTTATCTTTTTTTCCGCATTAAACCCTTATTTTAATGTTTATACTTGTCTAGCTCGATGTGCGCTGTTGCGATCATATTTACTGTGATTTGTAATGATCACAATGATGCGCTATTACATGCAGCCATGAAGTATGCCTTGGTCATTATCTATGCCTTTGTTGGTCTGCGTTTTTATATTGCCATGGTTGTTGGTTGGGAGAACATGACCCACTGACTGGGCTAGCAAACCATCGTCCGTTATAAGGAGCTTTAGAACAGCTATGGCATTATGCCCTACGCCATCAACAGCCTTTAAGCATCATGGTGATCGATATCGATTTTTTGAAAATTAAAATGATCATTTAGGTCATCAGGCGGGTGACATCTGCCTCACACAAATTACTGAGGTTTTGTCTCAAATCACTAATCGAAATGGTGAGTTAGCTGCACACTATGGCAGCGAAGAGTTTTTACTCCTCTTTAGGGTGTTAACTGAAGCTGAAAAATGAACCTTTCGCAGCCGATTTATTACGCAGAATTTAATCACTCGAACTTCCACATCCAGCCAGCCATATGTCTAAATTTGTGAAGATTAGCATCGGTACGGAAACGATCATTCCATCTAAATCTTATAAAATTCAGAAATTTATATTGGCTGCCGATCGTGCACTTTACCTTGCAAAAGGCAGTGGTCGAAACCAATATCGATTAGCTGAGGCTGAAGCGCAGCTTGATGTTTGAGTCAGTCTATCGCTTTGTAAATGTATCCATTGTTGAATTTACACACAGACTTTTTAGCGTTTATAAATAATATTTTGACTGCTTTTTTTACATGCAGACAAACCTTTTCTGGCATTTTCCTGTCACTTTTTTTGCTAGAATCAGCAACACGATTTGTTAACGTACACCTGTGGTTTTGAACGAAGAGACAATATAAATATAAGGACTTTTTCTAAATCCAATTTTCATCAAAACAGTGTTTTTCGTTTAGCGGCGCACAAATTTTTATTTTAAGGTATTTCGTTTCATGCAAGCTGATAATTCCAAAGTTGACCTTTCAACCCTGACTCCGATGATGCAACAGTACATGTCAGTCAAAATGCAAAATCCGCATTCACTGATGTTTTATCGGATGGGTGATTTTTATGAGCTCTTTTTTGAAGATGCGCATAAAGCAGCAAAACTCTTAGGAATTACATTAACGCATCGTGGTAAAGCCAATGGTGAACCAATTCCTATGGCTGGTGTCCCATACCATGCAGCTGAAGGCTATTTAGCCCGCCTTGTAAAAAAAGGGGAAACGGTGGTGATCTGCGAGCAAATTGGTGAGGTAACAGGTAAAGGTCCAGTTGAGCGCGGCATTGTTCGTATCATTACCCCGGGGACATTAACGGATGATGCACTAATTGCCTCTCATCAAAGTTCAAATTTAGTCGCGATCTGCTTACAACAAAATCAAATCGGGATTGCTTTACTAGACCTCAGTGCAGGTATTTTCAAAGTTCAGCAAATGGACTATCAGCTGGAACAATTAGCAATCGAACTTTCACGTTTAATGCCGAGCGAAATTTTGATTGATGAAGATCTTATTGATCCGAATATTGTCGAACAAATTAAACGTCAATTAGACTGCCCTGTCACTAAACGTCCAAACGTCGACTTCAATTTAAATAACGCACAAAAAACGCTGTGTGACCAATTTGCAGTTGCCACACTTTCAGGTTTTGGTATTGACCATTTACCTTTGGCGAAAGCTGCCGCAGCGGCTTTGATTCACTATGCAAAAGTGACTCAAAAAACTGCTTTACCACATATCCGCAGCATTCAACTCGAACAAAGTAGTGATTTTGTGGCGCTCGACCCCGTCACTCGTCGTAACTTAGAACTGATTGATCCCCTATTTGAACATGGTACTTCCCTGTTCCAACTAATCAATGATTGCCAAACTGCGATGGGTGGCCGTCTATTAAGTCGTACCTTAATGCAGCCTTTACGAGATACCGCTTTATTGGATGCACGTTTAGATGCATCACAAGCGATGCTGCAAGGCTATCATGAGTCTCCGATCCGCTTAGTTCTCAAAGAAATTGGTGATATTGAACGTGTGCTATCTCGTGTAGCTCTCGGCAGTGCTCGTCCACGAGACCTAGTTCAGTTACGTCAAACTTGTGCACAAATTCCCTATCTTCGACATGCACTTGAACCGATCATTCAGTCACACCAATCTAAGCTGATCGCTCAGTTAAATGATGAAATGGGTGATTTTCACGGCTTACATGAGCGTCTCATGTCTGCCATCGTAGAAAACCCGCCAGTGCTTTTACGTGATGGAAATGTGATTGCCGAGGGTTTCGACACTGAACTTGATGAACTACGTAAAATTCGTGACCATGCGGGACAATTCCTCATTGATCTTGAAATTAAAGAACGTGAACAAACCGGCATTGCAACCTTAAAAATTGGCTATAACCGTGTCAGTGGCTACTATATTGAACTAACACGCGCACAAGCTGAGCAAGCACCTGATCATTATATTCGCCGCCAAACCCTAAAAAATGCGGAACGCTACATTACCCCTGAGCTGAAATCCTTTGAAGATAAGGTGCTTTCGAGTGAGTCACGTGCATTAGCGCGCGAAAAAATGCTCTTTGAGCTATTACTTGATGAGTTACGTGCAGATATTGGCAACTTACAAATGATGAGCGCCGCTATAGCGCAAATTGATTTACTGGCTAATTTTGCCCATCAAGCTCGATTACGAAATTGGTCACGTCCTGAATATAGCCCTGAAGTTGGGATCAAAATCAAAGCCGGTCGTCACCCAGTTGTGGAATCTCTGAGCAAATCAGCATTTACTCCAAATGATACCAGTTTGGACTTTAATCACCGCATGGCGATTATCACAGGGCCAAATATGGGCGGTAAATCGACCTTTATGCGCCAAACTGCCTTAATCAGCTTATTAGCCTACTGTGGTAGCTTTGTCCCTGCCCAATCTGCCGTATTAGGGCCGATCGATCGGATATTTACCCGTATCGGATCTGCCGACGACTTGTCTACAGGCAAATCAACCTTCATGGTGGAAATGACTGAAACCTCACAGATTCTACATCATGCGACCAATCAATCATTGGTACTGATGGATGAAGTCGGACGTGGTACGAGTACCTATGATGGCTTATCTTTGGCGTGGGCATGTGTGCTCGATCTCACGCGTCGCATTAAATGTTTATGCCTATTTGCAACGCATTATTTTGAGCTCACCGAGTTAGGCAAAGACGCCAATATAGATAACTATCATGTGACTGCTCGTGAGCTAAATGGCAACCTGATCTTACTGCATAAAGTTCAACAAGGCCCGGCGAGTCAAAGTCATGGTCTACAGGTGGCAAAGCTTGCAGGTATTCCTGCGGCAGTGATCAAAGAAGCACAAAATCGCCTTCGCATTTTAGAAACTCAGCAAAAGCAGCAACTCAATACGGCTGTACAAACCGATTTATTCTCTGCACTAGCAGAGCCAGAAGTCATCGAACGCGTGGTTGAAGTTGAAAAAACATCGCCCGTACTTGATGCCTTAGCAGATTTAGATGTCGATAACTTAAGTCCACGTGAAGCACTACAACAACTTTACGCCTTGAAAGATTTACTTAAGATCTAATTGAGCAGAAGCGATAGATGAGATATGCAAAGAACACCTATGAAGGTGTTCTTTGCATTGACACCATTGAAACGCTTAAATTAGTGAATGTTTGCTATTTACTTATGCGGCTACTCAGCAATAAATTGATAAAAAAATTAGTGTTCTAAAATGTTTCATGCTTAAAATGCACATTAAAAATATTGTTCGATAAACAGATGTAATTTAATCAGTTTTTGAGTATGATTCTCATTCATTGTGAAATTTACATAAATTGTTCAGTTTTTAGTGATTTTAACAGCACTGCATATAATAATTATCAATAAAAGGAATTGTTAGTTACCCTATTTTTTGCCTAAAATACACCATTAGTTTATTAGAACCATATTTTTTAGGTAGCTGTCGCCATGACCTTTGTTGTCACTGAAAACTGTATTAAATGTAAATATCAAGACTGCGTAGAAGTTTGCCCTGTTGACTGTTTCTATGAAGGTCCAAACTTCCTTGTTATTAATCCAGATGAATGTATCGACTGTGCGCTATGTGAACCTGAGTGTCCAGCTAACGCGATTTTCTCTGAAGATGAGTTACCTGAAGGTCAAGAAGTATTTATCGAACTTAATACTGAACTTTCTCAAAAATGGCCGAACATCACTCAAATTGGTGATCAACCTGCCGACCGTGAAGAGTGGAACGGTAAAGCTGATAAATTACAATATCTTGAAAAGTAATTTTACGCTTTCATGAAAAGATCAGCACATGCTGATCTTTTTTTATACTTAAAGCACACATTTCATTGCAAATTATTCAAATTTTCTCAATCAAATTGGATTAAAATAGAACGAGTTTATAAATAATTGATTTCTATAATGAAGCATTTACTCAAGGGATTATTGTCCGTTGCAATATTCCCTCTTGTTTTCATTGGTTGTACAACTACACCACAAAAACAAGGTCACACTATTACAACTCCCGACGGTAAACGTATTTACATACCTCAAGAAAAAGTGACGACCATCAGACAAGCCCCGCCTAAAGTGGTGCCTTATGCATACAACTCATGGGTCGCGTCTGTTGATAATTTACGTCGCGTTCGAGACTATGAAGTCTTTTTAGAGAAAAATGGTGTAGGCAATATCATCCCTTCATTTGAGCTGATGCGTACTGCACGTGATTGGCAAAAATGTGGTCGCTCAGAATATATGGTGCCTAACCGTGAATTATGGCAAAACCAAATTGCAACCTTACGTGTCTTTAAATATTTAGTTGCGGCCAATATCTTAACGGACTTTGAAGTGACTTCGGTTTATCGTGATTTGCCTTTGAACCAATGTGCCGGTGGTGCAAGTTCATCTCGTCACCTATATAACTCGGCGATTGATTTCCGTATTGGACCTGCGTACCCGCAGCCCGAAGACTACAGTTATATTGAAAATACCAAGTTCCGTTTATGCCAATTTTGGTCACAACACGGGCAGAGTCTCAATATGGGATTAGGTTTATATGCCAGCGGACAAATTCATATTGATACTCAAGGCTACCGTACTTGGGGACCTGATCACTCAAGTCGCTCTTCAATGTGTAATTACTAAAACATTACATCGTCATATCAAGACCTCTTCGGAGGTCTTTTTTGTACATAAAATATTCAAATATAGAACAATAAATTGCGATGTTGGTGGAAAGGTTTAAAATGCTTGCATCAATCACGAGGTGCGACAACATGCAACAAATGTGGACAGACATTGATGCTTACATCGATTCACATTTAATTCCTGAAGATCCAATATTGACCCAAACACTTCAACATACGGATGAACGTGGCTTTCCTGATCATCTTGCTGTAGCGGCTAATCAAGGCATGCTGCTTCAAATGTTAATCCAAATGAACAAGTGTAAACGCGTTTTAGAACTTGGAACTTTTGCAGCCTATAGCACCATGTGGTTAGCACGTGCCTTACCTAATGATGGTTACATTCTGACCATTGAAGGTCGTGATACACATGCTGCCCTCGGTCAAGAAAATATTGATAATGCAAAGCTTGCACAAACGATAGAACTGAAATGTGGTCGTGCGGCAGATATTTTACGTGCCCTTCCTGAAGATACCGAACCTTTTGACTTTATTTTTGTCGATGCAGACAAACAGAGCTACCCTGAATATTTAGAATTAAGCTTAAATTTATCTCATTCAGGTACAGTGATTGTTTTAGACAATGTAATTCGTGCAGGTGAGATTCTAAATGCTGAAAACCACAAACCAAGCATTGAAGGTATCCGTGATATGTTCAAAGCCATGCAAAATCATCCAAAAATTTTATCTTGCACGGCACTTCAAACTGTAGGTTGTAAAGGTCATGATGGTTTTGCAATTGCAATCGTTAAATAATCTCAATCGAGGTGTTTTTTAAACACCTCGAATAAAGGTATAAAAAACAATCAACATAATATTTTATTTTAAAAACAATTATTTACAAATACTACACACAGAGTTATCCACAATTTTTGAGGATAACTCTGATTATTTTTAAAACAACAACTTATTATTTATTTACTCGTAATTGTCCGTCTATTAAATCAACTGTTCGTTTGCTCAACTTATTTTACAACCAACAATGGAACACTGGAATTTCTGAAAATACTGGTGGTGATACTGCCCAAGAAGAACTGATGGATTTTACTGTGGCTAAAAGCGCCAAGTACGATTAACTGAATGCCATGCTCTTGTTGATAGTCCAGAATATTTTCCGAAACATCGCCATAACGGTATTCTGTCACCACATCGAGACCGGCATTGGTTAAATAATTTTTTGGATCATCCAAGATTTGTGGGTGATCTCCAACATAAACCAAATGACATTGTAAGAGTTTGAGTAGATCACTTTGTGCCACACGCTTCATTAACTCAACGCATTTAGGCGAATATTCATAGGCAAAAATAAAGCGAGTCGGTGGTTTAAACGTTGGTCCTACGGTCATAACTGTACAACTTGCACCACGAATAAAGTTTTCAACATTACTACCGAGCGGCTTATTGCGCTCTGCTGAACGTTCACCTACCCGACCAATTAAAACAATATCGTCATCTTGCAAAATATTAAAACTTTGCTCTAAGAAGTCACCCTTTTCCTGAATATGGGTGGTTTGAATCCCATGCTTATCTTGGATCATTTCAGAAATGTGTTTGAGCAAATTATTACTATAATCTAAAGCTAAATCACTTTGTTTTTGTTCTAACTCCGCGAGTTCTTTCAAGAGCATGGCATTACTTTCAAACCCAATCACGCCACTGATTTCACCTAAGTGATAACTTGCCGGATAGTAATCAAGTATTTGTAGTAAAACCAACTCGCGGTGAGTTTGTTTAGCAACCCAAGCAGCAGCATCAGCTAGTGCATTAATGCATGGAGAAGAGTCGATACAGGCGATAACTCGTTTCATGATTAGCCCTCGTTTTATTATTGCTTGGCTATAAAATGTTGTTTGTTATTTTTAACTTATCACAACTCTGTTTCACTGTGCATGCAATTGTGTAAGCATAAAAAATATTTATGACGTATTTGGCGATTATTTATTCACGATATCGAATGAATTTTGCAGGATTTCCAGCAATGATTGCACGCGCTTCGACATTTTTCGTCACCATACTGTTCATACCGACTACAGCCTGCTCAGCAATGTGAATGCCATCCTTGATTCCAACATGCGCACCTAGCCAAACATCACGTTCTATCTCAATCCCTTGTGATCGTACAGCTTGCTGATAGATCGGTTGATTGACATCCATTCCATGATCAAAAGCGTATAAATGGCAATATGCCGCCATACGAACTTGATCATGAATTTTGATGCCCACTCGCCCACCATCTAAAATACAGTGATGATTGATCGCCACTTCATTGCCTATTTCTATTGGGCCATGCAAAGTGCAATCCGCCGCAATAAAGCTGTTATCTCCAATAACAATCTTACGTCCCGGTTCGGCAAAAATATGAGCCAATGGCGATATAAAACAGTTTTCACCAATTTCAACGGTTTCCATCGATTTGAGATAGTCTTGATATTCCTGTTGCCAAGCTTCGGCCCAACCACGATTTTTCGGTTTGAGTGACCAATACAACCAAGGCATATAATTTAGACGATGCTTATGTTGCTCTCGATATTTCAATAATGGATCTATTTCATTCATCTTCAGCAGCCTCTACGATATACAGTTGTTCACGTCCGCGAGTTACATCTTGAATCTTTAACTGTAGCGGTTGGATTTGATGAATTTGCAATGCTGCAAGTACATTTACGCCCTGCGCTGTATAGTCTTCCTGAAATTCAATTTGCTGCTGATTGAGTTCATATTGGAAAATTGCCCATTCATTAAACTGACAACTAAATTGCACTTTTTTCTTCTCAATAAGTTCAATTTTTTCAGCTTGTAAAAGGCATTGACCTGCACAGCCACCATAGGCACGTACCAATCCCCCTGTCCCGAGCTTAATTCCGCCATACCAACGATTAACCAAGACCAACACGTTGGTTAGGTCATTCCCTTCTATGGTTGCTAGAATGGGCCGACCTGCTGTGCCTGAAGGCTCACCATCATCATTAAAACGTACGGTATGTCCAATTTTCCATGCCCAACACTGATGTGTTGTTGAGATATCTTTATGGGCTTCAAGAAATTCTTTAACGGCTTGTTCATTTTCCACAGGAACTGCGATGGCTTGAAAACGACTTTTTTTAATGTCTTCTTCATATTCAAACTGTGCGGCGAGTGTAAATGGCATAACGTCTTTAGATCCTGTATCAAAGAATATTATAGCGTTTTTTGAAAGACTTACATCCACAAAAAAGCCCCCAATGCTGGAGGCTTGATTGGCACTGCGCTATTAACGTTCGCGAAGTGCTTCTTTTGCTTTATTGAATGGCTTGATTAAGTACTCCAGTACAGTTTTCGAGCCGGTACGGATATCAACTGTCGCCACCATACCCGGAGCGATACTAAAACTTTTACCTTCTTTATTGCTTAATTTATCACTATCTGTACGGATATAAACACGATAATAGAACTGATCTTGTTTCACTTCATCACGTAAAGTATCTGGTGAAATGACGGTCACTTTACCTTTTAGACCACCATAGATCGAATAGTCATATGCCGTAATTTTCACTAAGGCTTCTTGACCCGGACGAATAAAAGCAATATCTCGCGGTGAAATACGTGCTTCAACCAGAAGCTGTTCATCCAAAGGTACGATGGTCATCAATTTACCATTTTGCGGAATCACACCGCCCAATGTCATCACATCAATTTCTTTGACCACACCACGAACTGGAGATTTAAAAACGGTACGGCTCAGCGTATCCGATTTGCCTTTCACCACTTGTTGCTGCGATTCAATATCAGTATTGGCTTTCGACAATTCTTCCCGTGATTTTACCAAATATTGGTTACGGACATCATTTAACTGATTTTGTAAGTCATTCGCTGAACGCTTTAAACGAAGTACTTCAACTTCACTTGCTGCCCCTTTGGCAACAAGCGGCTCAGTCATGGCCAATTCTTGTTGAACTAACACCAATGCCTGTTTTAAGCCGGCAACAGATTCTTCCAAGTTTGCACGACGTGAATGATATAAAGCTGTTTCTTCCTTCACTAAAGCTGGAATCTTTTGAACATCTTCAGGAAAGGTTAATGGTGTACCATTCACTTCTGCACGTAAACGTGCTGCTGTCGCACGTGATGCCACAAGTAAAGACTCGGTTTCACCAACATTTGATGCGAAGCGTGTTGGATCGAGTTGCGCAAGGACTTGACCTTGTTCAACAATTTGACCTTCCTTCACATTCAACTTGGTTAAAATCCCTCCCTCAAGCGACTGAACAATTTGTTCTTTCGAAGATGGAATCACTTTACCTGTCCCTGTAGAGACTTCTTCTAATTTAAACAACCAAGCCCAAACTAAAAGGATTGCCAGACCAATCGTAATAATCCAAATGATTAAACTCGATTTCGGTAATGGTGGCTCTTTAAAGCTGACTTTGGTCGAGCGTTGTATTTCTTGTTTATTTTCACTCATGATTTAAGCCCCAGCTACTTTTTTCTGAGCATTCTGATTCAGAATTTGATCACGAGGCCCATCCATGACAATTTTACCTTCATTCACCACAATAATGCGGTCAACCAACTCAAGTACCGCACGGCGATGTGTTGCTACCACCATAGTTCGGTTTTGTAAATAACCTTTTAAATGATCGATCAACTGCTTCTCAGATACGTCATCAATGGCTGCTGTAGGTTCATCAAGCAATAGAATATTGGGTTGACGAATCAATAAGCGTGCAAGCAACAAAGCTTGGCGTTGACCGCCAGAGAAGCCTACACCACCTTCTAAAATGATATGGTCTAGCCCTTCTTTTTTCTCTTGAACAAAGTGAATTGCACCCGTAATTTTCAGTACTTCAATCAATTGTTCATCCGTAGCCAGCGGAGCACCCAAGGTCAAGTTTTCACGAATCGTACCATAAAATAACTGTGCATTTTGGTTCAATAGCCCCATATCACGACGCACATCTGCGGGGTCGATTAAAGACAGCTCAATCCCATCTAATTTAACTTTGCCTTGTACTGGCGTTTGCATACCCGATAACAATTGGAGTAGCGTCGACTTACCAGCACCGTTACGGCCCAAAATTGCGATCTTTTCTCCAGCCTTAATTTCCAGTTTTGGAATTAAAAGACTTGGACGTGGATCATCTTCACCATACTTAAATGACACACCATTGAGTTCATAATGACCATTAATTGATGGTCGATGAATAAGGTGAGAATAATCCGGTTGATCAACAGGTTTCTTCATGAGTTCATCAAGACCTGCTTTCGCCACTTTAGCCTGTTGTAAACGACCTAATACCCCAGCCAGTGCAGAAATTGGTGCCAACATTCGTGAGGACAAAATCGAACAAGCTACCAAAGCACCTGTGGTCATTTCACCTTTCATCACAGCAAAACAGCCGACGAGTACAACGATTGCAAATGTTAGACCCTGAATTTTTTGTGTCCATGCCGACATTAAGCCCACGATTTTACGTTGACGCATGCTGACATCAGCAGACACTTCATTCATGTGGTTCCATTGGTTTTGGAAGCGTGATTCAGCACGAAGTAATTTGATATCTTCCATGCCTTGCACAGATTCAACCAATAATGCATTACGAATCGAAGACTCGCGCATACCCATTTGTGCAAGTTTAGCCAATGGTTTTTGCGCCAAAATCCCTGGAATAATCATCAAAGGAACCACCAACAGCATGACCCAAAATAGATTGCCGCCAATTAACCAGAAGATGAACAAAAACAAGAAGAAAAACGGTAAATCGGCAATTGCGGTAACAGTCGTCGAAGTGACCATTTCGCGTACCCCTTCTAATTCACGAATTTGTGAAATAAAAGTACCTGTTGATTTTGAACGTTCGCTATTTTTAATCCTTAATGCATGACCAAATACACGATCGGAAATTTTCAAATCGGCACGTTTACCAATAATATCCGATAAATAAATTCGTGAAACACGTAGTGCAAACTCAAATATCGCTGCAATTAACACCCCACCGGCAAGTACCCATAAAGTCGGTACAGATTGAGATGGAATGACGCGGTCGTACACGTTCATTGAGAACAAAATAGTGGCTAGGGCCAAAATATTCGCCATTAATGAAGCAAACATAATGTCGATGTAGCGTTTCCAGTCTTTTAAAACAATCGACCAGAACCAATTTTTTTCAAACGGCTTGATGTATTCATCAACACGTGCATCGGGTACAGATGACTCTGGACGCAGAATATAAATATTGCGAACGCCATGGCTCAATCGTTCAATAGAGAAAACTTGAGATAGGCCTTCATCTCCGCTCAATTGGACACTGGCATTACCGTCTACGTCGATGCGTTCTACCACACCCACTTCACCACTAATAAACTCAACCAATACCGGTAAGCGCCATGGATTGAGCAGATTTATGTCATATTTATTTTTTCGAACACTTAATCCAATTTGGCGTGCCATGACTGCAACCAGTTCATCGGCATTTTTGTGTTGATCCCAATCCAACTGCAACCGTATACGTTCTTCAGAGGGTTCAATTCGATAATGCTTTGCAATATTCAGAACCGCTTGTAGCCACGGTTGATAATTTATTGTATTACTCATGGCTGAACTTCAAACCCCTGAATAGATATATTATTAAGTTCATAGATATTTCGTGAACGCCCTGTCACTTGGATGTACTGTGCAAGTGCTGAGTAGATATCATATTGCGATGTCACAATTTCTTGTGCGGCACTATGTATGGCTTGCTCTGCATTCAGTAGATCGACAACCGTTCGAGTTCCTAATTTATATTGTTCTTGATACAGCTCTTTGGTTCTTACCGTTGTTTCACGGCGCTGCACCAATATCGACATTTGACGCTTTTTATTTTCGATTTGTTCACGAATCATTCGGACTTGATCAATCACATCCAAATACACTGTATTTACTTGTGCTTTTGCTGCTTCTTCTGCATAGCTTGCGGCACGTGTTTGCGCTGCAATTGCACCACCTTGGTAAAAATTACTGGTGGCTTCCAACATGATTGAATTATATAAACCATCATCTTCATCATTATTTGGATTACGGCCATTCACCGCCTGACTCAGACTGCCTTTGACATTAAGTGTTGGATATGCACTTAATTTTGACTGTTGCTTTTGCAATTTGGCAACTTCAACCCCAGCCTGCGCTTGCATCATGCTTGGAATCATCTTGAAGTCAGGATCATCATACAATGCGGCTGCAGTTAAGATCCGATCGGGTATCACCCAATTGATCTGACTTACATCAAAACCTAACAAGGTACGAAGTCGCTGTTGGTACTGTCGAAGTTGAGTTTCTTGCACAATTAAATTTGATTCTGCAGCTTCTAAATTTGACTTGGCTTGAATAGGGTCTGCTTGACTACTGATCCCTGCGGTTGCACGTAGATTAGCAATCTCAGCAATCCGACTCACACCGGCAATTTGCTGCTGCGCAATTTTAGCCACTTCTTGATATCGTTTAATGTTGATAATTGCATTTGCAACATCAAATGAAACTTCATCTAAATTTACAAGTACATTAGCCTGCTCTTGTAACATTTTTGCTTCTTCAATGCCTACTGCACTTTTGGTTTTACCAAAGTCATATAACATCTGCGTCGCATTTAAAGATACCAACTGACGTCCACGCTCGCCTTTAGTCAGATCTGCAGTGCTCAATCCACCTGAAATTTGGGGATAATATGCAGCATTCGCTAGGTCAATATTGGCGTTTTGCGATGCGACTGTAGCAATACTTTGCGTGATTTCTGGACGTCTTTGGACGGCGATATGTATCGCATCAATAAAACTTAGATTCTTCGCTACTGTGTTTGGATTATAGCTGCCTTGTTGCGTTCGACCATAAGCAACGGCTGGCATTTCTTGGACACGTGAGGTATCTAAATTATATTTACTGAGTTCTGTGATGTTAATTTTTTCGGCAGAAGGTTTCGGCTTATTAGGTAAAAAAATCTTATCTAATGTCTTTTGAATGGTACTTTGTGCAGTGCCGGTATCTGCTGCATACACTGAACCAATGGAAAAGGGTAAAAATAATATACAAAAGAAATTGCACTTATTTTTACGCGGACGCCCAACTTCTGGACCATTCATCTTTCGTAATCGCATGATTTTTGCAGGTCGTATTTTTAGTTTAAAGTATACTGAATTCTTGTTAATTTTTTAGATTAATCGCTCAGTTTTTGTCATTTCAGACAATAACATAAACCCGCTGAAGGAAACTAGCGCCATTCAACGGGAAATTTCTTATATTATTCAATTAAACGGTAAAATCATCACCAAGATAAACTTTACGTACCGTTTCATCTGCAAGGACTTCTTCTGGAGTACCTTCTGCAATCACTGAACCTTCGCTCACGATATAGGCATGCTCACAAATCGCAAGGGTTTCACGCACATTATGGTCGGTAATTAATACACCAATACCGCGATCTTTCAATGTTCTGATAATGTCTTTGATATCACCCACTGAAATAGGATCAACCCCTGCAAAAGGTTCATCTAGCAACATAAATTTAGGGTCTGCCGCTAACGCACGCGCGATTTCCGCACGACGACGCTCACCACCCGACACACTCATACCAAGAGAATCTTTGATGTGTGTGATTTTAAAGTCGGCAAGCAATTCCGTTAAACGTTGCTGACGTTGTTGCTTATTTAGATCTTTACGGGTTTCTAAAATCGACATGATATTTTCAGAAATGGTTAATTTTCTAAAAATAGATGCTTCTTGGGGTAGATAACCAATACCTTTACGTGCGCGCTCATGCATTGCCAAGTCAGACAAATCAAGATCATCTAAATGAATCTCACCTTTATCCATACGCACCAGGCCAACAACCATATAGAAACTTGTGGTTTTACCTGCACCATTTGGACCAAGTAAACCCACAATTTGACCACTTTGCATGCTAAAGGATACATCCTTTACCACCCAACGCTTACTGTAGTTTTTGGCTAAATGTTTAATACATAAAGTTTGAACTTGCGAGGTTTGCTCCATTAATCACGTGCTCCTGGGAAGGACTTAGTGCTTGACGGTGGAATCACGATTTGAACACGACCTGAAGAAGATCCAGATTTATTTGGTGTACCTTCAGCAACGATATCGCCTTTATTCATACTGTATTTCAGGCTATTACCACGAATACTTGCACCATCTTGTTGCAACAAAGCACCACCCGTCATGGTGATAATACCCGTTTCAGCATTGTAGACGATCTTTTGCGCTTGGCCTTTTGCATAGCCTTTGGCAGGGTCAGTTTTTTGTTGGAAATGTGCTGGCCCACCCGTTGCTGTAATCGTACTGATCTCTTTTTTGCTGTTTAAGTTCGCAACGATTGAGTTTGCCTGCAGCTTCATTGAACCCTGTTCAATGATGACATTACCGGTATACGTCGTAATCCCGGTTTTTTCATTAAACGTTGCACGATCGGCAACCAATGAAATCGGTTGATTACGATCTGAAGGCAAAGCAAAAGCTGCAACTGAACATAACGCCAGTGAACCGAGTAGCGCTGTACGTTTTAGGAAAGTTTTTGCAGTTTTTCGATTAAAATTATGGTTCATACTTTCCTCGAATATTAAAAAATTCGTATTGACCGTCGTTTAAATTTGCTTTTAAACCTTGGCTGACAAATTCGGCTTGTGGTGAAATCACCGTTACAGTCTTGTCCGTTTCTATTTCACGCTTTTTTGGAAAAGCAGTGAGTTCCTCAGTACGAAACTCCATTTGCCCTTCACGCATCAATTTCGTTGCAACCACATTGTCACTCAGTACGACTTTTTGGTTATCATCCATACCATTGGCTTGTTTGGCAAAGAACGTGGCATCGACAGCACCATCTTGATAGGTCGATGCTTTCAGATTGACCAAATGAGACGTTTGCTTTTGCAAATCCTGCTCAAGTCGATCGACTTGCGCACGAATATGCAATTTTCCCTGCTCATCAGTCTGCGTCAGGTTAATGTTTTCAGCTGAGTAAGTCATACTTTTCGAAGAGTCCGCCTGAAGCTTATTACCCTTTCCACCGAAATAGTAAAAACCACCGCTTACTGTAGCAATGACCACAGCTGTCACGTATAAAACTTTAGTATCCATAAGCGGAGATTCAATCCAATGACTGCATCAATTTATTAATAAGGTGCACTTGCATATTTTTCAAGTAGTTCCTGGTATACACCTTTAGAAACTAAAAGCATATCGCAGATTTCACGAACAGCACCACGTCCACCCATCGCCTGAGTAACAAGATCTGCACGGCGACGTACTTCTAAATGTCCATTCGGTACGGTCACTTTCATCCCTGCAATAGCAAAGGCTGAAAGATCGGGCCAGTCATCGCCCATATATAGGCAATCTGAAGGATCAATACCAAACTGTGCGCAGGCTTCAGTCAAGGCAACACCTTTATCTTCACGACCTTGAAAAACCAAGTCCACACCTAAGTCAGACATGCGTTTTTCAACAATATTACTTTTACGGCCAGTAATAATGATGACTTTGATACCCGCTTTTTGCACCAACTTCATGCCTAAGCCATCTCGAATATCAAAGGATTTGATTTCATCGCCGCTATTGGTTAACGTTACAAATCCATCACTTAAAATTCCATCCACATCCAGTACCAGTGCTTCTATGTGACGCGCTTGTTCTAGCAATACATACGATGCCATTTTCTTAATTTACCCCAGCCTGAATCAAATCATGCATGCTGATAATCCCAATCACTTTATTGACATCATCAACAACTACAAATTGTGTAATTTTCTTTTCGTTCATACGTTCTAAAGCATGTACCGCGCGTTCTTCTTGTGAAATGGTCAAAGGATTTTTAATCATCACTTCTGAGACTTTCATATTCACATCAAAGCCTTGCTGTTTATCAATCAAACGACGTAAGTCACCGTCGGTAAAGATACCCAATAAGGTATCGTTTTCATCGACAATCGTGGTGAGTCCCAAACGTTTATTTGAAATTTCGTAGAGAACTTTATTCATTGGTGTCTCTGGCGACACTTTGGGTAAGTCTTCACCTGTATGCATTAGATGTTTTACATGCAATAACAAACGCTTACCCAACGCTCCAGCAGGATGAGAACGTGCGAAATCATCTGAAGTAAAGCCACGTGCATCCAATAATGCAACTGCAAGTGCATCACCTAAGGCTAATGTTGCAGTGGTACTTGAGGTCGGAGCTAGACCCAAAGGGCATGCTTCTTGAATATTACCCAAGGTCAATGCGACATCGGCATTTTGTGGCATTGGGCCTTTATTGTCGCCACTCATAGTAATGAGAGGAATGCCCAAATGTTTGATCAATGGCATCAGCATCATAATTTCATCACTCTTACCTGAGTTTGAAATTGCAATGAGCACATCACCTTTAACCAACATGCCCAAATCACCATGTCCAGCTTCACCCGGATGCATGAAGAAAGATGGCGTACCAGTCGAGGCAAATGTAGCGGCCATTTTACGACCGATATGACCCGATTTGCCCATACCAGTAATCACTAAACGCCCTTTGCACTGTAAAATGATTTCGCAGGCTTGGCTAAAACGATCATCTATTTGCGTCGCTAATACTTGTAAAGCATGCTCTTCAATACGCAAAGTTTCTAATGCGACTTTCTGAAAATCGACTTGATTCGGCATATTTGGTGGATTCAAAGTTGTTATACCTTAAGCCGTGAGAGGTGCGCTCTCACTTTCAAAATAAAAAATTTTCACAATTTTATCATATCTATGCAAATAGCACGTTTCCAAATGTATAAGAATTCATGAATTATGCAGAAAAGATGCATTTCTTCTTTTTAACTTAGGAACAGATAAATTGAATTAAACTCTCAAATGAAATTCAGCCCGAATCAAATGAGCCTTCAACTTCTTTTTCCAGCAATACAATTACATCAAGCATTAAAAAATATCTGCTTTTTTGGGTTTTAACTTTATGAAAAAAAATGCTTAGGTTAAGATGAGCCATCTTTTGGTAGAAACAATTTGAAGACCTATGCAACCTTTTGTTCTATATAACTCAGAGCAACGTAAAAAAGTAGAATTCGTACCTCGCAAAGAAGGACATATCGACATGTATGTCTGTGGAATGACCGTGTATGACTACTGTCATATTGGTCACGCTCGAGTTATGGTTGCATTCGACTATATTATCCGTTTCCTGCGCAGTCAGGGCTGGAACGTTAAATACGTTCGCAACATTACCGATATTGACGACAAAATCATTGCCCGTGCCAATGAAAATGGCGAAAGCATTACTGCTTTAACCGATCGCTTTATCAAGGCCATGAACGAAGATGCTGCCAATTTAGGTTGTGCAGCACCTGATGAAGCACCACGTGCAACAGACTATATCGATCAAATGCAGAATATGATTGGTAACTTGGTTAACAAAGGTACAGCATATCCATCTGCAAATGGCGATGTTTATTTTGAAGTTGAAAAGTTTGCCAAATATGGTCGTCTTTCGGGTCGTAAACTCGACGATATGCAGGCTGGTGCTTCTGAACGCGTTGATGTAGAAGTAGAAAAGAAACATCCTTTTGACTTCGTGCTTTGGAAACATGCCAAAGAAAATGAACCTTCTTGGGCTTCACCTTGGGGCAATGGCCGTCCGGGCTGGCATATTGAATGTTCAGCGATGTCGACCTGCTGCTTAGGCAACCATTTTGATATTCATGGTGGCGGTTCAGACTTAACTTTCCCGCATCATGAAAATGAAATTGCGCAATCTGAGGCATCTACTGGCGAACAGTATGTTAATTACTGGATGCATGTCGGCTTTATTAATGTCGATGGCGAAAAAATGTCGAAGTCTTTAGGTAACTTCTTCACTATTCGTGATGTGATGGATAAATTCCACCCTGAAGTGATTCGCTTCTTTATTGTGTCATCACATTACCGTAGCCCAGTAAACTTCTCTGACACTGCTTTAAAAGAAGCGAAAAATACCCTTTCCCGTTTCTATCATTCATTTAAAGCTTATCAGCAAGTCTATGGTGAAAAAACCGTAGAAACTTTGGATGATGCTTTAGTTGAGCGCTTTAATGCCGCTATGCGTGATGATTTCAACACCGCAGAAGCCATTGCGGTATTGTTTGAAGTCAACAAAGAATTGAACCGTGCCGTAAAAGTTGAAAATGCTGAACAAGCGGCTGTGTATTATTCGACATTGCGTCACTTGACCAATATTTTAGGTTTGGTTCAGCACAATGTTGATGAATTTTTAAAATCAGATATTGGTCAAGAAGCACTAGGTCTCTCTGAAGAGCAAATTGAAGATTTAATTCAACAACGTAAAGATGCGAAAAAAGCCAAAGAATTTGCCAAAGCAGATGACATTCGTCAATCTTTGTTAGATCAAGGGATTGTTCTTGAAGATACTCGTCAAGGCACTATTTGGCGCCGTGCTGATTAATTAAGCAAACAGAAGCATAGAGAGTTGACAGCTGTGTGAAATTCTCTATAATTCACCTCATTGCGGGAATAGCTCAGTTGGTAGAGCATAACCTTGCCAAGGTTGGGGTCGGGAGTTCGAGTCTCCTTTCCCGCTCCAGAATACGAAAAACCCTCATCGAAAGATGAGGGTTTTTTTATGTCTAAATTTTTCTTCAAAGGCTTGTTTTTAGATTTATTTACTCATGTTATGCACATGAAAGCCATTTCACATTTTTAAAATAATATTTAAATCTATTCGACGGAGTCTTACATTTAGGGATTGAATACAGGGATTAGCTTCCGGCTGGAAGTACTCTTACGAAACGTTGTTTCTCACTCGGGAAAATGAGATGCGAAGCTTCGCAAGGAAACCATCTTGCGGCGCAATGCACCTCACAGACAAAACTCGTTCACTACCGTCAAATGATTCAATGTATCGCAAAAACATTTTTGATTAGAAGTCGTCCTGTCTCAAACCATTGCGGATGACATTACCGCGTATCTTTATTATTTGAAGCAAAGTACGCTTCTGATGCTACTGCGTCACATCAGTGATTTATTATATTGTAGCGACGTTAATAGGCCTTAATTTTCCCCAACGAATAAGGCTTTCCTTATTGCAATATGACCTTTCGCCTACCTGTTAAAAAATAATCTGATGAAATGCTCATCTTGGTTATTTTCCTCAATTTTTCTCCATAATTTTCCGTTATTCTTTGCCAAAATTACATTTGGACAACCAAATAATGCACGGCGCGCACACCACACTTAAACTGACCAGCTTAAGTTACGCATTACTTACGATCTCAACATCAATTTGGGCCGCAGATACTGTTCAAAATCCCCAAGAATCTGCAGCAGTTCAGCAAATGGAAGCTTTAACATTTGAAGTTCCAACAGTAAGCACTAAGCCCAAAGACCCAGATATCAGTGCTGTCGCAAAAACCATCATAAGCCGTGATGAAATGTTGAAATTTGGCGATCAGTCAATCAATGATGCACTGCGTCGTGCTGCAGGATTTCAACTCCCCGGTGTCGGCGGTGGTCCACGTGGTGGTGCAGGTGCTGGCGGCATGCGTTTTCGTGGTGGTGGCGCATCCGTGTTCTTAATCAATGGTGAACCTGTACAAGGTGGTCCTCGTGGTGGCATGTCAGTTGTTGATAGCATTACACCGGAAATGATCGAACGCCTTGAAATCACCAAACAACCAAGTGTAGCTCAAGGCTCGGTTGCTTCATCTGCAGTCATTAATATTATTTTAAAAGAACCATTGAATGGCACGCGTTTGAGTGGATCTGTACGTGCTGGTTATGGCCTAACGAAGTCAAATACACGTGAAGAAGAACGCACTAATTTAAACTTTCAAATGGATGGTCGTTCAGACCCTTGGATCTATAGTTTATCTGGGAGCCAAATGTGGAATGACTCAGATACGCTCATCCGTACACAAGATGCAACAGGAACGAAAACCCAGAAACGCATCACCAATCTTACGTCGCAAATGTTAACCCCACGTGTTGAATATCAACTTGATGATCAACAAAAACTGGTCGCTGAAATGTTTTATCGCAACAATGAAAGCGAAGGCACAAGTGGCACTCAAATCCAAAAAGATAAAAATGACAGTATTCGACTCAACACACGATATGAGCGTAAAGACCAAGGTAATTCCGACAAAATTCGCTTATCAATTGAGCAGCAAAATGAAACAGAATTAACAGAGTATAGAGATTCCCAATCATATATTGATGAACAAATTAATGAATATGGTTTAGGGTACGACGGTGTCCGAAAGTTCGATTCAAAACGCCAAATAAAATTTGGTACCGACCTACGAAGCAATGAACTTGAAAGCAATATTGCAGAGACCTTAGATGAACAATTGTATGCTGCTTATGTTGAAGGAAGTTGGAAATATACGCCGCGCCAAACTTTAACTCTAGGTGTACGCCAAGAGTGGATTAATCGTTCAGGTTTAGTGGATTATCAAGATCAGCATTTGAGTCCTGTATTAGCACACCGTTTTGACTTTAATGACCAATGGTCACTCCAAACCAACTTGAGTCAGGCTTTTAAAAATCCACGTAGCAATCAATTGATGCCGACGGTTTCAGTTTCTACAGATAGTGATGCTGGGACACTAAACAACCCTGATCGTGGTGGTAATCCTGACCTAAGACCTGAAACCATCAATGCTTACGAAACAACCCTAGGTTATAACACCCCTGCTGGCGGCGTAAATATCACTGCATATTATCGAGAAATTAATGACTATATCGAAAAATCGATCCTGTCAGAAAATGCTACAGGCGGTCGTTGCGAAACAGGAAATACCGATTGCCGTTTTATCGAACGCCCATATAACCAAGACAGTGCAACTACTTATGGTATAGAAATTGCTGGACGTTATGCACTGAAGCAAACGGAGAATGGTCATTCATTTATGTTGAATGCTCAACTTTCAACTGTACGTGCAAAAATTGAAGAAACTGACGGCTCTGACCGTTTGGCAAGTGATGTTGCACCTTATACCGCAAGTGCTGGTTTATCTTATAACTA
Source organism: Acinetobacter sp. YH12140 (assembly GCF_013418475.1). Lineage (NCBI taxonomy): Bacteria > Pseudomonadati > Pseudomonadota > Gammaproteobacteria > Moraxellales > Moraxellaceae > Acinetobacter > Acinetobacter sp. YH12140. The sequence goes on from NZ_VPBZ01000003.1 coordinate 72,647, forward strand.
TCAACCGTGGCGTATTGCAACAAGTGTGAACCTCAATTATACCCCTGAATATACACGTGCGCTGAGTAACGAACCGTACAATCGCACCAGCAATGAACGCGTCAATATGGATGTGAGTTTTACTAAACGCTTTGATCAAAATTGGTCTGCATCGGTGAATGCACGTAATATTCTCAGCTCAGATTATAAAGAAGTGTTAAAAGAACAAAGTTCTGGCGCGCTATACCAATCTCGTATCAATGAAGCAATTCCAAGCTTTATGTTTACCTTAGAAAAGAAATTCTAAACCGTTTCTAAGAGACTTCTAAGAGATTTAAAATAAAAAACCGATACGGACAACGAATCGGTTTTTTTATGCGTACACGACCGCAAACTAGCGCTCAATTGCCTTCAACATTTTCGCAATTTTTAGGGTATGTTCCTTCTGCCCTTTTTTCTCTAAGACCTTTTGCTCAACCCACCATAAATATTCAAAAATTTCTGATTCACTTGAATCCTCTTGAATTAATTTAAAAATATTGGGCAAATAATCATCATATTCATCACGTAAAGCAGGAATACGGCGAATCCCTAACGGGTCCCATTCCTTCAATAAAATTTTATGTATCGCATGCAAGAGACTGGCATCTCGATTATGTTTTGACTGCATACAAGTTCCCTGGCTTATATTTTTTTACTTTTAAAATCAGTTATCTAATTATGTGATGATATTAAAAGAAAAATGAACTGTTGTTTGTCGAAGATTTCATCATACGCATCTCTAAACGCTTTTCCATTGGTTTTTGATCTTTTTTTTATACTAAACCAAAGCTTTATCAAAATTTCATGCACTTTTTCTCATAAATTTTACCAATAAAGCCTTTCGGGAATCCCCTAATTCACAATACAAAGGTTTTAAATGCTAAGTTCAACGATCGAACCTAATCATTCAAAGAAAAAAAATATGCTTCAGCCAACTTCTATATTTATCTCTTTTCGCAATTGTGAAAAATTTACAGTTTTCCTTTTTAATCTCCGACAATTCAAGCTACATTCTATTTTGAAATTTTAATCCTGAAAAATCCCTATGAGTACTGCATTAAACGAAACCATTTACGTCATTCAACACCTTGCATTTGAAGATTTGGGTTCATTGGAAGATGTATTTTACCAACTGGGTTATCGGGTAAGATACTTCGAAGCTGGTGTCGATGACCTCAGTAAAGCTATGCAACATACAGGGCTTACCATCATTTTGGGCGGCCCGATCGGAGTTTATGAAACTAATGACTACCCTTTCCTACAAAAAGAAATAGACTTACTTAAAGTACGTTTAGAGAGTAACTTACCGACTTTAGGCATTTGCTTAGGTGCTCAGCTTATTGCACATGCATTGGGAGCGAAAGTCTATCCAGGTCATAGCAAAGAAATCGGTTGGAGTGCCTTAGAGCTTGATGCCATTACTCACAATATTTTAGCACCATTAGATAAAGTGCCTGTACTGCATTGGCATGGTGATACCTTTGATTTACCTACAAATGCACAGTTACTAGCCAGCTCAGCAATTTATCCAAATCAAGCGTTTAGTTATGGACCCAATATTCTAGCTCTACAGTTTCATATTGAAGCAGAAACACAGGCCATGGAAAAATGGCTAATTGGGCATACATGTGAACTGCATAAAGCACAAATTAACATTCCAAATTTGCGCATGGAAAGCCAACAACATACACCTCATTTAGAACGTGTTGCTCCCCTTATTTTGCAACAATTTTTACAACAGCTTGAGCTTTAAAACAGCTATTAATTTAAAGCTAAATGGCTTATAACAGTTGCACTTCAAAACGTATAAGCCATTAGAATGACTCCCTTACTCAGCATTGCACTCATCCACTTTTTTGCTCTCATCAGCCCAGGCCCAGACTTCTTTTTTGTCACTCAAAGTGCTATTCGACAATCCAGATCACATGCATTATTTGCCGCATTAGGTATTTCACTTAGTATTTTAGTTTGGTCAATTTGTGCAATAAGTGGCTTACATTTTCTATTTCAAAAAATGGCTTGGTTACAACAATGCCTCATGATTTTGGGTGGCTTATATCTTTTATATTTAGGCTCTCAGTTATTAAAATCTGCATGGAGTAAAGACCTCGGCACAATAACGAAATCAACCGAGCAAGCTGTACAGAAAAAATCGCCTTTGACGCTGTTATTCCAAGGTTTCTTGACCAATATGGCCAATCCTAAAGCATTGGTTTATTTCACTAGTGTATTTTCCATTGGGATCAGTGCAAAGGTCAGCATTTTTGATCAAAGCTCTTTATTGGCTTTAGTCTTTATTGAAAGTTTGATTTGGTTTGCATTGGTTGCGGTCTTATTCTCAGCACCTAAAATGACCCATTACTATCAAAAATTTAGTAAAAAAATTGACGCCATTACCGGTGGAATTTTCATCAGTTTTGGCTGCCTATTGCTGCTCAATCGCGATTGACCACTCATCAAATACTCATCTACGAGACATAAAAAAGCACCCAAATGGGTGCTTTCCTAACTTAGCTGAGGAAGCTAAATCTTATTTCGCTGCTGCCTTTGCTGTAGACACAGCCGCTTCAGTCGTAATATTTACCGTAATTTTGTCGCCTACATTTGGTACATATGCACCGACACCAAATGCTGAACGATCAAAAGAAGTCGTTGCATTAAAACCAATCGTTTCCGCCTTAGTCATTGGGTGAACGGCTTGCTTGTTCAATACAGCATCCAATACCACTGGTTTAGTCACATTTTTAACTGTTAAATCACCCGTGATTTTGTATTTAGTTTTGCTGATCGCTTGAACTTTTGTACTTTTAAACGTGATATTTGGATATTTTTCAGCATCAAAGAAATCAGCTGTTTTTAAATGATCATCTAATGCTTTGACATTGGTATTTAAGCTCGATAATGGAATCGTCACATTCACAGACGAATTTGCAGGTTTTGCGTTATCGACATTAATTGTCCCTTGAATGTCACTAAAGTTTGCAGAAGGCGTTGAGAAACCAAAATGATTCCACGTAAATACTGTTGCTGTATGAGTAGGATCAATTTGATAGGCAACAGGTTTTGCCATAGAAATTGTTGTAACTGATGCTACCGCCAAACCGATTGTTAATGCTTTAAAGTTCATGTTTTTATCTCACTTTCGAATACCATTAAGTCTATAGATTTTTAGCCGTATTACAGCTTTAAAGATAAAACGTTTTGTTGCATGTTTAGAACGATAGTTTTGTAAAATCTGTAGCAGCATCTACAACCACTCTCAATTATTAAATTTCCCATATATTTCAAATAATTAATAATTTAATTGATCCATGAGTTATTTATCCTAAATTTAGAAAACATCAACCTATCAGAGTCGTAGGTTTTCTAAACAAATCCACTTAAGATTTTTAGACATCATAAAAATCTGAGTACCCAAAAATGACAGAACAATCGCTGGCTATTGAAAAAGCCTTAAATACTAAAACGCCCAAAGATGTCGTTTTGGCATTTCTTATGAATACTTCAAAAGAACTCGTCGAAAATGCAACTCAGCTGCTGGTTGCAGAAGACGCGGCATATGTTTCCTTAAACTTCAGCAACCCAGAACTGAAACAAATTGAGCCGTGGGCTGGGTCTGGCACAGGCAGAGACATTTATATTTATACCTTTGCCAACGTCGGGACCTACTGGAATATCGACGACTTTCAAATCACGGATATGATCGCTGAAGATGAAACTGTAGCTGTATTTGGTCAATTCACCTACACTTCAGTCTATGCAAAAAATACTTTCACCTCGCCTTTTTCGATTAAAGCCAAAGTTCAAAACGGTTTAATCAGCTTTTTCCAATTTATGGAAGATACCTATGCCTCAGCATCATCATTCCGCGTAGGTGGCGAATGGATCATTCAGCAAGAAGCAGACTCAGCTAAAAACTTTAAAGTTTCAGCTTAAATAATTAGACCCAGCAGCTTTTCACGCAAGAGCTGCTGTTGATTTGGAATAGCCTTTTACATTGACTTAATGACAGCGGTATTGAATAAACCCTGTTTTTTTCGCGATTTGATCATAGAGCTTTTGCGCTGTTTCATTATCCTGATGTGTGAGCCAATACACACGGTCACACTGCCGCTGATCACAATATTCTTTCACTTTCGCGATCAGCGCTTTGCCAATGCCTTGCCCGCGAAATTCTTCAAGGGTATATAAATCCTGCAAATAGGCATAAGGCTGCAGAGTCCAGCAACTCTCATGTTCAATGACATGTACGATCCCAACCACTTGTTGATCAATCACAGCTGCAAAGCCATACATATGTTCGCACTCAGCAGCATGTAACCTCTGCCACGTTCGCTCGGTCACTGCATCCGCCAACTGACTTTTATAAAATTTTAAATACAGCTCCCAAAGCGGCTGCCATTGGCTTTTTGAAATTTCAGTTAAATTTTTAATCTGTATTTGCACGTTTGATGTCTTTTTAAATGATCACTGGATTTTTATAACTGAAATAAAGCTTCATGTGTTTAAAACACTGTATTTAATGCGCTCTTTTATAAGCATAATGAGTTTTGATTAGAATTTTTCTTATCTGTTTTAGAAAAAATAGGCAAATAAAAAGCCCGAACAATCGGGCTTTTTCACCATTCAGCTTATAGCTTTTCAACCAAGATCCGATCTACCTGCTTTAAACCTGTATGCTTTTCATGGTTCTTGCGGCGAATCTTAATCACTTTGTCTTCTTGCAAATCTTGCAACATCAACTCTACTGCAACCATGGCTTCAAGCTCTAAGTCTGTGCCAATCCATTTCTGTTCACCAGCATCCATCAGTACAATTTCATCATTTATCTGATCATAAAGGCTCATCGTTTCCTCACTTGGGGCAACATTGCACCCGTGGCTGAATACTGCATGAATGAATTAATTTTAAACCAATGCTTTAATTCATTCGTTACAAATCGTTATTTCACAATTAAAAATAAATTTAATCTCTGCAATAAAAAACGCCCCTTCTCTGGGGCGTCTTTATTACGGTTAGTCTTTACAGATTAAGCGGTAATTTCTTTCACAGCAGCAACAACAGCATCAGCAGTAATACCAAAGTGTTGGTACAAGTCTTTTGCTGGAGCAGATTCACCGTAAGTCGTCATACCGATTACACGACCATCAAGACCTACAAATTTCCACCAGTAGTCCACATGCGCAGCTTCAACAGCAACACGCGCACGGATCGCAGCTGGAAGAACCGCTTCACGGTAAGCAGCATCTTGTTTTACAAATTCTTCAGCACATGGCATAGAAACAACACGTACGCCTTCAAGCTGTGCGTAAGCATCCATTGCCAATGAAACTTCTGAACCTGTCGCAATGATGATTGCTTTCAATTCACCTTTTTCTTTTGCAAGAACATAACCGCCTTTCGCAACGTCAGCAATTTGATCTGCTGTACGAGTTTGGAATGGCAAGTTTTGACGAGAGAAGATTAATGCTGTAGGGCCTTCTGAACGAAGCAGCGCAGATTTCCAAGAAATAGACGCTTCTACAGTGTCACATGGACGCCAAGTGTTCAGATTTGGTGTACCACGTAAAGATGCAATTTGCTCTACAGGTTGGTGTGTAGGACCATCTTCACCTAGACCAATTGAGTCATGGGTATACACATGAATTACACGTTGTTTCATCAATGCAGACATACGTACTGCATTACGCGCATATTCCATAAACATCAGGAATGTTGCTACATAAGGAACGAAACCGCCATGCAGTGCAACACCGTTCGCAATTGCAGTCATACCGAATTCACGTACGCCGTAATGAACGTAGTTACCCGCTGGGTTAGATTCAACGCCTTCTGCGCCTTTCCATAAAGTCAGGTTAGAACCTGCAAGGTCAGCAGAACCACCTAGAATTTCTGGAAGCTGTGGTGCAAATGCTTGAATGGCATTTTGGCTAGCTTTACGAGTTGCAATGGTTTCAGCTTTTGCATTTACTTCTGCAATATAAGCATCCGCTTTTGCAACAAAGTCAGCAGGAAGGTCACCAGAAAGACGACGTTTTAGTTCAGCTGCTTCTGCTGGATATTTAGCAGCATAAGCAGCAAATGTGTCGTTCCAAGCAGATTCAGAAGCAGTACCTTTGGCTTTTGCATCCCAAGCTGCATAAACATCAGCAGGAATTTCAAATGGACCTTCAGTCCAACCTAAAGCTTCACGAGTCAATGCGATTTCATCATTACCAAGCGGCGCACCGTGGCAATCTTCTTTACCTTGTTTGTTTGGCGAACCTAAACCAATAATGGTTTTACAGATAATTAATGTCGGTTTTGCAGTTTCAGCTTTTGCTTCAACAGTTGCCGCACGGATTGCATCTGCATCATGGCCGTCAACTTTAAGTACTTGCCAGCCGTATGCAAGGAAACGCTGTTCTGTATCATCAGAGAACCAGCCTTCTACTTCACCATCAATCGAGATGCCGTTGTCATCGTAGTAAACAACTAATTTACCTAGACCCAAAGTACCAGCCAATGAACATGCTTCGTGAGAAACACCTTCCATTAAACAGCCATCACCTAAGAAACAGTAAGTGTTGTGATCTACAACTGTGATGTCTTCTTTGTTGAATTGAGCCGCTAAAGTTTTTTCAGCAAGTGCAAAACCTACAGCGTTTGCAATACCTTGACCCAATGGACCAGTCGTTGTTTCGATACCCGGTGCATAGCCCAATTCTGGGTGACCTGGAGTTTTAGAATGCAATTGACGGAAAGATTTTAAATCTTCAATAGACAGGTCATAACCTGTTAAGTGCAATAACGCATATTGCAACATAGAGCCATGGCCGTTTGACAATACGAAACGGTCACGGTTTGCCCATTGTGGGTTTGCAGGGTTGTGGTTGAGGAATTCACGCCATACCACATCAGCAATATCTGCCATCCCCATTGGAGCACCTGGATGTCCTGAATTTGCTTTTTGCACAGCATCCATTGCCAATACACGAATTGCGTTTGCAATACGACGTTCGTTAAGCGGGGTTGTCATAGGTCAGAGTCCAAACAAATGGTTTAAAAGAGTAAGATGAATAAGAATTCAAAGATGCGCATATTGTCTTAAAAAAAGCGGAATGGGTAAAGCCTCAGGGGCAAATTTTCGCTAATTATTCCTGCACCACCTGTATTTTGGGCGCTTATTGCTCAATTTCAAGCCTATGCATGTCGTTTATTTTGTATACAGTGACGCTTTTATATGGCGAATCAATGACAGCGCAATGCATATTTAGAGTTTGGCAGAGAAAGCAACCGCTTCATAACTGATAAAAGTCCGCTACATCGAATGGAAATTGTGAATATAAATAGCAGCCAAAGACGATCCAGATAAATGACCATTAGAAATATGAAATATATTCAATAAAGAAACCTATGAATGTTTGTGAAACTCTAAGAGCATACTCATCCCTGTGAAATCAGCACTTATCCAATATACTCACGGTTTCACATTCAATACTTTAGATCCCACGACATGTAGCAGGTAAATTTCGCTGCGAAATATCATCCGATTGACAATTCCAAGCACCATTTAAATCATCTGGAATATTAAAATAGATCTGCTTTGAGCGAAGAGCAAAATTGACATCTGTTGATTTAAACGTAAAAACCACTGAACACGTTCCTGCCACATCAGTAATGTCACTACTCGCAATATATTTGGTACTGATACTTTCATTCAGCGCTGTATTCAAATCTACACAGCTTTGTTCCTCTGAATAATTTTCAATCAGTTTCAATTTATAGGGTGAAATCATTGTTAATACTTCAGCTACTTGCGCCCGAGCGACATAGCCATTGTAAGATACAGTAGCAATTGCAGCCAAAATGCCGATAATTGCCACTACCATCATGATTTCAATGAGTGTAAAACCAGACTGTTTCATTACGTTTCCCCATTCAACGTAATGACAAATAGGCAATTTGCGTACCAAGTCTCAAAAGCGCGTACTTATTGTGTTTTATTTTTCAAATTAAACGAATAATTGTCGTTTACAGTCATATTCTGGCAGTTCATGACATTCATTATTGATAAATCTCAGGATATTGATTTGATTTTTTCTTATAATTGATTCACTTAAAATGCCACTTTAGGCATTTTAACGCCTAATCACATTGTTGCTTGTGCCAAAACAAAAATATCTCAATTTTATCTCATCATAAAAAATTAAATTGATAAATCCATAGCTCATATCAATTTTTTAGATGCCTATATCAATTAAAAAGTCATTGAAATGAATTAATTTCATCCAATTTGGTCATGTTAAGCTAGTCCTAAACGCTTTCTCGATGTAACATATTGCGTCTTTAAATTTAACTGTGATAGGACTTATGCGCGAGTACGCTGTATTTACCTCGGAATCTGTAAGCGAAGGCCATCCGGATAAAATGGCTGACCAAATCAGTGATGCTATTTTGGATGCAATCTTAAAAGAAGACCCATATGCACGGGTTGCTTGTGAAACGCTTGTAAAAACGGGTGCGGTTGTACTTGCCGGTGAAATCACAACAACTGCAAATGTTGACTTTGAAGCGATTGTTCGTAATACCGTAAATGGTATCGGATATCATCATTCAGATCTTGGCTTTGATGGTTCAACTTGTGCCGTGATCAACATGATCGGTAAACAATCACCTGAAATTGCTCAAGGTGTAGACCGTCAAAAACCTGAAGATCAAGGTGCAGGCGACCAAGGTTTAATGTTTGGATATGCAAGCCGTGAAACTGATGTGCTTATGCCAGCACCGATTTCATATGCACATCGCTTAATGGAAAAACAAGCTGAACTACGTAAACAAGGCAAACTTGCTTGGTTACGTCCTGATGCAAAAAGCCAAGTAACATTTGCTTATGAAAACGGCATGCCAGTTCGCTTAGACGCAGTTGTACTTTCAACTCAGCACGATCCAAAAATTACCCAAGCTCAATTGAAAGAGGCGGTAATTGAAGAAATCGTGAAAAAAGTGATTCCTGCTGAAATGTTCCATGCAGACACTAAATTCCACATCAACCCAACAGGTATGTTCGTGATTGGCGGCCCTGTAGGCGACTGTGGTTTAACAGGCCGTAAAATCATTGTAGATACTTACGGTGGTATGGCTCGTCACGGTGGTGGTGCGTTCTCTGGTAAAGATCCATCAAAAGTGGACCGTTCTGCTGCTTATGCAGGCCGTTATGTTGCTAAAAACATTGTGGCTGCTGGTCTAGCTGACAAATGTGAAATTCAAGTGTCATATGCGATTGGTGTTGCAGAACCAACATCTATCTCGATCAACACATTCAATACTGCAAAAGTATCTGAGGATTTGATTATTGCACTTGTACGTGAACACTTTGACTTACGTCCATACGGTATTACTCGTATGTTGAACTTGATCCAGCCGATGTACCAACAAACTGCTGCGTATGGTCACTTCGGTCGTGAAGGTTCTGATACCGCATTTACATGGGAAAAAACTGACAAAGTGGAAGCGCTTAAAGCATCTGCTGGTCTTTAATCTTAATAGATTAATTTCTCAAAAAAGCCTGCATTGATTGCAGGCTTTTTTATGCCCCATATGTCCATAACTAAATCATCTAGAATAAAAATAACGAGTGTAAAAAATATTGACTAAAATTTACGCCTAGCTTATTCATAAAACACCAAAATAATTTAAGAACAACATCATGCCCTTTCCATTAGACTTAAAATTTATTACTGCAACTGAAGAACAATTAGGATTTAAGTTTCCAGAAAAATATAAAGTCAAAATGCAAATTGAAAATGGTGGCGAATTCGGCATTAGCTTTTCTAGCGCGGATGAATTTAAAGATGGTGATGACATCGAAGCATGGTGGCTTTTTCCCTTCCAAGACACCAGCGATGTGAAAAGAATAAAGCGTATGATGAATCATCTAGCCGTAGAACATCAATCCATAAGTGAAATAGAAGACTTCCCTGAAAACAGCATTGCTATTGCACATAACGGCGATGGCGATTATTTATTGATGCGTACGGTAGACGATACACAATTGGGGGAAGAAATATATTTATGGCGCCATGATGACAGTGAATTTATCTATCTACTTGTGACTTCAATTGAAGAATTATTTAGTCAAAACCCTTAACGTTATAAGCAGATATAAAGCCTTTTAAACTACAAAATAAGCTGGATAAAATTACACTAAATCAACAATTTTTGATCAAATATCGAATATTTTTTCAGCTAATATAAATTCAGCCCATGCTACGGGCATAACAACAAAAGGAAAGATCAAAATGAATAAATTACTTGTTGCTTTAGGTTTGGCTGCAACTGTTGCACTTGTTGGCTGTAATAAAGACAAAGCACCAGAAACAGGTGCAACAACTGGTGAACACCTAGAAAACGCTGCTGACCAAGCAGGCCATGACATCGCTGATGCAACTTCAGATGCGGCAACTGCGACAGCGACTGCTGTTGATAATGCTGCAGAAAATGCTGAAGCTGCTGCACACAATGCCAAAGAAGCAGCTAAAGACGCAACTGCCGCAACAGCAGGTGCTGTTGAACAAGGTGCAGCTGACGTGAAAGAAAAAGCGCAGCAATAAGCATTTTATAAAAAAGCACCTTCGGGTGCTTTTTTTTATATTTGTCTTTTGTTCAACGTGTTGGTTCAATCCATTTTTAACTTGAAATTTAACTGATATCAGGTCAATCTTATGAGGTCATATAAATAACAAACTTAGAGAAAATAATGTCTTACTCACATCATGCCGAAAAACATTTTATGGAACGTACGGGTTGGCTACGTGCATCTGTACTCGGTGCAAATGATGGCATTATCTCCGTTACTAGTTTAATTATGGGCATGGCTGCAAGTGGTGCTTCTAGCCATACCTTACTCATTACCTGCATTGCAGGACTCATCTCTGGTGCAACCTCTATGGCGGCGGGCGAATATATCTCTGTGAAATCTCAAGAAGACGTCGAAAAAGCAGATCTTCACATGGAGCATAAAGAACTACAAAAGAACCCTGAGCTAGAACTTAAAGAACTTACCCAAATTTATATTCAACGTGGTTTAGAGCCTACACTGGCCCATGAAGTCGCAGTCCAATTAACTGCACATGATGCACTTGAAGCCCACGCCCGAGATGAAATTGGAATCCATGACAATACCGCAGCAAAACCCGTTCAAGCAGCACTCTCATCGGCTTTAGCATTTTCAATTGGTGCACTATTTCCGATGGTTGCGATCTTGATCAGTGCTGACATGCATATTGAAAAAACTGTTATGGCCGTTGGCGTGATTTCCCTAGCACTCCTCGGTGCTTTAGCCAGTTATGCAGCTGGCACTTCTATGTTGAAAGGCAGTCTACGTGTTGCGCTTTGGGGCATTGCAGCCATGCTTTTTTCTAGTTGGATTGGTTCTTTATTTAATGTAAATCCAGTTTAATGCCCACTTCATCAGTTTTTTAAATATATTAAATCAATTATACACAGCAATGATTGTGTAAATTCTAAACAATATTAATTTTTACAATATATGAAAACCGTAAAATAGAAATACATTTTTTAAGCTTTTTTTCTCCATGTCTGTTATTGCTGCGCCAGCCAATCGATCCAATGTATCGATTTGGGTGGCTTTTGTTTTATTAATTTTAGGCACCATTGGTGCTTATCTGGTTGTAGGCGTTAACCAAGCATTGCTATTTTTAATTGGTGGTGCTTTGGGTATGACGCTTTATCATGCGTCTTTTGGTTTCACCTCGAGTTGGCGTGTCTTTATTAAAGAGCGTCGTGGTCGTGGCTTGCGTGCACAAATGATCATGTTGGCTTTGGCTGTATTGCTCTTCTTCCCTGCTTTAGGTGCGGGTGAATTATTTGGCAACCCAGTCAAAGGTAACGTTAATCCTGTTTCAATGTCCGTGATGATCGGTGCCTTTATTTTTGGTATTGGTATGCAACTTGGCGGCGGCTGTGCATCAGGGACCCTGTACACTGTGGGCGCAGGTAGCGCACGTATGATTGTAACGCTGATCTTCTTCTGTACAGGTTCATTGATTGCAACTTCACATATTCAATGGTGGTTTGACCTTCCCCACTTTGAACCGATTTCTTTAGTCAAAAGCTTTGGTGTAGTCCCTGCACTGGTTTTAAACTTTGTGCTCTTTGCATTGATTGCCGCAGCAACAGTTTACTTTGAAAAGAAACGCCATGGTCAGCTTGAAGTAGAGCCGCAAGCTAACCAACACGGCTGGAAACGCTTTCTACGTGGTCCATGGCCATTGGTTTGGGGCGGAATTATCCTGACTTTACTGAACTTTGCCACACTCGCACTTGCGGGCCGTCCTTGGGGCGTGACCTCTGCCTTAGCCGTTTGGGCCGCAAAATCAGCAAGTATCATAGGGATCGATGTTGCATCTTGGGCATATTGGCAGCAACCTGCAAATGCCAAGGCACTGACCGAATCATTATGGTTTGATATCACGTCGATGATGAATTTCGGCATCATGCTCGGTGCCTTACTCGCAGCAAGCCTAGCTGGTAAATTTGCACCAAACTTTAATATTCCAAAACGTTCACTGCTAGCGGCTGTGATCGGTGGTTTGATGTTGGGTTATGGCGCACGTTTAGCATACGGCTGTAACATTGGTGCATATTTCAGTGGTATTGCTTCAGGTAGTTTGCATGGCTGGTTATGGTTAATATTTGCCTTCATTGGGAACGGTATCGGCGTCAAACTACGTCCAATCTTCTTCCCTGGCGAACGTCCACAACCGGAAAAGTTAACAGGCTGCTAATTTCTGTAAAAAAAAGCCCCTCATTGAGGGGCTTTTTTTAATCTGCTAGTGCGGCTTTTAGATTACAACCATATTGCATGGTTTCTTGTGCCTGTTTATATGTGGTATAGCGGTTGATAATAAAATCATAAAATTGGTCTGCATTCGCAAATACCTGACTCAAATCTTCGTTTGCGGCATTTGGTAGTTTAACGTCTTTCACCAAGGCCAAGTTCACATGTCCGAGATGATACATTTCGGCAAAATAATGATTCATTACTTCGCAATAGGCAATTTTTGAGCTTTTTAAAGCGGTGTTGGCAACAAAATGCTGATTTAAAGTTTTTAAGTTATGAACATCTAAAGCGGATTGGTCTGAAAAAGCCAAACTTTCTACTTTTTTCAGTTGGCTAAAATCTATAGCTAGAGTTTGATTTAATTGTTCAAAGCGTAGTTGTAATCCAGCAGCATCGGCAACTTGATAACTTTTTGGATCGAATGTTTTCTTTTCTTGCTCATTTGCAGAACACGCCGTGAGCGTCATTGCCGTCAGAACGGTTGTAACAAGAAATAATTTCATCAAAGTCTCACTTAAACAATCAAAAGCGCAATCATTATGCCCGAAAATTGCTAGATGATTCGCACCTAAATCGCTTTTTCATTCATATAACGCCAATAACGACGTGGCACATACTGCACATGTAATTTCATATTACGTCGGGCTTCAATATTGACACTTCTAAAATAATCTTTCCAAAGCTGATCATACAAAACCTCATCATCATCCAGTTCGATATTAAAGGATTGACTATGGCCTGATTGTATTTGCCTATCTATGGTTGTGGCATCCATATCCACTTGATGCACCTGTTTTAAATCATAATAAATGCCATAATTTCGTTTTTCATCGTAAATCAGCCAACGTTGATCTTGATAGCGTGATTTGAAATGCCGTTCGATCAAAGGCAATACATTAAAGTCAGGTGAGACTAAACTGATAAACAAGCCATCCTGACATTTTTTAAAACGCACAAAAGCTTCCATTCGGTGCTTTTCACGCCCCACTTGCTTCGCCCACTGGCTCATCCCTAATACATCAGCATGGCCATAGTTTTTAGACACATCACGCTGTTGCTGGAACACATAAATCGCAAAATTAAAACAATGCTGAAAAGCCTGCTGCTGCTCGGATAAAAACGCATAATAAAACTGCTTCAAAGCACTTTCAGATGCTTTAAGCTTTAATCCTTGCCATACCCGCTGTGCTTGTTCATCGTGACTAGCCACATCAATGACTTCGGCGAAAAGACCTGCCTGCACTTGCCCATCTGTACAAATCTGAACGTCAAATTGCTTAAATTGAAAGGCCCGAAAAACACAGCTTAACAATCCTGTCATCGTGCCATCAAAGACATAAATACTCACGACTGTATCCTAAAAACCGAAGTTCAATTGTGGAGAAACTTGCTGCGTATATTTCGACTGGCCACTTTGCAAAATCTGCTGTCTTATTTGATGAGGCTGTTGTTCACGAATAAATTTAGGTGAATCTTCACAGCGTATAAAGTGCTGCGCCCTATTGTAGGAAATACCCATACGTTTTAATTGGTCGATATGAATTTTACCAAAACGTCGTGCTTGAACAATTTTTTTAGCAGAACGCACACCGATGCCCGGCACACGTAAGATCATTTGATGTTCAGCACGATTGATATCCACGGGAAATTGCTCGGGATGACGCAGTGCCCACGCTAATTTAGGGTCAATGTCCAATTCTAAATTTGGATGTTCTTCATCGACCAATTCCGTCGCTTCAAACCCATAAAAACGCATTAACCAGTCACTTTGATACAGCCGATTTTCTCGTAATAAAGGTGGCGCAGACCCCACAGCTGGCAGCGCACGCTCCTCTTCATTAATTGGAATATAACCTGAGTAATACACACGCTTAAGCTTAAACTCTTTGTAATGACGGTCTGCCATCAGTATGACATCACGGTCAGACTCTTGATGTGCGCCCACCACCATTTGCGTCGTTTGTCCTGCGGGTACAAATTTGGGGACTGTGCGTATTATTTTTCGTTCATCTTTGAATTGAATCAAACGATCTCGCACAATACCTAAGTCTTTTTGGACTTCGACATGACTTTTTTCAGGTGCAAATTTTTTCAAACCATCTTCTGTCGGCATTTCTAAATTAATGCTCATACGGTCAACATATAAACCTGCTTCGGTAATGATTTCCTGAGATGCCCCCGGAATGGTCTTCAGATGAATATAACCATTAAAATTTTCTTCTAAACGCAGTTTTTTTACCACCTGCAACATACGTTCCATGGTGTAATCCGCCGATTTAAAAATCCCCGAACTTAAAAATAGCCCCTCAATATAGTTCCGACGATAAAAATTCATAGTCAAATCGACCACTTCCTGTACCGTAAATGCTGCGCGCTTTACGTCGTTACTTCGACGGGACACACAATATGCACAATCGAAAATACAGACATTGGAAAATAGAATTTTTAATAACGAAACGCAGCGACCATCTTCTGTATAGCTATGGCAAATACCGTTTCCAGTATTACCCAGACCTTTGTCTTTATTTTGGCGCTTGCTACCACTCGAAGAACATGAGACATCATATTTGGCAGCATCGGCTAAAATTTGCAGTTTTTCACGGATACGTTCAGACATGGGAGAATTATAAAATTTAAAGTGAACACAGCACTATTTTAAAAGTATCCCCGTCAAAAGTCGGGTCATACATCATTAATACGACATGAGGTGTCGCTTAATTTTAAGTACAGCATTGGTGTAGGCTCAAGACCATTTTGATAAGAAATAACGAATATTATTTGCTTAATTTCACTCGCTTGGGCAAAGTATTTAGAGTGATTGGAGTATGCACATGACTTTATTAGAAAAACTTGGCATCAAACACCCTATATTTCTTGCCCCAATGGCAGGTGTTTCTACACCTGAACTTGCTGCAGAAGTGTCAAATCAAGGTGGACTTGGTTCACTGGGTTTAGGTGCAAGCAGTGTTGAAAATGCACGTCAACAAATATTACAAACTCAAGAACTCACTGAACAACCTTTTCAGGTCAATTTTTTTTGTCATGACACAGTAGAACTCGATGAACAAGTTGCTGCCAAATGGATCATGCAATTTAAATCACGCTTTGCTCAATATAATGCAGAAGCTCCAGAAGCACTGAACTGTATTTATCCAAGCTTTAAAGATAATGACCATTTTCTAAACCTCTTACTGGAAACGCGCCCTAAAGCGGTAAGCTTCCATTTTGGTATTCCACATCCACATCAAATCCAAGCCTTGAAACAAGCGGGTATCTTGACTCTAGTTTCTGCAACCAACTTAGCAGAAGCTAAACTGATCGAAGCTGCAGGGATTGATATCGTGATTGCTCAAGGTATTGAAGCTGGTGGTCACCGTGGCATTTTCAATGAAAACTTTGATAGTAGCGTTAAGACACGTGACTTGGTTCAGCTCTTGAAACGCCATATTCAATGTCCAGTCGTTGCGGCTGGTGGTATTATGAATGGACATCAGGCCTATCAAATTATGGAGTTGGGTGCAGATGCTGTTCAATTGGGCACTGCTTTTGTGCAATGCAAAACATCAAATGCAAATGAAGCTTATCGCAAAGCATTATTTGATGCACCCATCACGCAGATTACATCAAGTATTTCAGGCCGCCCTGCTCGTGGCATTATCAATAACTGGCACACAGATATTGACACACCTACTCGCCCGACCGTCCCGGCTTACCCATATAGCTATGATTTAGGCAAACAATTACATGCCGCTGCTAGCAAGCATGGTGTACATGAATATGGTGCTTATTGGGCGGGAACCAATGTCTCTCAAATACGTGAATTGGAAGCACCTGACTTGATCAATCAATTGGTTTTAGAAATGCGCTTCAACTAAAACTTAGCTCTACGCGTCATTCAAACATGAATGCCTAAAAAAGCCCTCTAAAACGAGGGCTTTTTATTAGATACTGATTTCAAATCATTTAAAATAAATTAGTTTTAATCCATTTCAATAAATCTAACTAACTTAAATATCGACCTACATTGTATCGAATTGAACATATTTCGTTTGGCTTTCAGTTACTTGGTTTCAAGCAAGTTGACCTGATCAACTTGAACATCACTCATGATCTGACCATGATCAAGTAAGTGATTAAAATAGTTCTCGACGACTTTATATTGATCTGCTGTAGATTCAACTTTATACATATTTTGGCGGAACTCATTACTAGAACGTAAACCTTTGGTGTACCAAGCAATATGTTTGCGTGAAATTCGACAACCTGAATATTCACCATAAAAACCGTATAACTCAGATAAATGTCCGAGCAATACGTCACGGACTTCCATAATACTTGGTGCCGCCATATGCTCACCTGTCGTCAGGTAATGTCCTATTTCACGGAATATCCATGGGCGACCTTGAGCTGCACGGCCAATCATGACTGCATCGGCACCGGTATAATCCAGTACATATTTGGCTTTTTCAGGTGTATCAATATCACCATTGGCAATCACAGGAATATTGATCAACGATTTCACATCTTTAATTAAGCTATAACGCGCCGTATTCAGATACATATCTTCACGTGTACGACCATGAAGCGCCAATGCAGCAATCCCTGCTTCTTCGGCACGTTTCGCAACGCGCATAATGTTTTCATGACCATTGAGATAGCCCAAACGGGTTTTTAAGGTCACAGGCACATCAACTGCTTCGACCACAGCATCTAAAATACGAGCCACCAAGTCTTCATCTTTGAGTAGCGCTGAACCTGCCAATTTATTACAGACTTTCTTCGCTGGACACCCCATATTAATGTCGACAATTTGCGCACCATTTGCCACTTGATAGCGTGCAGCTTCAGCCAGTTCAGCTGGATCTGACCCTGCAATTTGAGCAGAAATAGGCGCTATTTCACCATCAAAATTGGCACGATAAAGACTCTTTTTACTCATGCGTAAGGTCTTATCTGCCGTCATCATTTCACTGACAGCATGACCTGCGCCAAAGTATTTGCAAAGGGTACGAAATGGGCGATCTGTAACCCCTGCCATAGGTGCCACCCACAGTTTTCTCTCGATGGGACGATCGAATAATTCTTGAATGACAGGATGTTGACTCAATGTTTTAACCTCTAGCTATATTTAGCAAATGATGCGCGAACCACATTCGAAATCTTCCAAGCCACTTTTAACAATGCTAAATTCAAATGTATATTCGCAAAATCTGTTGAGCGAAAAAACGTTTTATGGCAATGATTATGCAATTGAATGATGACAATGAACATCAACATCGTTCAACGCTTAAATTGAGGAATTTGAAGCTTCGGAATTGGACGGCAAATTTGCAATGCGATAGTTTAGTAATTCCAAACAAAAATTTCTACGCTTTTGCTTAAGAGTCGTTGAAAGTTATGAATATACCTTCTAGCTAACACACTATCGATTCAACATCAGACTTTCAGCAGATCTGCCTGTACAGGTGTTACTATAGAGGGATACTGCTAAAATCATTGAAAACTTAAATCTATAAATTCACATCAGTGAGTTGAACTTTATGAAAAAATTGAAAATTCTCTCTTTTATATTTTTCGCTACTTTTCTGACTGCCTGCCAACAACCCAATGACGAGGTGGCTGTAGCTGAAAGCCAAAACGCTGATTTAACAACGGAACAAGCGACTCAACAATTTGAGCAGTCAGATGCGCAAATCAGTCAATACCTTGATGTTTTAGATGCCCCAAGCACATCTATCAAGGAAAAAACACAAGTCTTATGTCATGACTACCCTCATGAATATAAAACTAACTACATGCCTGCCATGCTCAAACTCGCAGCCCAAGACTATACTCAAGATAAAATGTTGAATGATTTGAAGATTGCACAGGACTATTACAAAGAAAAACTCAAAATTGAATGCCCTGCTGAATAACCTTCGTTTCATCATGGCGTCATAATTGTGCGATAAATTGTTATTAAGCGAAAAGTGTGTAAGTTTCGCTGTAATAACAACGTAAAATACACTTCCCGATTTATTCGGGTTTTTCTTTTTTTAAAGTCTTTAAAATATTAAACGATATTTGAATGACACATATTATTTTGTGATGGATTTCAAGCCATTGATTTATTGTGATAAATTTTTCGTTAAAGTTCACAATCTAGCCACATAACAACCCATTTTAATTACACTTTTATCATGATTAATACATTAAGTTGTTTTTTCCAAAAATAGACTGAAGATTGAATCATGAAAACTTTAAATAAAGCACTTTTTGCTGCACTTATCTCTACGGCGGCTGCAACTACATTTGCTGCTGAAGAACAAAAAGTTGAAGCTGCTGCATCTACTGAAGTTGCTCAAGACGCAACTGAAGCGGTACCTGCTTCTGAAGCTGTTACAAAATAATTGAGCAAAAATTTAAAAGCCCACAGTTTGTGGGTTATTAAATTCACAGACATTTTATGTTTGTCACAGTATACAATCACTTTGACATCTGTTATTTAAAATATAAACGTTGAATTTGTCGTGCCCGCCGGTTTAAACCTAATATTTCTTTTCTTTGCAAAATATCTTCTTCACAAAATCCCAAGCGCTGGATTAACTCAGGCATTGCTAAGTCTGCATGTTCAATCAACTCTGCATCTTGTTCCGTTGACCAAATCACGGTTGATACCGTTAATTTGTGCTGACGTTTTAACTTTCTCATTTGCATAGTATAAAAGACTTTTGGCTAATTCACAAAAAAGCCCACCCGATGTGAGCTTTTTTGCACAGACTGAGTATTCATCATCTATTGGATTGAAATATAAATTTACTGAACGATGATCTTAAAGATTTTCATCCTTCGTGATCATCACAGATGTTAAAATTGGAACAGCAAAACAAGGTAGTAAGAGTAAGATCCAATATTCCACCATCGGTTTAGCCACAACAAAGTTTATAACGATTGCCCCCAATACCATAACTAACGCAATCAAACCTAAGAAACGACTGAAAAATTTAGCAGGCATAACAATCCCCTTAAAAAATTATGGATTTCAGCTAGTATATACCTTCATTTTTTATAATCTGTTGAAAATGATATTGGAATATTCATCTATTTAGCTCAAAAAGCATTCTTTTTCCAATCATCCTGACAGAACTGCTTGTTTTTACACGCGTAGATCTCCATAAATAGATTGACAGTCCCCTATGAGGCATATACATATTTATTCATTACTTATGTATTTTGCATAGTATACTGCTCCTGCTTTGTCGCCCCCATATGGCTGAGTTTATTGGAAAATATGAACAAAACTTTTTCGACCACATTATGCTTTAAATCCCTTTCTGTACTGGCTTTATCCATTGGCTTGGCTGCCTGTGGTAATGGTTCATGGTGGAGCAAAGATGAACCCACTATGGATGCTGAACAGATTAAAAAAGCCATTCCACCTCGCGTGAATGAACGCCTGTCATGGGCCAATGATATCTACGACATTAGTGATCAGCTCGGTATTCCTACCACGAAAGAAAATGTCTGTACGATTGTTGCTGTGGTCGATCAAGAGTCCAATTTTGTTGCTGACCCACATGTGCCGGGACTCGGTGAAAAAGCCGTCAAAGAAGTTCAAGATCGTCTTGAAGAAAAGTTTAAAGATAAATTGGGTGATGGCATCGGTGGTACAGTCGCTGGCTATTTCCAAGATGTATTAAAAAATCAACCGAGTCCAGAAGATAACTATCTCAGCCAAATGCGCCGTGTTCAAACTGAACGTGAGCTAGACGAGCTATATCGTGAAATTTTTGACTATATGTCTAAACATTATCACGTGAGTGCATTAACAGGCGCGGCGAAACTGGTTGGACAAGATATTGGTGAAAAGCTCAACCCAATTACTACTTTGGGTTCGATGCAAGTCCATATAGGCTATGCCAAAGACCACAAACGCCAAGGTGGAAATATTGCGGCACTACGCACAGACATGTATAGCCAATATGGCGGTTTGTATTATGGCATCCACCGTTTAATGATGTACCCGGCTGAATATGACAAACCGATTTATCGTTTTGCAGATTATAACTCGGGTCGTTATTCAAGTCGTAATGCAGCATTCCAGAGCATGTTGAATGACTTAACCCCTGCTGAGCTCGGCTTAGATGGTGACCTCTTACTTTATAATAAAGATGGTTCTCCACGTTCAGCTAAAAGCCAATCGGAAACCGCGCTGATTGCCGTTTTTGCAGAAAACAATGTGATTGCGACGCCACGTCAAATTCGTTCAGATCTTAAAAAAGAAAAAGATCAGGACTTCGAAGATACTTTGACGTATAAAGCGGTCAAAAAGTTGTACCAAGAAAAGACCGGAAAAGAACCATTTTATGCCATGATGCCTGAAGTCGTAATTTCTGGGCCGAAATTAAGCCGTGATTACAATACCAATTGGTTTGCCACACGAGTCGATGGACGTTATCAAACATGCATGCGCCGCATCAAAAACCTAAAACTTTAGCCTTATTTGATTTTGACGGAACCCTGTGTAACAAAGACAGTTTTACAGGGTTCATCTTCTATTCCCTGCCTAAAAGGCATATCGTGCGCCAAGGGATTAAAATTCTCCCTTGGATTCAAGGCTATTATCTCAAGCTATATCCTGCACATGCAATGCGTCCTCGCCTATATGCCGCAATGTTTAGCCAAGCCAATCATGAGCAGGTTTTAAATCAAGCAGCGCAATATGCTGAACATTTGATGGCAGAACTCAATCCTTCACTGTATGAACAATTACAGCAACACCAAAAACGCGGTCATGAAGTCGTATTGGTTTCTGCATCCGTCGATTTATATCTTAAACCTGTGGCCAAAAAGCTTGGGGTCAAACTGATTTGTACCGAAACAGCAGCCAATGACCAAATACTGACTGGTTTGTATCAAACCTTAGACTGTAGTGGTGAGCAAAAGAAAATTCGCGTTTTGGAGCAATTTAACCTTCAAGACTACGAGCATGTTTATGCCTATGGAAATAGCGATGAAGACCTCGCCATGTTTGAATTGGCCACCCACCATTTCATGAATGGACAGGATAAGCGCCTGCCAGAGCTCGACTAAAGTCGAGTAATTTAGTTTGGTTTATTAATCAAAGTTAACAATCACAATCTTAAATTTAAGTCGCTCTAATATATGGGTAAATTTCGAAAATTCTGCTTTTATTTTGACTTTATAGTGTGCTATTTTTCTCATTAATTAGAAATAATGCGGTCAAATATTAAAAGCGGGAAAAGAATATGAATCAATTCAATCCACCGAAATATGTCAAAGGCCTCCATATTAAATTTGGCGAAAATCCATTTGTTCTCCTTGCTCAATTTGCCTTCTCAGCCACTCGCCAGATGTGGACGAAAGAAGAAATTGAATTGGTCATTCGTATGGCTAAAAAAGGAAATTATATGAATTTGATTAAGATCCTCAAATTACATATCAAAAATTGAAATAAATATTTTCCCCAAAGTTAATATAAAAAAGCCATGCAATTGCATGGCTTTTTTTCCCGTAAATTTAGTGTAGCGTTTATTACTTTTTAAATGGAAACGCATATTTCACAATACGTTTTAGTACACTGCCGTACTGTTTCACTAAACTTGCGTTGTTATAGTTCAAACCATATTTTTCACATACGGCCTGTACTTTTGGCGCCATTTTACGATAACGACGCGCAGGAACATCAGGGTATAAATGGTGTTCGATCTGATGGCTTAAATGCCCTGTCAAAATGTGAAATGCTTCTGAACCAGTAAGGTTTGAAGAACCACGGATTTGACGCATGTACCAATGTCCACGGCTTTCATTTTCAAGTACTTTTTTCGGGAAAACTTCAACATCTTTGGTGAAGTGACCACAGAAAATAATACTAAACGTCCAAATGTTACGAAGACCATTCGCAACGAGGTTCCCTGTGAGCACAGGTAATGCTGCCGGCCCTGCAATAAGCGGGAAGAACACATAGTCTTTAAATAATTGCTTGCCGATTTTGGCTTGCATTGGCTTCCATTCTTCTTTGGTCTGCTGTTTGGTTTTTCGACCTTTGAAGTATTTACCCAATTCAAGGTTTTGAATGGCAACACCCCATTGGAACAATAAGCAAAATGGAATGCTATAAATCGGTTGTAATAGATAGCCCGGCTTCCAACGCTGTTCTGGGAACAAACGAACGAGACCATAACCAATATCATCATCCATACCTTTAATGTTGGTATAGGTATGATGTTTAAAATTGTGAGTTTGGCGCCAGTTATCTGCAGTACCCACGATATCCCATTCATAAGTCTGACCATTGAATTTAGGATCATTCATCCAGTCATATTGACCATGCATGACATTATGACCTAATTCCATGTTTTCCATGATTTTGGCAAAACCTAAAAGACCTGTGCCTAAAATCCACGCTGGCGGAAACCAACCTGCAAACAATAATGCACGACCTGCCATAGATGAATATCGAATAGTCGAATACACACGACGAATGTATTTCGCATCCTTTTCACCTAAGTCATCTAAAACTTCTTGCTTAATCGCGTCAAGCTCACGCGCAAGTTCATCTAATTGCGATTGGGTTAACTCACGGTTTTTAGGATTTTTAAAATATTCAATTTTTACAGGCATGTTCATATTTTTTCTACCTTATAAATCAATAACGAGATCTGACTGTGCTGAGTTCACACAAATTTTGAGTAAATTACCCGGTTCTTTATTTTGGCTACCATTGACCATATTTTTAGTCGAACCTTCAACTTTGTTGCAGGCACATTTATTACAAATGCCCATACGGCAACCGTGATTTGGTTTGATATTTTGCTGTTCAAGACTGGCTAAAATTGATTGGCCTTTTGGAATACTGACGGTTTTATTGGATTGCGTAAGCGTGACATTCACAAAGCCAATGTCATCCGTTGCAATTGGACTCATGCTAAATGCTTCACTCATAAAGCATTGTGCATGATCAAATAACGCTTCGGCCTGAGTGACGAAACCCGATGGACCACATGCAAACACAGTACTGTGCTCAATGTCGTCAATTTGAGCAGCGTGAGCGGCATTTAATCGTGGATCAGCAACTTCTTCTTGGGTAAAGAAAATTTGAAATTTAAAGTTTGGATATTCATTTGCCAAAGCTTCGAAGCGTAATTTGAATGCGGCATCATCGTGATACTTAACCCAGTACATTAACTGAATTGGTTGCTCCGCAATTTGCTTAGTTTTGCTCATCGCTTTCAACAAACTTAACATTGGCGTAATACCACTACCCGCAGCCAATAGTAGCAACGGCGCAGAATTTGACACCAAAGTCATATCACCAAAAGGCTGACCAAATTCTAAGATGTCACCAACTTGCGCTTGTTCTACCAGCCAAGTACTCACAATACCCGTATTCACTTTTTTTACGCTAAGCAATACGTGTTGATCATCTAACTGAGTCAAACTATAAGTACGTTCGTAACGGATCCCATTTACACGAGCAAAAACAGGATGATGCTGACCAGCTACACCCATTTTAAACAAACGGTTCACCTGTATAGTTAGGCTGACCATCTCATTTGCTGCATTTTCTTTTTGTACAATTTTGCCGAGAGCCTGATTACCAGACCATAACGGATTAAATTTCTGCAACCAGAAATTTACCGCATTGACGTCTACAACACTGTCTTTGAGTGCGTTTAAAGGCTTTTTCGCTTTTTCGAGTACATGCATAATCAAATACAACTCATGGGAGGCTTTTAATTATTATACACATGTATATATATATGTATATATGATTGTACATTTAATCGACATTTTCACAAAAGCTATTAGCAGACGCTATAATATGTTAACGTTTTTAATCTATTAAAAAATATGACTCAGTCTGCACAGACGAATATGGTTAACATGTACCAGGAAGAATTACATTCTGAAGCTGAAACTCCACTTACAGTTCGTACTGTAGGTCGTAAAGCAACGATTACCAAGGAAGAACTGTTTCAGGCAGCGCTTAATTTAATTGGTCCACAAAAAAGTATTTCATCACTGAGTTTGCGTGAAGTTGCACGTGAAGCTGGCATTGCTCCAAATAGTTTTTATCGTCATTTCAAAGATATTGATGAATTAGCCATTGAGTTGATTGATCGAGCTGGCGGTGTGTTACGCCAAATTCTGCATGAAGCACGCCTTCAAGCATCACGCCAAAGCAGTATTATTCGTAGTTCAGTTGAAGTATTTATTCAGCAGCTAGATGCCGATGAAGGCAACTTAAGCCTGTTACTCCGTGAAGGCTACACTGGTTCGCATTCTTATAAAAATGCTGTTGAGCGTCAACTTAACTATTTCCAACAAGAATTAAGAGAAGATTTAATCGTCCTAGAACGTTTAAATCAGAGCAAGTTGGCTCACCCTGACATCGTGGCACGTGGTATTACCCAATTGGTGTTTAACATGGGTGCGAAAGTCATTGATCTACCGACAGAACAACGCAAAGAAGTTGCCGAACAAACCATGATTATGATTCGCATGATTTTGGAAGGCGCTCGCCATCTAGACGAAGCACAAATTCGATAAAAATTAACGGTCAGAAAAAAGGAGACGTTCAGGTCTCCTTTTTTCTGAACAAAATTAATTTTCTAATGCTGTAAGTACTCCATGACGTGTAGCGCTGTCTGTTTCGGCTGCTCCAGAGGGAACATGTGTCCACTTTCAACTACACTATAATCTATACCATAGGTTTTCTTCATTCCGTCAGGCAAACCTTGTTTATAAAAATGGCTGCCATCAGCCGTGATCAGGTGTACAGGCATTTGAGGGGCTTTACGTGGAGTACGCCACCACCATGCAGGTACTGTACGGAAAATTTGCGCTTCCACGGCTTTTGGAATGCTGAGGGTCACGCCACCGCGTTTTTCATCAGCCTGAAGTCCATGTGCTAAATAATCATTAAAACACTGCGAATCAAAACTTTTAAATAAACGATTATTCCGCAGAGCCGTATAGGCTTCATCCAAATTTGACCAATGATCATTGCGCTTCAGCGTAATCGCCGCAGGCGTGATTTTATCGACAGTTTTGAGCTTTAATTTTTGCATGCCTTCAAAAATGGCGGACTTAGGACCGATGACAAAAGGTGGATCCATAATAATCAGTTGTGAAAACAAATCTGGACGTTTATAAGCCGCCATCAGAGTGACTAAAGAGCCAAAAGAATGTCCAAGCCCAATCACTTGTTGTTTTGGAAATTGATGTTCAATATCTGCAATGACTTGTTCGACCAAATATCTCCAGTCTTGGGTGATCGGATAGCGCTCATCCATACCAATAAGCGGAATCGCCTTCACATCAAATTGCGGTGCAAAGTAAGATAAAAACTTTCGATAACTCGCGGCAGGAATACCATTGGCATGGGTAAAATGGATCGCGCTTTTCATGTAAAACTCATCCAAGCAACTGATGATGACCCATCATAAAGAGATCAATACGATTTAAACAGGACTCGAAGAGCTTATCTAGATGACCTAAAAGTCAGTATGCAGATTATTTTTGTGAACCGACCATTGATTGATTTGGTAAAAAGGTTGCGCCACAAGTGGTTTTATCTCCAGCAACCACAACACCACGCCCCTTTACCGTTGTACTTTGATCTGCCGCGATCGCAGCCACAGTCGAATTACATTTCGGGCAATAATGTTTCATGCCATTTAAATGCACCGCAATACCATTAATCACAAATGAAGGTTCACATTCTGAAACCACACCACCGTGTGACGTTTTACTACCTAAGGTAATTAAAGATTTCATATTTTTATTTTCTTCTAACGAACTGCTGAAATTTGAAGCATTTTAACGGAACTGCCCTCAACTCGCTAGCATCGACGTATAAATTTAACCAAGTCAAAACTTTACTTAACTAAATCATCAAAACACGACATTTTGACAGTTCGTGATCAATCATTTGAATATGATGCTATCGCTATATGTCCGAATACATTTAATCATTTCACTTTCATGATTCAATCGATATCAATAACGACAGCTTATGTCGCGATGCCGATTCTTTTACGAATCAAAGCTTGTATATTAGATATAGCAATGTGCATGAAGTGTAGCGCCCTATTTTAACAATTTCATATTTAACTGAGCTTCGAATCAGAAAATGTTGCATTTCTACACCATGATTATCTTTAGAACGCTCATAGACTGAACACATTATCCAAAACCATTTTTAGTAACTTTTTAGATTTGATACTTAGCACAACTACATATTTATAGCGCAGATAAATAAAGCATAACCATTCTATTTTCAGGAGGTTTTATGATTTTAATAAATGACTTTGATTTAACTCAACCGCAAAAAGTCATCGTGTTAGACCATACACTGGATGAAACAACCCTATTAACAGAAATACTGGCCTTGTGTAAGACCGCAGACCCAGAGCTGATCGTGGCGGCAAGCAAAGAAGCTGATTTAGTCTTACGTTTATTACCTGAAATACATGATTATTGCGGTGCCATTGCCTTAAAACAGCCGCTATGTAATGACATCAATTTTGATTTACTTACTGCTCATTATGCAACACGCAGCCAAGCAGAACGAAGTACGATCCAAATTCAGTTAGCAAAAAATCATCCGGACTATACAAAGCTCGATGGCATATTTTATATGTTGGATGAACATGAAGATTTTGATCAAGCTGTAGAATTGCTGAAGAATAGTTACTTTTTTTATGCCGATGTCGACAATTTAGATTAAAAATAAACAATACAAAACCTAGACTTAGCTTAAATCTGTCGTGATTGATTTTGTAGTTATAAATATAGCTATAAAAAAAGCACCCGAAGGTGCTTTTTTGAGAATTTAAAATTATGGCTTAACCACTACCATAATTTGAATCGCTTCTGGTGTAACCGCCAGACCATCAAGCAGCGTTAAACCTTCTTTTTGCAGTTTTTGTAAACGTGCAATTTCGTCTTCACGAATACTTGGGTTGAACTGCTTCAAATAAGTCAAACGGTCAATTTCATACTGCCATTTGCTACCGTAGATTTCTTTAGCTTGTTGTTTAAAGCCCGGTAATGCACCACGCGCAATTTCAAGCGCTTGTGTATAACGCTGTTCAATGACATCACGACGTGCCTTAACCACTTGGCGGCAACTATTACCATCAAGATGATGTAAATAAGGACGTAAAATTTCAGGTGCAATTTTTTGCGATAAATCCTGACCTTTTTCGCTCAGTAATACACGAACCAACTGCTGTGGCAAACTTGATGGTAAATTCAATGCTTTCGGTGCAACCACATCGACTTTAAACCACACTTCCATTAACACAGAACCTTGTGGTAAAGCTGCTGATTTCAATACAGCAACGTTGGTACTACCAAAACTTTGTGTATTAATCATTTCCATCACACTTTCAGTGAATGGATGCTCAAGTGTTAAATATTGAGCATCTTCACGGATCTGTGCTTGGTCACGATAGAACGTCGCCGTCATGCCTTCTTCGTCCAAAGTCAGACCTTGAACTTGCATTTGATCCGTTGGCTTGATGATCACAGTACCGTTACTTTGCTCATCAAAATCAATGTTTGTCGACGCCATGAAGCGCTTCATAAACATTGGCAACGTAGTATTATCGTCGTAGTCTTCAAGTGCAGTCACAATTTCTTGCGCCACAATTGGACGGCAAGAATTGTACTCAAGCAAACGGTCACGGCCTTCTTGAAGTTCAGCTTCCAGCGCTTCACGCTGTACACTCACCGCTTCGAGCAAATCTTCAAACTCTTGGCCTTTATCTGCCAATAAACAATCTTTCAGATTGACGATGAAGTTTTCTTGTAAGGTTTGCGCTGTCGGCGAGATATTACAGAAAATATTTAATGCTTCGTTATACCAACGGAACATACGCTCTTGAGCAGTACCAACCAGATAAGGCACATGAATTTGAATACGATTTTCTTGACCAATACGGTCTAAACGACCAATACGTTGTTCAAGTACGTCTGGGTTGGCAGGTAAGTCAAATAAAACTAAGTCCGATGCAAACTGGAAGTTACGACCTTCAGAACCAATTTCTGAACATAGTAAAATTTGCGCACCGTATGACTCTTCAGCAAAGTAAGCTGCTGCTTGGTCACGCTCTAATAAGCTCATGCCTTCATGGAACATCGCAGTGCGAATACCCGCATGCAAACGAAGTACATTTTCTAAAGACTCAACCACTGGACCACTACGTGCAATCAATAACACTTTTTTGTGTTTCAAGTCTGTACGCAGACGTTCCATCAACCACATCACACGTGGGTCGGTTTCCATCCACGAGCCATCAAGCTGCGCTTCTTCAGGCCACATTTGTTCACGTAGCTTGCCATCTTTAGACCAGTTTTCTGGTGCAGGTAATGGCGCAGGCTGACAGTCACGACCTGGGAAGCCTTGAATCGCTTCACGTGTATTACGGAATAAAATACGGCCTGTACCATGACGGTCTAATAATTCGTGAATGGCACGGAAGCGTTGTTCTGGCTCGTCAGTAATTCGATGACCTAATAGGCTTTCAATCGCTGCCAAATGCCCTTCTTCGAGTGGCAGATCAGACATCAGCACTTCAGCAATTTTAGCTGTTTGGTGATACTGCTCTTCTTCATCCAAGAAACGATCAAGCGAACTAAAACGTTGTGGATCGAGCAGACGCAAACGTGCAAAGTGACTTTCCACACCTAATTGTTCAGGCGTTGCGGTTAGTAACAAGACACCCGGCGTTTTTTCAGCAAGTTCTTCAACAAGGTCATATCGGTCATTGCCGCCTTCTTCTTCTGACCACATTAAATGATGAGCTTCATCGACTACGAGCAAATCAAACCCAGCTTTAAGGGCTTGTTCACGCAAGTCATCATGGTCGATCATCAAATCGACACTCGCAATGATGCATTGTTCTGTTAAGAATGGGTTGAGGTCTGGATCGTGTTCTTTAATTGATGCTGTACGTGTCAGATCAAATAATGAGAACTCAAGATTGAAACGACGACGCATTTCAATCATCCATTGATATTGCAATGAATCAGGTACTAAGACCAAGATACGTTCTGAACGACCCGTTTTGAGTTGCTGATGAATAATCAGACCCGCTTCGATGGTTTTACCTAGACCCACTTCATCAGCAAGTAATACACGTGGAGCAAAACGCTTACCCACTTCATGCGCAATATACAGTTGGTGTGGAATAAGACCCACACGTGAACCCACCAAGCCACGTAAAGGGCTAGACTTCATATTGGCTTGAAGAAGCAGTGCTTCGATACGCAGGTCATACCATTCTTTATAGTCCACTTGGCTTGCAAGTAAACGATCTAATGGTTTTGCTAACTGAATACTTGCACCAATACGTGTTTCATTCAGTGCTTTACGCTCTTCTGTGCCATCGGGAAGTTTACGTACCGCGTTATAACGAACCACGCCACCACGGTCTTCAAGAGATTCGACAATCCAAATTTGACCTTCTTGGTCTTGGACTTCGTCATTTACATTGAAAACAATACGAGATAAAGGTGCATTGTGACGGGCATAGACACGAGTTTCATCACTTTTTGGGAATAAAATGCTGACCGATCGCTCATCAACATCAATAAGAACACCTAAACCCAGTTCCGTTTCTGTATCTGATAACCAACGTTGACCAATAGCAAACTGCTGCAATTTTTCCACCTTTTTCTCAAGTTC
The DNA here is from genome assembly GCF_013418475.1 of Acinetobacter sp. YH12140. Classification (NCBI taxonomy): domain Bacteria; kingdom Pseudomonadati; phylum Pseudomonadota; class Gammaproteobacteria; order Moraxellales; family Moraxellaceae; genus Acinetobacter; species Acinetobacter sp. YH12140. The sequence goes on from NZ_VPBZ01000003.1 coordinate 103,210, forward strand.
GGTCTGAAAATATTATGCTCAAACTGTGAACGTTATTTGAGCAAAAATCTAGACCATAAAGCAATATATTTTGACATAAAGCCCACTAAATAGTGAGCAGAATTCTTAGGGATTTAAATGATTTTCCTAAAATGGTACAGGACAGTGAAATTCCACTGTTTGCTCTGTTTCAGGATGGTTAAAACTCAAACGCTCAGCATGTAAACATAAGCGCGGCATCAGCTGTTGTTGTTCAATTGTTGCATACAAAGTATCACCTACAATAGGATGACCTAAATATTGCATATGAACACGAAGCTGATGTGATCGACCGGTAATAGGAGTTAACACTACACGTGTTACGGCTTGACCCTGAATCTCAAAATGTTCAGTGGCTTTCCAATGCGTAAGTGCAGGCTTATTATGTGCAGGATCGGCAATATGCAGTGGCGGATGTTCTGGGTCATACACGACGGGTACATCAACAGTACCTTCACCTTCGAGCGTACCCGCAACCAATGCCTGATATGTTTTTGAAGTTTGACGTTCTTGGAACTGGCGTGAAATTCGATTTTGCCCTTGACGGGTTAATGCAAAAACCAAAATACCTGAGGTATCACGATCCAAACGATGGATGAGCAAAGTATTCGGCTCAATTTGTAATAATCGATTGATAACACAGTCTTGTAAATCTACTGTTTTTCCCGGAACTGTGAGTAAACCTGCTGGTTTATGGATCACCATAAAGTCAGTGTCACGATGTATCAGGTGTTCGGTTAGAAAATTACTCAAAGTTCAATCCAGTTCTGATCTCGAAAAACAAGGCGGCAATAATAAAAAGCTTAGCCAACAATTACAATGCACAAAGGCATATTTCCCGACGTATTTTCCGATTTAGAACAAAAATAATTCCAATTGGCTTTGTTTAGTCTGTACTGAGCAATTTTTCTAGCAATGCTTCTAGACTTGCATCATCTAAAAAGTCTTCATAACGGATGTTTGCACCATTGGCACGCCACAACCCAATTAAGCTGACCATGGCAACGGAATCGAGTCCATAACTACGTAAATCGATTAAGGGATCTATTTCCAATGCATCCATATCTAGCTGCTCTGCAATAGCCAATAAAATACCTTTGGTTGACAAAACGAATTCCGTTGGTGCTGACAGATTCCAAAGCCGCATCAAATTATAACTACTCATGTGATGAATACCTTGGCCTGATATGGAGCCCACCCACTGAATATGCTGTTCCTGATTATTCATCGCAATCGCATCATCAACGATACAGATTTGCTCTGTTACGCTATATAGATGCGACAAAATCTGTTTCAGCATCGGCGTAATTTGCCCCGCAAAAATCAGCTGCGGATGTGTCGTTGCATATTCACCAAGCTGCGGCATGCCTTGAATTAAATCATCCCCATATAAATCGACAATGGGAATCTCTAAAGCTTTGGCTTTATTGGTCAGCTGGATAATATTTTCCATCAGCTGCGTATCTTGTATGCCCTGCTGCATGCGTAAGTTTTGCAGTCCTACTAATACCAATACCGACTGTGTTGATGACAACTGCCATTTCGCTTGAGATGGTGCAAATTGGATTTTTTTGGGCATGGAATACAGCATACGGGCTCGGCACAAAACTGATGTTAGAACAACTGTTATGCTAACGCAGAATCATATCTGAAGGTGACTTTCGGCTACTGATGATTTACTTTTTGGTCAACTTTAAACTTATATATTTTTTTAATTCTATTAAGTTTATTAGATAAACCTAAGTTTTGGTTTTATTCAAATTGGGATAAAAAATAATCTTGTAAATATTCAAGTGACTTACCCTCATACAGCAAAGAAAAATCACCATCGTGCTCTTCTAAACTTGAGCTGCCATCAATAACACCCAATACATTACTAATTGAATCAATCATTACTTGTCGTAAGATTGAAAAAAAAATTCTCTTATGTTCGTCTGGCAAATTATTAAAAAAACTTATTGCATCAATAAAATAAGGATCTTTTATTTCTGATGGCAAGGTATCTGAAAACAATCCTTTATAGATTTCAAGGTTTTCGTTGATTATTCCTATTTTGAGTAAATATACTAATTCCTTTGAGTCCATAGCTGTCCTTTTATTTTAATTTGTATAACGTCCATTCTTTTTAAAAGAACATAAAAAATTTTCAAATATCATTTTTTTATTTTACGATAATTTCTTTAATATTCTTTTCATTCACAAACAATATTCGAGATACATCAATACTCATCATTGTAAAATATATGTATAGCTGCTCCTCCCTAGTATACATCGCATTAAGAATTACATTTTTTTAATATATTTCCTAAATCTGTATATTACATAGTATATCAAACTAGAACTGATCATTATAAAACACACTGCTAGCACTCCAATAAGCCCTGATACTTCAAACGACCACATTTTCTAGACTGTTTTACTACAATATGAATGCTGACAAGAGCACGCCCCCTGTCAGCTTATCGTATTTATTTTTGTGGTTCGACGGTAGGTGCCGCCAATGGTGGTGACATCGGATGTGCCGAAGGTTCACCGCCTGCAACACGAGATAGAGGCAGCCACTGTGCAAGTATTGGATTGGTTCGGTCAAATAGTGGCGTTAACTCTAACTCAGAAGGTAATAATTCACTCAAAGAGCTCATGCTTTCAAGTTTAGCCAAAGCCTTGATGCTATCCTCAGCCGCATTACCTGTATCCACTTTGGCAGCCACGGTCACAATACTGACTTGCTTTTCATCTTGATTAAACATCAGCCAAGCACTGGACAAACCTTGCGCCTTCGCTTGCTCTCGCAAAGTCGGCCAAACCTCTTTTAGCAGCTGATCTAACTGATCATGCTGTGTCGAAAACCGCTCAAAACGAACAACATGATGCGATGTTGCTAAGGATTTAAAATCATGCGCACCAGCAACACGCCAAATATATCGCTGTACATTCAAGAAAAATGGGCGGCTCCAAAACTTTACATTCGGCTCAAACTCCAATTCTTCGCTGGTGAAACGCTCATAATCTTTTACATTTTCCCAAGTATCAAATAAGTAGCGTCCACCAGTCCAAAGCGCACCACTAAAACGGTCAAAACCAAGTGGCATATATTTGTGGCGCATGCCCGGACGCACATCCATGCTGCGACGTTCAATTTCCTGCATATTCACTAAATCATGCATCTTGATTTCACTTGCAACCGGGAAGTCTGAAGTAAACGCTGCTTCTGCCTGAATCGGGCCTGTTTCGTAGTTGAGAATCGCCATGTGTATCTCCTATATTCGTTGTGGAGTTGTATAAATAATTGCTCTCAGCCAGTGCTGAATCAGCTGTTAAACCCACTTTATCGAAAATAAATTCTTGAAAAAGATCTTCAAATTTAATTTACTTATTACATCATGTAATTAATAAGCAGAAATATTATGTTGCGTCACTATGATGATCTGCAAATCGGCAGTCTTGAATTATTCTGTTTAACCGTGGAAAAGAAAAGTTTCTCTGCTGCAGCAATTGCAGCAGGCATTTCTCCTGCCGCAGTCAGTAGAGCGATATCACGCATAGAAGCAAAATTTGGGGTAAAGCTATTTGTCCGCACTACACGCCAACTTAAAATTACCGATGCTGGGCAGCATTATTATTATTTTTGCAAACAAGCCCTGAATAGCCTACTCGAAGGTGAAATGCAAATCAGCGGTGAACAGGAACACCCCATCGGCTTACTAAAAATTAGCGTACCTACAGCTTATGCACATTATCGACTGCTGCCTAAAATGGCTAAATTTGCCGAGCTGTTTCCACACATCCAGCTCGAGATTCATGTCAGCAACCATAATGTAAATTTAGTAACTGATGATTATGATATTGCGATTCGCGGTAATGAGTTAACCGACTCTGGCTTAATTGCACGAAAACTTGAAGATGCTGCATTATGCATTGTTGCTACACCTGAATATTTGAAAAGGCACCCTGCACCTATAAACATCGAAGACTTACAGCATCACGAATGTATTTTGTTTGAATTGCCGAGTTCAGGTAAGTCTGGACCGTGGTCACTCATGGATGCAGGCAAAAAAATTATGGTTGATGTCCAAGGAAAAATTACCTGTAAAGATGATTATCTCTCGACCTTAATCTTAGCTAAATCTGGTGCAGGACTGATGCAGGTCTACCGCTTTTCAGTGGAGCAAGAATTACAAAGCGGCGCGTTGGTGGAAGTTCTCAAATCTTATAGCCAAACAACTCGGCCTTTTTATTTACTCTATCCAAAGTCTAACTATCAGTCTTCTAAACTCAAAGCATTTATCAATTTCATGCTGAATGCTTCGGCTCAATCTTAGAAAATTTCGATTTAATGCTATGGGCGAAGTTCCTAGACATTTAAATCAAAATAAAAAAAAGCCCAACATATCGATTGGGCTGAATTATCTATTTCACTCAAGATCATGCTTAGTCTTACTGTTCCAAAAACTTCTCAATCGCCTGCTGTGCAATTTCTGCATCCTGAAAAGACTTTACTCCAGACACGCCCATCGCACCCACCAACTGCCCTTCGTACAAAATCGGCTCACCACCTTCCAACATTCCCGAAAAGGTATCCATAGTCAAAAACCCCATCTGGCCGCCTTTAATAATGTCTTCAAATAATTTTGAAGGACGGCGACTAATCGCAGAACATTTGGCTTTTTCTAAGCATAGATTTGCTGTCATTGGCGATGCACCATCCATACGCTTCATTGCCAATAAATTGCCTGTTTCATCCATTACCGCAATGCTGACATTAAAGCCATTTTCTACTGCATAAGCATGTGCTGTGTTTAGTAAAAATTCTGCATCTGCCAAAGTTAAATAATGCTTGGTTTTCATTTAAAAATCCTTTTCTTAAAAAGCCGAACTTAAAACAACAAAAAAGCCCACAGCAGGCTGCGGGCTTTATTCTAAAGCAGAATTTACCGATTTAAATGAAAATTACTTCATTTCGGCAAAAACTTCTTTCGCCATTTCAATGGTAAATGCAATATCTTCATCGCTATGCGCGCTTGAGAAGAAACCTGCTTCAAATGCTGAAGGCGCTAAGTTTACACCGCGCTGTAACATGCCGTGGAAGAAAGTACGGAAAGCATCTACATCACATTTCAAAATTGAATCAAAACCAGTAATTTCAGTTTGATCAGTGAAATAAATACCGAACATGCCGCCCACTTGCTGCGTAAAGAACGGAATGCCCGCTTCGTCTGCAGCTGCCTGTAAACCAGCAAGCAAACCTGCCAATTTTTCAGTCAAAGTTTCATAGAAGCCCGGCTTACGCAGATGTTTAAACATCTCAATACCGGCACGCATAGCCAATGGGTTACCAGACAATGTACCTGCTTGATAAACTTTGCCAAGAGGTGCAATGCATTCCATCACTTCACGCTTGCCGCCAAATGCACCCACAGGCAGGCCAGCACCAATGATCTTACCTAAAGTAGTCAAGTCAGGCGTTACGCCATAATGCGCTTGCGCACCGCCAAGACCGACACGGAAACCTGTCATTACTTCGTCAATGATGAAGACAGAACCATGTTCATCACATACATCGCGAATGGCTTGTAAGAAACCGTCAATTGGTTTCACCAAATTCATGTTGCCTGCAACTGGCTCGACAATTACACCTGCAATTTCTGAACCGAATTTTGCAAAGCATTCTTTTAGCATCGCAATATCGTTATACAGCAGTGTTAAAGTGTGTTTGGCGAAATCAGCCGGAACACCTGCAGAAGTCGCTTCACCCTCACCTTTAGTAAGTAGGCCAGAACCTGCTTTCACTAAAAGCGAATCTGAATGGCCATGGTAGCAGCCTTCGAATTTTACAATCTTGTCACGGCCGGTGTAGCCACGAGCAAGACGGATGGCGGTCATCGTTGCTTCAGTCCCTGAGTTGGTCATACGAACCAATTCAATAGACGGCATAATTTCGCAAATAATATCCGCCAAAGTAGTTTCATGTACAGTTGGCGCACCAAAACTCAAACCATCAACAGCCGCGTCTTGAACTGCTTTGATAATGTCGGGCTGCGCATGACCTAAAATCATTGGGCCCCAAGAGCCGACATAGTCGACATAGCGTTTTCCGTCTACGTCATAGAGATATGCACCTTGCGCTTTTTCGATAAATACCGGTGTACCGCCTACACCATTAAATGCGCGTACAGGAGAGTTTACACCGCCAGGAATATGCTTGCTGGCTTGTTTAAATAATTGTTCTTGCTTAGCAGATAAGCTCATAAAAATTCTCTACTTATTCAATCTAAAAAATAAAATTAAGCTTGTTCAGCAAAAAGCTCAGACCATTCATAAACACGACTGCTAACAGCAGACATTGAACGACCTAATACATCACTAATCACAGCACAAAGATCAGCACCTGCTTCAATGACTTCTGCTGAATTTTCTACAGTTAAACCACCAATTGCACAAATAGGTACATTTAGTTTTGCTTTTGCTTGTTTTAGCGTTTCTAAGCCAATATTGCCTGCTTCAGGCTTAGTTTCAGTCGCAAAAATGGCGCCAAAAGCCACATAGTTTGCACCGTCTGCAATCGCCTGCTCAGCCAGTTCTAAAGAGTTATTACAGCTTCGACCGATCAAAACATTTTTAGGTAAGCGTGTTACAGCTTGAGCAATTGAACCGTCATCTTGCCCTAAATGTACACCCACACCATATTGAACTGCAGCTTCTAGATCGTCATTAATGACAAAAGGCACTTTGTACTGATTACACATATTTTTCATGTACTCAATTTCATAAGCCTGATCTTCCTTTGCCACTTTTTTACGACGATATTGCAAAACAGCAACTTCATAAGTTGCCATCGCGCCTTCAAGCTTGGCTAAAAGCAATTCGATAGGATCATCATTGGTAATGAGGTATAAACCACGCATAGTTCAATCACAACTTAAAACTTTTGAATATTATAACGATTAGGTCTGTGAAATGTTGCTTGGGGCATAAAATTTTAATGCTTTGCTGCTGAGAAAGTTATATTCCTTTTCACAGGACTACTTATATAAATGTTTAATTAAATTTTCTGTAGAAAATGGCAAAAAATACCTATTTTCAGGTATAGAACAAAACTGATACAAATTATTTAATAGTGCACCAGAAGAACTCAAAACTCAGCGCATAAAAACACAACACTTTTATAAAAATAAAAATGTGTAACCTATTAGACTTTTTGGTGCTTGGTAAGAAACGTTTTGGGGAGCGTTCAGAGCATCAAAAAGTCTAGCCTATTTTATAAAAGTTTTTATTGTAATATTTTTCAAATAATAGACTTTTCTAAAGCCATAAAAAAAGCCTAGAGAAGGTCACTCTAGGCTCGGAAAACTGGGGTTTATCAACTATTCATGTTTTATATCAGAAGTAAATAAACAATATGATCATTATTAGACTAATCACTCTAATTTTGCAAGTCATTTACTCAAAATAATCACACCCATATCCATAAAAATTAAGCGTTTGATTAATAAACAATTAACTATCAATCTTATCTAAATTGCGGTCTTGTAAGCTTAAGTTCCCCTTCACAATATCAGACAGCATGCGCCAATCGGAAATAAAACTGTACAAAGGTTGCTTAAAACTAGCTGGCTTATTTTTTTCAAAGAAAAAATGTCCGACCCATGCACAGGCATAGCCTGAAACCAGGCCATAAGCAAAATACTTCGGTTGTCTTTTTAAAATTGCTTTTGCAAAGAAATAGAGTCCTATACTGCTGCCTGTGGCATGTAAACGTCGGCTCATGATATTTCGATGTTCAGTCAAATAAAATCGATAAAATTGCGAGTAGTCACGAATAGGTAACTGAAATTCGGGCTTTAAATCTCGATTAAACTCGGGTTGTACTTGTGAATTCATTTTGTGCTCATCCTGAACTTATTTTTAATCAACATAGCTCAAAACTCGCCCACTTTAAAGGCGTAAAATTTTATTTTGTCCCAATGTAACTCAAGCAATAGTGAATTATACAATTGATGGAATATCCATCTTTTAAAACTTTTCTTAGTCCAAAAGCAGAGTTTTCAAATCCGTCAAGTCTTACTTCTCAACTGTTTTTCGCTACAATCGATACGCGTTTAGCTGATAGAAAATTTACGCACATTTTAGTTTTTCATTTTTATAAAAATTTAAAGATCGCTTTATGCCAGATCATGAAGTTGTAACATCAGGACAGAAAACCATGGTTGAAGTTGAATTAAAGTTCCAGATTCCAGAAGCACGTCGAACTGCATTATTAAAGGCACTCGATCCAAAAAAATCGGAACAAATTCAACTTAAAGCTAAATATTTTGATACCCCAGATCGAAAAATGGCACAGCAGCATGCAGCCTTGCGTCAACGTCTAGAGGGAACGCGTTGGATTCAAACTTTGAAAGCTGCAGGTAAAAGCCACATTGAACGGTTTGAACATAATCTTGATTTGGGCGAGCAAGAACAAGCTCCTGCCCTAGATTTAGCTGTTTATAGCAATGAAGCTGAAGTTCAGTCAGTTTTAAAAACCACTTTAGGCGATCAGCAGGATTCGTTACAACTTCAGTTTGAAACAGATATTCTCAGAACTTATCGCGTCATAGAGTTTGAAGATGCCAAGATCGAAGTTTGCTTAGATGTCGGCTGTATCCGCAGCAACAGCACAGAAACAGAAGTTCATGAAGTTGAATTTGAGCTTAAAACTGGCTCTATTCAATCACTCCTTGCCTTTAGTTTTGAATGGGTTAAAAAGTATCATTTATGGTTAGATGTTCGCAGTAAAGCGGAAATCGGGAATTTGCTGGCGTTTAATCAAACTGTGAGTCCAGCAGTTGAGGCTAAAGAATTTCAACTCAGTAAAAAAGATACTGCCGCAAAAAACTTACGACTTTTAATTGCACAGGAAATGCAGCATCTTCTGCCTAATATTGCCGCAATTTCTGCAGGTGTGGCTCAGGCTGAGCACATTATACAAGCTCAGAAAGCACTCCATCATTTACAATTAACCATTTCGCTATTTAAAGATTGGAACAGTGATATCGTTGAAAAATGGGCTGTGCAATTGGGTGCATTTAAGCAGCAATTTGAACAATTACACCATTTTGAACACATGCAAAATACCTTGGGTGGATTTTTACAAAACCCAACGACTTCAGAAAATTTAACCAAAGATATTTTGTATGCCAAAGAGAAGTTAGGCAATTTAGTTAAATCGACTCAAAATGTGCATCATTATCTTGAGCTTTTAATGTTTAGTTTGAAATTCGATGATGCGCCGCAGCAACATGATTTTAAATGGTATGCTCAAACAACCCTGCAAAACCAATATAAAGCCCTCCAAGAGGCTTTAAATGATGCCGACATTAACAATTTTGAAAGCTTAGACGTGCTTTCTCAACGCATACAAGAGCTTAAATTTAGCTTCCCAATTTTGACGTCGATTTACGATGTAAAAAATTTGCAGAAATACAGTAAAGCACTCAATGATGCACAAGTTGCGGCACAGGAATACCAAGTCCTTTCCTCTTCTGCACAGTATATTCAGCAAACAGAGCTGGAAGCTAGCGATTGGTTTGTTCTCGGTTGGTTGACTGCAAAGCAAGAGGTTTATGCAGATAAACTTTTAGAAGCGACAGAACAATTCCTTGTCAGCCGAAAACTCATTAAATAAAACCTAAGGGAGATTGAATGAGTCCCCCTTTTTATTTGCGTCCCACATTATTATATAGATATTCATTTATTGGACATTCAGATTCGAATTCGGCTATTTTCAATTCATCAATTCCTTAGTTTGACTCAGTTACATTGAAATATTTTGAGAAGCTATTATTTTTGTTTTCTGGATAAAAACTTTTAAAATAAGCTATCTGAAAAATTAGATTCAGGGTGGTTTTATGTTGAATAGTCACATACCTGTAATTCATCCCCTATTTTCATTTTCACTTATATTTATCCTTTTCCCATTACTAAGTGCTTGTAGTGAACAACATAAGCCTGTGCAAAGCACCGAATTAAGGCGCACGGCATCCTTACAAGTAGAAAAGCCGCTTTCTCCAACTCAAAACTTTGATCAGACACGACGAACCTTTAAAGTCCTGCGCAATAATAATGAGGACTATGGTGATGAGTCTTACCAAATCAAAACCGATGCTGGCACACTGAGTATTTACAGTATGAACTTGAATCCGCAACAAGGTCAGTTACTATCTAGCGTCAAGTCCGGAGAATGTCTAACTCTATCGAGTCAAAGCGATAATTTAATTGCGGTTGATGGTTATATCAGTGTAATGGAATTAGGCGACATCAAAATTCACCCCTGCAAATAAACTTCAGCATAGTATTTGCATATCAGTCATTCAAAAAAAACTAAAAAATTGCGTTAAGACTATGCTGCTATTAGGAGCTTAATTTTTGATCAATACTGATAGGACCTTGTGCTAATAACTCCCATGATCTCATTGCACTACTCACCATGCGCTGTAATTGTATCAAGCCCATGCCATCACGCGCTTGTATGGTCATTCCTTGTAATAAGGTCATATAAAAATCAGTCAGTTGCTCTGCATGAGCCAAACTTTCAATTTCCGAATTTTGCACGCCTATAGCGAGCCGATCCATAATTTTTTTTTTGGTATAGGCACGACGTTGTTTGAGCTGTTCTTGTACGGTTTGGTTTTGCTGTGAACAATTCATTGTTGCCACCACCACCATACAACCTTTAGGTTTATTGGCTTGTACCAAATGCTGAATACTGTCATATAGGTACAATTCCATCGCAATTTTAGCCGTTTGACCTGCTTGTAGAATTTTTTCTGCAGGCTGAACTTCGTGTTCACTATAGTATTCAATACATTTTTCAAAAAGCGCCGTTTTGTCGCCAAATGTGCCATATAGGCTAGGTGCGGTGATATTCAAAGCTTGAGTTAAATCACTGATGGACGTTCCTTCATAGCCAAATTGCCAAAACAACATCATCGCCTTTTCCAAGGCTTGCTGTTCATTAAAACATTTAGGTCGTCCACGCTTCTTGACCGAATCGGCTGGATTAGCGTGCTGATTTTCTTGCTTTGAATCATTCATCATAAGCTAACATTTATATTTTATAACGTTCACTAATAAAATAATTGACGCTCACAATTTAATCAAATAATTTATTTTTATAACAGTCACTATTAAATTAAATAATTAAGGTGTAACGCTATGAATCCGCATGCTACAGCTTTAAAACCAGATAAACAGTTGACGCAGCAGCCTGATGAATATTCTCCCAATCAAGGGAATTGGTTTGCAATCCTCACGGTTGCCATTACAGCTTTCGCCCTTGTCACCAGTGAGTTTTTACCCATTGGCGTGTTAAATGCCATTGCTCAAGATTTAAATATTAGTGTAGGTACCGCAGGTTGGGTGATTACCCTCCCTGGCATTATGGGTGCGATCGCAGCGCCCCTGTTTTCTGTTGCTGTGAAGCAACTTGACCGTCGTATCTTACTGATTGCCTTAACCGTGATTATGGTCATTTCTAATTTTATAACTGGCTTCGCAGAAAGCTTTGCGCTGTTGTTGTTTAGCCGTTTTCTATTGGGTATTGCTATCGGTGGATTTTGGGCAACAGCCATAGCCTTGAGTGGACGTGTCGCACCCAGTCATCTCGCCATTGCCAAAGCCACTGCGATCGTCATGGCAGGAGTTACCTTAGCGACGGTTTTAGGTGTTCCATTAGGTACATGGCTGAGTGACTGGTTAGGTTGGCGTAGTGCGTTTCAAATCATTGCAGCGATTGGCATCATCATTTTAGTTTTAGAAATCAAATTTCTCCCAAAACTTCCACCGACATCGGCTATTCGATTTAGTGATTTACCTGCACTGATTCAACATGATAAAGCACGTAAAGGCCTGATTATTATTTTATTAATTGGTTTTGCTCATTTTTCTTCTTATAGCTATCTCGCCCCATTTTTTAAGAATCATGCAGGCTTTGATGCGACCACCATCAGTTCATTATTATTGATCTACGGTATAGCCGGTTTCTTTGGTAATTTATTTGCGGGTTATAGCAGTAACATCAATGTCCGCTATACCCTTGCTTTTGTTGCCTTCAGTTTTATCGTGGTATTTTTTAGCTTTCCACACTTTGCAGTTCATTTATTCGGTGCATATCTTTTAACCGAATTATGGGGTTTCGCCTTTGGGGCATTTCCTACAACGGCCAATATCTGGATGTTTGTACATGCCCCTGAAGCTGTTGAAAAAGGCATGCCACTATTTATTGGTATTTTCCAACTCATGATTGCGTGTGGCTCACTGTTTGGCGGCTATATTGTCGATCATTTTAATGCCAATACCTTATTGTATTCGGTGATGATCTTTGTCGCATTTGCCATAGTGGCTATATTCACTTTAGGGCGTGGATTAAATAACCCGAAGCTTCCTTGTACAGCGAACTAAGTCCACGCTCTAAGTGATATCGTCAATACATTTGATTAACGATATTTCCCAAAGATTTTCCACGTATTGTTATCTGCTAATGGGTCACTATAGCTATCACTACGAGCTTTACGTGGTTTATCACGGGCATCCACCAATTTAAAGTCGTTTTCGACACTGAGTACAATGCCATTCACATAAAAACGGGTACGGGTGTATTCACTTTGTCCATGTTGAAATACATAGGTTCTGAGGTCAATAAATTCACGGTGTGCGACCAAAGCTGCCGTATCATCGCTGTCTAGCCATAGCCGCATCGCTTGAATTTGATCTGCTTCAAATTGCCCACATTTTTCAACTAAGCTGGCAATACCACGAAAGGTTTTAGATTCTTTCGCACGTGTTTTGTTGATTCTAATACGATCCACGTGAAAATAAAAAAGCGGCAGATTCAAATGACTCGGCAAATGGACTGCATCGAGGACTTCATCTTCCATAAAGGGCTGAAATAAGTCCTGAGCACGTTCAATTAAGCCAGTCCACTGCGCATAATATTCGGCTACTTCAGATTGTGTACCATAATAAATGGGCAGCCCTTCTACATTGGCTAAGGTTGAGGGCGGCCAAACATTTTGTCGAAGTAATGCAATATCACTTTTCAGACTTTGCACTGCGATTGCATCTTGCATGGAGCATTCCATTCTACTTAGGCTATTTTTAGATTAAGTCAAAGGTTTAGTTTCTGCAAGGCTTTGCCTATAATACTGGATTAGATTTTTATGCTAGGACACATTCATGGTTCAAAAGATTGAAGCTACTGATGTAACCGAAGAAGAAGCGTTGAATGCAGCTTTCTTTGAACGTGCGGATGAATTTATTAAACAAGCCAATGAATTTTGTCGTGTTGAAAAGGGTTCTCAAGTCAAACCTGCAGAAATGCGCGGTCAAGTGAGCGCTGCCATGTTATTTGGTACCGCTCGTTTTAATACTTGGGTTGCTGCAAATGGCTTCAAAGATGGCAAAGAAATGCGTGATGCCAAAGATCAAGTGATGTCTTATATTCTTCAACAATTTCAAATGATGCTTGAAGATAATTATGATGAATATTGCGAACAGTTTGAAAACTATCTTCGCTTCCGTCATAACGAAGAATTCCATGCAAATAAGCATGATCACGACCACGATCATCAGCATTAATCAAAAGCCCTTCGGGGCTTTTTTTATACAACTTCTCTTTCACAAAGCTTTGATTTAATATTGAGTCATAACGTTGTATTTTCATCATTCATGCTATTTTCAGTGCCTCGCGTATTCGAAAATACAATGAAATACGCAAGAAATGGACATGGTTTTAAGGACAAGGATAGCAATGCAGACGCTCGATTTTGCCATCGTGGATTCACATATACATCAATGGGATCCATACAATACCCCACATGCCGCTTCACTTGCCGTGAAATTATTGGGTAAACATCCCTACTTGCTCGACAAAATGATGCGCTTGGTTAAGCCGCAAGAATTAATTGACACGGTTGGCTTAACCAAACATGTGACGACACCGTATTTGCCTAAAAATTATAAGCAAGATGCAGGACATTATTTGGTTGATCAAATCGTACATGTAGAAGCGAGCTGGCATGACCATAAAGGCAAAGGAGTGGTTGGTGAAACCAAGTTTATTGAATCTTTAGACTTTAACGCTCAAAAAATTAAACTTGGCGCCATAGTCGGCACTGCAGACCCATGTGACAGTAGTTTTAAGAAAATTCTTAAAATGCATAAACAAGCCTCCCCACATTTTCGTGGCATACGAAAAATGGCAGCTGTACATGAAGACCCAAAAGTTCATGGATGGACCAATGAACCCCATCTCTATACCAATAAAAAATTTATGAAAGGTTTTGAAGCCCTTGCTCAAATGAATTTAAGTTTTGATGCATGGGTTTATTCAGACCAAATTCGTGATTTAACCGCTTTAGCACGTGCTTTCCCTGAAACATCTATCGTGCTGGACCATTTTGGGACACCTGTCGGTGCCTTTGGACCTGTCGGCTCACATACAGGCTTAACCCAAACTTCACGTGACAATATCTTGTTTCGTTGGAAAGATGATTTAGCTGAACTGGCAAGTTGCCCAAATGTTTATACCAAAATGTCTGGATTATTCATGCCGGTGCTGGGTCATCAATTTCATAAAGAACAACGCCTTGCATCTAAACAAGAGATTTTCGATTGCGCCTTTCCGCTTATTTCTCATGCTCTACAATGCTTTGGGAAATACCGTGTGATGTTTGGCTCTAACTTCCCGATGGATAGTGTGAGTGCATCCTTGGTGAATATTATTGACGCATTTTCAGATGCGGTCGCGAGTTATGATCCTGATGCATTGACTTTAGTCTTCCAACAAAATGCCCGTCAGTTCTACCGCCTATAAGTTCGTTAAGATAATCTTGCAATCAAGTCATACAATGTAGCTCAAAAAAAATCCTCCAGATGGAGGACTTTTTTTAAGTTTATTTTTGAGTAGATTTTACAGCTTGACCATATTGGTCAGCCATCACCTCAACCAAACGCTCAGGTTGAATATATTTTTTGATGACTGCATTAACATCCGCTTTGGTCAAACTAGCAATGCGTTGATCACGCTTTTCACGATAGTTTAAATCACGACCTTTTTCTAACTGTGGAATCAACATACTATGAATGCGACGGTCATCTTCAAGTGCAGTTAAACGCTTTTTCAAAATACTGGCTTTGGCTGCTTCTACTTCCTGTTCCGTCACGCCATTTTTCAATAAGTTTTGCAAAACTGTATGAACAGACTGAGAAACTTGTGCTGATTTACCCGCAGTGTAGTTTGCATCAATACTCAGCACACCCGAATTCACCCATTCATCAAAATTAATGTCTGCACTAAAACCATAAACCAGTGCATTCTTTTCACGTAACTCTTGAGCTAGACGTGAAGACAACTGTGAATCA
Source organism: Acinetobacter sp. YH12140 (assembly GCF_013418475.1). Lineage (NCBI taxonomy): Bacteria > Pseudomonadati > Pseudomonadota > Gammaproteobacteria > Moraxellales > Moraxellaceae > Acinetobacter > Acinetobacter sp. YH12140. Next base: position 118,627 of record NZ_VPBZ01000003.1, read on the forward strand.
CCGAGTATGTGGCGTAATACTTGTAGCGCAGGAGAATCGGTATGCTCTACACCTACAGGTAGAGTCATAATGGCTTGGTAACTACCAAACTCACGCTGTTCAGACAATGCATGCACTTTCTGTGCAGGATACGCTGTAAATGTAGACTCTAAGCGTTGATATGGCTCGCTGGTTTTCCAATCTGCAAATTCTTTTTTCAGAATTTTTTCTATTTGCTTGGTATCAAAATCACCTGTTACCGCAATTTGTGCGTGCTGTGTTTTAAAGAATTTTTGATGTAACTGCTGCACTTGATCACGTGTAGCCGACTCAATTTGTTTTTTCGCAAGTTCAGGTTCGAAGTGATAACGAATATCCCCCGGCTCATAGATCTCGACAATACGCGACAGAGTCATTGCTGCAACGGTATCAGGCTCTGTATAAGGTCGATCCAAACTCGACAAACTTTGCGCTTTGATTAAATCAAATTGTGACTGTTCAAATGCTGGTGCTTTAATAACATCAATGACATATTGCAAAAATTCAGCAAATTTTTCTTTACGAGCAACCACTTGAATCATCAGGCCATTATCATTTGCACTGACCGTTGCACCGCCACCAACATCAATAATTTTATCGGCAATTTGCTGCAAACTTTGATCTTTAGATGCACGGAACATGAGGTAAGCTGTCAAATCTAGCAACTCACCTTTATTCATTAAACTTTGTGCTGTACCAAAATCCAATGCAATCGTGGCATAGGTTTTGTCATCACGGGTTTTAGTTGGAAACAATGCATACTGAATGCCGTTTTTAAATTTAGCGCGCTGAATCTGCTTTTCTTTCTGATTTAAATATTGCTTAGACTCTGCAACATATTGCTTCACTTCAGCACGATAAACACTCGCATCTTTCAACGGCTCTTCTGCAGGCGCTTGCTGATCTAAAGTTTCAGCAGGTTTCGACGCAGCCTGTTGCTGTGCTTTCTTCTGGTCTGCAGGTGTCGGTAGAATATTTCCTGTGACACGGTATTCAGGCTTTAGAAAATCCTTATACACTTGATTCACGTCGCTTACACTCAGCTTTTGTACTTTATCTAAGTCTCTGAAATATTGAGACCAGTCCCCGTTATAAGCCACAGTATAAGAACTGAGACGTTCGCCAAGAGCCGTAGCGCTATTCTTAACATTGTCAGCCATATTTCGAGTCAAGCTTTTAACACGGTTCAGTTCAACATCGTTAAAGGCTTTGTTCTGCTCCACACCTTGTGCAAGACTGGTTGCCACTTTGTTTGCATCATGACTTGGGCCATATATCGCCCCCATAAACACCAAATTAAAATCTTTATCTAACCATGTGGTCGATTGAACTGCGGTTGCTGTCCCTGTTTCCACCATGCTTTGATACAAATGCCCACTTGGCTGTAAGGTATACAAAGTTGGAGATACCGCCAAAGCAGTTTTAATCGGTTCGACTGCACCATTTAAATAAATATTAAATTTACCAAAGTCACTACCCTTATGAACAGTAAATTCGCGTTGCTTTAATTTCGTTCCATCTAATTTAGGGACTTTGGCCTGTTCAGGAATTTGACGTGCGGCAATTGGGCTAAATTGTTGATCAATTTGTTTTAATACAGCCGCTTTATCAAACTTACCAGAAATCACCATCACTGCATTATTTGGCGCATACCAACGGCGATAGAACTGGTTTAATTCGTTCATATTGATCGATTGAAGTTCTTTCAAATCACCTATCGGTAAGCGGCCTAAAGATTGATTGCCATAGGCTTCTTTTAAAACTTGGTCGATTAACACTGAAAATGGCTGATCTAAACGAATTTCACGTTCACGCTTAACGATATCAATTTCTGTCGGTACAAATTTTTCCTGAAGTACCAATTTGTCCATCCGTTCTGCTTCCAAATGCAAAACTTGGTCAATCGAACTTTGTTCAGGACGAATCACATTGGTGTATTTCGTTGAATAATAATCCGTACTGGCATTGGTCATCAGCGTGAATTGGTCTAAGCGACGCTGAAATTCATCACCTTTGACATTTTCAGTGCCTTTAAAGGCCAAATGTTCGAGCAAATGTGCCAAACCACCTTTGCCCGCAGGGTCATTTAAAGAACCCGTGAAATACACCGTATTCATAAACACTTTGCTTTCTTTATCGTTTTGCGCCAAAACCACACGAAAACCGTTATCTAATTTATATTCTTCAATGGCTTGTTCAGTTTTAACCAATATAGGTTGAGCAAATAGGCTGGTACTTAAACCTGCAAAAAAAAGTGAAAGCGTTAAATGTTTAATACGCATGTAATTCAAGTGTCCTTTATATTTAGCATCGATCAGCGCAGTGCTGTCGATCAGATTGGTTTTGATTTTATGCTGAGCTTTTCTGGATTAATAGTTACTTTTTATTATATACATGCTGCAGAATGAGACAGCATGTATTTGATTTATGTTCAGATATAAATGTCCGACTGCATATATAAACACGCATAGCCTGAGATTTCTATACGGTCATTTTCGAGCATTTGACAATGTAACTCACCACCACGGCTTGATGCTTGATACGCTAAGATCTGACCTCTTTGTAGACGTTCTGCCCAAATTGGCACGATTCCGGTATGAATAGAACCCGTAACAGGATCTTCATTGATGCCATTACCCGGTGCAAAATAGCGTGAAATACAGTCATATTGCTGGGCTGCCGCAGTGATTGCAACATCAGTGATCGTACCCGGCGCTGTGATGGCGGTGCGGATTTTGCCAAGACGTTTTAAAATTTCAAAATTCGGTTGTTCGTCCAAAACTTGTTGAGCCGTTTCGTATTCCACGATATACGCCTGCTCATTCAAATAAACCTGCTTGAAAGGTTGACTCAACCCTAGACGTAGCTCTTCAGGATATTCGCTCACGACCTGTGCCCGACGCACAGGGAAATTCATCAGAATTTTTCCATCTTCAGCTTTATTTACGCTAAAAATACCGAGATTTTTGACATGAAATTGGATATTTTTTTCAGCCGTATAAAACTCAAAAAGCACATAACTACTGGCCAATGTCGCATGTCCACAGAAGTCCACTTCAGTGGTCGGTGTAAACCAACGAATTTCATAATTGCTGCTGTCGATTTTTTTCACAAATGCAGTTTCAGATAGATTATTTTCCAAAGCAATCTGTTGCATCAAGTGTTCATCTAACCATTCATCCAACACCAAAACCGCCGCTGGGTTGCCTTTAAATAACACTTGGGTAAATGCGTCCACTTGATACATTTTCATTGATTGAACTCCTGATTTAGTGATTTATATTAAAGGCTTTTGAAAATATTTCATGCGTTATATGCTATGTAGCAACACTTTTTAATAAAACATCTAAGTTTTAGATGAACTTAAATATAGGCACAATTTTGAAAACGCATATTCACCCCGTTCCTTTAGAAAAATCATACCGACTTTTAAATCATGGGCCGACTGTGCTCGTCTCTGCTCAGGATCAAACCCATACTGGTGTGATGACTGCTGCATGGGCATGCGCCTTAGAGTTCAACCCTGCAAAAGTGACAGTAGTACTGGATAAATCAACTAAAACACGTGAGATTATTGAAAATTCAGGCTATTTCGCCTTACAAGTACCGACACTGAAACAACTCAAACTGGTCTATGCACTTGGCATGATGAGCCAACGTGATGCGCCAGAAAAATTACGCCAATGTGGCGTGGAATTATTTCAATTTAATGCCTCAGATATTCCTGTGGTTGAAGGTTGTGCTGCTTGGCTACTGTGCAAACTTATTCCCGAACCTCACAATCAACAAGCGCACGATCTGTTTATTGGCGAAGTCATTGCTGCCTATGCAGACGACCGCGTCTTCCGTAACGGACATTGGTATTATCATGAAGTAGCAGATGAATGGAAAAGCCTACATCATGTTGCTGGCGGGCACTTTTATACCATTGGTAATCCTGTATCTGTAGACGAGACACCAGAGTAAAATAGCGCTGTGAGATCTGTCGTTTATCTAGGGCTAAAAATGGATAATCATCCGTTTTGAGCATTTTCATGCTAACTTTAACTTAATTTAAAATATTGAATGAATGGATATGGCGTTTAAAATACATACATTGGATGTCAAAAATTCACTGCAAAATTATATTTGGCTGCTTGAACACACCGAAAGCCATGATGTCATTGCGGTAGATCCTACTGAAGCTGCCTTAGTCGAGCGCTATTGTCAGGAACATCAACTCAATCTCACACAAATTTGGTTAACGCATTGGCATAAAGATCACGTCGGTGGCGTACCGGAACTTATTCAAGATAAAAACATTGCTGTTTACGGCCCCCGTGCAGAATTAAGCCGTATTCCATGGGTGAATTATCCTCTCGATCATAATGACCGTTTTGAATTTCATGGTCTTGAAGTCGAAATAACAGCAACGCCCGGCCACACCCTCGGTCATATCGTATATTTTATCGATGACATTCATACACTTTTCTGTGGCGATGTATTATTTGCTATGGGCTGTGGACGTGTATTTGAAGGCACCTTTCAACAAATGTACGATTCATTGAACCGTATAGCCGCATTCCCTGCTGAAACTCAAGTGTATTGTACTCACGAATACACCCTATCGAATGCGCAGTTTGCGCGGCATGTTGAACCTGACAATCTTGCCATACAACAGCGGTTTGATGAGGTTGCATCACTACGAATGCTTGGACAATGTACTTTACCGAGCAGTATTGAACTAGAATTAGAAACTAATCCATTTTTACGCGCAGAAAGTGTTGAAGCGTTTCAGCGCTTAAGAGAACTCAAAGACAATTTTTAATTGGATTGCGAGTTATAAGCATTTTAGATTTCATCACAAATAAACTGTTTTATTTGTGATGAATATTTCGGGCCGATTCATCATTTTATATTTATAAAATTTGATTGGTGGCAGCAAATTCATCCAATTCAGCTTGAGTCACAACTCGTACGGCTTGCATTTCATCGATACGTACCATCAATAAACCACCTAATGCAGGCTGATAACGTCTTGCACTACCAAATGGTGTATATGCCACTTTAGATTGCTCCGAAAAGACCAACCAATCTTCATGTCCAAGCATCACCGCAACAGGCGTCTGTCCCACTTGTTGCATCTGTTCAATTTTTGCTTTTACAGCGTGCTCAATGTTCTGCATGCGTTCAATCTACTTATACCAATAGATCATAGTATAAAAGCTTTTCGATAAATCTTGATGAGAAATAGCATTGCTAGCTCACCTATCCAGCGAATTAGGCTTTGAACAAGCTGTTATTTGCAATCCACAACTGCATACCCAAACAGCTGTGCATTCTAAGCCAAGCAATCGTTTATTTTGCGCACAGCTTCTCTATAGGCATAGGATAGATTTTAAGCCAGCAGTTAAAAACCTAATTTTTAAAATACGTTATATTTACTTACATTAAGTTTAGCTTGTTATAAAACAGCAAGTTAAATGAGTTTATACAGTTTACAAGCCGATAATCTGTTTATTTATCCATCAAAATTTCATATTTTAAATAAAAGTTTTCCATTTCCCCTTTAAAAAATATTTTGACACCCCTATTTAATATTTTAATGATTGATAAGGAGTTCGCTCGTGAAAAAAGTGGTTAAAGCAAAAAATTTGGTTGCCTTCCGTCTTTGGTTAGAAAAGTTAGGATATTCTGTTCGTACACTGGCAGATAATCGTGGATTTACATTCAGTTTTAAAAAAGAATATGGTCTAGTGACTGTAGACTTGTCTGGTAATGCTTTGGCCATGCAGCTCGGTGAAGAGTTTGAAGATCATTTAAAGGCATAATCTTCTCTATAATTTATTCGAACGATTAGAAATAAATGATTTAATTCGATTGATTCGAATCCGCATTTCAAAATTTGCCCGTATATTCGGGCTTTTTTTCACCTTTGTTTTACTGACTCATTTTAACGAGATAAATTTCAGACAATAAAAAAGCAAGATTAGACATCTTGCTGTATCTCTGGTTCATCATTCTTTCATTAGATTTTTTTATTAGAATTAGTCTTCAAAAAAGACCATGTTTAAGACACTGAGTTTTTCGAATTTCAAAACAAAAAAGCAAGGTATAAAACCTTGCTTAATCTAATGGTGGGGACGGAGAGACTCGAACTCTCACACCTCGCGGCGCTGAAACCTAAATCCAGTGCGTCTACCAATTTCGCCACGTCCCCAACTCGGGTGCTGACAACGTCAGACTTTAATTTGTTTTAAAAACCTGTTTATTTGGCAACTTAATAAATTAAGTGGTGGGGACGGAGAGACTCGAACTCTCACACCTCGCGGCGCTGGAACCTAAATCCAGTGCGTCTACCAATTTCGCCACGTCCCCAACAGGGTTGCTGACAATGTCAGACTTTTTAAAACTTGGCAGAGGATCAAGGATTCGAACCTTGACGAACGGTTTTGGAGACCGTCATGCTACCATTACACCAATCCTCTGTGACCTTCACTACTAAACTCATGTTTAGTAATTCAGTGGTGGGGACGGAGAGACTCGAACTCTCACACCTCGCGGCGCTGGAACCTAAATCCAGTGCGTCTACCAATTTCGCCACGTCCCCGATGGCTGTGTATATTATAGAGATCACCCTTACATGACAAGCCTTTTTTATAAAAAAGCATCTTGTTTGTTTAAATAAAAAACAATAGTGCCTTTTTTGTATTTTTCTTAAGCAAATTCAGCAACTAAGTCGCTTTTTAAGCGATAAAAATCCACCAATCTGTCATTTTTTTGCTTCATCAACATGTGTTGCAATAGCTGATTAAACCCTTGATATTGCATCGGCAGATCAAGCTTTAAGCGTTGGCAATGTAAATAGGCCCAATCTTGATAGTTTTTCGCCTCTAAACGCTGTGATGTCAGCCATTCCAAGAAAATAATCCCCAGCGCATAGATATCACTGTGCAAAGATTTTGCTTGTCCATGGAAAAGTTCTGGAGCCATATAACGTGGTGTCGCAGTTAAGGCATTTTGCTGATCAAAATCTAATGGTAGCGCTTGCTCAAAGTCGATGAGTCTGCACTGCCCTTGCCAATTCACAAAATGCTCTTGTTTTAAATCTGCATGTATCCAACCGTGCAAGCTTAATCGCTCAACCACATCGATTGCTTGCCATAGCACTTGCCTCACCTGCTCAATGCTCAAATTCGATACAGGCTGTAAGAACCAAGGCTCAGCATTGGGCAGTATTAATAGGCGATCAATAGGCTCTTGCTGAATACTGAGATGCGTCTCTTTTATCACTTGAAAAGGTAGCGTGATGCTGTTTTGTCTAGACGCTTGATTGAATAGCTGGTACAGCTCAATTTCTCGACCAAAACTAACTACATGTTCAGGGCTGCTGTCATTGACTTGCGCCTTGAGCCAATAACGTTGTTGATTGAATTGAAATTGATATAGACGACGGCCAAAAACCAAACTTTTGGTTTTGGTTTTTGGCTCGCAAATGGTTTGCGCTAAATCTGTGGATTTAAACCGCAATAAATTCTGCATGTCGTTGACTGGGTTCATTTTGATAATTTAATAATTCCAAACAATGCTGAATGGTCTTACCAATGCGGGCTTGCGTTTCGATTAATGAAATCTTCGGCCAAGTGGCTCTTTCACCTTCACGCTGCAATACTTTAAACAGATAAGGTCGAGGATTTTGCAACATATAACTATAGTGTCTTAAGCCATATTTCCCCACAATATTGACATCACCATAGTAACGCTGATCCACCACGCCATAACCATGATCAAGCAAACGTCTTACAGGTGGGATACTTCCTGCACGCTCACGGGCAAAATCCATCACCCCTTTACTAATCACCTTACCTTGACGACGAACGATCCGCTCAGGCCAACTCAACATACTTTTACGAAAGCGTGATGCATCATCCTGCATAAACGGCACAATATGCGGATTGACCTGACTGGCGATACTATAATTAATATTATATAGACGTGCCATTTTCTCCTGTGGGAAATCACTGCGCACACTACCATCCACCCAGCGTGTAGCCGACATATATGGCGTAAATTGCCCGTCATAACGCTTACTGGTCAGTCGTACCGGTGGAAATAGAATGGGCACTGCACATGATGCCAACACTGCACTCCAAACCAACAAATCGGGTGATGTATACGCATTCATAATTCGTGCATCTTGTGATGCATCATAAGGCGCAACTGCCACATTGATATGCAGACCTGATTGCTTATATGCTTCGGCAAAAGTTAAGTCACCTAAGTTTTCAACCAAAAACTTTTTCAGATATTTTACATCTGCCAAACCGCCATTACCCTGCACTAACTCAGTCAATTTACGAAAGTGAAATGCCTCACTAAAGAAGTTTTGTCCATTTAATAAATTGGTAAATTCTGATGGTTTAGATACACCCAACATCCCGGTCATAATGGCGCCAGCACTGGAACCAGACAGAACTTTGGGCATCAGATCTTGCTCCATCAGTGCTTTACACACACCTGTATGAAACAAACCTAAAGTTGAACCGCCTGAAAACATCAAAACAGGTTGACCATAGGCTTTTTGGCTTTGTTCAAAGAATTCAATTTTTTGTGCAGCATTGAGACAAACGCATTCGTGGGATGCGATAAATGCCAAACTTTGACTCACCTCATCAACATAGTCTTCAATAATTTTTTTGGTACCGACGTAGGCTTCTGTAAACAGCAAGGGATGGGCAATATTGCCCACATCATAAGTTAAACCTTCACTTAAAATGTACATCAAATCTCGAGTACGTTTCTGAGCACGATATCGTCTCAGCAACCCTAAACGATGAGTGATAATTTCTGCATCAAAATACGGTGAACTATTATCGAGTTTCCATTCTTGTGCACCCGATTCTTCATCTATTTTAAGTGCGATATCTTTCCATTCTTCATAACATTCAGCACGGTCGAGCTGACGCTTTAATTTTTTTATCCGATATGCCTGATGTGGATTAATACTTTTTGAAAACCCTGTAAACAACATGACTATCCCTCAGCACACTTTAAACTGTTCACTCAGCTAGATTTATAACAACTTTTTGGTTATTCGAATAGCGCTGATCTCCTAGAACAATCATTTAACTTTGACATATTGAGGCGATTATAACTGCATTATTGATGTACACTGCTGTCATATACCAACCAACAACAAGACACGACAAGCTGACGTATCATGGCTACAATTGATTTACCTGACAACATCCTTCAATCGCTATCTACTGTACTCTTACAACTACAGCACAGTTTGCCTGAGCTTAAACAAGCACCCGATTTTTCGAGTATCGCTTTCAAATGGCAAGATAAGCAGCTTAAGGCCATTCAACAGCCCAAAGTCATGTATTTAGAAGATTTAAAAGGAATTGAGCGTCAAAAAGAAAAAGTGATTCAAAACACTTTACAGTTTTTAAATGGCTTACCTGCCAATGATGTTTTACTCACTGGCTCTCGTGGTACAGGTAAATCATCCATCGTCCGTGCTCTGCTCACCCATTATGCAGAACAAGGTTTACGTTTAATTGAAATTGAGCGTGATGATTTATCTGATTTGCCAGAAATCCAAAAGTTGATTGAACATCGCCCTGAAAAATTTATCGTATATTGTGATGATTTGGCATTCAATGCTGAAGATGAAAACTATCGCAGCTTAAAAAGTGTTTTGGATGGTTCATTACAATCAGGTTCGAGTAATTTTATTATTTATGCTACCAGTAACCGTCGTCATTTATTGCCTGAATTCATGCATGAAAACACACCTGTAACCAAGGTAGATGTGCCTCAATATACCGAACTTCACCCTCAAGAAGCGATTGAAGAAAAAATATCTCTTTCTGACCGCTTTGGGATGTGGCTGTCTTTTTATCCAATGGATCAAAATTTATATTTAGAAATTGTTGAACATTATTTGGCTAAAGCCGAGATGCCATGGACAGAGGAAGCGCGTGCTGAGGCACTACGTTGGTGTCAAGGTCGTGGGCAACGTTCAGGGCGTGCTGCTTATCAATTTTCAAAGCATTGGATTGGGTCAGAACAACTTAAACAAGCCTAGAGCCAAAAAACTAAATAAAAAAAGAACCGCTATAGCGGTTCTTTATTATTGAATATGACAAATAATTCTTTAATTCTGACAAATAGGTGGAAGCACAGAACGAATACCTAAACCATTGGCAATTTTCTGCACTGTGTTTACCACATTAACATCATTAGCTTGAGATGAAACCAACTGAATACCCATCGGCAGTCCGCTTTCACTTTGAGCCATTGGAAAAGCATAACTTGGTGCATCTAAATAGTTAAATGGACGCGTGTATTCACCCACATGACTAAACTCGGTATCCGTTGAGCTTGACACAGCTGCAAGGAATGGGCTCACTGGAAACAGCAAACATCGACCATTTAAAGAAGCTTTAAATGTCTGCTGAAACTCAGTTCGCTCTGCAATCAATGACTCGTATTTTTCCTGTGAAATACTCTTACCGCGTAGCACACGCTGACGAACTAATTCCCACATCTGTGTTTCAGCATTTTCAGCTGTATCGCCATGATATAAATAACTTTCATAAGCAATAATGTCAGACGTCCGGTCCGATAAATTATGAAAATCGAAATGTGCAGGTGGTTGCCAGTTTTTAATTTCGATTCCCAATGATTCAATGCGTTTTAGCCCTTCGCGCCAAAGGGTTAATACCTCAGGCTCAAGCGGATATGGAAATGCAGATTCATCTAAAGCATAAATTACATTTTGACTTGATGCCGCTCCAACATCTTCATCCATCAATACATTGACTAAAGCGCTAATATCATCTGCAAATCGTGCAAAAGGCCCTAGAGTATCTAAAGTTTTGGATAAAGGTACTGCACCCGTGTCGGCAACTTTATGGGCTGAAGGTTTAAAACCAAATATACCATTTAATGCTGCTGGTGTACGAATCGAACCACCTGTATCACCGCCAAAGGCCATAGGACTAAGACCACTAGCCACAGCAACCGCTGAACCTGAAGATGATCCACCCGGTGCAAATTGCTGCTCTGCCCACGGGTTTTTAGGTGTGCCTTGCATTGGATTTTGACCAGACAAACCAAAAGCCAACTCGGTCATTTTAGTTTTACCTAAAATCACTAAACCTAAATCTTGCAATTGATCAACCAGTTTACAGTTCGCTTGCGCTATTTGATCTAAATAAACCGTACCTGCATAGGTGATATGACCCGCTACATCCAGATTATCCTTTAGTAAAATTGGCACACCATGAAATGGACTCAATCGTGTGCCTTGCTGAAGCAACTCATCTAAATGTTGTGCCTGTTGCAAAGCCTCGATTTCGAATAATTCCGAAATACAATCTAGATGTTTAAATGTTTGGTTTCGATCAATATAAAATTGAACTGTCTCTACTGAAGTTATCTTTTTGCAGGCAATCTGGCGACCAAGCTCAAGTGCAGATAAATTCACAATATTCATTTTATATCTTCCAAACCTTTTCCTGCCGTTTCAGGCATTTTCATAAATGTGATTAATGTTAATAATGCGCCAACCAATACCATAAAATAGAAGTAATCTTGTTTACCAATACTTTGTAGCCAAGTTAGCACATACGGTGTTGTGCCACCGAGTAAAGCCACCATCAAGTTGTAAGGTGCGCCAATGCCAACTGCACGAACTTCTGTCGGAAACTGTTCAGACATGACAGCTGGGCCAATGGCGGTATATAAAGCATATAAAACCAAGCCGAAAAGCTCGACCAATAAAATTGATGCAAACGTGCCATCCATCCATTTAATGATTGGATAAAAGAACACTAAATATCCCACGGCAAATACGATCAACTGTGGTTTACGCCCAATTTTGTCTGATAGCCAGCCAAACACAGGCTGACACAGCATAAAGATAATTAAGCCAACAGTATTTGCAGCAAAGGCTGTTTGTGGCTCTGCGCCTAAAACTTTAATGGCATAGGTCGGGACATAGACCACAAAAATATAGAATGCAAATGTTGTTAAGATAGAAATACCCACAATACGAAGCGTTTCTTTCGGATGACGTTTAATCAGTACGGCCAAAGGGTTCTTCACTGATTCTTTTTTATGGGTCATTTCGCTATCAGGTACTGATTTACGAATCCACATACCCACTAAGCCGCCAATCGCACCCAAAATAAACGGAATACGCCATCCGTATTCGCTCATTTGCGTTTCAGTTAAAGCACTTGTTAAGGCCCAAGCAAGACCTGAGGCCATCAAAATACCAATCGCTGAACTAAAAAACATAAAGCTCGAATAGAATCCGCGTTTATTTTTTGGTGCCATCTCTGAAAGATAAGTTGCCGCTGAAGCGAACTCACCACCCAAAGATAAACCTTGAAGTAATCGCGCTAATACCAAAATAATCGGCGCAAAAATACCAATTGATTCATAGGTTGGTGAAAGACCAATCATCAAAGAACCACCTGCCATCATTATGATGGTTGCGGCCAAAGCTGCTTTTCGACCATAGCGGTCAGAAAAGATCCCCAATACGATTCCACCTAATGGACGCATGAAAAAACCTACAGCAAAAATTGCGAAGGTCGCAAGCAAGGATGCAGTTGGATCATCTGATGGGAAAAATTGTTTCGCGAAAAATACTGCAAAAGTTGCATAAATCGTCCAATCGAACCATTCAATAGCATTTCCTACAGTTCCTGCAAGAATAACTTTCTTTTGTGATACATTTCCTTGTGTGGAAATTGAGTTTTGCATTTTTGACTCATCCATAAGCGTCTCATTTAATATTTAGACATAAATACAGGTTGTATTTTATTTTCTAGACTTAAATTTAGATTATAATTAGTTTTTAGACAAGTCAATCATCATGAGTGAATCTTTTAGTTTCGACGAAATCGATACTGCATGCATCAAAGCTCTTATCTCCAATCCGAGAGGATCATGGCGAGAATTGAGCCAGATTAGTGATGTCCCTGAAAAAAAGCTGTCTCGACGTCTAGGTAGATTGCTAGATGACCAAGTTATACGAACTGCAATTGAATTAAATCCTGTGGTTGCCAATAAGGGTTACACCGTTCATGTCTGGATCAGTGTGAAATTTGGGAAGGAAAAAGAAGTTGCGCAATTTTTTGCAAACCGTCCAGAAGTACGCATTGTTTTTCTAACCACAGGACTTGCCGATATTTTCCTTGAAATTGGATTAGAAAAGGCCGCCGATCTCTCTGTTTGGATGCATGATTTTGTTACGCATATTCCGGATATTAAAACCGTAGAAACCCAAGCCGTATTAAAACCATTTACTTGGGCAAGCAAACCCAAAGCTTTAGAAGGTACAAGCGATAAAAACGTCAATTTTAGAAGTTTGACTGAAATAGAGTTAAAACTGATTCATGCTCTGTCTATTGATGGGCGTTCATCTATTAAAAGTTTGGCAGAGCAAATCGAACTCAGTGAACATAAAACTCAGAAATTATTGAATGATTTATTGGAAGAAGGCATTTTCAACATTCGTGTCGATGTAGAACCCAGTTTGATGGGCTATAAGTCCGAAGCGATTATTTTGATTAAAGCTCGTCCAGATGCAGCAAATCAAATTGCCAAGACCTTGTCTGAACTTAAAAACACACGCTGCCTATTTGGCATTAGTGGAGATTCACAATTTTTCTGGCATGTCCTATGTAATGATTCAAGTGATTTATGGAAACTCATTACAGAAGATCTTGGTAATTTTGAAGGCATTCAATCTTGCAATACCAACATGGTGACATTGGCATTAAAACGTGCAGGATTTATGCGAAAAATCAGCAGCGCGCAGTTATTTTCAAATTTAGATTAAAAAAAGAACCGCAAATGCGGTTCTTTTTTTAACGATTTTTACGCTTCGTTTGGATTACTTAATTCCGTCATCGGCCAACGCGGTGTAGTTGTAACAGACAAACCATCATGCTGACCCGCTTTAAGACGCTGATAACCTGCAAACGCAATCATTGCACCATTATCTGTACACAGCGCAGGTTCTGCATAAAACACATTTGCACGGATTTTTGCCAAATCAGCCTCTAAGCGCTCACGTAAACGCTTGTTTGCACTTACACCGCCGGCAATAACTAAACGTTTTAAACCCGTTTGTTTTAATGCTTTCACTGATTTTTTCACCAATGTGTCAACCAACGCTTCTTGGAATGATGCAGCGATATCCGCCTCACGACCTTCGCCTTCAACTTTTTTCAATTGAACTGAAACGGCAGTTTTTAAACCACTAAATGAAAAATCTAAACCTTGGTGTAGCATTGGACGTGGAAATTCAAAGGCATTGATGTCGCCATTGATCGCCAATTTCGAAATATTTGGACCACCTGGGTATGGTAGACCCATCATTTTAGCGACTTTATCGAATGCCTCACCTGCTGCATCATCAATTGACTCACCCAATAATTCATATTGACCAATTCCATAAGCAGCCATCAATTGAGTATGTCCGCCAGAGACTAAAAGTGCCACAAATGGAAATTCTGGTGGAGTTTTAGACAACAGCGGCGCCAACATATGACCTTCCATATGATGTACACCAATTGCAGGTTTATTCAGTGCAAATGCCAACGTACGACCAAACAATGCGCCTGTCATTAATGCACCCATCAAGCCCGGCCCGCGAGTATATGCGATGGCATCAATTTCAGATTTATCCATCTGACTTTCTTCAAGCAATTGTTTTAATAACGGAATTAACTTACGCACATGGTCACGTGAAGCTAATTCAGGTACCACACCACCATATTCTGCATGCAGTTTGATTTGGCTATACAATACTTGTCCGCGTAATCCTTGCTCACTATCGTAGAGTGCTAGTCCTGTTTCATCACACGAAGTTTCCAAGCCTAAAACGATCATTAAACTGCCTTTTGCCCATTTCAAAATATTGCGAAACCTATTATAGACTTGTGATATGAGATGTAAATGAGTAAAATACTGACCTTCACTTGTGATCAAGGGTAATTCGACCCGAGATCTTATCCATAACTTAATGAGGATTCTTCATGCCACAAGTTAAATTGAAAGAAGGCGAACCAGTAGACGTAGCTATCCGTCGTTTCAAACGTTCATGCGAAAAAGCGGGTGTTCTTGCTGACGTTCGTAAACGTGAATTCTACGAAAAACCAACTCAAGAACGTAAACGTAAAAAAGCTGCTGCTGTTAAACGCTACCAAAAGAAATTGGCTCGCGAATCAGTACGTACTACTCGCCTTTACTAAGATTAATTTGTGATTGATTGACTAACCTGGACAAGATAAATGACTACTTTAAAAAACCAAATAACTGAAGTTTTAAAAGCCGCTATGCGTGCTAAAGAAATGGACAAGTTAACGGTAATACGTAGTCTACAGGCAGCAATCAAGCAAATCGAAGTCGATGAGCGCATAGAGCTTGACGATAAGCAAGTTCTTGCGGTCATTGAAAAGCAAATCAAACAACGCAAAGAATCGGTTAAAGCCTTTTTAGGTGCAAATCGAGATGATTTAGCTAGTAAGGAACAAGCCGAGATTGAGGTGTTATCTCAATTTCTACCAGAAGCTATGACTGAGGAAGAACTTGATTCCATCATTGCGCAAACAATTACTGCGCAAGAAGCTACTAGCATGAAAGATATGGGTAAGGTGATGAACTCTCTACGTCCGCTCATAGCCGGACGTGCCGATCCTGCACAAGTTTCAGCTAAAATTAAAGCGAAACTCTCTTAATCTTTCATCTATATTGTTTGATTTGGTCTATTTAAGTACGCTGATGACTTAAATAGCCAAATTATCCAAATTCAAAAATAATTCAAATACATACATCATTTATTTTTTCTTTATTATCTAACGATTTCATACTTGCAAATATCTCGCCAACTTCCATCTACTGGATTTTGAATTGCCGCTTCATCAATTTCAATCAATTTAAAATTTGCTCGTTCACATAGACGTCGCGCTCGCTTTTTTTCCACATCTACAAAAGCGTTTAATTGCTGAAATCCTAGACCATTTAATAATTGATCCACAAATAACTGCAAGGCTTCAGTCATCAAACCCTGCCCTTTAAATTCAACATTTCCCCAAAATCCAACGGCAGCTTGATTTTCCATCCAATTGATTTGATGAATATCCATGACACCTAGAAAGTTATGCGACTGTTGCTCACGAATCACATAAACAAAATTTTCCTGATTTAACGCTGCCAACACCCTCGAATCACAAAATGCCAATGAAGCATCCAAACTAGGTTCTTGTAAGGACCAAACTAAACTTGCAGGAAACATTCGTAAGGTCTCTATACTTTGACAGATCGCTTCATAAAGTGCTTTTGCATCGTGACGCTGAATCAACTGAAGCGTGATTCTGCCATGACTTATATCAAAATCATCGAGTTTCATTTTTTTCAGTTTCTCGCAATGATTTAAAATGTTTGTAAAACCAATTTTAATTTAGGGCACACTGCACATTATATTTTTTTAATAATTGCATCTCTTTTGATGCGATCACCTGTTGAATCACATCCTGCTTATTCATAGTACGGTACTCACGATCTAAAAATGCACGATTTTCGTCTGCAGCACGATAAAGATCATTCACATAAGTCTGAACAATACCGCAGTATTTCACTTGTTGGTCTGCTTTAAATCCCTGTTGCTGCGGGTCTAACTGACTAAAAAATTGGCGTACATCAGTTTTATATTTTTCGTTAATATCATTCACAGCGATCACATATTGTTCTGCGCTAGCTGCTGCAATATTCGTTGCTAAGCCCAACAGACAGGCCGCCAAAATCATATTTTTCATTTGTAAGTTCTTAATCATAAATATTTTACATCCAGCTAGTTTACACTGATTTATCTAAGCCACTAAAACTACAATTTGCACTTTATAATCGACATAGATAAGTGCATCACAGTTGAAATCTTTATATTTTTAATTTCCGTTCATTTTGCATTTCGTCTACACGCTGCTTAATTTTTGCAGCAAGACTTTTCGAGTCTTTGGCGATGCGCTGCGCTTGTAGCAAAGATTTAATCGCCCGTTCTTCATCCCCGCCCCAATACTCTACTTCAGCTCGATATCGCAGCACATTGACCGAACGGAAGCTTGCATCTTTGTCTGCATCAGCCATTTGCAACATCAGTCGCCAACCACTCAAGTCGCGTGGATTTGCTTGTAAAAATCGCTGTAGAATCAGTTGTGCTTGCGCATATTCTTTGTTTCGAATCAAAGCCTCTGCATATTTATAATTTAATGCACGATTTTCAGGCATGATGATTGCCGAACTTTTTACAGCGTTCACGGCTTCAGCCGCTTTATTTTGGCCCAACAGCACATCTGTCTGTAAAATCGTAAAAAGTGCATGCGATGCATTTTGTTTTGCTGCTTCATTTAATAACTTTTGAGCAGCAGTAAAGTCACCTTGCTTAATATGCAAGCTCACCAAAGCCAACTCAGCTGCATAATTCTTTTGCGCCACCATCGCATTTAATTGTAATTCAGTCGCCTGACCTGACAATACTCGACTATACCAGCGCAGAATTTCAAAATCTTGATCAACCAAACTAGTTTTAACTTGAGGCAACTGATTGGCACGTAAGCGCGCTTCGCTCATACGCTCCGTGGTTAAAGGATGCGTCAACCAAAAATCAGGCAGAAAGCTCACTCGACTCGTAGAGCGATGCATCACTTCAAAGAAGTCAGCCATGCTCTGTGGATTGTATCCAGCACGGTACATATACTGCATCCCGATGCGGTCTGCTTCACGTTCTTGATTGCGGCTATAGGTTAGCTGTTTATCCATCAAAGCGGCTTGTGAACCCATCATTACAGCCGCACCTACATCACCATCTGCCTGTGAGGCCACCAAGGCTCCGACCAAGATACCGGCTAGTGACAATAAACCTTGCCCTTTAAAGGCTTCTTGTGAACGACTGTAATGACGTTGTGATACATGTGCAATTTCATGTGCCATCACCCCTGCCACTTCATCCATATTACGTGCTGAATTAATTAATCCCGCATTTAATGCAAACAAGCCACCTGGTACAGCAAAAGCATTAATTTGTGGATCATTAATTAATAACAAACCGACCGGTTGATTAAGTTGAGTTTGGCTCAAAATATGCGTAAAGACAGATAAAAGACGATCTTCCATCCACGGATTTTCAGTCACAGGAAGTTGACGATGCACCTCACGATACACTTTCTCACCAATGGCACGTTCTTTTTGTTGATCCAACAAGCCGACGCCACTACCTATTTCAGGCACAGAAAATTGTGGGGATGAACTAAAATCTACGGACTGCGTCTGCGCCAATGTCGAACAAAGCCCGAGACCACATGCCAGTAAAATCTTTTTCAAAGTCTATTCTCTAAATTTCATATTCGTACTTCATCGAATATAGCATTGAATTTTGGTGAATTATGGAGAAAACTGTTGTGATTGTTTATTCAAATTTTGGATTGACCACATAGCGTGGCGCGCGCTCATGTACCAAAACATCCACTAGATTTTGATAAGCCAATTCCGCCATACGTTTACGAGTTGCCGCTGTAGCTGAACCCACATGGGGTAATGTCACGACATTGGCTAATGTAAATAATGGCGATTCTTGAAGTGGCTCTTGCTCATACACATCTAAGCCTGCTGCAAAAATTTGACCATGACTTAATGCATCGATTAAAGCGGCTTCATCAATTACTGAACCGCGTGAAATATTCACCAATACCGCATGCGATTGCATCAAGGCCAACTCACGTTCACCAATTAAAGCTTTCGATTCTGCATTTAAATCCACTGCAACGACCACAAAGTCAGCACGTTGCAACAAATCATCCAAATCGCAATATTGCGCTGATAACGATTCAGCCAATTCAATTTTTTCTCGGCGATTATGATAGAGTACATTCATATTAAAGCCGTAGCGAGCACGACGCCCAATGGCTGCGCCAATATGTCCTAAGCCAATAATTCCGATGGTTTTAGCAAAGACATCCATACCAAATTGCTCAGGACCCACTGTACGCTTCCACTGCCCTTGTTTGGTCCATTGATCCAATACAGGCATTTTACGTGCTGCACTCATCAACAAGGTAAATGCTAAATCTGCTGTAGTTTCCGTCAATACATGCGGAGTATGGCTCAACCAAATATTTTTTTGATTTAAAAATGCTAGATCATAGTTGTCATAACCGACACTTACACTTGAGATGACTTTTAATCGTGATGCATGAGCTAAATTTGAGGCATTCAACAAACGTCCCGCACCAATCATGGCATCAGCATCTTTTGAATGCTCAAGAATTTGCTGATTCACATCGCCCAATTTAGGACTAATTTGGAAAACTTTAAATTGTTGTTCTAAACGTTGAATTATTTCTTGATCTATTTGACTAAAAACCACTACTTTTTTTTGCATAAATTTTCCATTTACGTAATTTAAGTATTTTGTCCTGCCTTATTTTGCATAAATTGCCATAGGCGTTTTTTCAATAAAGGCTGTTCAATCATTTGCTGTAAAGATGCCAATGGATACACCTTCGCATGCTCTAAATGCGGAATATCGCCTAGGCAAATGACATTTTTATCCAAGCTCATCGCATCGATAAAACCCTGTACATAAGATGCTGCACCACGACCATCTTGCAAATTCACCCAACCAAAAGGCCACTGTAAGGCAAAAAAATTGGCACTGACTGCGCGCTGAATATTGCTCCACAAAACTTGCTGCTCTGCCGTTAATTCTGTGGCATCAATGACAATGACACAGTGCATTAAACAGATGGCTTCTAAGTTAAACGAAGGGATTTGAACAATTGGACGAACTTCAACAGGCTCAACAACCTTTGGTTCATCTTTAGGTGCTTCTACAGATTGATTTACAACAATATCAACGTTCTTTTTAAGCTCAGTCTGTGATGAAACAGGCGTTGGCTGAGACTCATTTTTGAGTAGAATTTCAGAGACTATTTCAGGAGCCGCCTGATCTCGCCAAATATTTGAGCTAAATTGCTGACACGGAGCCGCCTGAGGAATCCATATATCAATTCCCATTGCCGCCATTATGCTTCGCTGATGCCCAATCATGCTTTCATTTTCACCTATTCAAGGCTTGATATTCTAACGGGATTAATTGGTTTTTGCTGAACTTTTATAAATCAATTAGATCATACTATTTCTTTAAAGATTCTGTAGACTTGCTCAGATTACTTTTCATTGACACTTTTAATCTATTCATAAATCAAGCCGCTATAAATAATTATACGATCATTAAACTATTTTTCTTTTGCATTAGTTCAACTATCTCAGCTGATTCAAATCCAATACGCCAATATAGTAGCTGCAAAACATCCAACTCATCTTGCGTGATAATTCGATCATTCCATAAACATATTTCAGCAACCCCAAGAATGCTTAACCGCTCACGCAGCAGCAGCCCAGAAATATCATTTAGGATTTCAGCCAAATCAATTGGCTCATCAGATATATCGCGATAGAACTCTAGTTCTTCTTTCGTTAAGATTCGATTGAGGATTTTTTCACGCACTTCGAGTTGGTTATCACTGTTAATTTGTTGCACATGCAACAAGGCATCAATCAAACGCACAATACTCGGTTTTACATCTTCTAAAGATGTAGGCGTGTGTGCAGGCAACAGATTTAATTCATATTTGACTGTTTCAAGCAGCAAGGCATCGAGTAAACCAATTTCACCATCTTCTTGAATAATTTTGGCCAGCTTGGTTAAGAACTGCCGTGAAATTGTTGCTGGCATGGTACCAATATTTTTACATGCCTCATGAAAAATTGAGATATGCACACGACCATCAAGATTCAATAAGGCATCCACAATCGCACGACTGACTTCAGCTTCAGTCGGAATAAATTCTCGATACTGACGAATCATTAAAATCGCAACCATCACCTCACGCGAACCGGTTGCAGTTTGTAAGGCACGTTGGATCAATTCAGGCCGCTGCCAATTTTCACGAATCTCAGGGTTCAACGGTTTAATTGCATCTCTTATCGCAAAACTAATCGGTGACAAGCGCAGTAAAGGTAATGGTTGTGGCGAGTTCCATGGTGTTGCAACATCTGGACTAGCTTCTTCTAGTGAACGGAATAAATAAAATAGCGGCTGGTTTCGCAGTTTTTTTAAATTTTCTAGTTGCAGGTCATGAATGAGCGCTGGATTTAATTCAAAAATGCGCTGTTCAATACTCGGATGAATATTCATCCAGTTTTGCGGACTGAGTGAGTTTGCAAAACACATATGAGAAATCGATTCCGCATATTCACTATGAATTTGCGAACCTGAATGATGCACATAAATCCTTAATAAGGTTTGAATATTGGCATCATTTTGAATCAGACGTTTGGTTTTCTGATCATTACGATAGGTTCGAGAACCCAAAGAGATATATTTAATAAAGCGGGAAATCAATACACCTAAGCTTCCGATCAACCAAATGACCGCGCCAATCGCAACAAAAAGGGTTTCAAACTTATTGTCCCGTGCTTGTCCATTTTTATAGAAGCCACGTTTTGCAATTTTACTGCCCCACTGACTAAAGGTCGTCAACCCGCTATATAAGATTTTCAAACGGGTATTTTCCGCAGCTTCCCCCGACAAGATCTTATTAAATTCATGGCTCAGCAAACCATACATTTCCATCTCATCTAGGGTTTGTAAGGCGCCCCAAGTTAAAATGATCGATGTATCTCGAGGGCTAAAACCAGCGGTGAGCGCATTCACACCCACTTCATCAGGTAAGACATAAAGTGCGGGAGTATCGATTAGAAAGGTATCTGCCAGCTGCTCAGTCATACGCAGTGCAACACTTTCTTCAGGAATACTTTCAATCAGACTCAGACGTCGCGCACCTAACTGTTTGGCAAGTGAATAACCACCTAAACGAAAGGTGTAAAAATCATAGAGAACAGAAACCAACATAATCAGCAGCACAGCCGCCACTAAAAATGGGCTAAGGACATGCCAATAGATAGACTGAGTGGAATCATAATAATCCACAATTAAACCGACAATTACATTAATAATTGCGACGGTCAAAAACACTGCCGCCATACACATGGTGACAGGCCAAAACATATTTTTGTTTTTTATAAAATCATAACCCACACGTCTCAATGTAATACCCTTAAGCTACATTGTCTTTTGTTTGCTCATCATAAATGAAAAAAGCGGGAAATTCCCGCTTTTTCAGTATGTTTTCAGCAGATTATTCTTCGCGAACACCTGTTAAATCCACAGAAGCTGCATCAATGTTAACATCGATATAAGCTGGCTTTTCATTTTTTGCAGAGTCATTACGCTTACGCTCTAATGCTGCCAAATATTCAGCATCGATACCACCTGCCACATATTTACCATCAAATACCGAGCAATCAAAGTCTTGTAACTCAGGGACTTTCTTGGTGCGTACTGCAGATTTTAGATCTTCCAAGTCTTGGAAAATTAGGCGATCAGCACCAATAATTTCACGAATTTCTTCAACGCTACGTTCAGACGCAATCAGTTCAGATTTGGCTGGCATATCAATCCCGTACACGTTTGGATATTTCACCATCGGTGCAGCAGATGCAAAGAATACTTTTTTCGCACCCGCATCACGCGCCATTTGAATGATTTCATTACAAGTCGTACCACGTACAATCGAGTCATCAACCAAGAGTACGTTTTTGCCTTGGAACTCTAGCTCTACAGGGTTGAGCTTTTGACGCACAGATTTCTTACGAAGTTGCTGACCCGGCATAATGAAGGTACGACCGATATAACGGTTCTTCATGAAGCCTTCACGGAATTTCACACCTAAGGTATTTGCAAGTTCTAGCGCCGAAGTACGTGAAGTATCAGGAATTGGGATCACGACATCGATATCGTGCTCATCGCCCCATTCACGTAGAATTTTCTGAGCAAGTTTTTCGCCCATTTTCAAACGTGCTTTGTAAACTGAAATACCATCAATAGTCGCATCTGGACGCGCAAAATATACGTATTCAAAGATACAAGGACGATATTCAGGGGTTACTGCACACTGCTTGGTCGACATCACGCCATCAGCAGTAATATAAATTGCTTCACCCGGTGCAATATCACGTTCAACCTTAAAGCCGAGCGCGGTAATTGCGACAGATTCAGACGCAATGATATATTCCATACCATTTTCAGTTTCACGCGAACCGTAGATCAATGGGCGAATACCATTTGGATCACGGAAACCAACAAGGCCCTGACCGGTGATCATAGCAACAACCGCATAACCACCTTTGCAACGTTCATGCACACGTGATACCACGTGGAATACATCTTCAGCGCTTGGTGTAAGTTTTGCGCGTTTTTGCAATTCGTGAGCAAATACGTTTAATAATACTTCTGAGTCTGAATCGGTGTTCATATGACGTAAGTCAGTCTTGAACAAGTCATCATGAATTTCAGCAGCATTAGTTAAGTTACCATTATGTGCAAGCGTGATGCCATAAGGTGAGTTTACATAGAATGGCTGAGCTTCAGCACTGCTTGAAGAACCAGCAGTTGGGTAACGAACATGGCCAATACCATAATTACCCTGTAATGCACGCATATGACGTGTGTGGAACACATCACGCACCATACCCGTATCTTTACGCAGGAATAAACGACCATCCTGACAAGTTACGATCCCGGCTGCATCCTGTCCACGATGTTGTAACATCGTTAACGCATCAAACAACATTTGGTTAACAGGTGATTTACCAGCTATACCAACTACTCCACACATAGCAACCTCGCAGACAAGCTAGGGTTAATAAAAAGGATTATTTGTTGACTCACCCGATCCAGAACGTCCGTGCTTGTTCTGCGACTCAGATGGGAGGTCTGAAGATTTCTGAGCATCTTCAGACTGAATATGATGAAGTGCTTGATTTGCAGCATCTTTGGACAATTCGGTTGCCCAAGGCGCATATGGCAATAATGACTGAACCATTTTAGATTGTTTCCAATGTGGTGAACTTTCTACCCAAGGACCTAGCCCCTGCATAGTGATCAGCACCACCAACAATCCTTTTAAGCTTCCAAAAACACCACCTGCCAGTCGATTTAACGGACCGAGCTTTAATGTTTTCAAAATACTGTTCAATAACCATGTCGCGACCCAAGTCATGACTACAATCAACAATACAATAAATGCGAACGCGGCAATCTTCTGTACCACTGGATCTGTACTTAAAGATGTCATCGAAGGTGCAAGGACGGTTGCATACTTTGCCGCAATGACAAGTGCAAGAATCCATCCAATGAAGTTCGCAAAGGCTTTTACAAATCCTTGACGCAAACCGTTAAGCCCTCCAATGAGCAAAATAATCAGTATAAAGATATCAATGGTATTCATGATATTTACAATGCGTCTACGCAGTCTTTTACAAGTGTCGGACCTGTATATATGAGGCCACTATACACTTGTACAAGGCTTGCTCCTGCTTTTTGTTTCGCAACAGCATCCGCGCCCGACAAAATACCACCAACACCGATCAATGGAATTTGACCGTTTAATACTTTAGCAAAAGCCGCCAAACATGCCGTACTTTTTTCAAAGACTGGTGCACCGGATAGACCACCAGCTTCATCGCCAAATGGAAGGCCTTCAACACCTTCCCGTGACAAAGTCGTATTGGTGACAATCAGACCATCAATTTTAAATTTTAACAATTGTTGGGCAATAAAATTAATGTCTTCAGGTTCTAGATCTGGTGCAACTTTAAGTACTAAGGGTACATAATGTTGATTTTCATCCGCCAACTCGAGTTGACGTTTCTTGAGCGTCTCTAACAGTTCAGTCAAAGCATCACCGCTTTGTAAGCTGCGAAGATTTTTTGTGTTAGGAGATGAAATATTAACGGTAATATAAGAAGCGTAGTTATAAACTTTTTCTAGACAAATCAGATAATCGTCAACTGCTTTTTCAACAGGTGTGACTGCATTTTTACCGATATTGATCCCAAGTACACCCTTAAATTTTGCAGCTTTGACATTTTCGATCAACTGATCCACGCCATCGTTGTTAAAACCCATGCGGTTAATAATGGCTTTTGCTTTCGGTAAACGAAATAAACGAGGTTCAGGGTTCCCTGATTGTGGAAGTGGTGTAATTGTACCAATTTCAATAAAGCCGAAGCCCTGGCTCGCCAGCGCATCGATATAAGCACCGTTTTTATCAAGACCGGCTGCTAAACCAACAGGATTAGGAAATTCGATTCCCATACATGTCACTGGTTTAGACGCCACGTTTTGACGCATCATTCCCATCTTGTGAGAAGATTTCAACAGCGATAATGTCAGCTCATGTGCACGCTCTGGTGCTAAAGTAAACAACAAAGGGCGGGCTAGAGAATACAACATATCTATAAAAGTCTACTGCTTTTTAAGTCGGCATATTATAGGCACAGCACAGATAAAACACCATGCTTAGCAGATCTTTATTTTTACCGATTATTGTACACTCGCTGTTAATTTAACCTGTCCTGCTTCAGAACTTAATTCCATCTTTTCAATACTTAAGCCCATTTGAACCAATTGCGTCAAAAAATTGGCCAGAATTGCATAATTTTCATGCATCACTGCAATCTGTATTTGCTCACCGACTTGTTGAGATGCTACTGACAAGCCCTGTTGTTGCGATACACGCTGAACTTTTTCCAACGCGCTCAGTTGTGTATCACCTGCTGGCTTCATCGTGACGGCATTACTTTGCATCCAAACAACAGTATCTTTGAGTTCATTCACGCGCTTTTGTTGAAAATTTGCAGCTTTGTTCATATAAAACAGTGCCGAACCAATCGCTGCCACTACAACAAAAATTGTGGTAAAGATCACCATGACTCGTTCACGAGTAGAAAGTTGGTCTAAATAATCAGTGATGCGCTCAATTTGCCCATCTATACGTTGCTGTAGGTTTTCCATTTTTATCATTATTGTATTTTCACCAATCCAATCGCGCCGTTGGCACTTGGTTGAATATTCCCTAATTCGACTTTAAAACCTTGTTGTTTTAATTGATTAGTTAGGGTTTGTAATACTTCTGCGGAATTAGCTTTTAACTCCATATTCAGCATCGAGGATTCATAGCTCACACGATTTGCAGAAATTTGGTTTTGCATTAGAACAGGACCAACACGGCTCAGTAAGGACAGCGCCTGCGCATTGCCGGTTTGACTCTGACGCAATTGTGACTCGAACTGGCTTTTCAGCGTTTGTTCAGTGACAGGATAGCTTTGCCCAAACCAATATTTAAACTGATCAATCGCTTGTGCCGCAGTGATATTGGCCACTTTTTTGTATTGATACCAACGAACTGCATCATAGCTAAACTGTGTAATTACAGCCGCGACCAAAACTGCTGCACATGCTTTCCAATAACCGCTTACACCCGTATTGGTTTTGGCTTTCGGCAAAACATTGAGTGGATGTTGTTTCGGTTTTTTTATATTGGGTAATTCATAATGAAACGATTCAATGTGATCATGCGTTACAGTGGCTTCAAGACTATGCGTCTGATCTGAACTTAGATTTGAAATCTTATAGTTCGGCTGACCAATTTGATAATCTAAGTACAATGCCAAATCATCAACAGACTGACCGACATATTCACTATTTCGGACCAATAAATGACCGCTGACATTTGCCAAAACATGTTGCCCAGCTTCTGGGCTTGGCAAGACCAAAAAGTCAGGTAATAACGAAATGACTTTCACAGGGATTAGTGTCAAAGCATGCTGCATCGTTTCGACTGCACTATGCGCAACCCCCATGACCGTTAATTCATCTGGACTTTGAAAATGATGCAATACTTTCATTGCATCCAAAGGCAAAATGACATATTCCTCAAGTAAATATTTTACGCCGTCTGGGCCAAGTTTTTTATATTGGTTTTTTGGAAAATTTTGCTGAATGATTTGTACATCACGACTTGGAAAGAAAACAACCGCTTCCTTTCCCGCATGTGGCTGAATTTCCTGAATCAATTGTTCAAGCGTCGATGACTGCTTCCAGAAATCCCCTTCTGACCATTGCCAAACCCCATTGGCGTCGGGCATCCATAAATACAACATTAATTTTTCTGCCGTTTTAATTGGTTTTTATGTTGATGGTATAAACGTTTTAATTTGTGTTGATAACCCTGGAGCAATGACCGCTTGTTCATAAATGCGCGCTTCTGCCAAAGCATAGGGATTAAAATATTCTGAGACTAAAACACTGGCCATATGTGCCACAACGTTCATATGGCACACCACCACAATAGACTCATACGGTAAATGTGACAACCATTCCACTGCAACTTTGGCATCATCTTCCGGTTTAATGGCATTACAAATAACCACAGGCACATGTGGAAAATGTTTTTGCAAAGATGAAAGTGTTTGCTGCGCCCGCAGTAGCGGACTCACCACAAAAACGTCTGGTTGAATTATATCTTTCAAATATGCTGCAGTTTCTGCCGCTTGAGTTTGTCCGCGCGCTGTTAAAGGACGCTTTTCATCATTCCCCATTACTGGTGGAGCAGCTTCGCCATGCCTAACCAATGTCAGTTGCATAAAATTTCCTTATTCTATTCCGCACATTATATACAGCCAGTATGACAAAGCTATGTGTATTGCATATTAATCAGCAAACTTAAACTTGCTGATGTGGCAAGACAAATTCAACATCACTGCGATGGCCATTTTTCATCAGTGACAATGCAATATTCAGTGCCGGCGCACCTTCAAAAATCACTTCGTACAAGGCACTGGTAATTGGCATATACACACCGAGCTCGTCAGAGCGTGCGCGTACTTGCACAATAGTATTAATCCCTTCCGCAGTTTGTCCCAGTTCTTTGGTCGCTTGTTCTAAGCTTTTACCACTGCCGAGTGCAAAGCCGACTTGGTAATTGCGGCTGAGTGGACTACTACAAGTTGCAAATAAGTCACCGACACCAGATAAACCTAGGAATGTTAATGGGTTTGCGCCTAATTTCACTGCAAAGCGGCTCATTTCTGCCAAAGCACGTGTCAAAATCATACTCTTGGTATTTTCACCGACACCATAAGCCGCAGCTAGACCCATCGCGACTGCATAGATATTTTTCAGAGCACCGCCCAATTCCACGCCATGCACATCATCACTGGCAAATACACGGAACAAAGCACTGTGCAGCGCTTGTTGAACAGCATAACGAACCAGTTCAGATTGGCTTGCGATCACTGTTCCTGCTGGTTGTCCTGCAACAATTTCCTTCGCCAAGTTTGGCCCTGAAAGCACACCATAAGGGACTTCAGGAAGTTCTTCACGAATAATATCGCTCATAAAGCTAAAGGTATTGGCTTCAATACCTTTGGTTAAAGACACCACTGCTTGTGACGTGATAAAAGGCTTGATCTGCTTTAAAACACTACGGAAAGAATGGCTCGGAATAGCCACTAAAATAATGTCACGATTACATACTGCTTTTTCTAAATCTGAAACAGCAAGCAAACCAGCTTCTAATTGAAAATCTGGCAAGTAACGTTTATTGATATGTGTTGCATTGATATCCGCAGCCACCGCCTCATCACGAATCCATATCATGGTGTCACAGCCATTACGTACTGCGGTATTGGCCATCGCAGTACCAAAACTCCCACCACCCAACACCGTAACACGTAGTGCAGTTTTTTGATCGACTGACACAGGGCTAACAAGACTTGCAAAATCAAGTTCTGACATTGTTCTTTTATCCTAATTTCTTAACTAATCGATCTTGTTCAATCGACCTATTTTTCACTTTTATTGGTTTGCTTTATGCCAATGGCTTACAAAATCAGCAGACTGTATTTCAGCACGCGGTGGAATGGCTTTAACTGCTGTACCGATATAAATAATGCCTGAAATCAAATCATTTTCCGTTAAACCCAAGGCTTGTTTAAACAATTTAGATTCAACCACCGCCCCACTACGCCACATGGTTGAAAAGCCCTGTGCTTGTAAAGAGAGCAAAAAGTTTTGTACTGCTGCGCCTGAACTTAAAATTTGTTCGAAATGCGGAACTTTGGGATGATCTTGTAATTGAGTTAAAGCCAAAACCAATAGTGGCGCACGAAATGGATGGTGTTTCACACGTTCCAACTGCGCTTCTTCTGTTTGTCCAGTATCGGCTAAAGCATGTGAAAGCAACTCACCAAATGCTTCACGTTCAGTTTCAGAAATAATCACGAAACGCGTAGGCTTAAGACGATGATGATCTGGCGCCGTTAAAGCGGCTTGAAACGCATTTTCCAATTGCTCAGCATTCGGCGCAGGTTCAATTAAATGACCAATCGACTGACGCTGATGAATATTTTGATGAACTGTATCAACTGCTGATTTTAGAATTGACATCTATACACTGTACTTTAAAACGTTTGCTCAAGATTAGCATATTCTCAATAACTTACTCTAGAATGTTTACATCAGACTCGGTGCTTATTTGTTAAGTCAGCTTTATTCACAGATTTACTATAAAAAAACCGCATAACTTGTACAGCAGTTCCCTGTTCTATAAGAAATTTTATGTTCAAATAAATCAAATTGTTTCTAACTCGGGGCACCGCATGAAAAAATTCAAAAAAACTGTTGCCATTGTTAGCACGCTAAGCGCAACTGTGCTTTTAGCTGCATGTACATCTACGCCAACAAAATCTTTAGCGATTCAAAAACCAAATAATCAATATGAAGTGACTGCCGTAGGTAAAACCAGTTTAGCGGCAAAAAATAATGCAATTGCAGCTGCAAATAGTACCTGTGGTAAAAATGCGACCCCTGTCGTGGTGGATGAAAAGCAAGAATACAACGGAGTTTTAAAAGGCGTGGTCGATGAAAAGACAGGTCAAATGATTCAGGCGGCGGCTGGCGTACTTGGCACCATTACAGGAAATAGCGGCAGTATCAGCAAAGATGATGATTACCAAACCGTACTAACCTTTAGTTGCCGTGCAAACTAAAACGTTAGCCTGTGATTTCGTTTTGTTATTAACTCAAAACGAAGTTGTCGTTATGAAATAGTCGACATGAAATAAAAAAGCCTGCAAATCTGCAGGCTTTTTTTGAAGCAAAAATTAGCAATAACCGTCTAAACGGGTTAAAGGTAATTTTTGACCAATGGCTTTTTCAATTTCAGGCAGTGAAAAAGCATCATCTTCAGACAAGAAACTAATACTCACACCACGAGTACCCGCACGACCTGTACGACCAATACGGTGTACATAATCATCCGACTGTTCAGGAAGTGTGAAGTTCACTACATGAGAAACACCATCGACATGGATACCACGACCCGCAACGTCTGTTGCAATCATGATGTTATGTTGACCATTTTTGAACTGATCAAGCATTTTCAAACGTTTATCTTGAGCGATTTCACCTGACAACATCACCACTTTATAACCATCTTTTTTGAGGTGATCATAAAGTTTACGCACTTGATCACGACGGTTGGCAAAGATCATGACCTTTTCAATTGGTTCATCACGTAAGATGTCTTCCAATAATTTATATTTATCAGACTTCGCCACCATGTAGACACGTTGCTCTACATCTGCATTGGTTTTTTTCTCAGGTTCAATTTCAACAGTTACTGGTTCAAACAACCATTGCTGTGCCAAATTTAAAACGTCATAACTAAATGTTGCAGAGAACATCAAAGTTTGTCGTTGTTCTTTACGTGGTGAAAAGCGCACGATACGTTTCACTGAAGGAATAAAGCCCATATCTAATAAACGGTCAGCTTCATCAATCACTAAAAATTCTATTTGATCGAGCCAAACTTCTTTTTGTTCAACAAAGTCAATTAAGCGACCCGGTGTCGCCACCATAATGTCGACAAAATTACGATTTAATAGATTTTTTTGCTTATCAAAATCTACCCCACCGAGCAAAGTCATGACATTGAGATCAGTGTATTTCACTAATTCTTTTGCATCACTTTCAATTTGCAAAGCAAGTTCGCGCGTTGGTGCAAGAATCAATGCACGCGGTTCACCACGATAACGCTGTTCCTTAATTGGATTATTCAACAAGTCATTGATCACACTGACCAAGAAAGCCGCAGTCTTACCAGTACCAGTTTGAGCACGACCAATAGCGTCATGTCCAGCCAATGTAAATTTTAAAACCTTTTGCTGAATAGGCGTCATATCCTTAAAACCTAAAGCATCAATGGCTTTTTTAAGGTTCGGATGTAAATTTAAGGTTTCAAAACCTGATGACATATAGATGTGCCCTAATTGAATAATCACAAAATTGCTAAAGCATTATAAACAAAAAACGCCCCAATTTACATTGGAGCGTTTTTGAGTACATTCAGACGATTAGTCTAAAGGTTGTACTTCTTCAGCTTGGAAGCCTTTTTGACCTTTAACAACGCTGAATTCTACGCGTTGGCCGTCACGAAGTGAACGGTGGCCTTCGCCCATAATTGCGCGGAAATGAACGAATACGTCGTCGCCGCCGTTACGTTGAATAAAGCCAAAGCCTTTAGTGTCGTTGAACCATTTAACAACGCCTTGTTCACGAGCTGTCATAAGTTAATCCTTATCGTATTTAAAAAAGAAGGACCACCCGGTGTTGCAAACAGCAGACCAAACAAGGTTAAAAAAAATATTTTTATTTCTAAGCTTGTAATCATTCTGTAAAACTATCAACAAAATCCCGGTTACATCCAAATATATCAAGAGTTAAGAGGCTTCACAGCCAACAAAAATCTTAACAACGCAACGAGCTTAACACGGGTTTACCGCAATTAATAGATTTTTTTGATCTATTTTCCTTTTGAATATTCTTATTTTTTCACATCGTTTGAGTTATAAATCACAAAGGATTTTTACCTATTTTAGGTTGGGATTTGGCACTGTATTTGCTAATATTTCCATTGAAATGTAAACATGTTGGATCTGCTTCGTGAGTGACAGCCAAAATTCGCTTTTAACTGTAGATGCAATGGGTAAACCCTGCCCGATGCCACTATTGATGCTGAAAAAAGCTTTAAAGAAAAGTCCAGACCAATCTTTATTGTTAAAGTCATCCGATCCGCACAGCCAACAAGATGTATCACGATACTGTCAAATACATCAGTTAAACTGTGAAATGCGCAAAATTTCCGATTCTGAGTTTCATTACTTGATTGAATCTTAAAAAGATTCAGTTAAACTAAATTGCTTCATAATTGAATAAAAGTTTACATTTCTATACCCAATTTTCCATAATTTACGGAAATATTGGATTAAGATGAATCTTAGTTATTGGGCTTACCCATTTTAATTCTCAAGGAGAAAACATGAGTGACAGCAGCAATCAATTGATGCCCCTGTCATTATCGGCACCTGGGGTGAATCTTGGTGCTTATATTAGTACTGTTAATCAGATTCCAATTTTATCGGCCGAACAAGAAAAAGAGCTGGCCGAACGTTATTATTATGACCAAGATTTAGACGCAGCTAAAATGCTGGTGATGTCACATCTTCGTTTTGTTGTGCATATCGCACGTAGCTATGCAGGCTACGGTTTGCCACAAGGTGACCTGATTCAAGAAGGTAACTTGGGCTTAATGAAAGCGGTAAAACGTTTTGACCCAAACATGGGCGTACGTCTCGTATCTTTTGCTGTGCATTGGATTAAAGCAGAAATTCATGAATATGTGATTCGTAACTGGCGTATTGTCAAAATTGCGACCACTAAAGCGCAGCGTAAATTATTCTTTAATTTACGTAGCTTAAAAAAGTCATCTAAAAAATTAACTTTGGCTGAAGCACAGTCGATTGCCAATGACTTAAATGTAACACCTGAACAAGTCTTGGAAATGGAAGGCCGTTTAACCGCTTATGATGCTGCCTTTGAAGCTCAAGGTGATGACGACGATGAAGGTTCGACCCATGTCGCTCCTGCCCTTTATCTCGAAGATAACCGTTACGACCCTGCGCGTTTAGCTGAAGATGAAGATTACGAAGAACAAAGCACTTCAGCTTTACATGAAGCCATGGATCAGTTGGATGACCGTTCACGTAACATCTTACAACGTCGCTGGTTAGATGACGAAAAGTCGACGCTGCATGAATTGGCGGCAGAATATAATGTATCTGCTGAACGTATTCGTCAGTTAGAAAAAAATGCGATGGAGAAAATCAAAGTCGCAATGTCTTCAAACTAAGTTGAAGGCTTTTCCCAGTCATTCCAAAAAAGAGCATTTCGATGCTCTTTTTTTGTTTCTGAATAGTATTGAATGACAGGCTGTAACACAAAAACTTTGGGCATTTTTGCTTTAATCCTGCACTCTAAATATGCTATGGTTATGCGCAAATTTTGTTAAGGTGAATGCACATGTGGATTGCCATTTCCGCACTTAACTTAGCTTTTGCTGTAATGCTTGGTGCCTTTGGTGCACACGGATTAAAAGCTCGCGCGACTGAAGCCCAAGTGGCTTGGTGGCAAACTGCAACGGACTATTTCTTTTATCATGCACTGGGCTTACTTGCCCTCGCGATCTTATCCAAAGTCATTCCCCAACTTCCAATTAAAGCTAGTTTCCTCCTTATACAAGTTGGTATTTTCTTCTTCTGTGGTTCTTTATATGTGATGGCTCTAGGCTTACCACGTGGTCTCGGTGCAATTACCCCGATTGGTGGAGCGCTGATGATTGCTGGATGGCTCATATTGGCATGGAATGCGTTTAAATACGCAAAATAATCAACAGCAGATATTGGTCTTACTCAACAGGTAAGGCAGCAAGAACGGAATCCGCAAATGCAAATCTATTTAAACGGCGAAGCTACACAAACCGAATGTGTCAACCTCTTGCAATTGGTTCAACAATTACAACTGGAAGGCAAACGCTTCGCTGTTGAAAAAAATGAAATGATCATCTCGAAAAGTAAATTGGAACAAACCCCAATTACTGAGCAAGATCATATTGAAATTATTCATGCCGTAGGTGGCGGCTAAAATGGAGCTCCCATGGAAGATACACCCCTAATCATTGGTTCACGTACATTTAATTCACGACTTTTAGTTGGTACAGGTAAGTACAAGGACTTAACGGAAACTGACCAGGCCATTCAAGCCAGTGGTGCTGAAATTGTGACCGTTGCCATTCGCCGTGTGAATATTGGTCAACATCCAGACCAGCCAAACTTGCTTTCTGTAGTTCCACCTGAGAAATATACGATTTTGCCAAATACAGCCGGTTGTTTCGATGCGAACAGCGCGGTTCGTACTTGTATGTTGGCACGTGAACTCTTAGATGGTCACAATTTGGTTAAACTTGAGGTTTTAGGGGATGAGAAAACCCTATATCCAAATATTACTGAGACTTTAAAAGCTGCACGTACATTGATTGACGATGGCTTTGAAATCATGGTTTATACCTCAGATGACCCAATTGTGGCACAAGAACTGGAAAGCATGGGCTGTGTAGCGATTATGCCTTTAGGTAGTCTTATTGGCTCAGGTTTAGGCATTCTCAACCCACATACTATTTCGATCATTAAAGACAATGCCAAAGTACCTGTTTTGGTCGATGCCGGTGTAGGTACAGCAAGTGATGCAGCGATAGCGATGGAATTGGGCTGTGATGGCGTATTAATGAATACAGCAATTGCAGCTGCACAAAACCCTGTTCTGATGGCTTCAGCGATGAAAAAAGCAGTTGAAGCAGGCCGTGAAGCATTCCTAGCAGGACGTATGCCGCGTAAACGCATGGCAAATGCCAGTTCACCTGAAACTGGATACTTCTTTAAATAAGAACTCATTCACGGTATAAAAGAGGACTCTATTGAGTCCTTTTTTTGATTTTGAAAACCTGATAACAATGAAAATATCCCATATATTTTGTACTTTGAGTCTTTGTGTCGCATCTAGTTGGCTGTCTGCCCAAGTGCCCAGCACAGCCAAATCACTCGCGCCTCAAGGTTGGGACATTTTGATGGCTACGACTGGCGACCTAAACAAAGATCAAATGCCAGATATTGCGATGATCGTGGAAAAACAAAAAGTCGATGTGGTGACCTATGATGACGATGGCAAAGTCGTTCATAACCATCCACGACAACTCATCGTATTTTTTAAAACCGCAAAGGGATATCAACGTATCGTTGAAAACAACAGTATCCCAGTCGCTCAGCAACCGAATTCATGCCTACTAGACCCACTTGCTGAAGCAGAAGACATCCAAATCAGTAAAGGCAATTTACTCGTTCATTTTAGTTATTTTATGGCTTGTGGTGGCTGGGAATGGCCCCGACATAGTTATACCTTCCGTTGGCAAAATCAACGCTTTGACCTGATTGGTTTTGACTACAGTAGCTTTCATCGAGCTTCTGGTGAAGAAACATCGAAAAGCTATAATTTTTCGACCTTAAAACGTAAGGAAATTGTAGGCGGCAATATGTTTGAAGATGCCAAAACTCAAACCAAATGGTCAACCTTCAAAGCACCACAACAACTGACGCTTAAAAATATTAACTTTGATGATTTCTATACACAGTTCGAGTACTAAGTTGAACCTGAGCAATAAAAATCTAGCAATAAAAAACCGCCAATTTCGGCGGTTTTTTTTTAATTCAATTTGAATACACAACTTAAGGAATTAATCCTTCATCACGCATCGCAATTTGAACTGATTGGCGCTCTGCAACTTTGTTGCGTAATGCAATGATATTTTTATATGGCGTTAAATCATGACCGATGCCATTTGACCAATTTGTCAGTACAAAGAGATAAGCATCTGCTGGGCCAAAGTTATCATCGACCAAATAGTCGTTATCCGATTCACCAATCGCTTTATCGATGTATGTCAATAAACGATCAATTTCTGCATAAGCTTTTTCTTTAGCGTCTGCATCTAGTGGAGCACCAAAGAATACTGCATAAGCATCATGTAATTCTGAGTTCAAATAGCCAAGCCATTCTAAAACTTTGGCACGACCTAAACCTGATGGCGGAATTAAATCTTGTTTTGGATCATGCTGTGCAAGGAACGGTAAAATGGCCACATTCTCGGTCAGGATCAAACCTGGGTTAATTTCTAATGCAGGTACATAACCTTTTGGGTTGATCTCGTAATAATCTATCCCTTTTTCTGTTTTATGGTTTTTTAGGTCAACACGGACCAAATCAAAATCGACATTAATTTCATTTAAAATTATATGTGATGCTAATGAACATGCACCTGGAGAATAATAAAGCTTCATATCTGATCCTTGTTATGTACTATTCAATGTTTTAAATCTCTTCTGTCAAACTTTCAAGTGATCAAACCTGTAAATTGCAAAAAAGCGTAAATGCTGAAACACATATACTCATTGACTATTATCCATATTTAAGAAGATTTCAAGTCACTGTGTTATGCATTTTTATACTTAGTTGTTTTAACATAGCCGCGTTTAAGATTTGATGAAAAGTTACCGTGTTACAACTTAAAAAAGAACAATGGTTTTCCAATATTCGTACTGATGTGCTCGCAGGCTTGGTGGTTGGACTTGCGTTGATTCCAGAATCCATCGCCTTTTCAGCTATTGCTGGGGTTGACCCTCAGGTTGGTTTGTACGCTTCGTTTTGTATTGCCGCCACCATTGCCTTTTTTGGTGGTCGTACAGCAATGATTTCAGCTGCTACGGGTGCAATGGCCTTACTTATGATCACTTTGGTCAAAGATCATGGTTTGCAATACCTTTTGGCTGCCACGGTTTTGACGGGTGTGATTCAGATCCTTGCTGGCTATTTTAAAGTAGCAAAACTTATGCGCTTCGTCTCGCAGTCAGTGGTGTATGGTTTTTTAAATGCACTCGCGATTTTGATTTTTGTCGCACAGCTACCTGAAATGTCAAAAATGGATAGTTTTGGCTATGTCTTTATGCTTTTAGGACTTGCAATTATTTATCTGTTTCCATATCTACCTAAAATTGGCAAAGCCATTCCATCACCGCTGATTTGCATTATTGTCCTCAGTGGCT
Organism: Acinetobacter sp. YH12140; assembly: GCF_013418475.1. Lineage (NCBI taxonomy): Bacteria > Pseudomonadati > Pseudomonadota > Gammaproteobacteria > Moraxellales > Moraxellaceae > Acinetobacter > Acinetobacter sp. YH12140. The sequence continues at coordinate 155,662 of NZ_VPBZ01000003.1, forward strand.
TGGCATTATTTTTAGGTGCTGACCTGCGTACTGTCAGTGATTTGGGTAAGTTTCCAGAGACTTTACCTATTTTCTTGATTCCTGAAATTCCTTTTAATCTTGAAACCCTCACGATTATTTTTCCCTATTCCATTACCCTAGCAACAGTTGGCCTATTAGAAACCATGATGACCACGACAGTGATCAATGAAGTCACTGGAACTGAAGGAGATCGTCATCAGGAATGTCGTGGTCAAGGAATTGCCAATATAGTCAGTGGCTTTATGGGCGGCATGGCTGGATGTGCCATGATTGGGCAGTCGATTATTAATGTTGGCTCTGGCGCGCGAACTCGCCTCTCCACTTTGGTTGCAGGTGTATTTTTGTTGTGTTTGGTGGTGTTTTTAAAAGACTGGTTGACCTATGTCCCAATGGCGGCCTTAGTCGCGATTATGGTCATGGTGTCATTCACTACGTTTCAATGGAATTCTGTCAAGCAATTTTCAAAGCATCCAATGTCTTTTAATGTCGTGATGATTGCTGTGGTGATCGTGGTGCTTGCAACACATAACTTGGCGCTTGGCGTATTGGTTGGTGTGCTTCTCTCTGCGTTGTTTATTATCAATCAACTAGAAAGTTCGGTAAAAGTCACATCAGAACTTAAAGACAACGTCCGTAGTTACACGGTCTATGGGCAAATTTTCTTTAGTAGCTCTGAGAGTTTTTATCAATTTTTTGATTTTCAGGAGACGGTTATTCAAGTGCGAATTGATCTGAGTCATGCCCATATTTGGGATATTACTTCCGTTAATATTTTGAAGAATGTCGTACAAAAATTTGAATCACAACAGATTCAAGTAGAGGTTTTTGGCTTAAATGAAGCAAGTAACACTTTACTTGACCGTGTCAGTGACTAATGGATTTTTAAAATATTCACTTTGAATCAAATCAATTTTCAATAAAGTGTGACCTATTGAAACCCTATGCAGGATGTATATAGCAAAGGGTTTCAAAGATCGAAGCTCTGACGTGTAATGACATTACATATAATACTAAGCCTATAAAAAAGAGAAAAATTCACCATTCATTCGATTTAACTGTATAATTCATCTCATAAAATTATAACTATCAAAAATAAAATAAAGATTTGATGTGACTTTCTATTTATTTTTTTAAATTGTGGATACACAAAATTGGGGGGGATTTTGATGGTATGGTTTTGGTCACGACACTGCATTCAAGCAAATCGGCTGCTGGTCTTAGCGAGTCTATTTTGCCTGCTATGTTGTATTGCTATACCCAGTTTTGCCAATGCCACCCCTCAGTTCTCAAGCAGTCATTGTCCTGTTGAAATTACCCATATTGCCACAGCTAAAAGCGCTGTCGAGCAAGAGCGCCCACGTACAGGTTGGCAAAATCTGCAAAAGCTTCCAGACACATGGAATAAACGTTGGCCGGACTATCATGGTATCGCTTGGTACAAAATCCAATTTAAGTTGAACTGTGACCTCCATCAGTTAAATCAACCCATTGCTATCGCTATACAAGGCATCACCCAAAGTGGTCGGGTTTATATCAACGATGCCCTACTTTGGCAAGATTACATTTCAGCAGAACATTTTTCACGAAGCCAACATCAACCAAGAATTTTGAACTTGCCTAACTCGAGTTTAAAGCAAGGTGTTAATACCATTTGGGTGCAAGTGTATGGTTCAGTGACCCAAAAATCAGGACTCAGTTCAGTTCAAATTGGGGAATACCAGCAAGTCTATGACACCTTTAAAATTTGGTTACTCGAACAACGACAATTAGTCGAACTCAATACGATGATTAATTTCGTCGTGGCTGTGTTCTTTTTTTTAGCATGGCTCGCCAATCGTAATGAAAGAGCTTACTTATGGTTAACCATCACAGGCATGGCTTGGGTATTTTATAGCCTGTGTATTATTTTTAATGGGCCAATTGCATTTCTAACCACCGTTCAAGTCGACCGCCTACAAAATATCATTTTCTGCTTTTATACGGTTTTTGGCTGTATTGGTGCATGGTATTTTGCAAGCCATCCCTTCCCGAAAATTCAAAAACTATTATTAAGCCTTGCCACCATCGCCGCTCTCAGTATCGGTTTTGCGCCAGAGGCTTATTTAAAAACCGTCATCCAAATTTGTTTTAGCTTCTTTGTTTTGGTCTTTGTGGCCAAATGTATTAGCTACCCGTACTTGGCGTATAAAGCCAAAATGGCCGAAACCTATTTGCTTGCAACGCTGTATTTGATTTATTTACCGATTGCGGTACATGATGCGCACTTTATGATGACCATGGAAGGCCATGCGCTCTCACCATATACTGGCCCACTAACCACCCTCGTTTTGGGCGGCGTACTAGCTTTGCGTTTAGCTCGACACACCCGTCAAATTGAACGTTTTAATAAGACCTTAACTGAAAATGTACAACGTGCAGAACTGAAACTCGCTACCTCACTTTGTCAACAACATCAACTCGCGCTTGAAAATGCACGACTTCAAGAACGAATTCATTTATCTCATGACTTACATGATGGTTTAGGCGGATCAATTGTCCGTTCAATTTTACTGTTAGAACAAAATGACAAAATTGAAAAACCACAAATCATGTCGATGCTTAAACTGTTCCGTAATGATTTAAGACAAGTCATCGATTCAGGTTCGAGTATAGGAACGAAAGTTCCCGACACCCCGATCGAATGGGCGGCACCGATTCGCCATCGCTTTGTACAGCTCTTTGAAGAATTAGACATAAGCTCGAGCTGGAAAATTGCTGCCGAATGGATTCACTCACCTTCTGCGACCCAATGTCTCAATTTGACACGTGTCACAGAAGAAACCCTCACCAATATTTTAAAACACAGTCAAGCCAGCAAAGTTCATTTCAGTTTGTGCCAAACAGAAACTCAGTTGGTATTACGTATTGAAGATAACGGTATAGGCTTCAACCCTAACGATGTTGAACAAGGTCTACATGTTGGTCTACATAGTATGCAAACACGAATCCATCGTATCGGTGGTGAATTTAAAATACAGTCACAGCCGGGTTCTACCGTTCTTGAGGCCATTTTGCCATTTAAATCTGATGGTGCTGACAGTGAAGATCTTGATGAAAAAACAGCCTAGATTAATGTTAATTCATGACTTTTGAGCTGAGTAATTCACTGTACATGGCAAATGCTCAGCACGGCTTCAGTCGGTGATATTGAGTAAAAAGCGGATATATTCACGGTAAAAAATTTGACTTGTGCATCTCAGGACTTAAAATACCGCATTCGAATTTTTTACATTTGCCAAAGTTATGTCGAACGATCAATTAGACCAGCACGCAGTAGATCTGGATAACCTGAACGAACACCGTGAAATCGTGACGTTTATGCGCCGCTCTGCGCCACTTAATACTTCGCAACGTACTGCGCTGGAACAATATGGTCATCTAATTTTGGAATATCCTGTTGGGGATTTGCGTCAGCATTTTGAACACCCTGAACGTCCATTAACTGTTGAGATCGGTTTTGGTATGGGTCGCTCTTTGGTACTGATGGCAAAAGCAAACCCAGAACGTAACTTTGTCGGCATTGAAGTACATGTTCCGGGTATCGCTCAATGTGTGTATGAAGCAGGTCTTGCAGGGTTAACTAACCTTCGAGTATTGGATGCTGATGCCATCCAAGTGCTACGTGAAATGCCAGACAACAGTATTAACACTGTGCAATTATACTTCCCAGATCCATGGCAGAAGAAACGTCATTTCAAACGTCGTTTTGTATCTCATGACCGTATGCCATTGGTTGAAGAAAAATTAGAAATCGGCGGTACATTCCACTCAGCGACTGACTGGGAACCGTATGCTGAATGGATGATCGAAGTTCTTGAAGAACGCCCACGTCTTGAAAACCTTGCGGGTAAAGGCAATAGCTACCCTCGCCCAGACTGGCGTCCACAAACTAAGTTTGAACGTCGCGGAATTGAAGCAGGCCATAAAATTAATGACTTCATCTTCAAAAAAGTATATTAATTTTTGAATGAAAAAAAACCACCGTTAGCGGTGGTTTTTTATTGCTGTTTTTGATCTAAGATTTATCTGTGTTGTATCAAATCATATAAAATGAATAACCACTAAGCTACTTGCGCTTGGAGCAGACTTTGTCGAATCATATCCACGGCTTTTTCAGCAATCATCACTGTTGGTGCATTGGTATTGCCATTCACCACAGAAGGCATGATAGATGCATCGACGACACGAAGGTTTTGAATGCCGTAGACTTTCAATTCAGGGTCAACCACAGACATCTCATCTACGCCCATCTTACAACTACCGACAGGGTGATAAACCGTATCCACACGCTGACGTAAGATTGCACGTATATCATCATCCGTTTTGACCAGTGAGGTAAATAAATCTTGCTGATAATGACTCGATAAAGACGGCGACATCATTAACTGCTGCGTCAACTTAAAGCCTTGTACCAAATCTTCTAAATCCTGCTCATCCCCTAAAAAGTTTGGATCAATCAATAATGGATCATTGACACTGGAACCACTTAGTTTGATCGTGCCGCGACTTCTTGGATTGAGCAGACATACATGACACGACAAACCATGACTTGCATGAAATTTTCGTGCATGGTCATCTACTAACGCCACGACAAAGTGTAATTGCAAATTTGGTATCGCTAAATCGGGTGAAGACTTTAGAAAACCGCCACATTCTGCAAAATTTGAAGCAATCATGCCTCGTCGTTCCTTACGATAGCGACTGAACTGCTTGAACATATCAATTGAGCCGGGTAAAGACATGCCAAATGTGCCTTGGTATTCTTTGACTTTATAACCAAAAATGAAATCGGGATGGTCGTGGAAGTTCTTTCCTACACCCGGTAAATGGTGTTTCACTTCAATGCTATGCGCTTGGAGCTCGGCCTGATCTCCCACTCCAGACAACATTAAAATCTGCGGTGACTGCATCGCTCCGGCACTGAGTAAGACCTCCCGTCTGGCTTTTAAGTGTTTCATTTGCCCTGCATGTTGGACTTCAACACCTGTGGCCACTTTATCTTCTATAATGATTTTATGTGTTGTGGCTTTGGTCAATACAGTTAAATTTGGTCGGTTTAAATGCGGAAACAAATAAGCACGCGCCACACTACAACGCTCTCCATTGATATGCGTGACCTGATAAACCCCTAAGCCTTCTTGTTCTGCGCCATTAAAATCATCAAGGACTTTATGACCTTGTGCACGAGCCGCTTCGGTATAGCGTTGATGGAAAATATTGTCACTTTGTACATCTGTGACGGACAGAGGGCCGTCATTACCGTGAAATTCATTGTGTATTCGGTTGTTATTTTCCGAGCGAATAAAATATGGCAAGACCTCGTCGTATGACCAGCCAGTATTGCCCTGTGCCGCCCATTGATCATAGTCATTTTTATGTCCACGAATATAAATCATGGCATTAATACTCGATGAACCACCAAGGCATTTTCCACGTGGTTGATAGCCTTTACGACCATTCAAGCCCGCTTGAGGCACAGTTTCAAAGCCCCAATTATTGATCTTGGTCGGCAAGCTCACCACGCATGCAGCTGGAATATTGACCGTCCACTGATCACCTTGCCCACCTGCTTCTAACAAGCACACAGATATATTCGGATCTTCACTGAGGCGTGCAGCCAGTACGCACCCCGCACTTCCGCCACCAATCACAATGTAATCAAATTCCATTTTTGACATTATTTTCATCCAATTGATTCTTTTTATAAATGCACAATAAGTGATTTAACGCTGACTGAAAAGTTTCTTTTTTAAAATAATGAGCGTGCTACTGTGCAAGAAGGATGAAACTATTGATCGAAATTTTGACGCATGCTTTACTCATGCAATGTAGCAACAATATCTGTCAAAATGATCGATGGATTTAATACACTCAAACTTGGTCTTTATTCTTTTAATCCATAGACGTTTTAAAAGCACTGTAAGCCGCATAGCTAAAGATTTGACTGAAACAATAGATTTGATCAAAGCCTATTTCCGTCAGTAAGCTTTGATAATGCTGCTGGCTAATCAGTTCAAAATCATCTTCTAAACGCTGCATCATTTTTGTCGCTTGCGCAGCAGATAAACCTTGCATTTGGCAAAATTCAGGCAGGACACACTGCTCAAAATTCGAATGAGTTTGCATCAAGTCAAAACTTAAAAAAATGCCCTGCGGTTTAAGCAGTTCAAATGCTTTTGCTAAAAAATTCGTTTTCTCTGACAACGCAATGAAATGCGTCACCAAGATACTCAGCACCGCATCGAAACAACTTACTTCCTCAAAAGCAGTATGACTGCCCAAAATAAAATTAACGCGATGCAACTGTCCAGCGGCTTCAACACGTTGCCGTGTTTGATTCAGCATATTTTCAGATAATTCTGTAACGGTAAATAACCATGTTGGATTCAAGGCCATGAGATAACCCAATTCATAGCCCGTCCCACATCCAATGATCAGTACATGGGCATCTTCAGCGACATGGCAATTCAACACCGCCTGAATCTGTTGATGGACAAGTTCATAGCCGGGAATTAATTTTCGTATATGTGCATCATAACTTTCGACCACTTGCGGACTATTAAAATCTTTTGCCATGTAACATCCTGTTTGACATGTATGTCTAAGCTAATAAATATTCAGTGTTCTATATGGATTATTTATTTCTGATGATGCCCAAGAATCTGCTGACTCAGCATTTCATAGACCGCTTTCAGATCGACTTGATCAGCTTGCTCAAGCATATTGGCATGCATCTGCATGATATTTTGATCCCCACGCATTGCAGGGCCTGTTTGCATGTTACGTGGTTCAGCCCGAGTAGCTTTATTGGCTGTCTCTAAAATCAAAGGATAAAGCAAGCTAAAATCGACGTGTTTTGCATCGACAATCTGCTTTGCCATATCATAACAATAATTACTAAAATTACAGGCAAACACCGCAGCAAGATGCAGACTCAAGCGCTGTGCCGAATCATATTGATAAACCCTTTGGCTAATGCTGTTTGCTAAATCTGTAAGTGTAGTCAAATCTGCAGAGTCGGCCGCTTCTACAAAGATCGGTGTCGAGGTCCAATCCACATCTCGATCTAAACTAAAGGTTTGTAAAGGATAAAACACCCCTGCTCGCGAATGCTGTTGGGTCAGTACCGTGATATTGGTGCTACCAGACGTATGCACAATCAAAACCTGTGACAGATAGGCTTTGACTTGCTGAATAACGGTTGCAATCGACTGGTCGCTCACTGCAATAATCAAAAGATCAATCTCAGCATTCAACTCAGTTGGGGTATGAATGGCTTCTGCACCTACAGTTGCTGCAAGTTTTTCTGCATTATCAAGATTTCGCGCAAAAACTTGCACAATGTGATGTTGTGGATGAAGCACATTGAGCAAATGATGTGCAACACGACCTGCACCCACAATACTGATTCGCATATAATTTTAACTCATTTTGGATGGCTACAGCATGTCAGGAAAATATCCGACGTGCAAATCGAGTCGTATTGATAGAATGATTTATTTTCAATACTTCCCATAAATTTCGCTCAGATAAGCACAAAAAAAGGGATGCGCTCCATCCCTTTTGCTAGATATCAATCTGAGTGTAATTCATATCATATCGCTTTCAATCTAGACAATATCCACGATATGCATTTGAGCCTTTACGATTTACCAATGATTTGATTCAGAGTCTGTAGGTATTGTTCTGCATCTCGGCGCGCATTGAATTTCTTTTCAAATACACCTGTGTTTTGCACACTGTTGGGTGTGTATTCTACCGAAACAACAAAGGTATCAAGCAAATCTCTATTAATTCGAATTGCAATAATATGATGTGAGTTTAAATAAAAACCTTCATCAACCTTAACTAACATGACCCGCCTCAAAATCTTGCACAATGAAATAGAAAAAAATCTAAACATTCATAAACTTGGATGCCTTACCGCATACAGTCATTCATGTGTTAGACCTATTTTATTGTAGCGCCATTATGTGATTTATGTTGCAATTATTATGCAATTTAAATAAATACTCAGAGAAAATTCTTGAGTTTCAGCCATCTAAACATGATTGATTTTCAATTCTAGCTAAAGATTGGATAAAAAGACTGGATATAAAAAAAGCCTGCTGCCATAGACATGGCAACAGGCTCATTTCAGTACGACTGATTTAACTCAAATCAATCGTACAGAGAGGTTGAATGATTAAACACTTAACATGCTATTTAAGGTTTCTGATACATTCTTCGATTTCACAACAGGTTTAAGCGCTTCAAGTTCGGCTTTGACTTCACTACGCTGCGGCTCTGCCAACGTGTACCAACGGGACAAAATTTGCAGTAACCGTGAACCGACAATTGGATTTTTCTCATCGAGGAATTTTGCTAATTCAACAATATGCTGCACACCAAAGCTCCAAGTGTTGACAGGATTGCTATTTAAGCCACCAGTAACCGCACGAATACGGTTCGGCACTTTCAAGTCATAATCAGGATGAGCAGTCAGTGCCTTAATGGTTTCCGCAGTTGCTTTCGGATGTGCCGCTTGCAACATAAACCATTGGTCCATCGACAAAGCTTCATTTTTAAAGCGTGTATAGAAGGTTTCTAAAGCTTGCTGTGCTTGTGGTGCATCATTCCAAACCAATACTTTTAAAGCACCAAGACGTTCAGACATATTGCCTGTTGAGCTGAATTGTTCATAAGCCAATTCAAATACAGAAGCATCACCTTGACGTGCCATCATACTCAACATGATGTTTTTCAATGCACGAACACCCATAGCTTGTGAAAACTCTTTCTGCGCATCTGGGTCTAAAGTTGCATAAGTCTCTTTAAAAAATGAACCTAGCTCACGTGCCACACGACTTAACAGTGCTTCACGCTGTTCCTGCACTTGGGCAGGACTGTAGTCGGTATCAATACGGCTACCTAAATAACCCTCTGTCGGGACATCGAATAAACGTGAAGCAAGTAATGGATCTCGCTCAACCAACGCCGGTAATGTATTTTGAATAGCTTGAACATAGATGTCGGCATCATGGCCATTTAACAAAATACGTTCTAACAAGGTTTGGCTGGCTTGCCATTGGTTAAAACCATTCGGCTCGTACTGCATCAGGAATGCAAGCTCTTCATCTGAATAGTTAAATTCAAGATTAACGGGTGCAGAGAAGTTACGCAGTAAAGACACAACAGGCTGGGTTTTTACACCGCTAAATGTAATCGTTGCAGTATCGGTTTCAAATAAATACACGCCATCTTTGATGCCATTTTCAACCAATGCATCGGAGCTGAGAACTAACTGTTCACCACTCGTCGCATCAAACAATGCCAAAGCCACAGGAATAGGCACTGCTTTTAAATTTGGATATTTCGGATGCGCTTTTAAGTTTTGTTTCAAACTTAAAGTATAGGTTTGATTTGCAGCATCGTACTCACCTTTTGCTTCAAGTTTTGGTGTGCCCGGTTGGTTATACCAAATCAAGAAACTTGATAAATCTACACCTGAACCCGCTGTTAGTGCTGCTACCCAATCTTCAACTGTCACAGCTTGACCATCATGGCGTTTGAAATATTCGTCAGTACCTGCACGGAATTTTTCTTTGCCTAGCAATGTCGCCATCATGCGGTTGATTTCCGCACCTTTTTCATACACTGTTGCGGTATAGAAGTTATTAATTTCAACAAAATGATCTGGACGCGGTGGATGTGAAAGCGGGCCTGAATCTTCTGGGAACTGATGTGCTTTTAACACAGCAACGTCATCAATTCGTTGTACCGCAGCAGATTGTAAATCTTCTGAGAACGACTGATCACGGAATACTGTCAAACCTTCTTTTAAGCAGAGTTGGAACCAATCACGACAGGTAATACGGTTACCTGTCCAGTTATGGAAGTATTCATGTGCAATCACAGACTGAACGCGCATGATCGCAGCATCAGTCGTGTATTCTTCATCAGCAAGCACACAAGAGGTGTTGAAAATATTCAAACCTTTGTTTTCCATTGCACCCATGTTAAATGCACTGGTTGCCACGATCATATAATTGTCTAAATCATAAGGACGACCATAATGTTCTTCGTCCCAACGCATCGAATGTTTTAAAGCTTCCATGGCAATATGACATTTTGGAATGTCTTTTTCTTCTGCATAGATTTCTAAAGCAACATTACGACCTTCAGACGTCACATAAGTGTCTTTAAGTACTGCCAAATCACCAATCACACAAGCAAATAGATACGATGGTTTTTTGGTTGGATCTTGCCAAACGGTATAATGACGACCTTCACCGGTTTCACCCGCTTCAATCAAATTACCATTGGCAAGTAATACAGGGAATTTTTTATCCGCTTCGACACGTGTGGTAAATACCGATAGCACATCAGGACGGTCAGGATAATAGGTAATTTTACGGAAGCCTTCAGGCTCGTTTTGAGTAACGAATAAATCGCCTGCCGCTTGGTATAAACCTTCGAGTTGAGTATTGCTTTCAGGATGAATCACGACTTCGGTTTCAATGACAGCTTGGTCAGGTGCATTTGAAATCACCAGTTGTTCTGCATCTACAACATAGGCATCTGCTGGCAAAACTTGACCATTTAAGCGAATTGACTTGAGTTCCAAATCACGACCCAATAACACCAAATCCCCAGCCGTTTGACGCTGCATCACTAATTTTGCATTTACATTCGTATGCTTATCAAAGACTTGAATATCAAGATCGATACTATCTACGACAAATGATGGTTTTTGATAATCTTTTAAATAAACAGTTTGGTCTGCTTCGACCACTGGATTTGCCGCAATATTCATATCTCGTCCTATTCCTTAGTTATTGCTTCATCAGCTTTTTGAACACATTGTGAATGACTTGATCATACGACAAGATGCATAAGCTGTCTTCGCATTTACAATGATTTATATATGGGCTCAGCGCATGTTGTTTTCAATCATCTTTATAGAATAATTTAAAGGCTGGCACATATTTTCGCCATGTTTAAGCAAAATAAATGCCTGAGTTGAGTACAGCTATAACAATGTGCAAATTTTTTATCTACCTCAAATAAATAAAGCGCCTATATACTAGAAAGAGAAAGTACAGGTGCTTAATCCATCTGTACGTTCAAATTATTGCGCTCAAACTTACCTGCTTAAGACTTATACGATTATTGATTTTCGAAAATTAAATCGAGCGCGCTGTCATAGTCTGCAGCAAAGTAAAATTGAAATGCCGTGACTTTTGAGGTGAGGAATTGCTGAATTTCTTCCGTCGCACCCGCCACATAAATTTTAGATACTTGATGTTGCTGCGCCAGGCCCAATAACTCGATCGTCTTTTCTAAAGTTTGATCATGCCCAATAATCAGCGCACCAACCGTAACCTGTGGCTGCTTATATAATTGCATACGGGTGATATTGCTGTTTTTAAGTGCGTCTGACATATGTATTCCATACAAAGAAAGGATAAAAAAAGATCAAAACCTTTAGAAATCCAGCTGAATCATACTATGTATCAATTTCAGTAGATTCCGCTTTGTTTCAGTCCTGCAAGTTAAGATCATTAGAATTATAAGCTCAATATATACAAATATACTTTTCAAATCCAATCGCTTAGACGATTCCCTCCAAAAAGCACCTAAGCTCTCAAATAATCTCAGTCTTCTAATTTGGATTTGATTGCATACTTCTGTTTAAACGATGCACCAAGATGTTTCTTTTTCAACAGTTTAAGCATTTTGAGAATTCATTAGACATAGCCATACGCATCAATATTATTTTGTTACTTTTAAATTAATAATTTATTTTCAATATCTTAATAAAACAATATGCCGTTTATCTGCTTTAAAATGTCTACTCAAAACATTTGAGCATGCGTTTTGCATCTACTTAATTGCCAAAAGCAAAATCATCAGGCTAAAACAAAAAGAGGTGCATTATGTTTATTAAAGAACACATCATCCGTATTGAAAATATGAAGACCCTGCAAGCGCTTGATGCTGCAAATATCGATCATCAGGTGATCGCAATGTTTATGACCTGCGAAGGGGTTCCACTCAAAGCCTTTGAGGTCAGTTCATTACTTAACTCATATAGTGCATTAGGCACTAAGAAAGTTACGTCTAAAAAAGTGCAAGCTTTAATACAAGCCAAACAACTTGGAGAGGAGGACGAATCGATCCCATGCCCAGCCGCTTATTAATAATCCATTCTGACTAAGAGCTGCATCATCACGATGCAGCTTTTTTAATTGTCGACATATCGCCTGAGCTGCCGCAACTGAAATTGCAAACCCGTCTTTAAACAGAGATGTGTATAATCAATTTAACCTTTCAAGAAACGCTGGCAACATGTTCAATATTCTACGCAAACAAATGGATGAAAGTACGCAATGCCCGTTGTGTCGTGCATCTATGTATTGGGTAGATGCTGAAAAATTAGATGAGCAAGAATTTAATTATTACCAGTGTAGCCACTGTCATCATCAAATATTTCCAGAACAGCAATACAACTGTCATTGTGAAAACTGTCAGGCTGCGCGAAAAAAACTACTGAAAGAAACCCGTTTACAAGAACAGCGTAAACTCAAAAATAAAGATATCGTTGAACGTGAATTAAGTGAACTGAGTTTTTTACAGAAACTCTTTTTGCTGGCTTTATTGGATAATCACGTCCAAGAACATACGGCGCATCAAGAATTTATCGACTGGGACGCTATTAAGTATCATAACATCAGCCCGAATTATTTTTTCCAACAATCACTCAAAAAGCATCTCGTGCATGAGCAAATTTTGATTGTGAAAGATGATGCGCTACAAGCTGAACAGTATTATATCAATGTCCGTCTGGATGGCTATTCGGAGCCCAGTCTTTTTAGCGTAGCGCAGCAACTCCGTCATTGGTTTTATGAAAATTTAGCCTTGGGTGTTCCCTTTAAAAGTGCTGACGAAGTGAAAGAGTGTTTGTATCTCCTACTGTTTCAAGAAATTGTGCAATTTATGCAGTTTTACTGTAAGACATGGGGCATTCAAATTGCAGGGAATAAAAGCTTTCAAGTGTTCTGTTATCGCCTACTCGACCATCTTGCGGTTGGGCAGATTTACTATATGATTCAGTCAGCACTCGAATACCTACATAAACAAAAAGCTCTGCAAGTGCGTAATGAAAATTTCATTAATACAAATCTGTTAAAAAAGACCTTACAGCAATATCGTGAACGTGGCTTACAGGAAAAATGGGAAACCTTTACTCTACCTCGTCCGCCACAACTCCCCTTTAGTAAAATGAGTGAAATTTTGCTCTTTCACTTTTTAGGACTCGATGAAAGTATCTTTGTGCAACCAATACGCCATGCTTGGAAAAAAATCGAACCTCGCTTAAATTTTTATTCCACAAAGCGTTGCATGTACTGTGGTTCACAAGAACTCTCTGTCGATTATGATGCCGCAGATTATGTGACCCTGTTCTGCCGTAATTGTAAACATCAAGACCATTACTTCACCCGCTAAGGGAGAAAACGATGAATCAATCTGAAAATTTTGAAACGACCATGAACAGTGAATTGACTGACTTAAATAGCCCGCTTTTGCAAAGCGTTATTAATGCGTGGATTGAACTTCAATCCAAACAACCTTTGGTACATATCATCACCAATGCAGTCGCGAGCAATTATGTGGCCAATGTCCTTTTAGCTGCGGGTGCTTCTCCTGCAATGATTGACAATCCCTTTGAAGCTGAAAGCTTTGCCTCGATTGCCAGTGCATTGAATATCAATTTAGGCACGCCAACGTCTGAACAAATGCAGGCCATGCAAATTGCTGCACAAACAGCACAAAATTTAAATAAACCTTGGGTGCTTGACCCTGTCGGTTATGGCCCCGTTTTGCCGTGGCGATCTGAAATGGTTGACCAATTACTCCAGTACAAGCCAAGTATTATTCGTGGCAATGCATCAGAAATCAGTGGTCTTGCAGGTAATCAAGGTGAGTCACGCGGTGTCGATAGCACGCTCAATAGTGCCGAGATTTATTTAAATGCTGTGCCCTTGTTAGAACACTGTGAATGTGTGGCAATTTCAGGCGAATCAGATTTCATCTTATCGAAAGAAATGAATGCAGTGATACAGATTAATGGTGGGTCTTACTTACAACCCAAAGTAACGGCTTCAGGCTGCGCTTTAGGTGCGTTAACAGCGGCGTATTGCGCCGTAAGTGAAACACTAACTGCTGGCACGATCGCAGCACATTTGCACTTTGCGATTGCGGGTCAAAAAGCCTATGAAATTAGCTCAAGTGTCGGCAGTTTTAATGTTGCTTTTTTAGATGAAATTTATAATCTCAATGAAGATGATTTCAATCAACTTGCCAACATGCAAATTTATTCACTATAAAGCTATGATACCTTGAGAAAACAAAAACAGCTTGAGTATAGGACTCAAGCTGTTCAGGGTTTCATGCTGTTTTTTATAATTAGAACGCGTCAAAAAACTTACTGTGCCGTACTGTCACTTGCAGCATTGGAATCAAACATTTCTGAATCTTCGATCATTTCTGTTGGATTACTCAAAATCATGTCGAGGTCATAGTCCCCCGCATAGACGATATTTTTGATTTTTGAACAGTCTCCACCACTCATTTCATAATTTAATACTTTGGCTTCATCACCAATTTTAAACTCAGCGCGAACCACATTTTTATTTTCATCAAAACTCAGTTTAGGTTGAATACCCTTTTTCGAATCTTGCTGCGGATCTTGGCTATCCGTAAAAATATCAAAATCCACATTACACGCTTGTTGCGACTGTTTACAGCTAATTTCCGCTTGCATACGCTCCGCTAACGATGGCTCAAAATAGGCAGCAAGTTGATCTTTACTCAAAGCATGTAATTTCAACTCTTGATCATAGATTTGTTTAACCAGTTTTTCGGGGGCAACACATTTCTGCGATTGTTCCTGTACTTTTTGCTCTGCAGGCTGACAAGCCGTTAAAAAGATTGCCGCACCGAAACCTAATAATCGATATATCGTCATTTGTCGCATAACACATCTATGTCCATCATTAAACTGCCCGCCCAACTGCCAGATTCATACTTGCTTCAAAGATGGTTGAAACATTTAATTTACAAATACACATTAAACCCATGCCATCAAAATAATCTGGCACGTGCTGCATAAAAAATTGAACATGTTCATCAGATTTTTTCCGTAGCCGCACCAACTGCTCAGGCGTCACCTTCGGTAAATCACAACGATGAACAAAAATATCCTCAGCCCGATGCTGTACATCATGCTGACGGATTTTATAACTATTTAAAACATCCACATACTCAGTGGGCATCGGGATACCGTGCCTTGGATAAAACTTAACAGAGCGCGAGGCAAATAATGTATATACCTTTGGTTGTGCCAATGTAGCCACAAACCACATCGGAATCGCTGGAAATCGTATCTGATGTTGCATCGCCACTTTAATCGCCGAGTTTAAGGTCAGGTTTTTCCGACGATAATCAACCAATACCCCAGCGCGTGAATTAAAAATAAAAATCGGCCGATTGTTATGCATAATTTTTAATATGCGTACAATGTTTTGCCCGATCAGTTTATCTTTTTCAAAATACTGAATAATCGGTAATGCGACAATATCGGGGTCATGCATGTATTGATAGAGTTGCTCAATCTTAGAAGTTGGGAAAATACATTGATCAAACTCCCAAAGCCGTTGAAACAACTCATGTTTTTCTTCAGTCGTGAGTTTACTAAAATCAATGATATTCTCAGTGATCGCCATACCAACACCCATTTTCTTAATGGATTAACTTTGATGTTTTTTCAAAGTCCCTAGTTATAAAGTTTTCCGAAGCGGTATTTAAATGAAATAAAATTATTCATAGATCATCAATGATGATTAAAACCCCAAGTTAAAAATGAATCGCTATTTACCCTCATGCTTTTTTAAAATCAACCCTATCAATATTTTTTACTTTTGAACCGCTTTAACCCTCTAAAAGCTCAAAAGTTGCAGCGCTTTTTGACTGTTACATCATGTAAATATAATACGTTTTAACATCGTGAATTGCAGCCCTCGTTATATAGGATTTCTTATACTTTCTAGTCATAAAAAAGACAGCTTCGAAAAGCTGTCTTAGGGTCATTTTTAATATTTGAGCATTAGGCCTGGTAATAGATATCAACCGTTTTAATGCGGTTTTCATCCATTGCCGTGACTTTAAATTGAATGCCTTTAAAATCAACCACAGTACCGACTTCTACATTGCCGTGGGTCTGATCTAAAATAAGACCTGAAACACTGATATAACCATCATCTTCTTCGATCAAATCCAGCATTTCCAATTCAAGTTCTAACTGATACAGATCGAGCATGCCTGAAGCTTTCCAATGTTCATCATCGATTTTAATCAAATCAAGTTGTTCATCTGCATCAGGGAATTCACCAGCAATCGCTTCAAACACATCGAGTGGTGAAATCAGACCTTGTACCGCCCCAAACTCATCCGTAACCAGCACCAAAGAGCCTTTTGAGGTACGCAAGGTATTAATCGCATCAATCACCTTCATCTTTTGGAAAATAAAGATTGGACGATGACGTTTAATCAATGCTTTTAGATCATCTTCACTGTCTAGAACATCAATAAGTTCTTTCGCGCGGACAATACTAATCACTTTATCCAAGCTACCACGACACACAGGGAATAAACTGTGCGGCACTGAAAGGACTTGCTCACGAATTTGTTCAGGTGTGTCATTTAAATCCACCCAAGAAATTTGATTACGGGGAGTCATGATCGACGCAACTGAACGCTCTGCAAGCGTCAATACACCACCAATCATGTAACGCTCTTCGTCTGCAAAGGTTTCTTGCGCCTGATTACCAACTTGATCGGATTCTAAGCGCCCACCCATCAGTTTTAAAATACTGTCTGCAGTACGATGGCGTAATGGAATTTTCGCTTCATGTTTTTGAGCATTGCGTTGACTAAACTGGTTAAAGGCTTCGATGACAATCGCAACACCAATACCTGAGTAGATATAGCCTTTCGGAATATGGAAACCAAAACCTTCTGCTATCAAACTAATACCGATAAGCAATAAGAAGCTTAAACATAGGATCACGACGGTCGGATGTCGGTTTACAAAAGCCGTTAGCGGTTTAGATGCAAGTAACATCACTGCCATTGCCACAATCATTGCAGCCATCATGACATAAATGTTGTCGACCATACCGATCGCTGTAATGACAGAGTCTAAAGAGAAAACCGCATCTAAGACAACAATTTGCGCAACTACTGCTGTAAAGCTGGCATATGCCACTTTTGTTGTCACTTGAACTTCTGGTTTACCTTCTAATTTCTCATGCAGCTCTGTGACTGCCTTATAAACTAAGAACAATCCACCGAACAATAATATGAGATCTCGACCAGAGAATGTCCAATCAAAAACGGTAATCAGGGGCTTTGTTAATGTGACCAACCAAGAGATTGCAAATAACAATCCTAATCGCATTAATAATGCGAGTGAAAGACCAAGTACACGAGCTTTGTCACGTTGTTCTGGAGGGAGTTTTTCTGCCAAAATGGCAATAAAGACTAGGTTATCAATCCCTAGTACAATTTCTAAAATAATTAATGTAAGTAAACCAACCCAGATTCCGGGATCTAACAAAAATTCCATTAGCTCTCTTCCTCATTCTGGATTGTGAAAATATCTTCAAGCAGACCAACGCACGGCGACGGATCCATAAATTTAACCTGTGTAACTAGAGACCATTCCATTATGCACAATCTTGCGCATTTGTAATGTATTCAAGCATATTTTTTCGCATCAACTATATGACAAAATGTTAAGAAACGCTGAATGCATTACAAATCGAATGGGCGATATAAAATACACATCTAGATGTTAAAACCTACTTTTTGAGATCTCCTCTTCCACTTTAAAAAAGTATGAATTCACCTGACTTTTAATTAAATGTAATTAAGGACGCTTGTAATAGATTGTATGACAAATCTAATGAATTATTTATTTCTACCTTTTGGTAAAAAATATTAATATTCAATTCAAATTAAAAACTTATTTATTTTCAATACACTATCTCTATACTTAACCTTATTTTTAATTTCTGTTAAGCATTTAGACAGAATATCAATATAATCTATTTAGATAATCTAAAAATGAGATATCTTCTACTTTCTATTTTTTTATTGTGAACTCTTGCTATTACCCTCTATTTTTCAATAGAATGTTAAAACATTAAATAAAATTAAAACAAATATTCAGGGGACTCCTTTATGACAAAAAAGTATTCAAAATTTTTACCATCCACCGATGACTTTAGTTTAGAAAATTTTCCTTTCTACTGGGTTACTCAGGTGCATTCACAATATGTTTTAAACGTCGACCATGCATTGAAAAAGTATGGCGTTGATAATTCACGTCGTCGTATCCTGCTCGCACTCAAGTCTAAACCACATGCTAGCGTTTCAGATTTATCTGAAATGGTCGTATCTAAAATGTCGACCACAACCAAGATCGTTTATCGCTTAAAAGATGAAGGCTTGGTAGATACTTATTCTTGTGAAGATGATGCGCGTATTACCCGCGTCGTGTTAACCGATAAAGGCACTGCTATGACGCAGAAGATTAACGATCTAACGAATGTCGTTCTAGAGCAATCTTTTGAAGGCTTAACACCCCTACAAATTGAAAAAACCATGGAAAGCTTAAAGCATATCTTTAAAAACTTAGCTCGCTAAGCATTTGCATCACCGAAATATCAATCGAAAATATTCAGTTGGGGACTGATTTTTTCGATTTTTATTTTGGGTGCGTGTGCACATTCAAACTCATCAATAGGAAAACCTTGTACAAAACTTTGGATGTTGGGTGATTTCCAACTCAGCCACTCTTCCAACCTCGCATGCGGAATTACAATCACCGAACGTTTTACATTGCCCGGCTCATGAAAGTGCTTCATCATCTCATGCTTAATAGCGTCCATCGTAATCATGGTACTTGAACGTACAATCTCATCACCTTGTCTACAAATGTCATATAAGGCAGCAATATAAAACGCTTCTCCATCTTTGCGCTTAACACTCCAACGCTGCGGCTTATTATCAATATACATTGACTCATAAAACTCAGACAGGGGTATTACGCCAAACTTACATTTTGAAATCGCATTAATAAACGTAGGCTTTTGATACAAAGTTTCATTTCGGGCATTATAGGTTTTAAATGCAATTGATTTGTCTTCGGCCCATTTAGGCACCATGCCAAAATTCACTTTTCGCCACTCTAGCCCTTGTTCAGACTTAAAGAGTAGCGGCAAATCATAATTTGGATAGACTTCCTCAGGATATTCAAAGCTGATTTCAGGCAAGTTTTGAGACTTTAATTGCGATAAGGTAATCGGTTTGAAATTAGCACACATATTTGCCATAATCCGCAAAAAATCAATCTTTATAATAAATGAAAAATCTAGACCGAAGTCGCTTTATCGTTTTAATTCTAATTTCAAGCCTATATTCAACCGCACATGCCGCAAAAGTCTCTATACATACCGTTTCATTTCTACCTTTTAGTCTCGACGCGCTCTATCTCAACGAATATCCATTTAAACAAGACCTAATCAATGAGACTGAGATTCCGGCAGGCAAGTACCGCATTCAATATAAGCATTTTCGCAATCAGCAAATGATCAGTACACATCATTGGGTTACGGTCAAAAATCTTCCCAAGACCCAAGAACAACAATTTTCATTGGTCATCTTGCCTGATGGTGAAGTAATCAATGTCTCTGACTTTAAAATTACATCTCCAGAGATGTTTCCTGAAATCCGTTTTGCAAAACGTGCTCAAAATAGTTATCGCTTGATGCAAAATCAGCAAAGACAAAGAGATCAGTTTGGCGTGATTCTTCCTGACGCAGATGAAGCCCATACGACGGAATTGGAAGATCAATTTGGCTGGTTTACGGTGAACGAAGATGAAGGGCGTGTCAGGACTAATTGTACAGGCACGTTTAAAATCAATCCTCAAGATGCGCTCCCCTATTTCACTACTGCAAATTCAGCTCTTCAGTTTAATTATCAACAAGGAAACAAAATACATAACGCATATTTAGCGTTTAGTGATAACAATCCGCTTATTCCAATCGAAGATCGAACAATTCATGAGGCAACAGATTACAAAAATGGCTTGAAGTTTGATGTGTATATTCACAATATCCAAAAAATGAAAACCGAGAGTATTTCTTCTAATTATTCAATCTACAATTACAAGGTTCAGGTCAAGCTGTATATGACGGCCTTGCAGCGTAAACCTATGCTGTTGATGAATCACAAAATGTACTATCAGGATAATTGTTCAAGCCAAGATATTGGCGCTTTTCTGTATTACAAAACACGTTGGAGCCATTTTTGGGACTATATTCTGCCTGATATTTCATGGAAATAAACTAAAAATGTCCTGCGTAACAGAACCTGCAGTGAAGTCTATTACACAAGATTAAATAGACTTCACTTTGAGTATTTTAAGCAGGGAACGTTTGCCAATGGGTGCGGGTGAATTCCTCAAATATCCACTCACCATTAAAACGACCAAGCCCTGAATTACGTTCACCACCAAAGGGTGCATTAGAATGATCCGCCACACTGATGCCATTGATATGCGTCATGCCTATATCTAGCTTGGCAGCAAACTCTCCACCGCGTGCTAGGTTTGAGGTACATACTGCACTCGATAAACCAAATCGGGTTGAATTTGCCAATTCTAGTGCATGCGCTTCATCTCGCGCTTTTAAAATCGGCAAGATTGGCCCAAAGCTTTCTTCTAATGCAATATCAGCGTGTGCATCGACATGAGTAAAAATATGCGGTGCAACCAATTGATCTTCAATACCGCCTGCATAGGCTAAAATTGCATCTTGCTGAATGGCGTTTTGAATAATGGTTTTTATTTTATCGACCTGCGCCTTGTTGATAATGGGCCCTATCAGGGTTTCAGCAGCATTCGGATTACCGACCACGATGCTTTTTACCCGTTTAATTAATTTTTCAACATAAGCATCGTGCAAGGATTCATCCACAATCACTCGATTGGTACTCATGCAAATTTGTCCTTGATGCAAAAAACGCCCCATCACGGTCAGTTCAACGGCTAAATTTAAATCTGCATCATCTAAAATGACCAAAGGCGCATTGCCGCCAAGTTCCAGCGCTAAACGCTTAATCCGTGAACTTGCCAAAGCTTTCACCCCCACCTGTTGACCCACTTCAGTTGAACCTGTAAATGAAATCAATTTAGGTACAGGATGCTCTACAAAATAGTCGCCAATTTCACTGCCGGTGCCTGCAACAACATTTAACACACCATGTGGCAAACCCGCTTCTTCAAATAATTTCCCGAGTAACGTTCCACCTGTCACTGGCGTGTCACTTGCAGGCTTCAGCACCACACTATTGCCGCAAGCAATCGCAGTCACCACAGAACGCATCGACAAATGAAATGGAAAATTCCAAGGGCTAATCACCGCAATGACACCCAAGGGTTTGCGCAGTACAAAACTCTTGCGGCTAGGGTCTTTACTCTCTAGCTCCATAGTTTGCATTTTTTCAGGAAAACTCAGCGATTCTTGGATAATGCCGAGCGCCGCATCAACTTCAATATTGGCTTTTAAACGTGTACTCCCAGATTCATCTATCAGCCATTGAATAATTTCTTCTCTGCGCTGCTGAATGGTTTGAGCTAATTTGTTGATAACTTGCTGACGTACTTTAATAGACTTAGTCTTTTCTGATTTAAATGCTGCTTCTGCCGCACTATAAGCACTGTCTACATCGACACTGCTGGCTGCCTGCAATTCAAAAATCTGTGCTTGGCTAAAGGGATTGATATTCTTGATGTGACGCGTTGAAGTCCCTGCTCGCCATTGCCCACCAATATATTGCAAATCTAATGCGGTATAAGCTGACATCGTTTCCATCCTATTTTTATCATTTATCCCAATGTAAAGGCTTCAGCATTGAAAAGCTATGAGAAAAACAGGATAAAACGTTATAATTAATTTCTTTTACAACCTTATACTTTAAACAGGCTGATGAATCTGCTGCATCGCTTTATAGATTCGCCAATAAATATAACAGCTAATGATGACTTCAAAACTTAGATCTTTAACTGTAGTGAGTTGCTCAAGCGCAGCCTCCTCCATGTTTAGGGTCAACATGGGTAACAGCCCTTCAACACCTACAGCCATCAAGATAAACAGGACTAAACTCTGAATCGTCACTGGCAGATACAATGCAATAAAGCGCTTTAAAAAATCTCGGCCTTGCTCGCCGCCATTGGTTTTAAATATGGCATTCACCCAGCTAATCAGCAGACCAACTTGTAAAACAAACGAAGCCCAAGCTTCTGTAGGTTTGGATTCTGGGGTTAAGGTCAGTGCTAAGTAGCTAAAGAAAATCAATATTGAGCTGGCAATATAGTAGTTTTTATAATGGCTTTCAGAGACTTTATTCAGTCTTATATCATCCACTAACCGATTTACATTCCATAAATACATGGAGTTTCCTTTTCATTTTTTATGTCGACATTCTAACTTTCTCAAGCAATAAAAAAAGCCTCCGAAGAGGCTTTTTTTGATTTACAGATTAGTCACCTGTATAACCTTTTAATTTTAAACGGTAAGCATGTAATAGAGGCTCTGTATAACCAGAAGGCTGCTCGCCACCTTTGAATACTAAATCATAAGCAGCTTTGTATGCATAACCATCAAAGCTTGGTGCCATTGGTGTGTAAAGTGGATCGTTGGCATTTTGCTCATCCACAACTTTCGCCATGCGCTTAAATACTTCTTCAACTTGCTCAGCAGTTACGATACCGTGACGTAACCAGTTTGCAACGTGTTGAGAAGAAATACGTAAAGTTGCACGGTCTTCCATCAAACCAACGTTGTTGATATCTAGTACTTTTGAACAACCTACACCCAAATCAACCCAACGAACAACATAACCCAAGATACCTTGAAGGTTGTTTTCGAGTTCTTTGGTTTTCTCTTCTTCAGACCAGTTTGTATCTGTCGCTAAAGGCGGCGTTAACAAGTCATCTAAAGATAGCGGCTGAGTATTCAACAACTCTTTTTGACGCTCAGAAACATTGCACTGATGGTAATGGATCGCGTGAATTACAGCGCCAGATGGAGACGGAACCCATGCACAGCTTGCGCCAGCTTCTGGATGCTCAATTTTAGTTTTGTACATATCAAGCAACATATCTGGTTTTGGCCACATGCCTTTACCGATTTGCGCTTTACCACGTAAGCCGGCTTGTAGACCGATCATCACGTTACGGTTTTCATATGCAGGGAACCAGATTTGAGACTTCACTTCGCCTTTACGAACGAATGGACCTGCTTCCATGAAAGTATGGATTTCATCACCCGTACGGTCCATGAAACCTGTATTAATAAAGATCGTACGATCTTTCGCTTGCGCGATACAGTTTTTCAAGTTTACAGAAGTACGACGTTCTTCGTCCATGATACCGATTTTCAAAGTCTTCGCAGGTAGACCAAGCGCTTGTTCAGCACGCTCAAATAATTCAACTGCAAATGCAACTTCTTCTGGACCGTGCATTTTTGGCTTAACGATATACATGGAACCTTTACGAGAGTTCTTGTTTTCGTTTTCACCTTTAATATCTGCAAACGTCAATAACGGTGTGATCAATGCATCCATGATGCCTTCGTAGATTTCAGCACCATCTACAAGGATCGCAGGGTTTGTCATCAAATGACCTACGTTACGAAGCAACATCAATGAACGACCGTGAAGCGTAGTTTCACCACCGATTAAATTTTTGTGCGTACGATCTTTATTTAATGTACGCGTGATGGTCTTACCATTTTTCTCGATTGACTCAGAAAGCGTACCTTTCATTAAGCCTAACCAGTTACGGTAGCCTTCAACTTTCTCTTCAGCATCAACTGCTGCAATTGAGTCTTCTAAGTCTTGAATTGTGGTTACCGCAGCTTCAAGAACTAAGTCTTTAACACCCGCAGCATCAGTTGAACCAATTGGGCTCGTCGCATCAATTTCAATGATTACATGCAAACCATTGTTTAAAAGTACGATTTCAGTTGGCGCAGCTTCTTCACCATTAAAACCAACAAACTGAGCTTCTTTCGCTAAAGTTGCAGTTGAGCCATCTTTTAGGCTTACAACTAACTTTTTGCCTTCTACAGCATATTTAGTTGCATCTGCATGCGAACCATTAGCTAGCGGGAAAGTTTCATTTAAGAAGTTTTTAGCAAATTCGATAACTTTTGCGCCACGAGCAGGGTTATAGCCATTACCTTTTTCCGCGCCGTCTTCTTCAGAGATCACGTCAAAACCGTAAAGAGCATCGTAGAGTGAACCCCAACGTGCGTTCGCAGCGTTTAAGCAGTAACGTGCATTACGTACAGGCACTACTAATTGCGCACCAGCCAATAATGCGATTTCTTCGTCTACATTTTCTGTGCTGATTTGGAAATCTTCTACTTCTGGTAATAAGTAGCCAATTTCAGTAAGGAAAGCTTTGTAAGCTTCGAGTTCAAATTTGTTGTTGCGGTGCCATTCATCAATTTTAGCTTGAATGTCGTCACGCTTAGCCAATAGTGCTTTGTTCTTTGGGCTAAGATCGACAACGACTTGTTCAAAGTTTTTCCAGTAAGTTTCACTGTCTAAACCTGAACCCGGTAGTGCTTCATTTTCGATGAAATCGTAAAGTTCTTTAGCAATCGCTAACTTGCCTTTTTGAATACGTGCAGTCATTGTCTTTCCTGATATTGCTATTTTTTATAACAAGAGATTCTAGTATACCCATTTATACTTTGCTGAATAGTACTATCACATTCCTAAATAATGATCATTTTCTATGTAATGAAATACCCTCATCATTCAACATAATAAAGATCAGAAATACGACGTCATCATCAGC
The DNA here is from genome assembly GCF_013418475.1 of Acinetobacter sp. YH12140. Lineage (NCBI taxonomy): Bacteria > Pseudomonadati > Pseudomonadota > Gammaproteobacteria > Moraxellales > Moraxellaceae > Acinetobacter > Acinetobacter sp. YH12140. The sequence goes on from NZ_VPBZ01000003.1 coordinate 180,701, forward strand.
CTGAATACCTTTTTACAGTGTATAAAGTTTTTGAAATGTCGAAATTAGACTTAAGTGCAGAATTTTGTTCTAAAACTGAACAAACAGACCCAAGCGTCAAACAAACTCACTCGATTAAGCCATGAATTGCTGCCGTTGTCGATGCTACAACTTCAACCAATCAGTTTAAATTTAACGCTTTTATCGGTGAATTATTAAACAACCCTTCTTCTTATTAAATGATGCTTTTATCTTCCGACCTCGCTTTTAAAGTCGATTGTTCGATCTATACTTTTTCTTATCTATGCATGTAATCTAAAACTAAAAATCAAAAAAAGAACGCCATCAAGACGTTCTTTTTTCATTCCAACAGAAACGCTTAATTTTCTGCTGTAGATTCTGGTGCAGTGATTTGACGGTGAGAGGTATGTAGATAGTCATCAGATTGCATTTCCAATAAGCGCGAACGTGTACGCTCAATTTCAAATGCCAATTTTTCACCTTGATATAATTCAATAATCGTATCTTCTGAAGTAAGCAACAACTTCACACCACGGTCATAAAACTCATCAACTAGATAGATAAAACGACGAGTCCCTTCAGACAAATAATCCGTCATGTGCGGCACATTACTCACCAAGACCGTATTATAAATATTGGCAATTTCAATAAAGTCCGCTGGACTACGTGGTTTTAGGCAAAGCTCAGAATATTCGCACCATAGTACATCTTCCGTATGACCAATGGTTTCCACAATACGCTGATTAATAATAATTGGCTCTTGTGAAACTGTTTGGGTTTGCGTTAATGCTGTAAAACGCTGAGCCATCCACAACTTATGTTCATGTGTTAACGGTGACTTAAATAACTGCGCTTGTTTCAATACACGTAAACGATAATCCACACCTGAGTCTACATTTAAAATCACACAGTTCTTTTTCACCATTTCGATGGTTGGGAGAAAACGGTCACGATGGATCCCGTTTTTATACAAACCATCTGGTGCGATGTTAGATGTTGCAACAAGGGTGATCCCACGCGTAAATAATTTTTGGAATAGATCACTCAAAATCATCGCATCTGTGACATTGGATACAAAGAATTCATCAAAGCAGATCACGACTGCTTCTTTATAAATTTGATCGGCAACAAGGTCGAGTGGATTACGCTGACCTGAAAGCTTATTTAATTCACGGTGTACGTACTGCATAAAGTGATGGAAATGCATACGTGTTTTGCGTCGAAATGGCACAGAATCATAAAACTGATCCATCAGCCACGTTTTACCACGTCCTACACCGCCCCACATATACACCCCTTTCGGTGCAGTTTGACGACGGAAACGACGAAACGCTTTTTTAGAAGCCTTAAAACGTTGGATTAATTCTTGCCAAACTCGATCCAACTCATGCACTGCTTGCGCCTGTTCCTGATCTGGTAAAAACTGACCAGATGCTAAGGCTTGAGCATAACGCTCAGCCGGTGAAATCGGAGTAAATGCGGTGTTGTGTGGTGACTGAAAATCTGACATATCATTAAATACTTTTTGGGGCTAAATGAATTATAACGAAGAATAAACTCGAAGATATAACACTTTGGCAGTAAAGCGCATTGGCTATTTATTATATTGTCTCGGACTATGCCCAAACCAACGTTTAAACGCATGATTAAACGCCGCAGGTTCTGAATAGCCCAGCAATTCTGCAATCATTTCAATTGAATATTCATTATATTCAATCATACGGAGTGCTTTATCTTTAATAATATCTTCACGAATTTGCTTATAACTGGTATTTAACTGTTGCAGTTGATGACGCAAAGTTCTTTCAGGCAAGTTCAACGCTTGAGCAGTTGCTGCCATACTTGGCATCGCACCACTTTGTAATTCCAAATAATCTTGCACACGTTGAACCAATGATGGCGCATCTTCATCGGCGCTTAAACGTTCTAACTCCGCAATACATTTCGACTCATATAATCGAAAAGTAATAATATCTGCGGAAGGGATCCGAATATCTAAAACATCTTCATCGAACCAAAATGCCGCAAATGGCGCACCAAATCGAACTTGAGAGCCATAATAATCAGTAAACATTTTTAATTTTTCAGGATCTTTGGGTTCAGCAAACGGCAAATCAATTTGAACTTGCGGTGTAGATAGACCCATCATTTTGTACAGATCACGGATGAATTTATAAGTTCCTGAAATCTCTGACTGCGCCAATAACGCACCTAATGGTGCATACACATCCTGGGGTTGATAGCACAAAGCCACTTTATGCTGACTGATTTGCAAACTTAAACGCCCAGTTAGATGCGTCAACTGTTGAAAGCGAATTCCCTGATTTAAAGCTTGGCGTAAAGTATCACTGGTGACCAATAACATCAGCAACGGGCCATAACCCGCCAATGTATAATGCTGACCAATAAATAACCCTTGCTCAGGTTCTACATCTTTACCAATAACTTTCAGTACATCCCACTCCAAACTCGGATGAATCACTGAAGTAGGATCGAGTGCATCGACACGCAGCCCAATGGTTTGCAAACGTTGATCGACATCTACGCCCGCTTTACGCATTCCTTGTACTAAATACATCAGGCTTAGAATAGATCGTTTCATAAATCGTAAAATGACATTAAATTTCTTCTTTTTTACTACAAATTTGCAATTATGAACATTGCCGTTTCGATCAATTTTTCTGTCATCTCAATCATATTGTTCTGATCATGAACTCAAGTATTCTTAGCTTGTAATCTCGCTTGGAATTAAAAAAATGATGCAGGAAGCGCAAGCAAAAACAGTGCAAACCCCAAACGCCAATTCTGAAATACATACACAAATCGCCATCATCGGCGGTGGTTTTGGTGGTATTGCTATGGCGATACGACTTTTACAACAAGGCAATCAAGATTTTCTGATCCTCGAAAAAGCCAATGATTTTGGTGGAACCTGGCGTGAAAACCGCTACCCTGGCGCTGCCTGCGATGTGCAATCACATATGTATTCACTTTCTTTTGCACCCAAAACAGATTGGTCAAAGCGTTACGCCGAAGCGCCGGAAATATTTGACTATATCCAACATGTCACCCGTGAATATAATTTAAAACAATTCTGTCGCTTTAACAGTGAAGTGCTTTCAAGCCAATACAATGAATCAACCTGCGACTGGCATTTAGAACTCAAAGATGGCGTTGAAATTACCGCTCAATATGTGATTTTTGCATCTGGCCCGTTACATGTCCCACAAATTCCACATATTCCAGGCATTGAAAAATTTAAGGGTAAAGTGTTCCATTCTTCGCAATGGGATCATCAATATCCATTAGAAGGTAAAAAGGTCGCATCGATTGGTACAGGCGGCAGTGCCATCCAATACATTCCTGAAATCGCACCACAAACAAAGCAACTGTATGTTTTTCAGCGTACAGCTGCTTGGGTCATTCCACGAGATGAGCGTAGTTATCATGGTTTAGAAAAATTACTATTTAAAAAATATGATTGGTTTCGAAAAATTCACCGCGCTCGCCTGTATTGGACCAACGAATCACGTGTCGTGCCAATTGTTAAGCCGACCACCATGAAGTATGCGCAAAAACTGGCAGAACTGTATATTAAGTATCAAGTGAAAGATGCTGAACTTGCCAAGAAACTAACGCCAAACTACATCATGGGTTGTAAACGCATTTTAATTTCTAATAAATACTTTCCAACCTTTAATCGACCTAATGTGGAATTGGTCAGTGATGCAATACAAGAAATCACTGAAAATGCCATTATTACCAAAGATGGAAAATCCCGTGAAATCGATTGTCTGATCTATGGTACAGGCTTTATTACCGATCCAAGAATTTATTTAAAATCATTTGAATGTATTGGTGAAAAAGGTCAAGAACTCAAACAAGTGTGGCAGGCTGGCGCAGAAAGCTTTTATGGCATTTGCACCAAAGGCTTTCCAAATCTGTTCCAATTATTAGGCCCCAATACGGTACTTGCCCATAATTCAGTGGTATTTATGATTGAGGCACAAGTCGATTACATCTTACAAATGATGCAATTGGTTTCAAAATCTAATGTTCAAGCTATCGCTGTCAAAGATCAGGTGCAAGATCAATTTAACACTCATGTACAAAACATGCTAGATGGTACGGTATGGCAATCAGGCTGCGTGAGTTGGTATCAGCAAAATGGCGGTAAAAATTTTGCACTTTGGCCAACTTATACATGGAAATATTGGCTCGCTACTCGAAAAATAAATCCAGCCGATTTTCGACTCCTCAGTAAAACAAAATCTAGTCATGCAGCTTAAGCAATAACAGGTCATAATAGGCAGGTATTCATTATCTGCCTATTTTTGTATGCAATCTTTCTGGTTGATTTTCCAGCTCTTGGCCTGTTTAGGGCTTGGTTTTATACTTGCACGTCGCCTACCCACTTGGCTTGAAAAAATCGCCTTTAAACTCCTGCCGTACTTTACTTATATTTTGTTATTTGCGATTGCGATCGAATTTTCTGAAACATTACACACTATTCCAGCACCTCTGCAAATCCTCTCTTCATCAGTACTTATTGCACTATTGACCTCAATGGGTGCTTTTATTTGCTGCTATATTTTGTTTAAGCTTTTAGGCTACAAACCTAGTCATGGCAAAGTGTCCATGCAGTTAGTGACAAGCTCACTCATCAATATTAGCTATGCTTTTATTGCATTAGGTTTAGGTTATGCTTTTGCCGAAATTGCAGCACATTTTAGTCTTCAGCCACATATGAGTACTTGGGATCTACTTTTAGTCTTCATGTTTCTGATTGGGCTTGATCTCTCCTACTCACCGCTCGATCGTTCTTGGTTAAATTGGAAAATTCTACTTGTTCCACTCGGTTGTATCGTCGGTTCACTTTTGGGCGCATTTGCTGCAGCCTATTTATTGCCACAAATCAGCCTGAAAGAGTTGATTATGTTGTCACAAGGCTATGGTTTTTATTCGATGACAGGCATCGTCGTGACTGAATTAAAAAATGCGCATCTCGGCAGTATCGCACTGATGAATGATTTATTCAGAGAAATCTTTGCGATTGTATTTATGTATATTATTGGCTGGCGTTACCCACGTTCTGCAATTTCATCTGCGGGTGCAACAGCCATGGATGTCACCCTACCTATGGTCAAACAAGCCTGTGGTAATGATTTTATTCCACATGCCATGGTCAGCGGCTTTATCCTTTCTGTACTTGCACCTATATTGGTGAGTATATTGGCGGTGCTTTAACGATTTTAATCTCCCTAAATCCCTCTTTAAAAAAGAGGGACTTTCTCCTCCCTTTTCAAAGGGAGGTCGGGTGGGATTCTTACAAAGTCGCCAAAATATCTTTTAAAGTTTGACGCATATTGTCCGATTTAGTAATTGGACGGCCAATCACCAAATGTGTAGAACCATCAAGCATTGCCTGTTTAGGTGTCACAATTCGTTTTTGATCATCCGCTGCAGAACCCTCAGGACGGATACCCGGTGTTACCAATGCAAAGTCAGCACCCAAAGTTTCACGTAACATTTTCGCTTCTTGTGCCGAACAAACTACACCATCCAAACCACTTTCTTTCGTTAAAGTCGCAAGACGCTTCACATGTTCAAAAGGTTCCACATCTAAGCCTAATTCCGCAAGATCTTCACGACCCATTGATGTCAAAACCGTAACAGCAATTAACTGAGTATTGTAATTGCCCGCCTTTAGGCGCTCTACACAGGTTTCCATCATTTTACGGCCACCTGATGCATGGACATTGACCATCCACACCCCCATATCCGCAGCTGCACAAACTGCTTGTGCTGTGGTGTTTGGAATATCATGGAATTTAAGATCTAGAAATACTTCAAAACCTTTATCGTGCAAAGCTTTAACGATACTTGAACCCTCATGGGTAAATAACTCTTTACCAACCTTAACTCGACATAATGCAGGATCTAACTGCTCTGCAATTGTAAGTGCGTCATATTGGCTTTTAGCATCTAGTGCAACGATGATACTCAAGAGACCTACCCTTCATTTTGACAAAATTAGTGCATTATAGATGGATTCAACTTAATCAGAAAGTCATAAAACTCATGTTAATTGAAATGATTAATTTGAATTTAGCTATCTCATTATTTTATTTAAGATATATGGATTATTTTTTCAGCCCATAAAAAAACACCCCGATGATCCACCGGAGTGTTAAATATAAAATTTAAATCTACTCATAAAAGTAGTTAATTTACTTCCAAAACCCAATTATAACGGGTTAGAAGGACGCTCATTCGCATCAATATCTAAAACTGTCTTTTCATGACGCGTATGTGCAGCCGCTTCAGCAGCAGCAAGTTGAGCAGTTTGAATTTGCTCTTTACGTAGGCGCTCAATATCTTTACGTAGACGTTTAATTTCCCAGTTATTTTGAAATACTCGGAATACTTGCACTGCCAATAAAAGACCTAAAACCAAACCTAATGACAAGGTTAATAGCAATAAAAGCCCTAAACGCATTGCAGGCACTTGTGTAAACAACAAATCGACTGAAAGTTCAGTTCCGTTTTGCAGAACCAAAGCCAATGAGTATCCAAATAGGACTAGTAGAATTACGACCAATACGTAACGCATAAACACCCCTAACTATGTTTTAAATTAGTTTGCAGATTCGTTTACCGCATCACGTAAAGCTTTACCAGGTTTAAAGTGCGGTACAGCTTTTGCTGCAACTTCAACTGATTTACCTGTTTTTGGGTTACGACCCACACGTGGCTCACGGTGATGTAATGCAAAACTACCAAAACCACGGATTTCAATTCGGTTGTCTGTAGACAAAGCTTCGATCATTTGATCGATCATTATCTTAACGGCCTCTTCCACTAAGGGTTCAGCTAAGTGTGGGTTTTTAAGAGAAATACGCTCTATTAAGTCAGACTTATTAAGTGCTTCAGTAGTCATCTGCGACCTCTTTAATTATCAAGCTACCTAGGATCAGTTTCCTGATAATAACCTGTTTAAATACAAAACGGTAGCGTAATAATCACTTACTACGCTACCGTTACAGTAATTGTGTAAAATATATTAATTAATTTACATTAACAATACAATTCAAACACTTACTTAGTGGTTCATTTGAGCTTTGATCAAATCACCAATAGTCTTAGGACCATTGTCTGAAGTTGCTGTAGCTGTCTTGTTCAAGTTAGCTACTGCTTCTTTTTCTTCAGCTTCGTCTTTCGCTTTGATAGACAAGTTGATAGAACGTGATTTGCGGTCTACGTTGATGATTTTAGCTTCAACTTCTTGACCAACTTCAAGGAACTTAGTTGCATCTTCAACGCGGTCGCGGTTGATTTCAGATGCTTTAAGAGTCGCTTCAACTTCGTCAGCTAACTTAACAGTAGCGCCTTTAGCGTCGACTGCAGTTACAGTACCTTTAACAAGCGCACCGCGTTCGTTAGCAGCTAAGAAATCGTTGAACGGATCACTGTTCATTTGTTTGATGCCAAGGCTGATACGGTTGCCTTCAGCGTCTACTGAAAGGATAACCGCTTCAACTGTGTCACCTTTCTTGTAACGACGGATAGCTTCTTCGCCTTGTTCGTTCCAAGAAATGTCAGACAAGTGAACTAGACCATCGATACCGCCTGGTAAACCGATGAAGATACCGAAGTCAGTGATTGACTTGATAGTACCTGAAACTTTTTCACCTTTGTCGTGTTCTTTAGCAAACTCTTCCCATGGGTTAGCACGAGTTTGTTTGATACCAAGAGAAATACGACGACGCTCTTCATCAACTTCAAGAACCATAACGTCAACTTCGTCACCGATCTGAACAACTTTAGATGGGTGGATGTTTTTGTTAGTGTGGTCCATTTCTGAAACGTGTACTAAGCCTTCAACGCCTTCAGCGATTTCAGCGAAGCAACCGTAGTCAGTTAAGTTAGTTACACGAGCTTTAACGATAGAACCTTTAGGGTAACGGTTCATGATCGCTAACCATGGATCTTCGCCTAATTGTTTAAGGCCTAAAGATACGCGGTTACGTTCGCGGTCGAATTTAAGTACTTTAACAGTAACTTCTTGACCAACTTCAACAACTTCTGAAGGGTGCTTGATACGTTTCCAAGCCATGTCAGTGATGTGAAGAAGACCATCAATACCGCCAAGGTCAACGAACGCGCCGTAGTCAGTAAGATTTTTGATAGTACCAGTAACTGTTTGACCTTCTTCAAGCTGAGCAAGAAGAGCTTCACGGTCAGCTGAAGATTCAGCTTCCATAACAGCACGACGAGATACAACAACGTTGTTACGTTTAGCATCAAGTTTGATTACTTTAAATTCTAACTCTTTACCTTCTAAGTGAGTAGTATCACGAATAGGACGAGTATCAACTAAAGAACCTGGAAGGAACGCACGAACTGGACCGATGTCAACAGTGAAACCGCCTTTAACCTTACCAGAGATAACACCAGTAACGATTTCGCCGTCTTCAAAGATTTTTTCAAGTTTAGTCCAAGTTTCAGCACGTTTAGCTTTTTCACGTGATAAAACTGTTTGACCCATACCGTTGTCAAGAGCTTCAACAACTACGTCAACAGTGTCGCCAACTTGAACTTCAAGTTCACGTTGTTCATTTAAGAATTCAGCGCGGTCAACAATACCTTCTGATTTAAGGCCAGTGTCAACTGTTACCCAGTCAGAGTCGATATTTACTACAACGCCTTGGATGACAGCACCCTTTTCAACGTTTAGGTTTAATTCGCTTTCTTCAAAGAGGGCTGCAAAAGATTCGGTCATGATATACCTAGTAAAGTCAGCGGTCTTGGATCAGACAAGGCCGGTTTAATTAAGCGTCTACATAGTCCGTATAAGACTGATCAAGCTATGCTTCTGCTGAAAATTCTTTAGTTTGCTAATTGCTGATCGATGTAATTCGTCATCAGCATGAATACTTCATCAATACTCAAAGTTGAACTATCAATGAAATAAGCATCTGGCGCAGGCTTGAGTGGAGCGACTGTGCGTTCCATATCTCGCTTATCACGCGCTTCGATATTAGCTAAAATGTCGTTTATTTTAACATCCACGCCCATAGCCTGCAACTGATTTACACGGCGCTCCGCACGGGACTGAGCAGAAGCCGTTAAATAAATCTTGGCTTGAGCATTTGGAAAAATCGTTGTTGCCATATCACGGCCATCGGCAACCAAACCAGGTGCTTTGGCAAAGGCATGCTGACGTTCTAAAAGCGCAGTTCTAAGTGCAGGAATTGCAGCAACTTTTGAGGCAAACTCTCCAACTCTCTCAGTACGGATAACTTTTGAGACATCTTCACCATCTAAAAGCACCGAAACACCTGCTTCATTTGTCACAAATTGTATGTCTAAATTTGTTGCAATTTTTACGCATTCATCGAGCTTTGAGTCTAATGCATCAATTAAGTCTTGCTTATGCAATGACAATCCCAACAGACGATATAACGCACCTGAGTCGAGTAAGTGGAACTGATAATGTGCCGCAATTTTTGCTGCCAATGTTCCTTTACCTGAGCCACTTGGGCCATCAATTGTAATGATTTGAACTGTCATTGCTCTTCCACTTTTGTTTATACGGTTTTTGCAAGTTTTGAAAAACCAATTTTAATCGCTGACTTCAGTTGCGCAAGGATTAATTGACTAACGAACGGTGCACGCGCCTGTAATTCAATCGTATAAGTAACTAAAGTACGTGCGGCATCAATCGCTTCGAATTGAATCACGCCCAAATGATGTTTCACCAGTGGGTTTTTAATAATCTTATATTCAATGCGTTGGTTTGGCTCAAGCAAGGTAATTTGCTCTTGTAAAGGCTTCACTGGCCCAAAGCCCATACGACGTACAGAACCCACACCATCAGGACGTTCAGGATCTGCTGAATCTTTGACGCACACCACTTGAATTGGTGCAAAAGCCACGTTATAGGTCGAATGTTTTGAAAGTAAGTCAAAAACTTGCTCGACCGGTGCATTAAATTCTTTTTTTACTTGAATGGATTTCATGGTGTACCCTATTTTATTTGACAATATTAATTGTCAGTAGAGTTTACTTGATTTTTTAAATTAAGTTCAGTCAAAGTGGCTTTTTCCTGTAACTTCATCAGTCGTTTTTGTTCACGACGCATTTTAAAAAAATCACTTAATTGTTGGGAGCATTGCTCTTGTAGGCAACCATGCTCAAACTCAAAGATATGGTTATAGTAGCCTGAATTTAATAATTGACGCGAACTGACCAAAGAACCTGCTTTAGGCTCAGTCGTCGCAAATACCACACGCTTAATTCTCGAATGAACCAAAGCGCCCACACACATTGTGCATGGCTCCAAAGTTACATATAAAGTTGCATCGTCAGGTAAACGGTAATTATCGATATTTAAACAAGCTTGACGCAAAGCTTGTACTTCCGCATGTGCGGTGGGATCTTTCAGAGAAATCGGCGCATTAAACCCTGCACCTATGACTTGATTTTGACTCACAATGACTGCGCCTACAGGAATTTCTTGCAATTCAGCAGCTTGTGCAGCCTGCTCGAAAGCAAGCTGCATCCAATGTTCATCACTAAATAAGTTTGGTTCAGACATCAATTAATTAAATTACACCATACTGTCTTAACAGTGCATTCCAACTGTCAATATTAGTTACAGGAGGCTCATCAGCCAGAATTCCTTTGAGGGAAAGATCTGTACCTTTTTTCCATTCTGGAGACAGGTCTTTATCGACTAGACGGGCGCGCACACCTTCAACAAAGTCCGCATGACGAATTTTCCAATCCGAAATTTGGGTTTCCAGTTCAAACACTTCATTCCAAGAATGCACTTGCTTGCCCCACTGCCACAACAACCATGTTAATGCTGCTGTTGCAGGTGAACCTTTTTGTAAATTTTCACTGGCTTGGCGTAACCAATCACTGCGTGCATCGCTTAAACCAATAATTGATTCATAGTCATGTTCAAAATTATGCCCACGGCACACACTTTGAATCACATCTAATGAGTTTTGTAATGGCCCCGGTCCCACAGGACGATGCATACTATTTAAAGTGTCATCAATGGCACGAAAATCACCCGCTGGATAATGATCCCAATCAATATTAATGACAGTTTCAAGTACGTTATCACGCTGCGCATCACAAATATGCGTTGCCCAACCGATACCATAAGCACCTGCTGCGGTCATAATCGAGCCAGTTAACCCAGTAAACAAACCAATGGCGCCACGGTCAGCAAGGAAACGCGTCGCACCTACATCTGGATACAAACCAATATTAATCTCAGGCATTGCTAAACGTGAATAAGGTGTTACCAAGCGGAAAGGTGCAGCCATAAACAGACCTAAACCACCACCCATCACATAACCTTCGCCCCAAACCAAAATCGGCTTTGCATAGTTATGCAGCAGCAAATCTAGAGCATATTCTTGTTCAAAGAATTTATTCGCCGTTTCAACTTCATCATTGACCACCAATTGTCGCAATTTGCGTACATCGCCACCTGCACAAAATGCTTTTGGCGTAGTGGAATCTAACCAAATCGCTTTTACTGCATCGTCGTGTTGAAAGTCCTGAAAGACTTCAAGCAACGCTGTACAGATTGATTCATCTAATGCATGAAGCGATTTTGGGCGATTCAAGCGAACAATGCGCCAGCCCTTTTTCGCTTCTTCAACAATCAGATCTGGGTGATAATTTTTTGAAACGGGAGAATAAGTCATGCGTCCAGCTGCCAGTCTATTGGCTCAATGCCATTTTGTTTAAGATAATTATTACTTTTTGAAAACACCTTACAACCAAAAAATCCACCGCGGTTTGCAGCCAAAGGTGATGGATGCGCGGCTTTTAGCACCAAGTGCTTATTTTGGTCAATGCGTTGTCCCTTACGCTGTGCATATGCCCCCCATAAAATAAAGACAATATGCTCACGTTGTTCATTTAAAACATCAATCACATGGTCTGTAAAATCTTCCCAGCCACGTTTTTGATGTGAAGTTGGTTGCCCAGCCTCAACAGTCAGTACCGCATTTAAAAGCAAAACACCTTGTTCTGCCCAGCGTGTTAAGTCCCCATGTTTTGACACTGGTACCCCAAGGTCGGTATTTAACTCATGGAAAATATTACGTAAAGAAGGTGGTAATGCAACCCCCTTTTGTACCGAAAAACTCAAGCCATGTGCCTGATTTGGCCCATGATACGGGTCTTGGCCTAAAATCACCACCTTTACATTCGCCATAGGCGTCGTGTTTAAGGCATTAAAGATCAGCGGATTCGGTGGATAAATCACTTTATCCTGTTTGATTTGTTGTAGCAGAAAGTCTTTTAACTCATCCATGCGAGGGCTAAGCAAAAACTCACTTAGGGCATATTTCCAGCTAGGCTCAAGCTGCACTTTAGCTAGTTTTGCTTGTTGCTCTTCTGTTAAAGACATCACTGTTAACCAATCCTAATAAAACCAAATATTTACTTAAATTCTAACTTGTAAATCAACTGCAGGGTTTAAAAATTTTTGACCCTGTTTTAATTTTTCATACATCTGGGTATCGTTCCATTCCGACTGAACCTGTTCGGAGAAGACGATTTGATCTAACTGCAACAACCCCATTTGTGCGTTGTCGATATCTTCTAAGAAGCTTTGCGCATAGCCTGTGTCTGTCTCATGCACGATCACAGAATACACCTCAACATCACCCTCACCATTTTGAGTTTCTGTTGATTTTAGAACTTGTTGTGCTAAGTAAAAGAAGATTCGTGAAAACTGTTCTGCTGAGGGCGATACGGGTAGTTCAACCCAACGTGCACTGAACTGTTTGCAGGCACGAATGTACTCAGCATCATCGTGTTGCCAAAAACAAATCGCGTGATCAAAACTGTCAAATAAGTCTTTAATTACCCCTTTGAGCAAACCAAAATCGTAAACCATTTGTCCATGGTCAAGTTTCGACGCTTTAAGTAATAGTTCGACTTTATAACTGTGTCCATGAATGGAACGTTTGCAACGGTCTGACGTGCAATTACGCACGATATGCGCGTTTTCAAACTTAAATAACTTACGAATTAACATGTGTCGTAATGCAATCAAATAATCTATGGGTTCTCAGAGATTATAATGCAAAAGTCTAACAAGAGGCATTAATTTTGCTATTCAGCACAATTGGGAAAAGGCATCATGAAAATTTAGCGACCTTTAAGACCTAAAATGGTGCCATACTGCGAAAAGCCACATATACATCTTTATCTTTTCGCACTAACTCACTGGTAAATTGACGCTTTCTTTCATTTAAAATAATTTCAATTTGCGCTTTAAAATAGTTCGACTGCACACCCAATTGTGAATTTAAAACTTCCCTATTTTCTGTGCTCACCTGTGCAAATGGCTCCATTGCCCATAAATCATTGATATTTTCGAAATGTTCAAATTTGGCAGCTTTTTGTTGCAAAGCTTGCTCAACTGCATTGACATCTAAACGATCATCTATAGTCGCTAACAAAAATGCAGGAGCGGTATTAATGTTTACCGTTGTTTCATGCGAGGGCAAGCTACTCACATAGGGCGCAATTAGTTTATATTTAGCACCTTCAAAACCACGGACTGATTTCAGTTCTTCCACACTATGAAATTTTGCATTTGGCGGTAATGCCGCATTATTTAAACCACGATAGTACGCCAGCTCTGCCCCCATCGGGCCAGAAGTCTCATCATCTTCATCTTGCCAGTCAATCACGGCTTGACTTAATTCTGCGGGTAAACCAACACGCTGCAATATTTTTTCAAACCATAATTTTGCTTTGTCATTTACCACACCCTCTTCTGAAACCAAACTATTAAGGTTAAATTTTCCAGATTCGTCTTGGAGCACACCTGCAACAGTTCCACCTTCCACAGGAAAGGCTGGCATAGGCTGAGCCCAATTTTCTTGGAGGTGATCCACCTGCCCTGCATTTTCGGCATCATTTACCAAAAGTTCAGCAAAAAATGCTTCAGCACTTTTCGCATATAACAACGACTGATTTTGGCGCATCACATAAGCGGTATTTTCAGAAGTATTGGCTTGTTGTTTTGCGATGCCTGCTGCAACTATGGTTGCCAAAGCTACCATCATCAGGATAGTTAACAAAGCGATGCCATGTTGCTGTTTCATACGCAACTCCGAACTTCAAATGACTCTACTACCTGACCGCTAACCATTCTTATTTTTATCCAATAAAAAATCAGTATTTAACAAACTGAATAACCATTCGTAGTTTGTCCCATCAACTGTGAGCTGCATCCTGATACCCCGCGGTAACAGTTGAATGGTTTTTTCATTATTCAAATCAGCGGCAGCATCTGGCCAATTCTCTAACTCATTTGGATTGAGTACCGTGATTTTATATTGTTCAACATTATCCAGTAAAACACTCGAATCTGGCTGATCATGTCCCGTTTGGTTGAGATTTTTAAATTTTAGCCGATACAATTTTTTTTCATCAGCTTTGTATTGATATTCCACTCGCTCGTCAGGTGCAATGCCCTGATTTAATGGATCAGTGACACCTGTCTTACTGAAATTAAATCGGCCATTTTGCAATACTAACGCTGGTTGAATACCTCCATTAATATTGGCAGTTAAGGGCACAGCTTGTACTGTGTCTCTGAGTATTTGCTGATGGGCATCTTGCAACTGACTCAGCCTTGCCTCATGGGTTGCGTTTCGTTCCTTCACTTTCGAGACATAATCAAAGACCTTCCAACCCAAAGCAGACAGCACTGCGAAAATAGCAATCGCAACCAAAAGCTCAACTAAGGTAAATCCTGCTTGATTCTTCATTCCTTGCTGTACAAGCACAGGCATATCTTGAGATGTACGTTTTTTTCTAGTTATTATTTTCATCCAACGGAGCCTTATAGTTAAAGAACACCAAACTGCTAATCCCTGCTTCAACATCGCCTGTTTCAGCATTCATCAAACTCACTTGGATATCAATACGTTGTACATTTGGACTAATGGTGGCTTGGGCTTTTTTGTCAATTTGCCATTGTTCGCCTTGTTCAGTGACTTGTTTAGATGCAGTACCTGTCATCCATTCACGATTGATTTCCATCTTAGCGATTTCATTCAACGCGACGAATTGTGCTTTATTTCTTAAAATTGCGTGTGCTGTCGACTGTGTATATTGCATCGCAACATTAGACAAAGCCATTGCCGCCGTCGCAAAAATCGCCAATGCCACCATGACTTCAAGTAGCGTAAACCCTTTAGCCCGCATTGACTTTCCCTAAATGATCAATTTCGATTTCATTACCAATGGGACGTTCTTCAAAATAAAACTGTATACGCACAGGCTTTACCTCACCATTGCCCAACCATATCAACTTGGGTGCATTGGTATTTAACAAATCATCATTATTGGCATTTTCATACTGCTGATCTAAAGACTGAATTGTAAAAGAGACATTTTCAGGTAATACTCGGGTTTCAAAATCTTTATAGTTTTGCCATTTATTATTTTGATTTAAAATACTATTTTCTACACGTTTTTGTTCTGGTAAATATTCTTGTACCGCATAGCTTTGGGTGTTGACATCCGTTCCAGCTTTTTGCTGTAAAGCCAATATCAAAGCTTGATCATTTGCATCACGTAAAATTCGTTTCAGATCCATCACAAACACTTCGCGTGCTTGCATGGCTTTGCGTTGATCTGTCCCACCAATATTTAAAAGTACCAATGAGGCCATGATGCCCATAATCACAATCACCACCATCAATTCTACGAGGGTGAAGCCACGAACCGATGATGGTGATGCACTTTTCATAAGCAGCCTTTAAGCGAATTGAGCAACCGCATGCACTTGTTTTGGTAAGGCCAAGGCTTGATCAATATAAGCAACCCGCAAGGTGTCTCTTGAACCCAAATAACGCTGATAAAAACTAGAGTTCAAAATTGCTGCAGCGCCATGTGTAAGTGACCAAATCGAAGCAAGATAATCACGTACTGGCATGCTACTTTGAATCGACTCCAAATAATGCTCAGTCATACGAATGATCAATCGTAGGCGTTGTTTGCGCACTTGATAAAGTTCACTAAACAAGTGTTGAATACCCACACCCGTTGTCGATAAACGCTCTTCAATTTGATGAAACAACACTGTACGTTCTGGGTGATGTAAGTGATGCAACATAAAGAAAGCAAGGTGTTCAGGAAAAGCTTTATCGGTGTCTTTAATCATTTCCAATAACATGCGTTCATTACGAATAATGAGCAACATATATAGTTCATCTTTACTTTGAAAATGTTTATATAACGTCCCTTTTGCCAAGTCGAGTTCTGCCGCTAGCGCATCTAGTGTCATCCCTGCTTCGCCATTTTCCAATAGCAGCTGCTCTGCCACTTGGAAAATTAATGCCTCTCTTGCTCTAAACTGAGCTTGACGATCCATCTTCACCCTATACTCTCTTACTCTTATATCAATTCAAATTATTTACTTAAGATTGAGGAGATTTTCAAAGTTTTGCATTGTAATGAAAGCCATCTCTTCAATTGACTTATCATATACATCACTTAAGGCTTTGGCTACATAAGGAACGTATTTTGGTTCATTAGACTTTCCTCTATATGGCATCGGTGCAAGGTATGGGCTATCTGTTTCAATCAGCACGCGATCCAGTGGCACTTGCTTGGCCACATCACGCAAATCTTGTGCATTTTTAAAAGAAACAATGCCTGAAAATGACACGTAATAACCACAATCTAAGACCGCTTTTGCCGTTTCCCAATCTTCAGTAAAACAATGCAAAATACCGTGAGTGGATTTCTCTGCACGGATAATATCCACCGTATCATGCTTTGCAGAACGGGTATGAACAACCACTGGTTTTTTTACAGCTTGTGATGCGTGAATATGGCGGGCAAAGCATTCTTTTTGCTCTGCAATAAAGTCTGTACTATGAAAATAATCCAGCCCTGTTTCACCAATCGCCCAAACCTTTTCAGGTTGTGCTAATTCAATGAGATATTCTTCTGTTGCCCGAGCCATCGTTGCAGGATCTTCACATGGGTGCACCCCAACGGAATAACCCACATCGGCATGACGTGATGCAATTTTTGAAAGTTCGATATGGTCATCTAGATCAACCGAGATACTCATAAACTTTGAGACCCCGGCTTGACGAGCCTGATCCAATGCAAGATCTAAATTACCCTCATAAGGGCTTAAGTCAAGCATGGTTAAATGGCAATGGGTATCTACAAACACAATATGTACCTACAAGTCTTCACTGTTGTAACTACATAGTGTAACTTCTACGCCCCTCAGATTTAAGCCCTGCAAGTAAACGTTCTGCTTCTGTTTTGAAATAAACGCCTTTTTCGCCGCTTAATTGAATTCCAAAGCCTTGTGGTTTAATGCCATTTTGCTTTTGCGAAATCCAAATCACTTTTCCTGTCAAAGGAATTTTTATACTTTGTTCAGGCAAAGTGGCCAATAAGAAAACCTCATCACCCATTTTCACAGCTTGCTTTGATGGTACAAATAGACCACCACCAACGACATAAGGCATGTAGCTCGCAAAAAGTGTTTCCACATCTGGAATATTAGCGTGAACAATCCCGCCCATACGTGGTTGCATGATGTTTCCCCTTAATTAAACATTCATCAGTTTGATGCAAAGCTCATCTACGACCAGATTCCCCTGTACGTTCTGCTCGATGAACCGCTTAGACTGCTGTAATTCTGTATAAATCCCAAAGAGTGTTTCAAGCGAATATTGCTCTGCCAACACCCCAAAATCCAAATCTATATTTTTTATGGATTGATTTAGCTTGACACAAATTATATCGGACAACAAGTATTCAAACATTTGACTAAAATCACTAAAACTCAGTGCTTTATTCCACTTGGTCGCAATTGCCATCGGCATGTTTTTTTGTGTCACAAGTTTTTGCCAATCTTGTAGAAACTCTTGGCGCATATTTAGCCATTCACTACTTGCCAATGAAATTGCTTGTAATGGCATTTGACTGGCTAAGTTCATGAGAACTTTGCGCTGAGTTTCACCACTATCGGGCAAATGCTGCTGTAAATATTGCTGTGATTGTTCGGGTTCAATACGATCCAATGCATAGTGCTGCATTCGACTGCGAATGGTTGCCGGCAATTTCAAATAATGCTCTGCCAACAACATAATCACAATGCGTTCGCCAGGCTCTTCCAATGTCTTCAGCAAAGCATTCGATGACGCAATGTTTAATGCTTCAGCAGGCTCAATCAACACAACTCGCCAACCGTCTACGGTTTGCTGTACAAAGGGCAATAAATCACGAATTTTTTCGATTTTAATTTTGGCATTTTGCTTTTTATTGTCTTCATCTGTGCTGATGTGGACAAAATTTGGATGTGTATCTGACTTTAACCACTGGCAACTCCCACACTCACCACATGGCTCAGTTCGCTCATCACGTTTTTGACACAGCACCCAAGCAAGAAATTGTTTTGCAAATGCCTCTTTACCACAGCCTTTTTTGCCATACAAAAGCACGCCATGTCCCAGTTGTGGAAAACGGCTGGTTAATGTATTCCATGTATTTTGCTGCCAAGGGTACACTTGCGCCACAATTTCATTTTGCATAAATCGTTTAACCTTATTCGAAGTTTGAAACATCCATTTGGTTCAAACGATCAAGGTCAGCTTGAGTGTCTACGCCCGGTGGTAGGTTCGCTTCTGCCACAGCTATGGCAATACGATGACCATTTTCCAAAACGCGTAATTGTTCAAGGCTTTCTAATTTTTCGAGTACACCCATATCCCAAGTGACATATTCTTGAAGGAGTTTTACGCGGTATGCATAAAGTCCTAAATGACGAAAAGCTTGATGATGCAAGGTTTTTTCAGCTTGCTTTGCACCGTCTCGGTCATAAGGAATAGTCGCACGACTGAAATACAGCGCTTGATTGTGCTTTGACATCACCACTTTGACAATGCTGTCACGTTGAAATTCTTCTAGACTATGAATCGGCTCGCAGAGTGTCGACATTGAACATTTCGGCTGATCAACGAGTAATTGTGCAACTTGTTTTACCAATTGAGCGGGAAGCAAAGGTTCATCGCCCTGCACATTGACAATAATGTCATCACTTGCCCAACCTTTGATACGTGCAACTTCACTTAAACGATCTGTCCCAGATGGATGCTCTGTAGAGGTCAATACCACATCAACCCCTTCCGCACGGCATACTGCTGCAATACGCTCATCATCTGTAGCAACACAAAGATCATCGAATCCTGCAACTTTTTTGGCTTGATCAACCACACGTAAAATCATCGGACGGCCGTGAATTTCAAGCAATGGCTTACCCGGTAAACGTGAACTTGAAAAACGTGCAGGAATAACAATATGTTTCATAAATTAAATGCCTTCGGGAAGTTTCAGACCTAGTTGTTTCAACTGCGCATGCAAAGTTTCATAACACGCAGGTGACAACACTGCATCTACAGGAACAACCCATATTTCTCTTTTAAAATCTGGATTATTTTTGAGGATCGCTAAAATTTTCACTGCATCTTTTTCAGTGGTAATGATGGGATTGGCATCTTCAAACTGCAAATCACTCAGTTCATATTCATAATGATCTGGGAATTCATGACATTGAAATTGATGAATCCCCATATTTTCTAAGGTTTTATAAAAGCGTTGCGGAAATCCGATACCCACCACAGCATAAAAATCCTTGTTTACATCAAATGTCGTCACAAGATCTTTATTAAGCAAATAAGGCTGCGCCGCTTCTAGGTGCATATTCAGTGGGGAACTTGGATCTGCTGAATGTTCAATGACCGTCCCAGTATCAAGGCGCTTTTTCGGTTCACGCAAATAACCTTCGGGTAATAATTTTTCATTGCCTAAACCACGATTATTATCCAGTACGATCCATTCCAACTGACGTTGAAGCGCCCAATGCTGTAAACCATCATCGCAGATAATCAAATCCAATTCATGCTTAGAGAGCAGCAACTCAATACTTTGCTGGCGGTTTGGACCGACTGCCATCGGTACACCTGTAGACTGAACAATTAAGCTCGGTTCATCACCTACCATTTCAGCCGTCGAATCTAAATCCACATAGGCCGGAAATGGTCCTTGACCACCATAGCCACGACTGATCACACCAACACGCAGGTTTAAGCTATTTAAATAACTGACCAAATGAATGAGCAATGGGGTTTTACCACTTCCACCCACTGTGATGTTTCCAATGACCATGACTGGAATAGGCGCTTTATAACTTTGCTTAATACCTGATTGATAGAGTTTTTTATTGAGTAAAAAGCCGCCACGATAAAGCCATGACAAAGGTCTAAACACAACGAGCCACTTTGCCTGTTCATTCCAAGCATCCTGAATCAATTGTGCAAAAGACATGTCTTAATTTTCCTCAAAATTACGCTGATGAAGTTGGTAATATGCACCACGTTGTGCCATCAATTCTGTATGCGAACCTTGTTCAATAATACGCCCTTTATCCATCACTACAATACAGTCTGCATTTTCAATGGTCGATAAACGATGCGCAATCACGATCGTGGTACGATCTTGCATCGCAGCGTCAAATGCTTGCTGAATGAAAAATTCAGATTCGTTATCTAGCGCACTGGTCGCTTCATCTAAAATTAAGATCGGTGCATTTTTCAAAATGGCACGTGCAATCGCAATCCGTTGACGTTGACCACCAGATAGATTTAAACCTTGGGCACCCAATGGTGTGTCATAACCTTGCGGTAAATCCATAATAAAATCATGTGCAAATGCAGCTTTGGCAGCAGCAATGACTTGCTCATCTGTTGCATGCTCGAGCTGTCCATAAGCAATATTTTCACGCACAGTACGGTTAAACAAAACCACTTGCTGATTGACCATCGAAATCTGAGTACGCAAGCTATTGAGTTCTATATCGTGAATATCATGCTGATCAAGCAACAATTGTCCAGAAGACACTTCTTGGTAACGCACCAACAGATTGACCAATGAAGTTTTACCTGCACCTGAACGCCCAACCAATGCAACGGTTTGCCCTGCATTAACTTTTAAATTGAAGTCATGAATCGCATGGTGACCATCGGCATAGATCAAATTGACATTTTTAAATTCGACATCGCCTTTCAAAGCAGGCTTAAGCGTGCCGTTATTTACTTCTTCAGGCATATCAAGCAATTCAAAAACTGAATAAGCTGCTGCCATGCCTCGTTGTAGTTTTTCATTGACATCCGTCAAGGTTTTAATTGGCTTACTCAGCATACCTGCGGCAGTGATATACGCTACAAACTCACCCGCTGTTGTATCTTGTAAAATCTCAGGGCGTAGTGCGATATACATCACGATACTGAGCGCAATCGACATGATAAGCTGAACAATTGGGCTATTGAGTTGTTGCACCACAACCATTTTTAAGCCGCGGCGTAAGTTCTCCATCGAGCTTTCATAAAAACGTTTTTGTTCATAATCTTGCCCTGCAAAGCCCTTCACTACCAAGTTGCCTTGTACTGTCTCTTGCACCACATGGTTAACATCACCCATGGTACTTTGTACTTGCATGGATAATTTACGCATGCGTTTCGACGCTTTACGAATGATCAGCCCAATAATTGGGCCAAAAATTAAAATACATAGAGTTAAACGCCAGTTGGTATACAGCAAATAACCCAATAATGCGATGGTAATCAGACCCTGTTGTACAATCGTTTTCAGTGACTCAGATGATGCTGCCGTCAACTGTTCAACGTTATACATAATTTTTGCAGTGATATGACCGCTCGAATTATCTAAATAATATTGCGAAGGCAAACGCATGAGTTTTGCGAACACTTGCTGACGAATATTAAAGATTAAGTTTCGAGAAATCACTGCGGTAAAGTATCCCCCCATGAACAAACCGAGTCCACGGAAGAACATCAATAAAACCACCAAGAGTGGAAATAAGGTTGTAAAGCTTTGATCTTTGTTTTGAATGGCTTCAATAATGCGTTCCAATAATTTTGCGACAGAAACTTCTGTCGCAGCATTAATACCGAAACCAAGCAAAACCAGCAGGCCGATTCCCCAAAAAGGTTTTAAATAACTTAATAGGCGTAAATAGACCTTAAAATCGTGCTTCACTAATAACCTCGAGTTGGAACTTTGGTACTGATGTTGATATTCACAAATCCAAGTTGACCTGCAACATCCATCACCCGAATCACATCTTGATGTGTTGCTTTTGCATCTGCGGCAATCACAAACATTAAATCACGACGATCATTGGCTGTCTGTTTAATTGCAGTATTCAAATCAGAGACTTCTTTACTCGCCAATGACTGACCATTGACAGAATAATGTCCTGTTGAATCCACCACAACTTCAATCTTTTGATCATAGTTTTTAGGTGGAACACCCTGTGCATCTGGCAAAGTCAGGTTCATTCGACTCATCTGGTTAAAGGTAGTCGAGAGCAACAAGAACACCAAAATGAACATCAAACAGTCAATCATCGGTGTGAGGTTGATATGAATATCTTCAACCTGACGACGTTTAAATTTCATGCGCAGTCTCCACTCAGCTGGCTTTCTGAATGTCCTGACTTTCTACTTCAGGTGTTTTTTTATAAAACAAAGCGGCATGAAATAACGTCGACTGCTGTTCTAACTCAGCCACATATTCCTGAACCAAACGTTGGAAATAGCGATGTGCAAATAATGCAGGTACCGCAATTAACATACCGGCAGCAGTGGTAATCAAGGCTTTAGAAATACCCGGCATCATCAACACTGGATCACTATTGGTGCCTATATCAATCATTAAGAATGCTTCAATAATACCGATCACCGTACCCAACAAACCTAGTAAAGGTGCAACAGCGCTTAAAGTGCCCAAAAAGTTGATATTTTTTTCTAAATAACCAATTTCTTGTGACGCTGTGACTTCCATTTGCGCACGTGCATATTGCTCGTTTTGATCTTTACTAGCGTAACCTGCGCCCAATACACGACCCAATGTACTTTGTTGTAAAGTTGGACTTTGCTTTAGCTGCTGCACCACATCTTTCACCGATGTGTTTACATTCATCATCAAGTCTTTTGGTAACACCATTGATTTCTTTAAACGAATAAAACGCTCAATGGTAATGGCTACCGTAAAGATCGAACAAATGACGAGCGGGATCATTAACCACCCGCCCGCTTTGACTAATTCCCACATTTGATTTTCCCCAATAAATCGAATTTAAAAATTATTCAGCTAGACAAATATTTAAAATGCCATCTAGCTCTTCAAGAGTATGGTAGCTAATCACCAGCTTGCCTTTCCCTTGTTTATTATGATCAATTTTCACGTCTGCACTGAAACGATCAGAGAGACGTTGTGTCAGTTGTTGAATGTCTGATGAAACAATTGGTTTAGCTTTTTGTTGTTTTGGTGCATTCAAATCACGAACAAATTGTTCGGTTTGACGTACAGACATACTTTTTTCAATCACCATTTCAGCAACTTTAAGCTGATCTTTGGCTTTTAACGTCAAGATCGCACGTGCATGCCCCATATCGAGCAAACCTTGCTGCATAAAGTCTTTGACTTGATCCGCTAAAGACAAGAGGCGTAGCAAGTTACTAATCGTGGTACGTGCTTTACCGACCGTATCGGCAATCTCTTGATGACTTAAACCAAATTCGTCATGGAAGCGTTGTAAAGCCATGGCTTGATCGATTGGGTTCAAATCTTGACGTTGAATGTTTTCAATCAATGCCAAGGCAATTGCCACTTGGTCACTCAAGTCACGAACAATGGCTGGAACTTCGGTTAAACCTGCAAGCTGAGCCGCACGCCAACGACGCTCACCTGCAATAATTTCGTAGGGATGCTTTTCATCTTCGACAGGACGAATCACGATTGGCTGCATGACACCATGCTTTTCAATCGATGCAGCAAGTTCTTGTAAATCTTGTTCTTTAATGAAACGACGCGGTTGATACTCACCACGTTTCAATAAATGCACATCAATTTGTTTTAACTGTCCATGATCTAAAGCTTTTGCTTCGAGCTGTAGTTTTTCTTTTTGGATTGAGCCGAGTAAGGCATCCAGACCACGACCTTTAGCCAGTCCGCGTTTTTTTACGGTCATGCTTTAGTTCCTTTTTTTACTTTGGTTTTTTTTAACATCTCAGCTGCCAAGTTCAAATAAGCAACTGCACCCTTCGAGCTTTTTTCAAAATAAATCACTGGCAAACCGTGCGCAGGCGCTTCAGCCAAACGAATATTACGCGGAATGACCGTGTCATAAAGTTTCTGACCGAAGTATTGTTCAAGCTCAGCAGACACATCACGTGTTAAGGCATTACGCGCATCGTACATGGTACGAAGCACACCCACGATCTCTAGATCTGGGTTTAAAGCTTGCTGAATACGGTCAATGGTTTGGGTTAAGTCAGCCAAACCTTCCAAGGCATAATATTCACACTGCATTGGAATCAGCACAGCACGTACCGCTGCAAGGGCATTGACAGTGATCAAACTTAAACTTGGCGCACAATCGATAATAATATAGTCAAAGTCTTTTTCAACGCTTGCCAACGCTTCACGTAAAATAAACTCACGACCGTCTTGATCTGCAATTGCAAGCTCAACGCCAGCTAAGTCACGGTTTGCACCTAAAACTTTATAGCCCACTTCCGCTTTATAAATAGCGGTTTCAATTGGCACTTCACCAAGTAAGACATCCGTGACTGAATACAACAAATCATTTTTTTGAATGCCCGAACCCATCGTGGCATTGCCTTGTGAATCCATGTCCACAAGTAAAACTCGTTTTTTTAATATGGCTAGAGATGCAGCCAAGTTCACAGCCGTTGTGGTTTTACCTACGCCACCTTTTTGGTTTGCAATCGCAATAATTTGAGCCATGGTAACCCCAGTCCTTTGAAAATTTTAAATACGTTTAAGAAAAATTAAATGACGCTGCTCATCAAGTCGTGGAACTTTTAATGCAACGATATCAATCTTGAAATCACTTTTTAGTGTTTCAACTTCTTCTTCAGGAATTAAGCCTTTCATCGACGCGATAATACTTTGCGCATGCATATACGGTTTAGACGCATCCACAAAATCCGTTAACGATGCAAAAGCACGACTGGTGATCACATCAAACTGTCCCAGTTCATTAATGCTGTCTTCATTTTCGACACGTGTTTGTACCGCAATGACATTTTTTAGTTTTAAGTCAGCAATAAATTGTTTTAAGAATCGAATTTTTTTACCGTTGGCATCTAAAAGCACACATTCACGTTCAGGCTGACACAGTGCAATGATCATGCCCGGCATGCCACCACCCGTACCGATATCCAATAAACGACCTGCAGGCAAATCATTTAGGATACTTAAGCTATCCAATAAATGTTTAACCAACATTTCTTTAGGATCACGAATAGCAGTCAAGTTATACGCTTTGTTCCACAGCACTAGGGCATCTTGGTATTTCAGCAATAGATTTAATGCTTCTTCACTCAAATCTAAGCCAAGCTTTTGACTACCTTGCTTTAAGTCTTGAAAAAAAGGATGCATAAAGAAGACATCTCAATAAAAATTAACTGAAGTATACCGATTTCTAAGCCGTGGAACAGTAGCTAACGCTTAGCGAATATGCACTTAATCGTACATGCCTTGGCGAATCTGTAGATCTAGATCACTTAAACGCTCAGGTGTGCCAACATCAACCCACGCAGTTTGCATTTTCTCTGCAGAAATTTTTCCATCCAACATAGCCTGTTTCAATAAAGGTGCGAGCGGACGCTTACCAGCTTCCAATCCATTAAACATATTTGGATGTATAACTGCGATCCCACTATAGGTGAGTGCCTCGCCTGCATGTTCTTGCTCAAAGGTATAACTACGCCCAGCATCCAAGATAAAATCACCCTTCGGATGTTGCGCTGGGTTAGTCACATAGACCAAGTGTGCCAAGTCATCTTTTAGCTCAATATTGAGCAAGGCTGAAAAATCGTAGGTCGTCCAAACGTCACCATTCACCAAAATAAACGGTTCTGTCCCAAGCAAAGGTAAAGCATTAATAATGCCACCGGCTGTTTCCAGACCTTCCGTTTCACGTGTCCAGCGAATATTCACACCAAACTGCGAACCATCACCCAAAGTACCAATCAGGATATCTGCAAGCCATGCAGAATTGATGATGATTTCAGTTACGCCAATTTTTTTTAACTTTTCTATATGCCAAACAATCAGTGGTTTTCCACCCACTTCAAGCAAAGGCTTTGGCTTATACAATGTTAAAGGGCGCATCCGATTTCCGAGACCCGCCGCTAAAATCATGGCTTTCATTATGCAACAACCTCATAAGTGCCGTATTTGGCTTCAAATTTCGGCAATACTTTAGCGCGAATAAATTGCATAAAAGGTTGTAATTCTGCATATGGTTTACTTTCTTCAAGTAAATACCACATCACACGAGGCAAATCTTTGAGATAACCTGACTTACCATCACGCTCAAATAAGCGCACAAAAATACCTAAAATTTTGATATGACGTTGAATCGCCATCAGGTCTGCGTCTTGTTTGAATTGCTCAAAGCTACGATCTTCTTTAGCCGATGCAGGTAACAAATCATAGAACGTCTTAAACCATGCATAAACACGATCTGCATTCCACTGCACATAAGCATCACGTGTAATAGAAATCAAATCATAAGTATCTGCACCAATCACTGCATCTTGGA
The DNA here is from genome assembly GCF_013418475.1 of Acinetobacter sp. YH12140. NCBI lineage: Bacteria > Pseudomonadati > Pseudomonadota > Gammaproteobacteria > Moraxellales > Moraxellaceae > Acinetobacter > Acinetobacter sp. YH12140. Next base: position 207,441 of record NZ_VPBZ01000003.1, read on the forward strand.
AATCAATCACGCCTTGATCTTGCTCACCATCAAGTACCATCAAATTACGGCTATGAAAATCACGATGCACAACCACTTGAGGCTGAGCCAATGCAGCATTGGCTAAGATAGCAAAGGTACGTTTAATGAGTGCCGATTCTTCTGCAGTTGGCTGCACTTGTAGAGATGGCAATAACCAATCGGTTAACAGCTCCATTTCAGAAATCAGCTTTTCATAGGCATATGCAGGAAAATGAGCAGTTCCATCAATTGACTGCAATTGAATCAACTGTTTAAAACTTTGAGCATAATGTGCGTCTACGGTTTGATCATTTAACAGCGTAGACAACAAAACATCACCAAAATCTTCCAACAATAAGAAGCCTTGATCGAGGTCTTTGGCCACGATATGTGGTACACGCACGCCATGTGCATCAAAAAATTCATCAATCGACACAAAAGGACCACAATCTTCTTTTTCTGGTGGTGCATCCATGAGCATAAATGTTTTATTATTCAATTTGATTCGTGCATAACGACGGAAGCTTGCATCGCCTGCTAAGAAGTTAATTTCAAATTGATCTGAACCGAGTACAGATGAAATCCATGTTTGTATCAATTGTTCACGTTGTGTATTCATTTGCGATAAATTCTAATACAGGCTGAGTTTTTAAAGTGCTAAGTGTAGCTACTTATCAACTTTTTCTCTATGATGCGACAATAATTAATTGCGATTAAGCATACCTGGTTAATGAGACAAATGAAGCATCAGTTTAAATTTAATCCTTTAGCGACTGCGATCTTAACCCTTCTATGTGGTAGCTCGTTACCAAGCTATGCAGCACCTGTTTCAAACCCGTCCACGGATGACGATACAGAACAACTCAAACAAAGCATTTCAGAAGCTTATCCAGGGCAGCAGTTCTTCGAACAATATTATGTCGATAAATCTGCACCTGAAGCACAGATTCGTAACACCAATCAATTAAGTTCTGCGTTTTGTACAGGCACATGGATTACCCCAGTTGCTCCAACAACAAAAGCTGTTGCCCCAGAAGATGCAACCTCTACCATTACCGCAGACTATGGTCATTTTGATCCGAATGGCGATTCCATTCTTGAAGGTAATGTTCTGATTGACCAAGAAGGTCGTCAAATTCGTGCCGATCAAATCAAAATTGATAAAACCCAAACCTATGCCAATGCTTCAGGCCGCGTGCAAATGGCACAGTCTGGGCTGATTTCACAAAGTGATTCGATTGATTACAATTTAAAAACACAACAGGGTGATTTAAATAACAGCTTCTTTATTGCTGAACAGCAACATGCACATGGTCGTGCTGAAAAAATTTCACGCACTTCAACCGAAACACTCGAATTAGAAAACGCTGTTTATACCACTTGTCCACCCGATGAAAAACCGACATGGAAAATTCAAGCAGACCAAATTAAGCTGAATCAAGAAACCGGTCGTGGTGAAACCAAAGGAACAACACTTTATGTAAAAGATGTTCCTGTGATGGCTGTGCCCTATTTCAACTTCCCGATTGATGACCGTCGTACCACAGGTATTTTGACCCCAACCTTTGGTTTTACCAATGATGGCGGTATTGAACTTGCAGTTCCAGTTTATTTAAACCTTTCGCCAAACTATGATGCTACAGTAACACCACGTTATATTGCAGACCGTGGCGCAATGATGGAAGGCGAATTCCGTTATTTGACAAAAAACTTTGGTTCAGGGATGGTGTGGGGTGGTTATTTACCATCCGACCAAAAGTATGATGATCAGGATCGTAAAGACTTACATTTCCTACATAACTGGAAAATTAACGATCAATTTACAACCAATTTAGAATACAATTATGCATCTGATAAAGACTATTTCTCAGATCTCAATAATAATCCAAACTCAAAAACTGACCTAAACTTACGCCGTGCATGGGAACTCAATTATAAAAATGGTATCCCTGGCCTAAAAGCACAGCTTAAAGTTGAAGACTTCCAAACACTGGATAAAACTGTCAGTGATGAAGACCGTCCATATGCGCGCTTGCCGCAATTCCTACTGAACTACAAGAATGGTAATCCGCTCGGCTTACAGTACGAATTCAATAACGATACAGCGTATTTTAAAAAGAATCTGCGTGGCGATAATATTCCGCAAAACAATAGTGATGCGACAATGTATGAGCCAAGTGGTGCACGTATTTATAACGACTTTAGTGTGCGTTATAACTATCGTAACCCATGGTCTTTTGTAATACCAGAAGTGTCTATTCGTAACGTCAACACGATTTACGACCAAGATACCGTTGATCGTGCAAATACAAATAACAATCACTCTAGTAGTGAAAGTAAATCGGTCATTGTACCGCAATTAACTTTAGATGCGGGTCTTGTGATGGAGCGTGAAGGTCGTTATCTACAAACCTTAACGCCACGTTTCTTTTATGCGTATTCTCCATACAAAAACCAAGACGCTAACCCGAACTTTGACTCAACCACAGCGTCAATTAATTATGACCAATTGTTTAGCCCGCGTCGGTTCTATGGTAATGACCGTTTAGAAGACAACAACTTCGCATCTCTAGGCTTGAGCTATAGTTTATTTGATGATGTTGGTCTTGAGCGTTTAAAAGCTAGCGTGGGTCAAAGTTTCTATTTTGAAGACCGTCGTGTCACACTGAACAACGTCTCTGATAAATTTGATACCGAACGCCATACCGGCCCTGTCGTGAGCATTTCTAGCCAATTATCTGACAGCATCAGTGTGAATGCCAATTCAGCATGGATGGCGAATGGTGATAATGCTCAGCGTGATATTCAAATGTATTACACAGGAAATAAAGGCAATTTATACAATGTCGGTTATTTCTATCGTAAATACATTCCTAACCGCCAAGACAGCTATGACCAAGCAGTAGCATCGTTTATTCAACCTATACACAATAACTGGCGTATTATTGGTCATGCACAATATGACCTCGACAACAGTATTGCGCGTGAATATTTACTTGGTGTGAACTACGAGTCATGCTGCTGGGGTGTTTCAGTTTATGGTCGTTCGTACTATAACGATTTAGATGATGTAACATCTTCAGATGTTAAACCAAAACGTGCCATTATGGCGGAGTTCACCCTAAAAGGTTTAGGTGGCTTCAACAATAAATTAACCTCTTTGCTTGAAAACCGAGTGTTGGGTTTTAACAATATTAATCAATCTTGGACAGAACGTTAATGAAGACAAAACAGTTAAAACAAATTTTTAAAGCGTCAGCCTTGGCACTTTGCCTATCGACTTCTGTATCTGTATTTGCTGCTGCGCAACCTAAAGATGAAATTGTAGCTGTCGTTGACAATAGCGTGATTCTACGTAGTGATCTTGATCAAAGCATTGCCGAGATCACTCATCAATTTCAAGCAAAAAAACAAACCGTCCCACCGACTGAATATTTGCAGCAACAAGCTTTAGAACAGCTGATTTCGCGCCAAGCACAGCTTGAACAGGTTAAACGATATAATGTCAAAGCGGATGAAAAATCGCTCAATGAAGCCGTACTTAAAGTTGCGAAAGATGCCGGCTCTCCAAGCTTAGAAGCGTTTCAGCAAAAATTAGATGCTGTTGCACCAAATACCTATGCAGGTTTACGTGCACGTATCGCTGAAGACATCGCTTTACAACGTCTACGCCAACAGTTGGTCACTTCTCGCATTCAAATCAGTGACCAAGATGTGAAAAACTTCTTAAGCTCACCACAAGGTCAAGCTGCGTTAGGTAATCAAGTTCATGTCTTACATGTACGTGTAGCTAGCAGTGATAATGCCGTTAAAATCGCGGAAGAAATTCGTAAAGAACTTGCAGCAAGCAACGATGTAAAAGCGGTTACTAGCAAATACAGCACCAAAGACATTAAAGTTGACGGTGCCGATATGGGCTTCCGCAACTTATCTGATATTCCAGATGAACTTGCTGCACGTGTAGCACCTTTGCAAGTTGGTCAAACCACTGAACTAATTTCAGTACGTGATGGCGTTCATGTTTTAAAATTGGTCGACCGTAAAAGTGGAGAACAAAAAGCCATTGTTCCTCAATACCAAACTCGCCATATCCTGATTCAACCATCTGAGGTCGTGAGTCCTGAAAATGCCAAGCAAATGATCGACAACTTGTATAATCGCCTGCAAAAGGGTGAAGATTTTGCGGTCTTGGCTTCAACGTTCTCGAATGACACTGGTTCTGCTGCCAATGGTGGTAGTTTAGGTTGGGTTAGCCCAGGTGTGATGGTTCCAGAATTTGAAGCAATGATGAAATCAACAGCGAAAGGTGAAATCAGCAAGCCTTTTCAGTCACAGTTTGGTTGGCACATCCTTCAAGTGACCGATACACGTCAACAAGATATGACACATGAAGTACAAGAACGTATGGCCCGTCAGATTTTAGGTGAGCGTCAATTTGACACTGAACTGGACAGCTGGTTACGTGAAATTCGCAACAATGCCTATGTTGAAATTAAAGATCCTACTCTAGATCGTAAAAAGAAATAAGTGAATAAACAAAAAACCAGCTTCGGCTGGTTTTTTTATGTCGATTCTTATCATCATTCAGCACTTTAGTAATTATTACATACCCTTTGTGAAAACAATCTACTCTTTTATAGGCAAAAAAAACCTCCCATTTGGGAGGTTTTTTTAATTCAATTAACGATTGTTGTTTTCGTCGTCTTGAGCATCTTCAAATTTAGTTTCGCCATCAAAACCAGCATTTTGACCGCCGAATCCACTTTGACCACCGAAGCCACCTTGACCACCGAAGCCACCTTGAGCGCCAAAGCCACCTTGACCACCGAAGCCACCTTGGCCACCGAAGCCACCTTGACCACCGAAGCCACCTTGACCACCAAAGCCGCCTTGGCCACCAAAGCCACCTTGTTGACCGCCGAAGCCGCCTTGTTGACCACCGAAGCCGGCAGCGCCTTGAGCACCAGCAGGAGCACCAGCAGGACGTGGGTTACGTGCTGGAACAACAGTTGAAATAGCGTGTTTGTAAACCATTTGGCTTACAGTATTTTTTAATAAAACAACGTATTGGTCGAAAGATTCAATATGACCTTGTAATTTAATACCGTTGACAAGGAAGATCGACACAGGAATACGTTCTTTACGGAGAGAATTTAAGAACGGATCTTGTAAAGTTTGACCTTTAGACATGTTATAACTCCAAAAAATAATAAAAATCAGCGCAAAAGCTACCTTTACTTTTCAATTAAAAATTATCAAAAAGGTAGTCTGTAAATTTTGCTTTATCCGTAGCACTTTCGCAAGTCTTCTTGAGCCTGCTGCGCAGTTAAATATGTAGTAAATTTATGCGTTTCTTGCAAAGATCTTAACCAAGTATATTGACGTTTTGCAAGTTGTCGTGTTGCAAAAAGTGCCTTATCCTCCATTTCACGCTGTTTTTCGCTACTTTGATCACTATTTTTCAAAAAATCTAAAGCTTGACGATATCCAACTGAGCGCATAGAGGGTAAATTTTCATCTAAATCGTATTTTTCAATGAGAGCTTTCACTTCATTTAAAAATCCAATTTCCCACATTGTTTTTAGACGTTGAGCTATACGCTCATGTAATTCTAATCGGTCTGGCAATAATGCGTAATTATGAAAATTGTAACGGTATGGTACGTTTTTAGGTTGCTCAGCTTGTAACTGCGTAATGGGTTTACCTGTTAATTTAAAAACTTCGAGCGCACGAATGATTCGTTGCTTATCACTCGGTTTAAATTTTTCACCTGCCAATGGGTCTACATTGCACAGTTCTGCATATACAGCATCCCAACCTTGCGACTCAGCTTTGGCTTCAATTTCAGCACGTACAGCATAGTCTGCACTTGGTAAGTTTGAAGACAACCCTTCCAATAAAGCCTTGTAATACAACATTGTACCACCGACTAAAATCGGTGTTTTACCTCGTACATGCATATCATCAATCAGTACACACGCATCTTCCACAAAGTTCGCTGCCGAATACACTTCTAGCGGACTGATAATATCAATCAAATGATGTGGATATTTCTCCAACTCAGCTTTACTCGGCTTGGCCGTACCAATATCCATATCCTGAAAAACCAAAGCAGAATCGACTGAAATTAATTCGAATCCACCTTGCTCGTATAACTCACATGCCAAGGCGGTTTTACCGCTTGCAGTTGGTCCCATTAAGTTGATGACCGGCAATTGATTTGACATGTAAAACTACTCTCCCCGAGCAAAAAGTTTATCTAGCTGTGCCAATGGAAACGCACGCCACGTCGGACGCCCATGGTTACATTGGCTGGCAAATTCAGTTTGTTCCATCTGACGCAGTAATGCATTCATTTCAGATAGACTTAAAATACGGTGTGCGCGTACAGCACCATGACAGGCCATGCCTGCCAATATTTGATCACGCTTTTGTAGTAACCCTGCAACCTGATCACTTGGGTCTAAATCATTTAATAAATCTGGAATCAGCGCATCAAAGTCGGCTTTATGCAAAATGGCAGGAACACCTCGGACAATAACTTGCTCATCGCCATATTGGTCTATTTCTAAACCTAATCGTGCCAATTGTTCTTTGAGCTCATCGACGCGCATCGCTTGCATCCGACTGATGCTCACGACTTTAGGAATCAGCAATTGCTGTGATGTCCAAAACTCAGGTTTATCCCAAGCCGTTTTCATTTGTTGTAAAACGATGCGCTCATGCGCCGCATGCATATCAACAATGATTAAACCTTCGGTGTTTTGGGCCAAAATATAAATACCATGCAATTGCGCAATGGCAATCCCCAAAGGATGCTCATCGACTTTCTGCTGAATATGTTCAGCCAAAGAACTATCAGGATCATTTGTAGACTCAGTTTGACGTAAAGGCGCTAAATAACTTTGCAATGCATTATTGAGCTGTCTGGAACCCGCTAAATTTGATTGATATCCAGTGCTATTGTTCGACGCATTTGAATATTGCAGTGTATAAGCTTCCTGCCCTGTTAGCGCATGATTTGAAGCATATTGCACAGCAGCTGGCGAACTAAAGTCAGTGAGTCCACCTGCGATCTCTGGACTGACAAAATTTGTGCCTTGCTCTGCAACTGGCTGGGGTTGATGTAATGAAAATTGTTCCTGATGACGCGGCTGCGGAATGATATTTTCGTGTGCCTGCCCATCGAGTTTCATTGCAGATGACAATTCAGCTGTCGCAGTTTGAAATTGCGCTAAAGTCGATTTGGCAAAATGGCGGACAAACTCATGTACTTCACGTTGATTTAGAAAACGTATTTCATGCTTCGTCGGATGCACATTCACATCGATATTTTCAGGATCGACTTCCATAAACAACAAATAAGCGGCATGTTGATGCCCATGCAAAATACCGTCATAAGCCATGCGAAGTGCATGTGAAACGGTCTTGTCTTTTACGATACGTCCATTCACATATACGTATTGCATATCGGCCTGCGCACGTGCATCTGAAGGATGGCCTAACCAACCACTGAGACGCATATTGACGCTATCAGCATCTATCCAGTACGCATTTTCAGTAAATTGACGGCCTAATAATTGTTGTACCCGCTGAAAACGCAGCGCGCCACTGTCTGCAATAGGCAAGTTCAGCTTAATACTATTGTTATGCTCAAGGACAAAACGTATATCAAAATGGGTCAGTGCCAAACGACGGACAATTTCTTCGATATGTCCAAACTCAGTCCCCGGTTTTTTGAGAAACTTACGCCGTGCAGGCACATTAAAAAATAAATCTTGCACACGAATGGTGGTGCCTTGCGTCGCTGCCACAGGCTGAATTTCTTGTGAATCAAATGCAGTGCCATTTACTTCGACCTGATAGCCTACACCGTCATCATTTTGGCTACTGGTCAATGTCAAACGAGACACCGCAGCGATCGAAGCCAAGGCTTCCCCACGAAAACCTAGACTTACAATGGCATGCAAATCTTCAGCAGTTTGGATTTTACTGGTGGCATGGCGCATGACCGCCAAAGGTAGATCTTCAGGGTGAATACCCCGACCATTGTCTATAATTTCAATCAGTGTACTGCCGCCTTGTTCAATACGAACAATCAGCTCAGTCGCCCCTGCATCAATGGCATTTTCTAGTAATTCTTTGACCACAGAAGCGGGACGTTCAATCACTTCCCCTGCGGCAATTTGGTTGGCTAAAGCAGGATCAAGCGTTCGAATGCGGCGGGCACTGATTTCATTCAGCATGGTTAAATTTCTGCTCCAAAGCGTTTTGCAAAGTTTCTGAAGAAGAGCTTAAAGTCGCTGTACGAGTGCTTTCATCCGCAGACTTTTCAATATTAATAATTAAATCAGCCGCAGGGATTTCGTCGCCCCCTTTAGATGGCCATTCAAATAAAAATAGGGCGTTCGGCGTTTCTAAATAATCACGGATACCCATAAGTTCAAGCTCATAGGGGTCATTCAGACGATATAAATCAAAATGAAAAATATCTTGTCCTTGAATATTGTAAGGTTCAACCAATGTATAGGTTGGACTTTTTACCGCACCTTGATGACCCAAGTGTTGTAAAAAATAACGTGTTAACGTGGTCTTTCCTGCACCCAAGTCACCAATTAAATACGCTACACCCGTCGTAAAATGCGTCGCCAGTACGGTAGCTAAGTTTTGGGTATCGACTTCACTATTAAGTTCCAGACTGAATGAATACTGCATATTACTCACAACATGTACATAAGAATTAAATATGATAGCATCGCACCGGCTAAAATGGATATGTTCACACTATAGATTGAGCATTTTTCATGATGTGTTCTCTGCTTTATTTGCTCAGTTTTTAGATCTTTCTTCATGCATAGTTTTGAATTTACTCCCCCGATGATCAATGGTGTCAGTGCCAGCAAAGTCTTCCTTGACGGTCAACACACACAAGCCTCTACCGTTTATACATATTTGTGTGAGCAATTTCCTCATATCCAAGCAGTGGAGTGGCAACAACGATTTAAGGATGGTCTAGTCTATGCTGCAGATGGTGACGTTTTAACGATAGACAGTCCTTTTGAAGCAAATCGTCATGTTTATTATTATCGATTCTTAGCGCATGAAATCCACGTTCCCTTTGAGCATCAGATTTTATTTGAAAATGATCATTTCATCGTGGTCGATAAACCGCATTTTCTCACCATGAGTCCGACCGGTCAGTATGTACAAGAAACCTTGTTGGTTCGACTCAAAAAACAAACGCAGCTTGAACACCTGACATCGATTCATCGTTTAGATCGTGAAACTGCCGGTGTGGTTCTCTTCTCCAAATGTGTCGAAAGCCGTGGGCTATATCAACAGATGTTTGCCAAGCGGCAAGTTCAAAAAACCTATCATGCCATTGCAGCTTATCGAGATGACTTAAATTTCCCAATCACAACTCGCTATCGTATGGAAAAAGGTCAGCCATTTTATACAATGCAACTGGTAGATGGTGAGCCTAATAGTGAAACATACATTAAGCTCCTCCAGCAGCATGGAAACCATGCAAAGTATGAATTAAATCCCCATACCGGCAAGCAACACCAACTTCGTGTGCATTTAAATGCTTTGGGCATTCCAATTCAAAATGACCCCTTTTATCCAGTAGTACAACATAAGGCAGATGACGATTTCAGCCAACCTTTACAACTACTTGCGAAACAGCTTGAGTTTATCGATCCTGTGACAGAGCAGGCTTTTCAATTCAGTTCTGCCTATGAATTGACACTGTAAATCGATTGTCATTACATTAAATTGATAAAATACTGCCAAACTTTCTTGAATTTATAACAGTTTTGATTAGAATAAATGCGAAAAGTTAAGTATTTAAAAGCTTTCTAAGAATATGAGAAAAACTGAAGTCTACCAAATCCGTCTCGATTCACAGGAAAAGAAACAGGCCTTTGCCGTGTTTAAACAATTAGGCATTACACCTGCACAGGCTGTACGACTATTCTTTAAACAAGTTGTTTTAACCAAATCGATCCCCTTCTCTATTGAAAACCAAAATATCAATATTGAACAATTGATTAAGTTACGCAAATTAAAACAACAAGAAGCCCAAGCTATTTCAACCATTGAAATTAGCCCTGCTGAATTAGAAATTTTAAATAATGATCTATTATTAGATGATGATCATCTCGACTTGTTTGAAGAACTCAATGCAATTTTGGGTGAAGGTGACAAAACTTAACACTGTCGCATTTATAAACAATTTATAAATCAACCAATTTCGAAATTTCGATATGCTTCATGCAAGACTGATAAAAATAGCATGGAGTATAGAAAAAATGATCGTTCGACGCGCAACAGAAGCAGACCTTCATCCACTTGCTGTTTTATTTGATGAATATCGCCAATTTTATGGCACCTCTTCTAATCTTGATATCTCATATAAATTTCTAAGACAACGTTTTGAAAATAATGAAAGCGTAATTTTTATTTGCTTAAAAGATGATGTGATTACTGGGTTTATCTTACTGTATTTAGGCTTTTCATCTGTAGCTTGTTCAACCTACTATATTTTAGATGATGTCTATGTCAGCCCTGTATATCGTCGTCAAGGTTCAGCCAAACAATTGATCGATACTGCAGTTCTCTTTGCTCAACATGAAGGCGCGCTTCGAATCAGCCTCGAAACTCAAAAAAATAACTATCACTCGCATCAGCTCTATGAATCGATGGGCTTCATTAAAGATGATGAATTTCAAACCTATCATTACTTTATTCGTTAATGCCTTGCTCTACATTAAATACACAATCAACGCATATTAGAAACGCATCTTTAAATCAATAATTAGCAGACATATTTAGGGGCTTTAATACCACACATTCATCCTTTGAATGATGACATATCAAAGCCCAGTACACATTACTATGCAGTGATATTTTCACGAAATTTCGATTGTTCAATTTGCACCGCATTCAAATAGACCCACTCACCCTCAGCGAGATCATCAAGCTTTAATTGTCCAATTTGAGCACGATGTAAAGTTTCAACTTTATTACCGACAGCCGCCAACATCCGCTTCACTTGATGATATACCCCTTGATGGACAGTCATTTGTAATTGATGTGAAGCCAATAGCTGTACATCGGTTGCAGCGAAGATGCCTTTTTCGTTTCGAAGCTCCACTCCTTGTTCTAATTGTTGTATTTGCTCAGGTGTCACAGGATCTGCGGTATGCATCGAATACACTTTGGCAACATGCTTTTTAGGGTGTGTAAGCGCTTGTAGATATTGACCATCATCCGTGAGCAGCAACAGTCCAGTGGTGTCTTGATCCAGTCGCCCGACGCATTGCAGACCACGATTTAACAGCACATCATCAAATAATTCAAAAACACTAAAATGATGGGTTGCCTGATGCGAACATTCATAACCTTGGGGTTTATTTAACGCAATATATATATGCTCACGATAGACATAGTCCTGACCATATACACTATAAGTTAAATCATTTAAGTCTAGTTTTTGCTTTGGATTATCTACAATCTCACCGTGTATTTCGACCACACCATTTTTAATCAACTGTTGACAATATTTACGCGAACCAAAACCTTGTGATTGCAGCATTTTTTCCAAAACCATAGAACAACCTAATAAACACCATATATTGCTATTTTATACTGAACAACGAGCCAACTTGCAGGAAAAATAGCGGAAATGATCTTGAACGCCAGTTTTTAATGTTTCTGCGCTACACTATTGATTATTTATTGAAGTTTCTCACGAATATCCTATGTCTCAGTTGGATTTAAATCTGATCGTGTTATTGGTGTTATTGGCTTGTGGCATCTTTAGCCACAATACAGCGATCACCATAGCAGCAGGTGTCTTGATTGTTTTCCGCATCACGCCTTTAAGTGAATTTTTCCCCTATCTGCAACAATATGGCTTAAACATTGGCATTATTATTTTAACCATTGGCGTACTCACGCCGATCGCTAGCGGAAAAATACCCGGTGATTCGATTTTAAAATCCTTTTTAAGTTGGAAATCCCTCGTCGCAATCGCCATTGGCATCTTTGTCGCATGGCTAGGCGGACGTGGTGTCAAACTGATGTCCAATCAGCCAGATGTGGTTGCCGGACTATTAATTGGGACAGTCGCAGGTGTTGCCATGCTGCGTGGTGTACCTGTCGGCCCACTCATTGCAGCAGGCATCTTGTCGCTACTGATTGGGATTAAACAATAAGGCCGTTGCTGACATAGCGGTTTAACAAAATTTTAATTTGAGCCATGCTGCATTTGAAATAAACGTCGACTAAGCATGATTCCAACGAATGATAATGCTGACATCAAGATCCCCGCCCAAAACCACGCTCCAGTTTGTGAAACTACGGTGGCAATCACAGGTGGCAGAACAAATTGGGAAATGGCAGAGCATTGTAAAATCATGCCGATCGTCGTACTAATTGCCGCAGGATAAGGTGCAAAATGCAGTGATTGCGCAAAGACCGTCGCAGCAACCAAGCCTCCAAAAAGCGAAAAACTAAACACCGTTAAATATTGCAGTAAAAAAGGTAACGCATCTTTAGAGAGATAAAACCCTAAGGAGCAAATGATCAAAACAGCAAAACCCAGTTGGACTAAAGTTTTAGCTTGAAAACCACGCTGCAATAGCAGTCCACACCCCCATGTGCCCACAGCATTCGCAACGGCAACACTGGCTGTTAAAGCACCCGCCAGTTCTGCTGAAATTTGGTTTTGGGCATAAATCATCGGTAAGAAGCCCACCAATGCAAACCACTGCCCTGCATATGTCCCAAAAATGAGCGCCAAAAGCCATGCTGCAGGATGTTTCAGAGTATCCCGAATGAGACCAACAATAGGTGTTGTATTCAGCGCCACATTAGGCTGAGGAATAAACATAGCGATACAGAGTAGTAATGCTGCAGTAATCATAGCGAAACTGAGCCAAACCACACTCCAACCATATTGAGCAATTAGAAATGGCGCAACCAATAAGGCTATGCCCATACCTCCGCCCATATAAGCACTCCACAGTCCCATCTTTGCGCTGATGTGCTGTAGCGGTACAAGCTGACGGATAAATGCAGGCCCTGTGAGTGTCACCAATAAGAAGCCAAATCCTTCTATGACACGCAGTAGCAATAAGACATCAAAGCTTTGTGCAAAGCTCCCCCATGCACTTGCTATCGTCAATAGACTTAAGCCCAATAAGATACACAGTTTAAATCCAATTTTTTGGATATAACTACCAATCAACAATGCAAAGCACATTCCTGCGCCCTGTACCAATGAAAGCAATAAACCAGACTGAATAAAGCTAATACCAAGTTGCTGCTGTAATACAGGTATCGCGGGCGGTAATTTCCCGATATGCATTGCAGCAATAAAACCTGCCGCAATAATGAATAAATCTTTTGACATCCCTTTCATTGAATTGTCATGCTCTTTTCGCCATGCAATAGTGCACAGCTTAACAATTCAAAATATTATTTTGAGTCAAAAAACAAATGACCTTAGATGATTTTTCAATTATTTAATCATCTTGCACCGTCACATGCTAAGCGCACTTTGATTTAAATTAAACAACGATACTTAGTCATGTCATCTGCAATTGTTTGAGACAACACGTATTCCCATCAAAAATGTTTTTTCTGATACTTTCAATAATTTGGCGGTAGTGAAGGAATTCACCTGCATAACTATGAGTGAATTATTTCAGCAGTGAGATATTTAGGCAGTGAGTTATTCAGGATTGATTTGTTTCCGTTCACGCTTATTGGCGTACATTTTTAAATCAGCCATTTCGACCAATTGATCGATAGATTGAGCATCTTCTGGAAATAAAGCCATGCCTATACTGGCACCAATTTTCAAGCTCATTTGCTCAAATGCAAACGGCAGTCCGCAACTTTCTGCGATTCGATTCATCGCCGTTTGTGCACGTTCTAGGTTGGCAATATTGGTTAAGATCACAGCAAATTCATCACCACCCAAGCGTGCAACCAAGTCATCTTGACGTGTTTCACGCAAAATGCGCTGTGCAATTTCTTTCAGTGCAGCATCCCCAATGCGATGTCCAAACTGATCATTAATCGGCTTCAGACCATCCATATCAATCATCAAGATACCCAGTACTTTTTTCTGCGCACGTGCTTTTTCTATCCCTTGGCGTAAAAAGTCGACAAACAAAGCCCGATTGGCTAAGCCTGTTAAGCTATCTTGAGTCGCCAATTTATATAACTCTGTCGCACCGAAACGTGTCGCATGGTACATCGCCGCAGCGATCAACTCAGACATCAAACTCAATATATGTAAATCAGCTTCCTGAAAGGCATCGACTTGATCAGAGTAAATCTTTAAAACACCGACACCTTCATCACAGTGAATCAATGGCACTACTGCCATCGAACGCAATCCAACACGTTGACATGCCACGCGATCTACCCGTGCATCTTTTTCCGAATCTTGGCAATACAGTGTTTGTTTTTGTGCAATACATAGACCTGATAAGCTGTTTTCAATATGTAGTCTTAAACCTAGTAAATGGCTCGCCCCACCAGACACTGCACGATAGACCATATCACCATCTTCAGCCAACTCTACAACTGCACCTTTAGCATGTGTAATCTGCTGCGCCTGTTCTGCGACCACGGTCATCACTGCATTTAGATCTAAACCCAGTTTGGCAATAGCTGTCTGCGTTTGAATCACAGACATGAGTTGAGTTGGTGAGGGTTCTATAGTATTCGGCATGATTGAGTTCAAACAGTGTTCAGTATGAGATACAGCTCAATTCTAAAAATTATTCATCCACTTGTATAGCAATCTTAAAGTGATTTCTGTTCATTCAAGCACTTTAGATACAACTCTTTCAAATACTGCTCTTAAAAAAAAGCACTCAAGGAAAAAACAGAGCAAGCAGAATCATCGATAAATATTTCGAAGGTTAGGGAAAGTCATGATGTATGGATGACCCACGTATTTTACGACTCTCCCCTCAATATTATTTCAAGGCGTAAATTTCACTCTGCATCCATTCTCCGCCTTCCAATTGCACATCGACAGCCACACGTTGATATTCAGCCCCTTCAAATTCATCTAAAGCCGCCCAATGTGCGGCTAAGTTTTCAGAGATAAAAATATAGCCTTCAATGGCTTGACCTGCCTCCGATAAACGAATACCCGGACTGCCCATCGCCGCACCCCAGCCTTTATGTTCTAATTCACCCCAAACTACACCTTTCTTCCACTCGCCACCAATACGCTCCATCACGTGTGCATTGGGCTGACCTAGACGTCATGTCCCGTATACAAAAAGACTCTGAGTCATAGCTCCTCCTTAGTTGGAATAATATTGATTGCGTTTTTGTGAGAATTTGGCCAACTGTTTTAGGAAGCCTTCAAAATAGCTTTTTTCAGCCTCTTCGGTACGATAACCGGCGTACAATGTCCGTCTTAAACCTTCAGGTGAAACACAATCTAAACGTCGAGAGGTCACCCAACCTTTTTGTTCATATTCATTTACCACCCAATCTGGTAATGCCGCAATACCACGACCACTTGCAACCAACTGAATCAGCATCTGGGTCAAATCTGTAGTACGGACGTGTTTAGGCTGAATATTGGCCGGTAAAAATAATTTTGCCATGATATCTAAACGATGTTTATCGACCGGATAGGTAATCAGCGTTTCTTCTGCTAATTCTTGAACAGTCACATTTGTCGCACGAACCAATGGATGTGTATTCGACAATACCAAACGAGACTCATATTCAAAGATTGGGAAATATTCCACACCTTTTAAATTAATCGGATCTGCCGTAATCAGAAGATCAAACTCGCCCGTTTGTAATAGTTCATGCGGATTGGCTTCAAAGCCAGAAGCAAAGTCCAAATCTACATCGGGGTATTGCTGACGGTAGACATTCAATAACGGCATCAGCCAGTCAAAGCAACTATGACATTCTGAAGAAAAAATAATTCGGCCAGTTTGACCATGCACAATACGTGTAATGTCCGATTGCGCAATTTGAACTTGCGGCAAAATGTCATCGGCAAGGCGTAGTAAACGTTGCCCCACATTCGAAAAGGTCACAGGACGTGTGCGTCGGTTTACCACCTCAACCCCATACCAATGATCGAGTTCTTTCAACTGGTGTGAAAGTGCAGAAGGCGTTAAACACAGATCATTAGATGCAGCGACCAAAGAACCGTGTTCTCTGAGTGCCAATAAGGTTTTGAGATGGCGTAATTCCAACATGATTGTTCTCAACTAAACTTGGGAGCAACTTTGCAATCGAATAGTTTTCGCAAAGCATTAATGAATTATACTCATCTTATCATTATTTTATTAAGTTTTATTCATTTAAAGTTTTATTTGGAACTTTAACCACCAATTCATCGTTTATAAGCAGATGCAAAGGATGAAAATAAACACGATGCCCCTTATTAAAAAAGCCAGATTGATCAATCTGGCTTTAAATGCATGTAATCCAAAGAATGTGTTATTCCACAAATAATAAAGCCAAACGAACTTGGTCATAACCCATGCGTGGACTGGTCAACTCCACAATTGGGCGCAGCTTAACCGTGCCGTCATCATTATAATGTGCTGGGTCTTGTCGCTTCGCCAAGCGTTTATAGATTTTACGCACCTGTTCAACCACGTCTTCTCCCGGATGTGCCACCGAGATATCCAAGCCTTGCTCTTTTTGCAGACGAGCCAAATGATTAATAATCGTAGCTGGCGTTAAACCACGCTCCACTGCAATATCTTGAATTTCATAACCTTCCTCAAACAACTCCCGAGTTTGATCTAAAGTCGCTGTGGCAAAGCTTTGTTTTGCTCCAGTTTTGGCAATTTTCTTTTCATTGCGCTCGATTTCCACTTCATTCAGTGTTCCGCCACAATGGCGAATAAAGGCTTTGTGTTGTACTGTTAAATCAACCTCTGCAAAATTGGTTTCCGCTTCGTCAGAGAGTTCCTGAAAACGTCGATCAGCTTTAATGGCCAAACTGTCGAGTTCTAAGGCTTGTTCATTAAAACCAAGTAAACGCAAACCATCTAATGTTTTTAAACGCGATAATGCCACATAACCCTGACCTTTCTCAAAAGTATGCGTCAAGTTAATTTCAGCCGCTGCAAGGGTCATCCCTTGAGATTTGTGAATGGTAATCGCCCAAGCCAAACGCAGTGGAATTTGTTGGAAACTGGCAATGGTTTTACCATCATCATTATCGATAGACCATGTTTCAGGTTCTACCACCAAGGTCGTGCCATCAGTGAGTTTTACTTTAGGCAAGATGCCATATTCATCATCTTCTTCAAAACCTATCACTTCACCGAGGCTGCCATTGATATAGCCCACGTCAAAGTTGTTTTTTACAAACATCACTTTGGCATTTTTCTTTAAGGTCAAAGTTTCCGGCGCACGCACTGAAGATTTTAAGGTTTCGATCAGTTTGTCATTACCATCGCATTGAGCATCAAACTGGCGAGATTCCTGTTCAATTTCATTTAGATGTTTATAGTTAATACTATCTACATCCATATTATGGGTATACAAGCGCGTAAAGGTTTCACCTATATTTTGTGAACTTGTCTGCCTTAAAGCATGCAAATGATCGCCCGTAATTTGCTGAGCACGAATCGCATTTAGAATATCATTGAGATAGTCATTACCCTGACGATGTTGTTCGGTCAAATAACACACGCGAAACTTCGCTTCTACCCATGCCTCAGACATAAAGCAAAACTTGTCACGGTTTAATTCACCTTTGCGTCCCACAGGGGGTAACTGGAAGAAGTCACCTGCAACAATGACTTGAATCCCCCCAAAAGCATCTTCACTGTCTTTAAAAAATTTTAAAACTTTATTCACCAAGTTTAATTGCTTGGCATGCAACATCGAAATTTCATCGATGATTAAAACTTGGGCATTTTCCAAATGCTCTTTTAAATATTTACGTTCTTTTAAGCGCTTTAACTCATCTTCGGAAATCGCATCTTTAATCCCAATCCCTGCCCATGTATGAATTGTCATACCATTCATATGGGTTGCAGCAATCCCTGTAGAAGCCGTAATTGCCACCGGTACTTTGCGCGCTTTTAGATAATTGATGTACTGATTTAAAGTATAAGTTTTACCTGCACCAGCCGAACCTGTTAAAAACACATTTTCGCCTGCTTTGAGCAGCTTGAGTGCAGTTTCTTGTTTCATAAGACCTATACCGTAAAAGAACGGCTATAGCCTAACGATTTTTGACTCAAAAGTTAAGCGCACAACATAGTTTACTAAATCCGTATTTTGCCAATCTTACTTTAAGCTATTGAACCTATTTAAAAATTCTTTGGCGATATTTACTTTTTCTATTTCTGCTTGGGTATTATTTGAATACTCAAGTTGATCAAAAACCAAAATGTGGTTTTGCACATGACAGCCCAAAGTCATCGATACATGCAAAATGGGATGGTACATATGAAAAGCTACATATACTCTTGCAATGATACTGGCGCTATAACTTGATGCCAAACAATGTTTAAACTGAATAGATTCATCAATAATTCGATCGATGGTTTTTAATTCTTCAAAGACCCACTCTTGAAAATATATTTTGTCTTCTGTTGTAAATGGCTGCCAGACTGTTGTCTCAAATTTACGCTTTAATTGAGTTAACACTTCTTGCTTTTGTTGCTTGGCATGCCAATGCATCGCCTGATGAAAGACCCCATTCCAGGTAATATTTTTAGGGACTGTATCACCTGTAGAATAAGTCGCACTAACATAGTCACGCACATAGGCATCAAATACAGATACTCTTAAATTAGCATGCTTTAAATAAAATAAATTTCGAAAATCCTGCAGTTGAATTTTATGCAGTCGTAACATACTTAAAAACTGGCGATTTTCTTGGGTTTCTAGACGGATATAATCCATCAAAGCCTGCGGTAAATGCTGTGTACAACGTAATAAATGCTGCAGATAGGCCTGCATAATACGGCTCAAAGGTAGATAGACTTTTTTTATGGCCTGATCCTCCGCGCCTAATACCTGTCGCATTAAGATCAACCACTCATCTAAATACAAAATTGATGGGCTGATGACAACACGGTGATCATCATGTTGTTGATATTTTCGTTGTAAAACAAACTGTAGATTTTTTTCATGATTAAACCAATCATGTTCATGCGCAATCGTATGACAATTTTGAATAAATAAGCGCGCTGCAACAAATTGAAAATGTTGTAAGGTTGTAAGAATCAATGCGGGATGAATATGCTGCGTATCGACAAAACTTAATGCCGTCACAGCCACTCGTACATTACTGTGTTGAAAATTACGACTCAGCCAATCCAACACTTCGACTGACTGCTTGAACATCCATCGCACTGCACGGTTGTTATCGAGTAAAGGGAGTTTTCCACATTTTTTTTGCCAAATTGCTGTAGCTTGCACAAAATTACTGTGGCTTAATATGTCCTGCTCTGCCCAAACATCCCGATGCATCAAACGAATAAAACCCAACAAATTGGGACGCTCATATGCATGGTCGAGCAACAAAATAATATCTTCTATATGTTCATTTAATTCTTGTAAATTGAACCGATCTTCATAACTCAAACTCATGATCCGGTAAATCGTTGGATCTAAAAATTGTGCTGTAGCAAAACAAATCTCGTCCAAACTATCCATCAAGAGCTGTATCGGCAATATTTCAGCTTCTGTAAGTGAATGAAGCGCAAACATCTGCTCAATCTTTTGCACCAACCAATGGGGTAGACAGATTTGGCATTCGATATACGTTTGTAATAGCGGTGTCTGATAAATCTGCTGCTCTTGCATCAACTGATCAAAAATTTGCGCTTCAACTGCTGTCATCTGTGCTAAAAACTGCTGAACACGCGCTGGCCCATTTAGATGTAGAAAAACCGACTGTAAGATCAATTGTCTAAATTGCTGTGCTTTTTCTCTGAGCAAGAGTGAATGTTGCGGCTTTAGGTCGCCAGTAAAAAAATATAATTCATGAAATAAGAAATCTTCTACTACTTCAATACATGGCACTGTCGTATGCAATTCAGCAATTTTGATGGGTCTAAATGGACTTCTAG
Organism: Acinetobacter sp. YH12140; assembly: GCF_013418475.1. NCBI lineage: Bacteria > Pseudomonadati > Pseudomonadota > Gammaproteobacteria > Moraxellales > Moraxellaceae > Acinetobacter > Acinetobacter sp. YH12140. The sequence continues at coordinate 227,549 of NZ_VPBZ01000003.1, forward strand.
GAAACTGATAGCCAATCGATTCACGGCTTTGTAGCTGTAAGGTCCACAGTCCATTACACAGTTGAATGCGGTGCAGCTCTTGCTCAATTTTAAAGATATTTTGTGAATTGAGTGCTGTAGCAAGATCCATTTGCTCTTGATACAACTGCTTTAAACTTGGAGATATTCGAATAAGTTGCCGAGCAATATGCTCTAGCTGCGGGGTCAAGCTTGTCTTTTCCATCTTCCGCCCTAACGATTGTTGATTATTTTTCAACCTTCACTATAGTCAAAGTTTAATGCTCCGACTACTGCCATTAATCAGCCAAATAGCTGTACAAAAGGTCAATGCAAAGGAATTATTTTGAAAAACCGAAAGGCCAATGTTGTGACTCATTTCTCTACGATTTTGAGCTGTGACGAATAAAAATGGATGAAGTTGAAGAGTAGTCACTATTATTGATTTGTAGAATGTTGTTCTGCACGGATTCTTTTGAGCTGTTCTATCGCAGTGTAAATATCTTGTTGTAGAGCCTCTCGATAACGCTTTAAATCCTCCACACTCTGAATATGACTTAAACTTTGACGGGGTAAAAATTGAAAATAGAACGGAATGCGCTTGGGGATAATCCGTTTGGGTAAAGACGGAATCACATCACCATGGCGTAATAATTTATCGAGTTTTTGTATTTTTAATAGTTGTTTAAACCAACGATGTTCAATAATCACACTGGCATCAAAACCCAGTTCAAAGACTTCATCTCCACCTAAAGCGGCAAAAGGCACGATATCATAATTAAATTCTTGCGCCAGTTTTAAAAAGCCATAACGTTGCTTCCAGATCAGTTGATAGGCTTCGCCTTTGCGTTTCAAAACCTCTCGACCGCCACCGGGAAAAACTAAAATGGAATAACCTTGTTGCATCACTGTTCTGACATAGTCCTGAATACCTTGGACTGCACCGAACTTTTTGACCATGCCACGCCAACCGGGCAAATAAAAATGGTTATGATCAGCAATACTGACCACAGCCACTTTATGTTCATTGTAGAGATAATCAATAATCACCGGTGAATCGAGTACACCGTAAATTGTATGATTCCCTACATACATTGCAGGTTTTGATGCATCAATATATTCAGCGCCAAAAAAGGTCGGCGTGAAATACATGCGGGATAAAGCGCTTAAACGCTTTATCCATTTTGCATCATGTTCAACCTGCATATGTGCTGACCTTAGGCAGCATCATGTTTTTGAACAAGTACAGAACCTACTGAGTAGCCTGCACCAAATGAGCAAAGTACGCCATATTCGCCATGGTTTACTTCATTCGCAGTACGGTGCAATGCAATAATGACACCTGCTGATGAAGTATTGGCAAATTCATCAAGAATGATTGGCACAAGGTCTGGCTGAGCATGTTCTTTACCCACAACCAGTTTCAGAATCAATTCATTCATGCTGGCATTCGCTTGGTGTAACCAGAAGCGTTTTACATCTGTTGCCGCAATTTTATTGTCATCCAATTGCTTAGTGATCATTTTCGCCACTAATGGACACACTTCTTTAAATACTTTACGACCGTCTTGACGGAAACGGTTGTTGTCGATGTCAGCATCGACTTCACTCATATTTAAGTAACCGAAGTTGTTACGAATGTTGTTTGAGAACTGAGTAAACAGGTCAATATCCAACACTTCAAAACCAGCTTTGGTTTCAGTTTCTTCAATGATCGAAGCCGTTGCAACGTCACCAAAAATGAAGTGACAGTCACGCATACGGAAATCTGTGTGACCAGATGTGATCTCAACGTTTACCAATAACACGCGACGAGCGCCTGATTTGATCGCGTCATAGGCTTGCTTGATACCAAAAGTTGCAGCTGAACATGCAACGTTCATGTCATAGGCATAACCCTGAATACCCAACGCAGTTTGAATTTCAATTGAAACGGCTGGATATGCACGTTGAATGTTAGAGCATGACAAGATCACAACATCGATGTCTTCAGCAGTCACACCCGCATTTTCCATCGCTTGCTTTGCAGCAGCTACGCCCCATTCCGCTTGTAGCGAAATTTCATCATTTGGACGTTCATGTAGCACTGGGCGTAAACGTTTTGGATCTAAAATACCGCTTTTTTCAGCAACATAACGTGCTTTCACGCCAGATGCTTTTTCGATAAATTCTGCACTTGAACCACGGCGCGCTTCTAGCTCACCGGCTTCAATTTTTTCAGCATTATCACTGTTGTACTGTTCCACATAAGCATTTAAAGCTTCAACTAACTCTTCGTTAGTAATTACGTCTTCTGGATGATAAAGACCTGTACCCGTAATGCGGATGCCCATGTAAAACTCCTTTTAGAAAATACCTATATCTTAACTGATTCCGAGCTTATCCCATACTTTTTGCAAGCGGGATGGAGAAATTGGCATCTTGGTCTTCATTGGTTGAGAGAAAATAGAGATGCGTAACTCCTCAACCATGAAATACAATTCTTTAAGGCGAGTGTCATTTTTAAACTTAAATAATTTTTCCATCCATGGGTCAACTTGATCAATGGCAGAATTGTCCCTTTGTAGGTTATTTGGCAAGCGGTCTAAACGCAAGACTAATGCCTTCAAATATCTTGGAAATTCGAGCCACACATCGGAAGTTTTGCCATAAACAAAATCTGAAAGTTGCATCAAATCGAGTTGATCTTCAATGTCATCAATGTTCTTTCCAAACACAGAATCATCTAAAACCAACAATTTCCGACGTATATCCTGCCATTGAATATAGGTTTCAGTTAAGACGGCTAATGCTTGTTGCCCATGGGTTAAGAAAGATTTCTTTACATTTAAAATCAGGTTTTGGTACTCCTGCACATTGACAGGTAGCTCATTTATTGCAAGCTGAAGTGTGGCATAAACTAACATTTGCTCTAGTTTGGCTTTGTCACCTAGCGGTGAATAAGCCAATGCCAAGGGTTTAGAAATCTGTTTTTTCAACTGACGAACTAAGTCACCCAACTGCATATGAACCAAACGAATGATCCCTTCGCGGTGTTGTTTGACTGCTTCAAATTGGTCATTGAAGGTCTGAATCACCACGCCAGATTCGTCTTTGGCATCCAACTCTGCAAAGCCTTTGACTGGAACAAGCGCTTGATATTGTTTCACCACCACACCCGTGACTTTTTGTGATGCTTCGAACACAAAATTATCAGGGAAGGTTTTAAACTCACCTTTTAACTGTTTGACTGGGCTATGAGTTTCCGTACGACAGCGTGCTTTGAGTTCATCTAGATCACGACCTTGCTCAATCACACGGCCTTTTTCATCAATGACTTTGATTAAAGGCAGCAGATATTGCTCAACGCGTTCCCAAGAAAAGTCTTTGTCTGTGATTTGCTCACCGCGCAGTTGGTATGCCAAGAAACTAAAAATATGCTCGCGCAAATGCACGGCATCGACACGATCCATCAATTTACGAGCCGTATCAGGTATTGGCACCAAGTGACGGCGTTTATCCTTAGGCAGGGCTTTAAGCAAGGCTTCAATCAGGTCTTGTCGCCAACCGGGTATGCCCCATGACCAAATATTTTCATCCACTTGCGGCAAAGCTTGAACTGGAATTTTGACCGTTGCACCATCTTCATCATGACTTGGGTCAAAACGATAACTTGCAGCCAAACGCAGTTCACCATTTCGTAGGTAGTCTGGAAATTGCTGGGTCGTTGGACGGTCATTCATCCAAAGCGCATCATCATCGATAAATAAATACCGTGGATTTTTCGGTTCTACAGTTGCACGCCAGTCTTCAAAACTACGACGACTTGCCACCTCTTCAGGCACTTTTGCAGCATAAAATTGGTAGATGGTTTCTTCATCCACCACCAAATCACGACGACGCAGTTTATCTTCAACACGCTCAACTTCTTCGAGTTTTAATAAATTGTGTTTTAAGAACGGCGGCGTAATACCCAAATGTCCCGTCGTCAACGCATCGCGTAGGAAAATTTCATGCGCCGCCGGATGATCCACTTTTTCATAATTAATCTGACGACGTGGCTCAATAATCAAACCAAATAAAGAAATTTGATCATAAGCATTCACCACACCAGCTTTTTTCGACCAATGCGGCTCAAAATAATGATGCTTCAATAAATCGCCTGCAGCCAATAAAATCCATTCAGGTTCAATTTTCGCCAATGTACGAAGATATACCTGAGAGGTTTCCACCATCTCAAAAGCCATGACCCAAGGTGTATTGGTTTTATGCAAAGTTGATGCAGGGAAAATACGTGCCTTTTGCTGACGCACCGCCATGAATACATTGCGTTCATCTGTTTTATTGGCAATAAATGAAAGCAACCCTGTTAAAAGCGCACGGTGCAGATTTTCGTAATTGGCCTTCTTTTCATTAAAAGAGAGTTTCAAGCCCTGAGCCAAATCCACCAATTGCTCATGGGTTTTTTTCCACTCACGAAGACGTAACCAACTGAGGAAATGATTGCGCGCAAAGGTTCGACGCTTATTTTCACTCATGTCACGGTTAGCAACCAAAGCTTCCCATAATTTGATATAGAACAAGAAATCTGAGTCAGCTTCACGGAACAAAGCATGTTTCTGATCGGCCTGCATTTGTTTATCCGCAGGACGTTCACGTGGATCTTGTACCGCTAAAGCAGCGACAATAATTAAGACTTCATTTAATACGCCAAAATGCGCTCCACCCAAAATCATCCGTGCAAGACGTGGGTCAATCGGCATTTTCGCCATTTGCTGACCGATTTTGGTTAAACCACCACCCTTCGCCGGAGGAAGTCCCCCTTTTGTAAAGGGGGATTTAGGGGGATTACTTTCAATAGAATCTCCCCCAACCCCTCTTTGCGAAAGAGGGGCTTTCCCTTTCTCAACCATCGCCCCAAGCTCAATCAAAAGCTTACGACCATCATTCACCAAACGATGATCTGGCGGCTCAATAAAATCGAAGTCTTCTAATTCACCAAAGCCCAAACTTTGCATTTGCAAAATAACCGAGGCCAAGTTGGTTCGTTTAATCTCCGGTTCGGTAAATTCAGGACGACTCATAAAGTCTTCTTCTGAATACAGTCGAATACACACACCTGGTGCAATACGACCACAACGACCTTTACGCTGATTTGCTGCTGCTTGTGATACTGCTTCAATTGGTAAGCGCTGTACACGTGAGCGATAGTTATAACGGGATATCCGTGCAAAGCCACTATCAATTACGTAGCGAATATTCGGTACAGTTAAAGCCGTTTCTGCCACGTTGGTGGCAATAATAATACGTCGCCCACCGCCTGATGGATTAAAGATCTTTTGTTGTTCTGCCAAAGCCAATCGTGCATATAAAGGTAAAACTTCGGTATGTCTTGGCCCAAACTTTTGCAGTGTTTCCTGTAACTCACGTATTTCTTGTTCAGTGCTGGCAAAAATCAAAATGTCGGCATGTTCAGGATGACCTTTTTCCTGCGCATCTTGAAAACATTCTTCTACGGCTGAAACCACAGCACGGGGTAAATTTTCTTCAAAATCATCAAACTCATCGTCATCACTACCGACAATGCTCAGCTCTGAAATCGGACGATAACGGAGTTCTACTGGGAAGCTTCGACCTTCGACCGCAAAAATAGGTGCCCCATTAAAGTAATTCGAGAAGCGATTTACGTCTAATGTCGCGGAAGTAATAATGACTTTGAGATCTTTACGACGAGGCAAGAGCTGTTTGAGATAGCCCATGATGAAGTCAATATTTAGCGAACGCTCATGCGCTTCATCGATAATAATCGTGTCATATTTATTTAAGAATCGGTCATTAGCCAGTTCAGCCAATAAAATACCATCGGTCATTAATCGAACGATGGAATCTTGTGAACCTTGTTCATTGAAACGAACTTTAAAGGAGATCGACTCCCCCAGCTTTTCGCCCACTTCTTCTGCAATACGTTGCGAAACACTACGCGCTGCTAGTCGACGGGGTTGAGTATGGCCAATCAAACCTGTTAAACCACGACCTGCAAGCATGGCAATTTGAGGCAACTGTGTGGTTTTACCCGAACCCGTTTCACCTGCCACAATAATCACTTGATGCTTTTGAATCGCTTCAATTAGTTTGTCCGCATACTGCGTAACAGGTAAGTCTTGATTTAATTTAATATTGGGAATGCGGGCAATCCGTTCGCGCACTTTCGCATTCGACTTTTCAAACAAATCTTGAAATTTTTCAGGATTGGCTTCTTTGCCTTTTTTCAGCCGACTTAAGCGATGGCGATCACGAACCATGACCAATTGATCGACATTTAACTGACTTGGCACAGATGCATTATCCTGATAATTAAAATAGAACCGAATATTTTACGCTGTATGTAAAAATAGTGAAAGATGAATCTATTTTTTGCGTGCCTGAAACCAATAGGTAAAGCCGAACAGAATAAAATGATAAAAAACTAAAATTGCGGCCAATAGCCAATAATTGCCACATGCTTCAATACTGCCATGTAATGGCTGATAAAATGACACTGTATAGAATATACTCAATGGCACAATTAAAAACATCAATAAAATGAAAGAGATGATCAAAAAATGATGAATAGATTTTGTTAAGCACAAAAAAATTGAGAATAAAAAGCAAATCAACGCAATAAAAATAAATAAAAGAGGTTCATCCGATGAAAAACCATTCATTTCAGCTTAATAAATAATTTGATTCGGGCTAGCACCTTGAATTGAAAGCACATTCTTGATTCATCCAGTACAGAAAAATAAACCCACATGCTGACTAGAATAGGCAACTCAAGCTTATCCATTTGGATGCTTTATCCATTAGTTTTCAGTCCCATAGAAAATATAAATGATACTAAAAACAATAAATATACTCTGCCCGATCACCCATGCGAACAACCAACCATTATGACAATAAACAATACTGTCATAGATAATTTTTGAAATTGAAGCAGTTTCTATCATTAAAATGATGATGAATTGAAAAATCGCATATAGCCATAATATAACCACATACCAAGCACGTCTAAATGATAGCAACAGTGGGAAAAAAAAGAAGATTCCAACGATTCCCATGGTACTCAATAGCGTAGGATCATCTGATGAAGTTCCTAATAGTTCATTAAAATAGGTCGCTTTTTGAGGTTGCAAGTATTCATAGATACATAAATTTGTACCTGTGTCTTCAACTTTAAGAATACATAGTGATGCAAGTGCAAGACTGAGAATGGCAATGATACGAAAAAATTGACTAAGCACCTGATCAAATCTGGAGTCATTTTATGTTCATGCCATCTTATATGAACAAATTCTATAATTTGAAATATTTTTTATAACTTTTTTAGAGATCACCCTTGAAATCTTATGCCACAAGCATCATGTTGGTTACAGATTTTAAAAAGATGATTTTGTCATTTTACTTTCAACTTTATATGGCATTGATATGGCTTATATCGAATGAAATAATGATAAATAATCGTTATTGCTGAAATAGTTCTGGAGTGTACTAATTCGGATTTTCCGATATTAGTTATGTAAAAATACTATTTCAGCAATAAGAAAAATTTCTGTACCCTATTGGAAATCAAAAACAAACCTCAATCATGGAGACAATGATGAGCTTAATTAATACTGAAGTTAAACCGTTTAAAGCACAAGCATTCCAAAATGGTCAATTCATCGAAGTAACTGAAGCTGATCTTAAAGGTAAATGGTCTGTTGTATTCTTCTACCCAGCTGACTTCACTTTCGTTTGCCCAACTGAACTTGGTGACCTTGCTGACAACTATGCAGAATTCCAAAAACTAGGTGTTGAAATCTACTCAGTTTCTACTGACACTCATTTCACTCACAAAGCTTGGCACGATTCTTCAGAAGAAATCAAAAAAATCCAATACGTAATGGTTGGTGATGCGAACTGGACTCTTGCTAAAAACTTTGACGTATTAATCGAAGCTGACGGTCTTGCTGATCGTGGTACTTTCGTTATCGATCCAGAAGGTAAAATCCAAATCGTTGAAATCAACGCTGGTGGTATCGGTCGTGATGCTCAAGAACTTCTTCGTAAAGTTAAAGCAGCTCAATACGTACACGCTCACCCAGGCGAAGTTTGCCCAGCTAAATGGAAAGAAGGCGATGCAACTCTTGCTCCTTCAATCGACCTAGTTGGTAAAATCTAATCTGTATTAGATTGAACTGATTCAAAAACCACGCTTTTAGCGTGGTTTTTTATGCCTATTATTGGAGAGTATGTACCTCTATATACCCTACGCAGTTCACACTTTATTCATACAACTTTAACGTATTAGCACTATCCACATATCTGTAGATATTCATCAAGTTAGAACTTACACAAATATAATAAAAATGCGCCGCAAACTTGATTGTCTAGGCTTACATCTTTGCCGGTATTTCAGTATTTTTAACATGAATTTTAGGTCAATTGCTTATTTCAGGAAGATGTAAGCCCATGAAAAAATATTTCGTCTCGATCAGTTTAATTTTATGTTCATTTACGACTTTTGCTGCCGTGAACTGCGAAGGTGAAATTAAAAACCAAAGTATTCGTGAGGATATTAAAGTCAAAAAAAATTGTCAGCTTAAAGGTTTAATTCTTCATGGCAATCTTATTTTAGAAAATGGTGCCAGTGTTGAACTGCATGACAACCACATCAAAGGCAATATTGAATCGAATAAAAATTTTACCAAGATCATTGCCAATCATAACAATATCAGTGGCAATGTCGATTTTACGACAGGGAAAAACATCCAACTCCTCAATAATCAAATTTCAGGCGACCTCAAATTAAAGAAAAATAATGGCAATATTGTTCTAAATAATAATGAAATCGCAGGTAATTTGATTTGTCTTGAAAATGCTTTTTCAATTAATGGCAGCAACAACCAAGTCAAAGGCAATAAATCAGAACAATGCCGTAGTTTTTAACTCTCCTTACACTAATATGGGAGAATTACACTTATGGCATTTATTTGAACTGGCATTTTTTTATCAAATTAGTTGATAAAGAAATGAAAAAAATGTGAGATAAAACATTATTTTTTAACAATTCTGCAATACTCCACGCCCTAAATTTGTCTTAATTTCAAATGAGATAAACCTTTAACTGCAGTATGACTATAACAACGCAATAAGGGGGTGGCTTATGACAACAACTGTTGTAACTTCTTGGAAATACAGTTCTTCTTCACGTTACTTAAAAATATTTTATGCGAATGGTTCTGGGGATCTCTTTTATCCAGTTTCACCTTTTATTTATGATAATTTACTTCGATGTAGTGATAAAACGGCATTTGTCCACAAATATTTAGAATATGATCTACATTTTTCACGAGTAAGCTTACAGGGTTAAATCGCTACAAGCTCAGCGCTATAGCAACAGTATTTTTACTAATTAAAAAAAAATTCGATCAAATCAGGGCTGAATGCCCTGATTTTTAGTTGCGCCAAATCACCATAAAAAGCCCTGCGCCCACATTTAATGTTGTACTGATAAAACGATCATCCGTTTCAACACGCTGGATAAATTCAGCGACCTCATCGGCATGTGACAGCACATTGTCCACGATTAACACGCCATTTTGAACTTGTATTAATTCAGCTAAATATGACCAATACGCCACATACGCATCACGTTCTGCATCTAATAAAATGAAATCATAACGACGATTTGAATGCTGTAAAAAATGCAGTGCATCGCCATGATGAAATTCGATGTATTCGGATAAAGCTAAATTTTCCGCATGCTGTTTAGCTTTCTCAATGCGCGCTGCATCAATTTCAATGGTTTCGACCCGCCCTTGTGTAGACTGCGCAGCATCTGCTAACCACAGCGTGGAATAGCCTGTAGATGTTCCAATTTCCAAGATCTGTTTGGCTTGTTTTAAGCGAATTTGCATAGCTAAAAACAGTGCAGACTCAGGCTCAATATTTCGGTAACGCGCAAGTCGGTGATTTTGCGCAGCATCGTGAGCACTAAAGTCTGCATAGAGTTGTTGCATATAGTTTTTAAAATTTGCATCCATGCTCATGATTCTGTCCTTTTGTTATTTCTTTCATATTTAAAGATTAAAGTACTAAATGTCTGCTCAGTGGGTTTCTTGGATCAGTTTAAAACGTGGAATTACTTCACCATCAATTTCAACGGTTTCCATAAACATCTCTAAGGGTCTGACCCACATTGAATAGTCGTCATACAAGCACTGATAGACCACAACTTTTTCACGCGTTTCACTATGTGTTGCAACATGAAAGATTTGATACAACTGACCTTTATAATGCTGATAAATTCCCTGTTTAACCTGCATGCCATTTCCCTAAAAAGTTCTCAATACAATAGCGTTGACTCTAGCATTCTCTCGCTTAAAGCGCGATGAATTCGTTTATTTTTCCACTATTTAACTTGTATTTCTCGATAGTGGCCCAATATTGACTGCATTCACATCGGTATATTCTTATGATTTAGAAAGAAATTTAATCACTTGATTTGTAAAACCGATTAATTTTATAAAAACAAACCGTTTCACCTATTTAATGGTTTGTTCTATCATTCTCTCATCAAATAAATTTACTCCTCTGGAGACGTTAGCAATGTTAGATCAAAATACTTCTGCTCAATTAAAAACCTTACTTGAACGCCTTGAAGGCCCGATTGAAATCGTCGCGACTTTAAACGGCACGGACAAATCAGACAAAATTAAAGAATTGGTAACTGAAGTTGCTGCTTTATCTGATTTAGTGACTGCACGTTTTGACGGTAACAACAGCCGTGCTCCAAGCTTTGGTATTGCAAAAGCAGGTGAAACTCCACGCGTATTCTTCGCAGGTCTACCGATGGGCCACGAATTCACTTCTTTGATTTTGGCATTGTTACAAACTTCAGGTTATGCACCGAAAGTTTCTGACGAAGTACTGAACACCATCAAAGGTCTAGGTCTTAAAACTGACTTTGATGTGTTTGTATCTTTAAGCTGCCATAACTGTCCTGACGTGGTTCAAGCACTTAACTTGATCGCAATTTACAACCCAGGTACAACTGCAACCATGATTGATGGTGCATTCTTCCAAGACGAAGTGGAAGAACGCAAAATCATGGCTGTACCAATGGTATTCCAAGACGGCAATCACATCGGTCAAGGCCGTATGACTTTGGAAGAAATCATTGCCAAATTAGACACTAACTCTTCTGCAAAAGATGCTGAAAAGTTAAATGCCAAAGAAGCCTTTGATGTCCTTGTGATTGGTGGTGGCCCTGCAGGTAATACTTCTGCAATCTATGCAGCACGTAAAGGTATCAAAACAGGTATCGTGGCTGAACGCATGGGCGGTCAGGTTATGGATACCATGGACATTGAAAACTACACGTCGATTCAAAAGACACAAGGTCCTAAGTTTGCTGCTGAAATGGAAGCACATGTACGTGAATACGGTGTGGACATCATGAACTTGCAACGTGTATCTGACATCAAAGGTGCAGATGAAACAGCCAATGGCTTGGTTGAAGTGACTTTAGAGAATGGTGCAAAACTTGAATCTAAAGCAGTGATTCTTTCAACAGGTGCACGTTGGAGAGAAATGAACGTTCCGGGTGAACAAGAATACCGTACACGTGGTGTTGCATACTGTCCACACTGTGACGGTCCATTGTTTAAAGGTAAACGTGTTGCGGTGATCGGTGGTGGTAACTCAGGTGTAGAAGCAGCAATTGACCTTGCTGGTATTGTAGAACATGTAACACTTGTTGAGTTTGATACCAAGCTTCGTGCTGACCAAGTCCTTCAAGACAAGTTAAATAGCTTACCGAACACCACTGTGATCATGAATGCATTGTCTACAGAAGTGGTCGGTGATGGTTCACAAGTGACTGCATTGAACTACAAAGACCGTGCAACTGATGAAATCAAAACAATTGAATTGGCTGGTATCTTTGTACAAATCGGTTTGTTACCAAACACTGATTTCTTAAAAGAAACAGCAGTTGAACTTTCAAACCGTGGTGAGATCGTAATTAACGAGCGCAACGAAACCAATGTGAAAGGTGTATTTGCTGCCGGTGACTGTACAACAGTACCTTACAAACAAATCATCATTGCGACAGGTGAAGGCGCGAAAGCATCATTATCTGCTTTTGATTACATCATCCGTTCGGGTCAATAATTCAGTTTAAACAGAACAACAAAAGCCAGTTTTCGAACTGGCTTTTTTTATGACTGAAAATTTATGTCTTGTTTCATATTTAAATTATCAATAAAACAATTATTTAACTTACTGACGCTTTTCATTTACACAATAATGAGCAAAACAAACCGTTTAAAACTTGTACAGCAGCTTATTTGCACATTAAGATAAAACAATCATCACGGATTGATGGTTGACAATAACAACAAGAATGTTGGTCAAATTCGACTAAATGGAGAAACGCAATGCACTATCAATATCACTGTGCTTGTTGCAATAAAGTATTGGCTTCAAGCGATAAAGAATGTTCCGAATGTGGCTCACATAATATCCGTAGCCCATATGGCTTTTGGATATTTTGCATACTCAGTTGTTTGGCTGTTGCCATTCTATTTAAGAGTATCCAAGTGTATTTGCAACAGCACGATACTGAAGCGACAACCCAACTCAACATCTTTGAAGTACTCAAGCAAGATGGTAAAAATTAAGTTTTTTTACAACAGCCAAATACAGCCGTATGAACAGGCTGGCAATGTGTGAAATTTAGCCAAACTAAATCTAAGCACTATTATCCAGTTGCTTTAAAGTCATTCAAAGCGAGAAATTAAAATGATGAAAGCCTGAATGATTTCAGGCTTTTTTATGCGCTAGCATCGCCCTGCTCACTTATCTTCACGAGGAAAATTCTTTAAACTATGACAATAGCAATGAGGTTCTAGACGATGGTGCAGTTAATAAAAAAAGGCGGTTTACGTGAACGCGCCAATCGTAGCCGATCATACAAAGGCTCTGAAAATACCGAAACCACCCTCAAGCCAAACCGCTATCGTGATCATGCCGAAACTACCGATGTTGCACAAGATCCATCAAATACAGCACCATCCAAAGACCAAGATCAAACCAATCCAGAGCAATAAAATTGGCACATAAAAAAAGCCAAGTTCTAATACTTGGCTTTCGCTTTGCTGACAGCAATATGTTTGCAGCTATTGAAGATTGAACATTCTAATTGCGTCGAACCACAGCCAAATCGCAAAAATTAAAAATAACGCCCCTGAAACCACATCAATATAACTACCAGAACGTTGGTAGAGTGCTTTAATTTTGGGCAAAGACATAATCATCATAAACAGACTAAACACAATAAAAGTTTGAATCGGAATGATGACAGCAAGCTGTGCTTTTAGGTTACTACTGGCTGATGAACTCAACGCCAGTGAGAACACACTACTAAAATAGATCAGTGTTTTCGGATTGGCTAAATTCGTAAATAAACCTAATAAGAAATAATTTTCAGTATTCTGCTGACTTAAGGCCTGCCCATCTTCTAAATTGGCTGTTTGATTTAAACTTTTAAGCCCACCACTAAACATCGCCCAACCCATTTTCGCCAAGAAAAATCCACCAACAGCCATTAAAACTTGTTGTATCCATGGAAATTGCTCAACCAGAACCGTAAAGCCCAATAAGGTTAAAACGACCCACACCACAATCCCGACAGAGATCCCCGAAATAATTTTTAAGGTATTTGCACGCGTTGTTGATGCTGCACTTTTAGCAATTAATAATACATCTGGACCGGGACTCAACTGCGCAACAAAATGAAGCGCACAGATGGTGAATAACAGTGACATGCAAGCTGATTCATTTGAATTAAAACGTGAAGATTATATCGCCTGTTCAATTTTTTTGTTGGCAACACAAGGTTTATTTTTAGGCCGTATCAAAATTTACGCAAAAAAAAGCCGAATACACATTCGGCCTTTCATACTGAGTTAATTATTTTTTATTGACATCTTTCAGTTCAATTTGTTTCGCATCTGGCGTCACTTCACGAGCTTCACCATCAATAACGGATGAATCACGACCTGATTGCTGATTTTGCATATCTTGCATTTGACGCATCATATCTGCAAATGGGTTCTGACCTTGAGCACCGCCCATGCCTCCCATATCCCCCATCATGCCACCCATCATTTTTTCTATCATGGCTTGCTGACGCTTCATCATTGTTTTCATCATGACTGCTTTCATGGCATTTTGTACAGGTGGAATCAAAATAAGTAATGCCATAATATCTGAGATTAGACCCGGTAACAGCAATAAGAAACCAGCCAAAATTTTTGGTAAATTTCCAGTTAAAGCTGGATCATTACTCATTTGACCTGCTTGCATTTGCTGCATTTGAGGCATCAGACCTGATGAATATTTACGGATAATATTCATCCCTATAAAGAAGGCCGCCACGAACCAGAAAAAGACATACCACATGCTGCCGACGAGGTCGCCCACACCGATCCAGACAAACACTTCCAGGATCAAGCCTGCTAAAATCAGAAGAAATAATTTCATGAAAATTAAACAAATCTCAGTAAATTAATTTAAGGTGTTGCGTTCAACTGCTCAATCACTATCAAGCTTTTTTGACACGCTTATGTAACAATATGGGCATTATTTTATTTTTAAAGGGCAAATAGGGCAAACATGTCATTAATTATCGGTATTGACCCTGGGTCTCGCTTAACTGGTTACGGCATCATCGAAAAGGATGGTTCTAAACTACGTTTTGTCGATGCTGGCACCATTCGTACCGAAACAACAGAAATGCCTGAACGCTTAAAACGTATCTTTGCTGGTATTGATCGTATCGTAAAGTTTCACGGGCCTACTGAAGCTGCGGTTGAACAAGTATTTATGGCTCAAAACCCTGACTCGGCCTTAAAATTAGGTCAAGCACGCGGTGCTGCCATTGCCGCTTTAACCAATTTAGATTTACAAGTCGCTGAATATACTGCACGTCAAATCAAACAATCTGTGGTCGGCTATGGGGCTGCTGATAAAGAACAAGTCCAAATGATGGTTATGCGCATTCTGAACCTAAGCATCAAACCCCAGCAGGATGCAGCCGATGCTTTGGCTGCCGCAATTTGTCATGCGCATGCGTCCGGGAGTATGAGTAAAATGGCTGTACTGAATGCCTTAGGTGGTATGGCTCGTGGCCGAAGCCGTGTAAGCACTCGACGTCGATAAATAAATCGTCAATTCATATAGCTCAGTAATTCATTCTGTTTTCAAAAGCCCATTCAATCTAGTGATCAAATTTAGAGAATCATTTTAAAACCGCTATAGTCTAATTCATGCATTGGTATTTCTTGCTGATCGATTTTAGTCACGTCTGCTCGTAAAGGCCCCACCAGACTGTGTTTCAGTATTTTATGAATGGCATCTTCAGTTCCAATAATCAGCGCTTCAACTTCGCCCGTCGCTAGATTTTTCACATAGCCATTTAAACCAAGTGCAACCGCTTGCTGTTCAAACCAACGACGATAACCAACACCCTGAACTTTACCTTGAATTCGCAATTTAACCGCATGCATTTTAGTCTTTAACTCCTGAATGATTAACCACATGATAAACCGCTTGGGCCATATCCTGCGCTTGCAAACCACGCATCCCCGGCTTCGCCAATACATCACCTGCTAAAGCATGCAAGCTTACGATTTCATGCAGATGAATTTGCTGATGGAATTGTGCTTTTAAACTCGCAATCATCCCTGCAAGCACATCTCCCATACCGCCTGTACCCATTCCTGCATTACCTGCGGTGCAAATCCAAAGCTGATCTTCAAGTATTAAGCTGCCTGCGCCTTTAAGCACCCATTGACCTTGAAATTTTTCTTTTAAATACTGAATTGCTTGTACACGATCTGCTTCAACTTCAGCAGTAGTAATACCCAGTAATTTCGCAGCTTCACCCGGATGTGGCGTTGCATAGGTGCTTGCATTCAATTTTTCAGGTGTTTCAGCTAGAAACCACAAGGCATCTGCATCCAAAACAATTTCCAATGTTGACTGCTGAATCAATGGAAACCATGACTGAAACTGCTGTTGTGCCCAATCGTCACGACCAAGCCCCATGCCAAAGCTAATCGCATCGACTTGATCGATCAGTTGCCGAATCGCTTCTGTAGTTAATGCATTGATATCGCGTAGCATAATATTCGGTGCGCGCGCCAAAATCGCGGTGTGATGTCGTGCATCACAAACAACCGTAACCTTACCTGCACCTGCATGGAATGCAGCCTCAGCAGCCATAATCACCGCCCCACCCATTTCAGCATGGCCACCAACAACCAAAACATGGCCATAACTGCCTTTATGACCAAAAGCTTGACGTGCAGGTAAAGTGATTTTCTGTGGCGACAAATACGCAAGTGGCTCTAGCTCTGCATCAGTCGGTATACATGCCATCACCGCAACTTCACCTGCATATTCCTTCGCTTGACCTGTAAATAGCCCTGCTTTTAGACCCAATGCCGTAAAGGTATAATCGGCTTGAAATGCAATGGGTAAAGGCTGCCCTGTATTGGCATGTAAACCGCTTGGAATATCAATCGCAATTTTGAGTCCCATGCATGCATTCAATCGTTGAATAATGGCTTGCCATTCGCTAGAAAGTTCACGATTGAGTCCTATACCAAATAATGCGTCGATATAGACGTCATAATCTCGCTGAAAATCAAAATGTGTATAGATCTTAAGCTTGTGATCTATCGCTTCTTGTACCGCAGAATGTAAGTCCTTCGATGCCCCTGTTTCAGCGGCATAGATATCAACTTGAAAGCCTGCTTGCTGTAGGTATTGCGCTGTAAGATATCCATCACCTGCGTTGTTGCCCTGACCACAACATACTGCAATATTATTTAAATTTTGCTGCTTTAACATTGGAATGAGTTGCTGAGCAATCGACCATGCGACCTGCTGCATCAGACCATAACTGCTATTGTGCTGAGCAAACCAACGCTGCTCCCAAGCTTGAATACTTTGGCTAAGATAAACAGGGCTATGGTAAACTTGCAGACGCATTGTTTTTCCTTGTTATGATTATGGCCGCTTCAACTCCTGCACAAAAAATTCCTGTCGATCAATATGATCCAGAAACCCTAAAAGCATGGATTAAAGCACAAGCCTTAAATTTAGGTTTTTCTGATTGTGTCATCGCAAAGCCAGATGCTCAAGAGGAACTCCCTCGTTTTAAAGAATATTTAGAACGTGGTTATCACGGCGATATGAAATTCCTAGAGGAAAACCTTGAAAAACGTGCCAATCCAGCACTTTTAGTCCCCGGCACCCGCAGTATCATTTGTGTCCGCATGGATTATTTGGTCGAAACCCCAAAACCACGTTATATTCCAGATGAGCCAAACTCAGCCATCATTGCACGCTATGCACGAGGTCGTGACTACCACAAAGTCATGCGCGGTCGTTTAAAAACCTTGTCGAATATTATCCGTGAAAAAATCGGAGATTTTGAATCTAGACCCTTTGCCGACTCTGCACCAGTGTTTGAAAAATCCTTAGCTGAAAATGCAGGCATGGGCTGGACAGGCAAACACACCTTACTGATCCATAAAAAATCAGGCTCATTTTTTGTATTAGGTGAGCTGTTTACATCACTCGAATTACCTTTTGATTCTCCGGCAACCAAACATTGTGGTTCATGCACAGCCTGTATTGATATCTGTCCAACACAGGCCATCGTTGAGCCCTATATGTTAGATGCACGTAAATGCATTGCCTACTTAACCATCGAATACAAAGGCATCATTCCTGAAGAATTACGCCGTGGCATTGGCAACCGTGTGTTTGGTTGTGATGACTGTCAGCTCATCTGTCCATGGAATAGCTTTGCGCATAAAACTCAAATTGAGGACTTTTATCCACGTCATGGCCTCGACCAAGTGAGTTTATTAGATCTTTGGCAATGGGATGAAGCCACTTTTTTAAGCTGTACTGAAGGCAGTCCTATCCGACGAACAGGCTATCAAAGCTTTATGCGAAATATCGCGATAGGCTTAGGCAATGCACCATACAGTTCAAATATTGTTCAATCATTAAAAAATTCTCGCGAAAAACATGACGCGATTGTGCAAGTTCATATTGATTGGGCAATTGCAGAACAAAACTCAAAAATGCTTTAAGGACTTTTATTCTCTATTTTCCAGATCCTTACAAAGTTTTCATTTAAGCTAAAACTTAGTGACGTAATCCAAGAAAATTAATTTTTTAGCTCAAAATAAACATTGCAGCGATTGTTCTGTCATTTAGCATAACTTTGCAAGCATCTTAAATATCAAAAGTTCTTTGAAAAAGTCATTTCAATGCATTTTAGCTAAATTGCAATGTTACAAAATAGTCTTGGAAGTCTGCAAATTTTACGTATGATGATCTGCATTAGGCAGAAAATATGGATCATTTATGAGCTACCGAAATGACTGGACACATCCAGAAATACAAGAGTTGTATCAACAACCATTGATGGATTTATTATTCCAAGCACAGACCATTCACCGTGAATATTTCCAAGCCAATCATATTCAAGTCAGCACCTTACTTTCGATTAAAACCGGCAAGTGCCCTGAAGACTGTAAATATTGCTCTCAGTCTGCACATTATGACTCTGGATTAGAAGCTGAAAAACGTCTGGCTGTGGAAAAAGTCATCAATGAAGCGAAAGCTGCGCTTGCCTCAGGTTCTTCGCGTTTTTGTATGGGCGCTGCATGGCGCAATCCACATGAACGGGACATGCCCTATGTGCTAGAAATGGTGCGTGAAGTCAAAGCGCTGGGACTTGAAACCTGTATGACCCTTGGCATGCTGAATCAGTCTCAAGCAGAGCGCCTACATGAGGCAGGCTTAGATTATTACAACCATAACCTCGATACCTCTCGTGAGTATTATCCCAATGTCATTAGCACGCGTAGCTATGATGACCGTTTAACGACGCTAGACTATGTTCGCCAATCTGGAATGAAAATCTGTAGCGGCGGAATTGTGGGCTTAGGTGAAAGCCGTGATGACCGTATCGCCTTTTTGATGGAGTTGGCAACGCTGCCGATTCATCCTGAATCCGTGCCGATTAATCTCCTTGTCCCTATTCAAGGTACCCCACTTGCAGAGGTTGAGAAACTTGATGTGATCGAATGGATTCGCACCATTGCAGTCGCACGGATCATTATGCCAAAAAGCTATATTCGACTCTCTGCAGGTCGTGAATCCCTGAGTGATTCAGAACAAGCTTTGGCATTTATGGCAGGTGCAAATTCACTTTTTTCTGGTGAAAAACTGCTGACCACGCCAAATGCAGGCGAAGGCAAAGATCAGCTTTTATTTAGCAAACTCGGTTTAGTGGCTGAACAGCCCAAACCAAATGCTGCACAGCTTTCAACTGATGCTATGCAAATGGCTTAAAATAAGCCCCGAACTTCGGGGCTTAGTTCAATTGAATGATCAGTGATAGGTTTCAATGTGCAATGCAAGAGATGGTGCGAACAAATGAAATGGCTAAATCACCATGAGTAGGGAAAATATATCGTTTACTTAGCGAAGTTATGTGCTGTTATTAAAATTCCATAGCCTGCATTTAAATAATCCCCTTCACGGATGATGTCTTGACCATTAGCATGTTGAACCACCAATTGCTGCTGAATCACATCATAATGAAAAGATTCAAAGCAATCCTGATGTTGTAATAACCATGCAATGGTATCTGCCATATTGGCATCGACGGTATAACGCTCGGCTTGAAAATCTTTACTCATATCTGCATAAAAACTGTGAATGTATTTCTATTTTAATGATTTCAATATTGACCGGCATTAAAAAAGTGAGCTTTCGCTCACTTTTTTTCGGCTTAGACTCTGCATTACTTTGTCACACCGCACTTACGACATTCCTTGTGCGAACCGATTTCTTCCATTTGCTCGTATTCGTAAATATGCATGCAAAATAGTTTTCTGAATAATTGAAGCATGTTGTTAAAACTCCCGTTTATTTATTAATGTGCTTCTAAATATTTCGTCCTGAAATATTATGATCATGCCTAAACACGCCATAGCTAATTTATTAGCATATTTTTCCAATGAGTCAAATATCTTTACTTTAAAATGACACAATTTCGGATAATCGGTTATTTTTAAGCCTCCCTTATATTCACCTGAGTTATAAGGATTTTTATTAATATCAACATCACAGATATAGATTAATTTTCAGCAAATTTCGCACAAAAAAACTCCCCCTTAGGAGAGTTTTTTCAAATAAATGATCACATGAGTAACGTTATTCACAAGCCCAGATTTAAACGTTCTGACTGGCAAACTTCGCACGTGCAGCATGCAATTTTTTATAGCTATCAATCAGACGTAAATGACGATCTAAACCTTCAAGTTGCATATTGGTTTCAGTTAAACCGTAGAAGCGAAGACTGCCATCCATTGAACCAATCACCGCATCCATACGTTCGTCACCAAACATACGACGGAAATTATGTTCATAGTCATTGAGATCTAAGTCATCGTCCAATTCAACTTCTAAAACCACATTCATGCATTGATAGAACAAACCACGTTCAACTGTATTAGTGTTGTACTGAAGGAAGGTTTCGACTAACTCTTTTGCTTCTTCAAACTCTTGTAGCGCAATATAGATCAGTAGTTTGAGCTCAAGAACCGTTAATTGACCCCATACGGTATTATCATCAAACTCAATCCCGATGAGCGTCACAATATCCGTGTAGTCATCCACTTCAAGCTCTTCTAAGCGCTCAACCAATGACACTAACTCGTCTTCATCTAGGCGATGAATATTTAAAATATCCTCACGGAAGTCCAAAGCTTTGTTGGTATTATCCCAAACCAAGTCTTCAACCAAATACACTTCAGAATAACCCGGAACTAAAATACGACATGCCGTAGCACCAAGATGCTGGTAGACCGCCATATACGCTTCTTTGCCCATATCTTTTAAAATCGCGAACATCGCTGCGGCTTCTTCCGCATTGGCATTTTCACCTTCAGATGTGAAATCCCACTCTACAAAATCATAGTCTGATTGTGCGCTAAAGAATTTCCAAGATACCAAACCACTTGAGTCAATAAAGTGTTCTACAAAGTTATTTGGCTCAGTGACTGCATTCGAGCTAAACGTTGGTTTTGGTAGATCGTTTAGACCTTCAAAGCTTCGGCCTTGTAGAAGCTCGGTTAAGCTACGCTCTAAAGCTACTTCGAGTTTAGGGTGCGCACCAAAAGATGCAAAAACCCCACCAGTACGTGGGTTCATTAAGGTTACGCACATCACAGGGTACTGACCACCAAGTGAAGCATCTTTTACCAATACAGGAAAACCTTGTTCTTCTAAGCCTTGAATACCCGCAACAATACTTGGATATTTGGCTAAAACCTCTTCTGGTACATCTGGTAGAGCCAATTCACCTTCTAAAATCTCACGTTTGACCGCACGCTCAAAGATTTCCGATAAACATTGCACTTGAGCCTCAGCCAAGGTATTCCCTGCACTCATCCCGTTTGACAAGTATAAATTTTCAATCAAGTTTGATGGGAAATACACTGTTTCACCGTCGGACTGACGGACAAATGGAAGAGAGCAAATACCGCGTGCTATATTTCCTGAATTGGTGTCATATAGATGTGTACCTAATAACTCATTTTCTGGGTTATAAATTTCACGTGTGTAGTCATCCAAAATTTCGACAGGTAACTCGCCTTCTGGGCCGGGTTGGAACCATTTTTCATCTGGGTAATGCACAAAGTCAGCATTGGCAATCTCTTCACCCCAGAACTGGTCGTTATAGAAGAAGTTGCAATTGAGACGTTCAATAAATTCACCCAAAGCCGAAGCTAATGCGCTTTCTTTGGTTGAGCCTTTACCATTGGTAAAACACATTGGCGATTGTGCATCACGAATATGTAGAGACCAAACATTCGGCACGATATTACGCCATGATGCAATTTCAATCTTCATGCCTAAACCAGCCAAAATACCTGACATATTGGCAATGGTTTCTTCTAAAGGCAGATCTTTACCCGGAATAAACGTGGTACTGTCTGACGCTAAATTTGGCATAAGTAAAGCTTGTGCATCTGCATCAATGCTTTCTACTTCTTCAATGACAAACTCAGGACCAGTTTGAATCACTTTTTTAACCGTGCAGCGGTCAATTGAACGCAAAATGCCTTGACGGTCTTTTTCTGAAATATCCGCAGGAAGTTCAACTTGAATTTTGAAAATTTGCTTATAGCGGTTTTCAGGATCAACAATATTGTTTTGAGATAGGCGAATATTGTCTGTCGGAATGTCTCGCGCCGCACAATACACTTTTACAAAATACGCTGCACATAATGCTGATGACGCTAAAAAGTAGTCGAATGGTCCGGGAGCAGAGCCATCGCCTTTATAGCGAATAGGTTGGTCGGCAATTACCGTGAAGTCATCAAATTTGGCTTCTTGTCGAAGGTTATCGAGATAATTAACCTTAATTTCCATGTGGGCACCTAAATATTCTTATGTGTCAGTGCAACACATAAAAATGAAAACATAAGCCGAATAACTCTAGGACATTGACTTAAAAATGTGAGGCCAGTACCAATCTAAGCGCTGTTGGGCACGGTACTGACAAGAATGGGCATTATTATAAGGTTATTTTGACTGTTTGATAACTTTTGTCGTGATTTACATCACGATAGGATTCGGCATTTTGTGCATTTTGATCGAATCCAAGCTCAACTGCTGCAACTACAGCCAATTTGTTGTGTTAGTGTGCAGCCGTGAAGAAAAAGGCTTGTCTTTTAAAAAAATCTTCGCTAGTATGCTTTTCGTCTGAACTTGTTGATAAATAACACATTCAGAATATAGGGCCTATAGCTCAGTTGGTTAGAGCAGCGGACTCATAATCCGTTGGTCCACAGTTCAAGTCTGTGTGGGCCCACCAATTTTTTGTAATCATATGCACAACTTTGCAATGATTTGATATATAAACCCATGAATTATAATGATTCATGGGTTTTTTATTTCTGCTTTTTGCACAACTATGTTCGGCTATGCACAGCTTTATTTGACCCTCTTGTGTATCCAATCTTGTATCCGATACTCTTTCTGCATTACTCGGATACAAGGTGTTTAGCTATGAAAAGAACTGCCCTAAATGGCATCAAACAGATAAAAGACTCGCATTTATATAATCTTGAATCTGAAGATAAGGAGTATCGTATTTCATGCGATGCTGGGCTTTATTTTCGTGTATCACCAAAAGGGAAAAAAACTTGGCAAGTCCGCTTTAAGGATGAAGCTGGGAAGTGGAAATGGCATAGTATTGGAAGTTATCCGCAGTTATCGCTTGTAGCAGCTAAACTTGAAGCTTCAACTATTTTTCTCAAGTTACAGCAAAATGAAAAAGTATTAACAAAAAAAGAAATTGAATTGCAAAGAATTGAGAAGCAACAACTTAATTTAAAAAGCTTGATGTATGACTGGCTTGATACTAAGAAAACAACTTGGGCTGCAATAACAATAAAGAAAGAAACTCAATCAATTGAAAAACGTATCTTATCTGTTTTTGGTGAATTGGATTTCACCAAAATTTCACCTCAACAATGGCTGACATTTTTTCAGGATATGCTCAGAAGTGAAAGTATTTACAATCGTGTAGAGAAACTAGTTTCACATTGTCGCAATGCCTATGATCTTGCAAAGTTTCATGGACAAATAGAGTCGAACCCTTTGGATGGAATTTTGAAGTATCTTGATAAAGGTAGTAAAGGGAATATGAAGCATGTCAGTCTTCAGGAACTGCCCGAGTTGGTGCAGTCTATTCGAAGCTATAGAAATTCGCATACGGCAATTGCTTTAGAGTTACTTGTTATTCTTTTTCCTCGACCACAAGAATTGCGCTATGCAAAATGGCAAGATTTTGACTTTGAGAAAAAAATCTGGATAAAGCCTGCCGAAACAATGAAATGTGGTATTACCCATGTTGTACCTTTACCAAAACAGGCAATAGAACTGTTATTTAAATTAAAAGAAATTAGGACAGTATCGGATTTTTTATTTCCTAGCAGAGATAGCCTTATAAAGCCAATGAGTGAAGCAACTTTAAATAATGCTTTGAAAAATCTAGGCTATCGAGGCCGTCAAAGTCCACATGGATTTAGACATATTGCAAGTACTGCCTTAAATAATCAATTCAGTGATAAAGAACAGGTTATTGAAGCTTGTTTAGCGCATAAAAAACAGGGTGTAAAAGCTGTTTATGACAAAGCTACACATTTAGAAGAACGAATTGAAATTATGCAGTGGTGGGCTGATTATTTAGAACAGTTATATTCGGATAAAAAAGTCACAATGAAAGTTGCTTAATTCACTATCGAATGTATGATTAGTGCAATTAATAACAATGTCTTAGATACAATGAAGTTAGACCTTTAGAGTTAAAGGATGTTGGGTAGATTTCGTATCTGCAATTAGAAAATATTAACCCATCAATGAATATTATTTGTGGGGGAAAAATATGGTTGGGAAAACAAATAGGGTAATAGAAATGCTTAACGACTCAATTTTATTAGATCAAGAATTATACAGCTTAGAAAGGCATTTTGAGAAGGTTTGTAACCGCCACCCTCATTTAAAATTATTAGAATCACAATGGCGGTTTGATCAAGAGCTCATTAGTAAAGCCCTTCAAAATGTAAGTACTATTTTTCCACATTACAGTCGTCATGATGTTTCTCATTCTCGTCAGATAATAGTAAATATTGAAAGATTACTTGGAGATAAAATAAAGTTTTTAAGTGCTACTGACACATGGCTTATTTTAGAGGCAGCATATAACCATGATATAGGAATGGTTATTACTCAAAAACAAATTGAAGACATGAATACTCCTGAATTTGAAGAGTTTGTTCATTCATTAAAAGATAGCTCAGATGATAATTTAAAAAAATTTGCAAAAAAATGGATTAAAAAAAAGGCTGTCTTACCTCAAAAAGCAGAAGCCCATGATTTTATTCACCAATATATTCAGTTATTAGCCGAATGGTATAGACAAAAACACCCTCTAAACTCAGCAAAAATAGTAAGAAATCCAGTTGAAGAAATAGGATTGAATTCATCACGTAATGAGTTATTACCAAAGCGTTTATTTGATGTACTGGCAGATATCTGTAAATCACATGGTGATAATTTTGATGCTTTAATAAATTCACTACCGAAAGCAGAAGCAGGCATGGCATCCGAAGACTGCCATCCTCTTTATGTTGCTTGTTTACTTAGAATGGGTGATTTATTAGACATAGATGACAATCGGTTTTGTCCAATCATGATGTCAATGTGTGGTCATAATTTGCCTAACTTAAGTAAAGCTCATTATGATAAGCATCATTCTATTAAACATTTTCGACTTGATGCGGAACGAATTGAAATTAAATGTTTATGTCCTACCCCTGAATCATACGAGGCTGCTTATGATTGGTTTAACTGGCTACAGCAAGAATACCATCAACAGACTCAACATTGGGACCAAATAGTTCCGTGCAAAGAATTAGGTCGTTTGCCAACCTTAATGACACCTATCGTTGATATAGATGAACCCTATTTAATTCTAAGTCAAGGAAGAAAACCAAGTTTTAAAGTTAATCAAGAAGCTATTTTAAAATTAGTAAGAGGAACTGGCTTATATTCTTCGAAATTTGACAGTATTCGTGAAATTTTACAAAATGCCGTTGATTCCACATTGCATAGAATATGGCTTGAAAACCAAGATGAGATTAAGGACTTAATCCCAACATCAGCTCGATTAAAAGAAATCTACGATAATTATAAAATGACTATAACATTTGAACCTAAAGAGAAAAAATCAAATAAATGGGTGTTAAAAATTAAGGATCAAGGAACAGGCATAAGTTCAAATGATTTAAAGTATATGTTAGAAATAGGTAGTTCTTTCAAAAACAAGGAAAAGCAAAAAAGAATTAGAGAAATGCCTAAGTGGTTTAAACCTTCAGGAGCATTTGGTATTGGTTTACAAAGTGCTTATTTGCTTGCAGATAGTTTCACTATGATTACCCATTCATTTTTGGATAATCAAAAACTAAAAATTAGCTTTAACAATAAAAATAAAAGTGTAATTGTTGAAAAAATAAATAAAAATATAGATTTTGGTACTGAATTTATAATTGATATCGATATCAAAAAATTACCCCAAAATATTTCTTATTCATTTGATGAAAAATCTTTAATTGACGATAAATTAAAAGAATTTGACTTCATTGATCCAAACTCAAACTTATCTTTTGTAGAAACAATTAAGATACACAATAGTATTAATAACTTTTTATTAAACTCTCCTATTTCATCCAATCTAAAATTACCTTCCAAAGAAGGAAAAGCTTATTTTGATAAGGAAACAAATCTTTTATTTCATCTTATAGATTTTGGCGATTTTTCTCCTCGAAATCATTATAAAACCTATTTCAGAGGACAGTCCTTTATAGATTTTTACACAAATTATGAATGTGTTAGCTTTATCGTTGATTTTTATCATACAAATTCCGATAAGTTCTTAACATATAACCGTGAAAAAATATTACCCACTGCGAAGAAAGAAGCCAGCAAGGTTTTACGTAAAGCTATATGTAATTATATTGAAATTTTTTTTGATAACTTGGATGAGGAAAAAAAACCTTATGCTGCATTAAGTTATATTGTTAGTCTGACAGAGAAAAAATATGATGAAATTGATCGTAAGTTTTTAAATTATTTGGATAAATTTCCAATTTTACTTGATAAATCTACTATTCTTCTTAAGGATTTAATAAGCAATATTAAAAGTGGAGAAATTAAAAGCCTTTCTATAATTGATAGTTTTAGAAATGATGCTACCGAAGAAGAAAAAATACAAAACCGTATTTTAAATACCTCACGCAATGGTTTATTTCATATTATTAAATTTTTAATAACAAAAGATGGACTTTATTATGTCCAAAATTATAAAACACATGATTTAGAAATTATTAATTTTTCTAAAGATGATATTCAGCCAATAGCTAAGCATTTATTTAAAAATCACCTTATTGAAAAAAGTAAAGGAGGATTACACTCTATTGGTTGTAGACTTATTATTCCCGCTTGGGGGGATTTTAGAGGTCTTTCAATTAAAGAAAAATTTAGTTGGGTAGATATATATGATTACTCTTCTTTCCAATCTGACTTTTTAGTTCTACCTCTAAACTTTAAATATGATATTACAGATAAAGAATTTTATGAAGAATCTGATGATTTTATTAATTGGGTATTCAATCATAGAAAGAATAATGAAATTAAGATTGAAGATATTAAAAGATTGAATCAAGATTTAATTAATCATATTCATAATATACTTCAGTAAGATACTAATTTAGATTAAGAAAATAAGTAAAACTCTTAATTGATTATATAGTTTTTATAAGTATCTAAAGTAAGGCTCGTCCCTAAGGGATCGAGCCTAATTTCATTTGTTAATGCTCTTTGTTGAGCAGATGATTACGCCTGTTCTGGCGGTTCAATTTTTTCATGCCGACTTAGGCCATATTCCATTTCATATTTCTACTGCTAGGCAATAGTTTTATGCTTGTCTAATCTGGAAGAACAAGCCACGATTTTTTCATGCTGGTGTAGCATTATCCTGATTTAAGTCTCAGGCAAACCCGTATAAGTATATTTTCATCAGTGACCAAACTTCTGAATACTTACACTGTACCAATCTCGGCCTAGTCAAGGAGACCAATCCCCGACTGAGAAACACGACCAGTGTTCCATTAACCTTTCTTTTCTACATATTGTCCAACATGCTCACGCATGTGCCGACTCAAGTTTTCGCAATGAGCATCCCGACTGAAAAAAATCGAAATGTTTTAGGATTCGCTTTAAGCTAGCTATCTCATTTAATACAAATCTTACTATTAAGATTTGTATCACAATTTCCGCAAGTAGATACTTGCTTTATATGCGCTACTCACCATCGCTCCCACACTGAAAAAATACAACAGACTTTTAACCAATTTAAGCCTTTTTATTCAGTGCTTCCCAAGTTATTTCAAAGCGTCTTAATGTGCAGACCGTTTATCCTCTCGCCTGTATACATGCTTCCTGTTTCCCCCGACCGTAGTTCCTTAAAAAATATCGGGATATGATGTATACATAACTTTATAAAGGGTAAAACTCTTACACTCCAATCAGCATCTATCGATTAATGCCGTTACACGTTTAAGCTATCCAGCGACCCATTCAGCTTGCGCAAAATGGTGCCAGCTTTTCCAGCGTTAGCCTCAAAGCCCTAGTACCTTACGGCACTCTCAGCAGCCATCGTGATTGGAAATGAGCATACTTTTCCAAGTAAATAAACTTGTTCGATCAAGCATACACATTCAGCTATTAACGGAGACTATCGCACATCCTATGCTGCTCCTGACTGTATCACTTTGAACAGGGTTTCAATGATCCACTATTTTCATAGTTTCACACCTAACTTGGCTATTACTAACCAAATGACCATTTCACGATAAATCGCTTATAGGCTCCCGTTTCCTTGTCGCCCAACCACTTTTTATTTGCTTGGAACTCTTAAAAAGTGAATGAACGGATAGAAAGAGGATATTGCAATCCTCTAGCCCCCGTTGCAACGTACCGAGCGAGGTTTCCCCAGCAGTCCGCTACATCGGCAGTACAAAAATGGTTAATTCGTGTACTCATGGCAATATGTATCAAAGTTTTTGAATGGTGGTCAGCCATTCAAACCACTTCAAAAAAAGAAAGTTGGAATGGATGGTCAATCCACAATTCGATTGATATGCAGCCATATTATCAAAGTTAATTTATTATATCAATAATATTGATATAATATTTAAACAAGTATAAGATTTGCTGATCAAGGTTCGTAATGCGCATTAGGAACTACTTTATTGTCACCTTACAACGTGAGGTGACAGTGCTAGCGCAATTTGATTAATGCTGATTGCTGACGCACTCAGCAAAATGGGAAATGTAGAGAAAATTATTGTTGATGAACAATTCAAAAATGGATGAAGAAATTTGGATTGAAGTGGATTGTTGATTGACATGAAAAGTGCATAGTTGGATGACATAAAATGATTGATTACAGCCCCCACACAAAATACACCGCACAAAAAATTCAAGATAAGGTCACAAGAGGATCATATTTTTACTGCAAATTTATAGTGCAAACTGAGTTAGGTAAAATTGATATTGAAAAGATTATTCATAAATTAACCGAACGATATTCATTAAATTTAACCAGTCGGCAAAGAACATATCGACTAAAACAAGGATTACCTGTTGCTGATCTCATTGTTCAAGACATTCTTTATAAAGATGCATGGTTATTTGTCTTGTTGATCAAAACCCCTAATAGCCATCGTCACAGCAAAGAAACCATAGGCAAAGTGACTTCAACAACTAGTTCAGCATATACATCAAAAGATAAAATTGCTGAACTTGAACCTGTCATCTGGGACAAAATTACAGTCGAGCAAGAATTAACTTTTATCCGTCACTACTATAAAGACAATGAACAATTTAATTTCATATTGAATAAACCTTATCTATGCTTAGATTTTGGGAAATGTGAGGCTGAATTAGTACGGTTAAGCCATAAAAAGTATGCTGAACATCAGACTAAGTTTTACCGTAAAAGTAACAAGAATTTCTCATGGACGTGGCGATTTAAGAAAACTGAAATAGAAAAACTAAAAAGAGAATTAACCCAAATTCTCAATCGAGTGATTTCACAGAAAGATCAGACCAAAGCGCTCAATGATCTTCTTGCATGGCAGAATTATTTTAAAGTTTATGCTGTATTCAGAGGCAATCGACAACAGGCGGGACGTTTATATACCTTCGGGAAACTATTCTTTTTCAGTCGGAAAAGACAACGATGGGATCAAGCACAAATGCCTGTGATGGACTTAACAATCATCGCGCGTTATGAAACCTATGCGGATTCTTATATTGAGTATTGTATGCGTAGATATTTTTATGAGTCCTTTGAAGCGGAGCTTCCACGAGAAATTTCAAAATCTGAAGATTGGCAGTTAATCAGTGAATACATTAAAGCGCAGGATTTATAAAAAAATATCAAATATACTTATACTTAAAAATTTATATATTTGTTTTTTTTATATTTTGAGCTATTTGATTAATAAAATCTAATACTTCTTTCTGCTGTAATTCAGTCAAAAAATAGAGTTTTGTAACAAGTTCTGCCATTAAATTATCTTCAATATAGAAGTAAGCTACGGGTACTTCTAAAACTTCAGCTATTTTTATAGCCGTCAGAAGATCGGGCGCATACTTTCCTGTTTCATATTGATTCATTCGAGCACTAGCCGAAGCTTCATCAATGCCAGCAAGTATTCCTAATCGTTCTTGAGAAAGCTTCTTCGCTTTGCGAGCAACCTTTAGACGCATTGAAAATACATTGGATTTTTTGCTTTCCATATGTTTAATAATCAATTCAAAACTAAGATTCTCTTAGTTTTGAATTGATAAATTACTAAGGATTACTTAGTATTATGATCAGCATAGCTATGCTTTATAATATTGATCCAACACTCAGAGGGTAAAATGAATAAGAATTTTTTATTTTTAGCGATTTCTTTCGTCTTAATTAACGCAACAGGCTGTCAACATATCCAAACAGCAGCAGACAGTACGGTAGGTGCTATAACGAAAGGAGTAAACGCCTATGATGGCTGGGTAAGTAAAGGTACTCAACGCGTATGGGATGAAATGTCAAATAAAGAAATACGAAACAAATTTTTAGTCCTTTCAAATAACTCTAATAATAATGTAATTGTTCTAAACCCATCATTGATCAATGATAAATTTAAATTAGAAAAACGTACAATGGGTTCAATCCATTTAGAAAAATATATTAATCATGAAGCAAACTTTAGCGAAGCAAATCGAAAAATTAACAATGGTATTTATATTTCAGAAAAAGATTTAGCCTCAAAAATGTTTATTGAACAAGCATTAGCAAAAGGACATCAAGTCCGTATGTATAAAAAGAATATTAATAAAGATTTGAACAATGGATTAGTACAATCAATTACCGAGTTTAATGGTGCTCAAAATCGTTATGATGTCGACCCTGCCTTTGTAGAGTTTGATAAAAATGGTAGTCCTGTAGCGATTATGACGCGTTCATGGCAAACAATTTCAGCTATCGGTGTCGATAGCCGTACATACACCAATATTTATTTTGCTCAAGATGCTTTGCGTTGGTTTGAAAATAATTTTTCAAATCGTTATTTAGAAGACTCTTTAATTCGGACATATAAATAAGTTTCCTACTCTAAGATTCTATCCAGTATTAATTTATTGCATTCAGATAAAATAAGCAAAACCTCAAAGAGACACATAATGAAGACAATTACATCTATTCTTGGGCTTTCTTTTGTAACTAGTATCATTGGGTGCGTGACTGTCGATCATATAAAAACTTCAGATGTATCAAAATTTAAAGGTCCAAATGAAGTTATTACTTCCAAAAAATTGAATGGAAAAGATGGCACTGGGAAAGAGTACATAACGAGTGACGTATTACTTGATCACCAAATTCCTTATACTTATTTAAAGACATATTGTGAATCTCAAAATGGGCGTTTTTCACAGACATATCAATCAAAATTTTCAAGATTAACCAAGCCAATTCAAGGTTATACAAACATCGCACTCCCATATATTGGTGGTTTTACTTGTACAGCTTCCCAACCGTGGGGTGTAACAATTGAACCGATTTCAAACAGGTACAATCGTAATGCACAACTTACGTTTATGACTTTAAAAACTGAAATAGCAAATCCACTTGATCTTCTATATACATCAAGTGACTATCATATGATTGATATGAAAAAGAAAAGAGACCTTGATGCTCAAATACAACAACGTAATCAAGAGATTAGAAATCAACAACAAAATTATCAACGCATGATTTCTGCTAATGCGCCTAAATCCAATGATATCGGTCGCACTATCTGTAAGGATACTTCAGTTTCTGAATATACTGGTCTAATCGTGCTTGGTCAGCCACAATTTAGAACTGTAGATGGTGCAAAAGTTATTGCAAGTTTAGAAACAATTAGCAATAACAACATTAAAATTAATATCAAAGGTTGGTTAAGTAGTAACAATAGCATTGCTTCTGGAAATAATGTTATGTACAAACAAACGCCATTGGAATCTGGTCGCGTGATTTGGGACAGTAAAGAAAATTGGTACACTTGTATGTATTAACATTTTTTCTAAAAAGTTGACTTGCTAATCGACAAGTCAACTTTTTAGTTAGACATATCATCTTGAATTTCATATTTTTATGATTTTCTCTCATTCAGTTCCACTTTGTGTTGAAAAAATTAGCAATTATTTTTCTAAGATTGTAGTTACTTTTGACTAATGATTTAAATTTTATGCATGTTTAATTTTGGGAGTATTACCCCATCATAAGTGATAATTTTGTTATTTAAACTTTTTATAAAAATCAATAATTATATCAAAAATATTGATATAAGTTTAGTGCGACAAATTTTGTCTTTCTATTTCCAATTTTGCTGAAAAAACTTTAATTTTCGGTACACTAGTCATGTTTTATTCTTTTCATCGGACTCCTATAACAATGACCCACGTACAACTGCAACAATTACAAAAACAACTGTGGAATATTGCCAATACTTTGCGCGGTACCATGGGCGCCGATGAATTCCGTGATTACATTCTGGGTTTTATTTTCTTTAAATATTTATCGGAAAAGTCGGTGAACTTTGCCAATGAATTGCTCGATGGCGAAGACCTCAGCTTTTTAGAGTTAGATGAAAATAATCCTGAGCATGTACCGTACATCGAAGAAATTAAAAAGAATGCCATTGCCGAAGTGGGTTATGCGCTTACACCAAAACAGCTATTCCATACCTTAGCCGAGCGTGGTCGTCAGGGCGAATTCATTCTGGATGATTTAACTGCGACCTTAAAATCGATTGAACAAAGCACCTTAGGCACCGACTCTGCCGATGACTTTGCCAACCTGTTTGAAGATTTAGATCTAAACTCGACCAAGCTTGGCAATAATGCCAGTGACCGTAATGCACTGGTGGCGAAAGTCCTGAGTCATTTAGATGATATTGATTTTGATATTAGTAATACCGAAGCCGATGTACTGGGGGATGCTTACGAATACCTGATTGGTGAATTTGCCTCAGGCGCGGGCAAGAAAGCTGGTGAATTCTATACCCCACAAACGGTATCGACTTTACTGGCAAAGATTGTCACCCAAGGCAAGGAGCGTTTACGTTCAGTCTATGATCCGACTTGTGGTTCAGGTTCGTTGTTGCTACGGGTAAAACGTGAAGTGAAAGATGTCGATATGATTTACGGTCAGGAGATGAACCGTACTACTTACAACTTGGCACGCATGAACATGATTCTGCATGATGTGCATTTTGCCAAGTTCGACATCAAGCAGGAAAATACCTTAACCCGTCCGCAGCATTTAGATAAAAAGTTTGATGCGGTGGTGGCGAATCCGCCATTTTCTGCAAAATGGTCTGCCGATCCGTTATTTTTACAAGATGAACGCTTTGCTGCGTATGGCAAACTGGCGCCAAGTTCTAAAGCCGATATGGCATTTGTACAGCACATGCTGTATCAACTGGATGACAACGGCACGATGGCGGTGGTGTTACCGCATGGCGTATTATTCCGTGGTTCGAGTGAAGGCGTGATTCGTCAGTATTTGATTGAACAGTTGAATGTGGTGGATGCCATTATTGGTCTACCCGCCAATATTTTCTATGGCACTTCGATTCCGACCTGTATTTTGGTGTTGAAGAAAAACCGTGAGCAGAGCGGCAATATTCTGTTTATTGATGCCAGCAATGAGTTTGAAAAGCAGAAGAACCAAAACAAGTTATTGCCTGAGCATTTGGATAAGATTGTTGCAGCATTTGAAAAGCGTGAAAATATTGAAAAATATGCGCATGTGGCGACTTTGCAAGAAGTGAAAGATAACGACTACAACCTGAATATTCCGCGTTATGTGGATACCTTTGAGGCGGAAGCCGAGATTGATTTAGATGCGATTGCAAAACAGCTTCAAGCTTTGGAACACGACAGCCAAAAGGCCGATGCTATCATTGCAGAGTTTTGCAAAGAGCTAGGCATTACATCGCCTTTTGCGGAGGTGAAGTAATGACTGCGCCTAAGTTAAGATTTAAAGATTTTGATGAGGATTGGACGGCTAAAAAGCTGTCACAAGTTGCAAATCTCACATCTAGTAAGCGAGTTCATTTATCTGATTATGTGTCTGAAGGAATTCCATTTTTTAGAGGTAAAGAAATTACCGAACTTAAATCAGGAATTTTTCCTAAAGATATTTTGTATATTTCAAAAAAACAGTATGAGGACTTTAAAGAAAAATTTGGAGCACCTCAAAATAATGAAATTTTGATGACTGCAGTAGGTACGTTAGCGAATACTTACTTGATTAACACTGATTTTGAATTTTATTTTAAAGATGGAAACCTAATTTGGTTTAAAGATATTAATGCAGATCCAAACTTTTTAATGATTCTATTAGATGCTAGAAAAAATGATGTCTTAGCTAGTGCGATAGGTTCAACCCAAAAAGCTTTAACAATTGCGAATCTGAATAAGCTAATTTTTAATTTTCCATCCAAAGAAGAACAAACCAAAATCGCCTCTTTTCTTTCTACCGTGGATGAAAAGATTAGCCAACTCACGCAAAAACATGCGCTACTCAGCCAATATAAACAAGGCATGATGCAGAAGTTGTTTAGTCAGGAAATTCGTTTTAAAGCGGATGATGGTAGTGAGTTTGGGGAGTGGGAGGAAAAGACTTTAATTGATTCTATTGATTCTAGTATCAAATGGAGCTTTACAGGCGGTCCTTTTGGATCAAACCTAAAATCAGATGATTATACTGAATCAGGTATAAGAATTATCCAACTTCAGAATATCGGGGATGGGCTATTTTTAAATGATTATAAAATTTTTACTTCACTTGAAAAGGCTGATGAATTACTAAGTTGTAATATCTATCCTAATGAAATTTTAATTTCAAAAATGGGCGATCCTGTAGCTCGTTGCTGTATTGTTCCAAATCATCATGATCGCTACCTTATGTGTTCTGATGGTATTCGATTAGTTGTTAATAAAAATAAATATTCCACACATTTCATGTTTTACCAGATTAATTATCAAGATTTTAGGCAAAAAGCCTCAGATGTTAGTACTGGGTCAACAAGAAAACGAATAGGTTTAAGTGATTTAAAACAATTACCTATTTTAGTTCCTTGCCTAGACGAACAAACCAAAATCGCTAATTTTTTATTGAGTACCGATCAAAAAATTGAAGTTGTGACACAGCAAATTGAACAAGCCAAACAGTGGAAAAAAGGCTTGTTGCAGCAAATGTTTGTTTAATACTTTCATATCAGCAAAGTGATAAAGTCACTTTGCTTTTTAATACTTTATAAAACTTAAAATAGGACCATCATGAAAAAACTTATACTCGTTGCTTTTATGGCATTGCCGATGTTGGCACAGGCTCAACCTTTTAAATATCAAAAAGATATTTCTGGTTTTAAGCACTATAAAGGAGACGTAACCATAACAGGAACTTACTCACGTACTTTAGACCCTGAATATTTAGAATATATGGGCGATGGGATTTGCTTTGAACCTGATAAAAAATCATCTGCACTTGTTCCTCGTCCAAAAGGTGATGAACGAACTGCATGGTTCTGCTTTAGCAATTTTGAGCAAGCCAAAAAAACATTTAAATTGCCAGATACCATTAAAAAAGACTATTGCAGCTATGAAGGTAAGGCAACCATTACCATTAAAGACTACAACTTGTTTGTTGAAGAAACAGAAGGTTTTGACTTAACACACTTGGTTTCAGCAAAAAATATAACGCCTGCAAAAGCAGTGAAGTGTGAAACTCAGTATTAAAGCTGTTTTGTTAATGCATTCAGATAAGCCAAAAACTTGAAAATGGCTTGTTGCAGTAGATGTTTGTGTAAGGGGAATTGTTATGGCGAATTGGTTAGTTACTGTTAATTTCGATGAATTTGATTTAGAAAAAGCCTTTGAAGCATTACCTACAATTTATTGGAAAAACTCAGCAACGACTGAAGGTAAAGGGTTACAGATTAACGATATTGTTTATGTCTATGTCACTCAACCAATATCTAAAGTCATGTATCAATTCAAAGTGATTGGACATGCTGATCCATCAGAATATCCTCTTGCACAAAAAGCATTTTGGAAAGATAGGACCCAACTGAATAGCATTAAGGGCTATGCTGTTTTTGAAAAGTTAAAAAAAGTCGATAAAGCTACTTTATCCTTTGATTACTTTGTCCAGAATAAATTAATCCCTGATGCTCCAATTCAAGGTCGCCGTACAGATCGTGACAAAGCTCCGAATGACCCTATTCGCATCTTCTTAGCGCATATTGTGAATGAGTTTAATCACGAAACTGTCGCTACAGATTACCCAGATGAAGCTGACACTGAAAATAAAAGTTTTCCTGAAGGTGCAAAGCAAACCGTTCAAGTGAATCGCTATGAACGTAATCCTGTAGCACGTGCCAAATGTTTAGAAATTCATGGAACGCGCTGTGAAATTTGTAAGATGAGTTTTGCAGAAACTTATGGCACTTTCGCTAAAGATTTTATTCATGTGCATCACAAAACTCCATTACATCAAATTTCAGAGAGTTATGAGGTCAATCCTAAAACGGATTTAATTCCTGTTTGCCCAAATTGCCATGCAATGCTGCATCGTCAGGAAAATGGTATTCCCATGACAGTTGATAGATTGAAACTTTTATATGAAGTCTCAAGAAATTCAAAATAGAACAAAGTATAAAATTTAGTTTAGAAAATAGAGGGTGAAATGACAGTACAAAGCGAATACCAACTTGAAAATGAACTGATTAGCCAGCTGCAACAATTAGGTTATGCCTCAGTGACGCTCAAGGACGAAAGCCAACTACTGTCTAACCTCAAAACCCAAGTCGAACGCGCCAATGGACTTGCGCCCCTGTCAGAAACGGAATGGAAACAAGTCATCAGTTTTTTAAACACGGGCACCGTGTTTGAACGCGCCAAGAATCTGCGTGATCTGTTCCCAGTCAAATTTGATGATGGAACCAGTAAACACCTTTTTTTCCTGTCCGATGATCCTAGCAAAAATATTTATCAAGTCACTAATCAAATCACCATCGACCACCGCGACTATAATGGCAGAACCAGCCGTTTTGATGTGACTTTACTGGTCAATGGTTTGCCTTTGGTACAGATCGAGCTGAAAAAGCGCGGTATGGAAATCGCCGAAGCCTTTAACCAAACCCAGCGTTATACCCGTGAAGCGTATTGGGCTGGACAAGGACTATTTAGCTTTGTGCAATTGTTTGTCATCAGTAATGGCGCCAATACCCGTTATTATTCTAACGGCACCACAGGCATCGAGTTTGCCTTTCCATGGGCGGATGTCAGCAATAAACACATCAATGAAATTGTCGACTTTGCCGACGCATTTTTAAATCAGCAGCATCTGACCCAAATGCTGACTCAGTACATGGTGCTGCTAGAAACCACCAAAAGCCTGATGGTGCTGCGTCCCTATCAGATTTATGCAGTACAGAAAATTGTTGAGCATGTGCAAAACTCCGATCAGAACGGCTATATCTGGCACACTACAGGTTCAGGCAAAACCCTGACCTCATTTAAAGCCAGTCAGATCATCATGCAAATGCCTGATGTGGAAAAAGTCCTGTTTGTGGTGGATCGTAACGACCTCGACACGCAAACCTCACGCGAATTTAATGCTTTTAAAGCCGATAGCGTCGACAGCACCGATAACACATCGACCTTGGTGAAACAGCTGGATCAACGTCATGACAAACTGATTGTGACCACCATCCAAAAACTCAATCGGGCCATCAGCACCGAGCGTTATTTAGAATCGATTGATTATCTTAAAAATAAAAAAGTGGTCTTTATTTTTGATGAATGTCATCGCAGTCAATTTGGTGAGACCCATCAGAACATCAAAAAATTCTTCAGCAATGCACAAATGTTTGGTTTTACCGGTACGCCTATTTTTGAAAAGAACAGCCAAAGCAAAGCAGGTTTAAAACTGACGACCGATTACCTGTTTAATGAGTGTTTGCATAAATACGTGATTGTAGATGCCATCCGTGATCGTAACGTATTGCAGTTCCAGATTGATTATCGGGGCAAATACACCGCCAAAGGCATGGCGACGAATGACAGTTATGAGGAAGATGTAGAAGGCATCGATACCAAAGAACTGTATGACAACCCGCAACGCTTAGAAATGATTGCCCGCTACATTGTCAATATCCACGATACCAAAACCCGTAATCGTGAATTTACCGCGATGTTCTGTGTCAGTTCGGTCGAAACACTGACACAATATTACGACATCTTTGAAAAAGTGCAGGCTGAAAAGCAAATTGAAGATGAAGCACAAGGTCGGATATTTAAACCGTTGACCATTGCCACTATCTTTTCTTATGCGGCAAATGAGGCTGTACCGACTGATGACTTAAATGGCTTAATTCATGAAGAAGCCGCAGATATTCCAACTCAGGTCAATTCATCCAGTCGGGATAAGCTGGATCGCTACATTGCGAATTACAATCGACAGTTTAAAACCAACTACAATTCTGGTGATCAATTTTATGCGTACTACCGCGACATTGCACAGCGCGTAAAAAACAGACAGATTGATATTCTAATTGTGGTCAATATGTTCCTCACGGGATTTGACTCGAAGCCGTTAAATACCTTGTATGTCGATAAAAACCTAAAATATCATGGCTTGATTCAAGCATTCTCACGTACCAATCGTGTCTATAATGATAAAAAACCATTTGGCAATATCATCTGTTTCCGCAACCTGAAACGCGCAACAGATGAAGCACTGGCGCTATTTTCCAATAAAGAAACGACCAAGATCGTCCTTGTTCCAAGCTATGCGGAAATCGAACAGGATTACCAAGCAGCGGTGAGCAAATTGTTTGCCTTAACGCCCAATTACCAATCAGTCGATGATCTTGTCACTGAAGAACAGCAACTGGAATTTATTAAAGCTTTCCGTGAAGTGATGCGCTATAACGCGCAATTACAAACTTTTATTGAATACGATCAAGACCAAACACAACTCGATAAGCAGCACTTTGCGAATTTTGCCTCTAAGTATGCTGACCTATGTCGTGCCGTTAGAAAGACCACCAAGAAAGACAAAGTATCGGTACTGGATGATGTCGATTTTCAACTGGATTTACTGCACAGTGACCGCATTAATGTTGGTTATATCATCAACCTCCTACAGCTTGTTGTTGATACAGACTCAGAGGACAAGCGTCAGAAGTACCAAGCGCAAATTTATGACTTAATCAGTAGCGATATTAGTTTGCACGATAAGCAAGACCTTATTCAAAAATTCATTGAAGAAAACATGCCGAAGATGATCAATGGGCAGAGCGTCCAAACGGCTTTTGCTGCATTCTGGGATGCTGAAAAAGAACAGGCCTATCAGCATCTCTGCAAAGAAGAAAACCTGAAACCAGAAGCCATGAAGCAGGTTCTGGAGCATTATGAGTTCACTAAACGCTTACCACGTAAAGAAGAGTTGAAAGACTTGCCTAACTATAAGGTTAAGCTGTTTGAGCGGGATAACGTCTTCACTCACTTGATGGTCAAGACACGTCAGTTGATTGAGAAGTTTTATACTGGTTTATAAATCAGTAACGCTGAATTTCAATTTGAGATAATTAAATGGAAAGAGTTACACAAGAAGACAAAGAGGAAGTAGCTATATTTCTAAAAGAATATAGCAAACTTAATAATAAATTTATTAAAATTAAATTTATAAGTAATAATCTAAAATTTAAAACTTACCTTAGTAATGAGGAAAAGGATTTCCATGTTGAGAAAATTTATTTATTGTTAGAGGATAAGTCTTTTAGAAAAATATTGGAATGTGAATTAAAGCTAAGTGATTTAATTCTTTTTTCTAAAAAATATTATTTCTCAATAAAATATAAGGAAAAACTGGATAGTAGTTTAGTATATAGTGGAACTGAATTAAAAAAATGGCTCAATAAGCTTGAGTCAGCAAAAAATAAAATGATAAATTTATTAAATACATCACCATTGTCGAAAACCAAGACAACAGTTTTTTATTTAAGTTCAAGCTATGTTAATAAGATTGTGAATTATTTGAGAAAAGAAAAAATAATTGCTGTTATAGATATGGAAATGATAGATGTAAGATTTCATGAACTAAAAGAATATGCAAAAAAATATGATAATAAAGATATTGATGATTTTATTAATTTTATGAAAGATAATAATTATATTTCTCCTTTAAGTGGTATGGAAGATGATATAAAAATACCAGAATATAAGTTTTTAAGAAAATATAATGATATTTTACTAAGTGAAAAAATATATAATAAATTAATTGATTATATTGAATTTGTGGATAGTGATCTGCTTGATTTTTTTTACAAAAAAATAGAAACAGAAATATTAAATATGAAATCTCCACGAGTTGATAATACATCGCACAGAACATTCTTTATTAAAGACATATGGGATATTGACGGAAAGGCAGAGATTTTCCCAAATAAAAGACCGTACAATATAAATATAATTTCTAAATTAATTCAAATTTTTTACACCGACTTAGATGTACTAAATGATGATGCGGCAAAGGCTAAAGTTAAAGAAATATTAAAAATAAAATAATATATTTCAATTATTTAGGTTTTTTTTGTAAAAATATTAAAAAAACATAAGGGCTTATAACTTCAAAAAAAACCATGATGGTTCCTAGCATTGTTATTGGAGCTCACAAATGCTTTTGAAGATTAAAGATGTTTGCCGTATTCTAAAAATTAGTAGAAATACGTTGTATAACTTGCAACAAAAAGATTCTTCGTTTCCGAAGCCAATAAAATTTGGAGATAAAAAACAAGCTAGAATTTTTTATCGTGAAAATGAAATAAAAAATTGGGTTTTGAGTTTAAATCCTTCAGATTCTGAGCTGGAGGGTGAAAAATGAATGTAAAAATCATTTTTAACGAACCGTTTGCAGCAAGCACCGATCCGGTGACAGGCAATAAAACCGAATATCATTCGATTGAAGATTTTGCAAAAGGCTGTATTGATGAGCAGAATCTCAAAGTTAAGCCTGAAAGCTATATCCATCCTGAATTGCCGGAATATAACTGCGAAGAAAACACAGTTTTTCCTTTTGTAAACCCCCAGCAGCTTAAAGAGGTTATTGGTTATCGAATTGGTGGAATTGCGAAGAAATGGGATATAACTCAGACACCACACAAAGAGATTGATTCTAAAAAAGTATCTTTTTTGATTGGTAAAGAAGGAATCGTTGCAAGTATTAAAAATACTACCTCTATGCAGTATGTTTTAGGTACTGATAGCGCAGAGTTATTTGCAAAACTTGCTAAGGCTGGTGAATCAGTCATATTCCATTCTGATATTGATGTCGCGTATCGGATTATCAATAGCGGTATGCCTGAAACAATTTTTAGGGCTATGACAGGCTTTAATCAACCTAAAAAAAATCAGGATTTATTTATAAAGTTGGACGAGAGTTTTAAAGAACTTCAATCTACACAAATAAAGTATTTTTTTTCAGAAAAAATTAACGAGCTCAAGCAAGCAATTGACCCTAACACATTTATTCGAGAACCATTAAAGCAATGGGAAGAATTGTTACCACTCGTACAGAAAGAATCAAATGCATCTTATCCAATCCATGCTTTTCCAGAAATTGTACAGAATGCCGTAAAAAAAGCGGCATATTACAACCATGTACCTCTTGCACTAGCGGGACAAACAGCATTGGGATTGATGGTGTATGTTGCGCAAGAACATGCACAAGCTCCGAGTGATAAAAGTATCAAAGGGCAACCGTGTTCGTTTGGTACACTTTCAGTATTTGAAAGCGGTGGTGGTAAAGATGAAACTAGAAATCTATTGGCAAAATCTATTGTAGATCGAGATAGAAAAGACAAGGTGGGTTATCTTGCTGAGAAGCGCGCTTATGAAGCTCTCCCCCCCAAAGAAAAGAAAGATATACCACTACCCATTAACCCAGTCACGCTCTACACGAAAGGTACGACACAAGGTATTGTAAAAGCTATGTCACGCTCAATCCGCACTAGCTTTGCATGGCAAACTACAGAGGGCGCAATGGTTTTGGGTGGTTACTCTCTCACCAGCGATACGATGGGCGAATCTTTAGGGGTGATTAATACTCTTATAGATCAAGGAGAAAGCTCTAGCACCTTGCACGGCAATGATGAACCCGAGATTGTCATAGATAAAAGGTTTAGCGTGGATTTATGCATTCAGGATGTAATGGCAAAAAAGGCACTTAATAATGAAGCATTACGACATCAAGGTTTTTTAGCGCGTTTTTTATTTGCAGCACCTGAGCCTTTAGCTAGGCGCAAGGTCACTAAGGAAACACGGTGCATTATTGCGAGTGAAGATTCTGCAATCATTGCT
The DNA here is from genome assembly GCF_013418475.1 of Acinetobacter sp. YH12140. NCBI lineage: Bacteria > Pseudomonadati > Pseudomonadota > Gammaproteobacteria > Moraxellales > Moraxellaceae > Acinetobacter > Acinetobacter sp. YH12140. Next base: position 270,242 of record NZ_VPBZ01000003.1, read on the forward strand.
TTTAATGAATTATCAGAACGATTGAAATATCCACCACATATAGAAATTGATTATCTCAGCGGTAAGCGTACTCAGTTTATGAAAGATGCTGAAGCAGATGCACTGCATATTGAATTTGAGAACCACATTAAAGAGGCAGCAGACAAAAGCGGAAAATATCATAGTATCCGGCCAAACGCTTTACGGATGATTCAATACAGCTTAAGAGTTGCAACAGTGCTAGCGTATTTCACACCTGAGTTAGATTGTATTGATGCAAAGACTATGCAAGGTGCTATTGCTCTATGTACCTACTCACTTGATGAATGGATAAGGTACTACGGTAAAGATGAAGAAACCGACAGCGACTTATTGCTTAAGTGGTTAATGAAAGAAAACGGTAGCAAGATTTTAAAATCGAGAATTTCTACTCACGCATCACCTGCAAAATTAAGAAATAAAAATATTCGTGATGATGCTTTGACAACTCTTTGTGACTGTAATTATGTGCGAATAGAAAAAATTAGTGGAAAGGATTATGTAGTTTTAAATTCTACTCTTTTATGAAAACATGCTAAACCTGCTAAAAGTAGTTGTAAGCCTTATATAGTGAAGGTTACGTTTTAGAAAATACAAATGCTAGGCTGTGCTAAAAATGCTAATTTTTCGGGAAATAGCAGAATTAGCCAGCTTTAGCAAAATGTTTTACTAAAGCTAATATCTTGCACAGCAAGGTGTTCATAGTTAATTAGCAGCTTTAGCAAACTTTAGAAAATTAAAACATCAGAAAGCAGTTCCGGAATAAAATTATAAAGGGCTAATTTAGAAAAATAGCTAGTATTTGCCAGAATATTATCTATTGAATGATGATGTTAAATTAGTGCTGAATCAGTTCAATTCTTAGCGCTAAGAAAAAAAATGAAAAATAAATACAAAAAAGTAACAAAAACAACCCATGTATCCAAGTTTGTATCTTTTTCCACTCACTTTAATAATTTTTTATAAAACAATAATTTAAGTTAAAGTATGGTAACGTGTGGGCCCACCATATAAAACAACCCCTTACGTGCATTAATCGTGAGGGGTTTTTTAATGTTAAAAACTAAATAAAGTCAGTCTAAGCCTTTAAAAGATATGGCAGATAACATATAGATACGTACAAAATTTCAAGCCAACTTGAGTAAGCCACGATTGGTTAATACGAGAAGTGGATTTCAAAGAAATACATTCAAGAAAAATTTAAAATCTTAAGTTCTAAATACCCGTAAATTAAGTCACGATTTGTTATACTTAAAAGATATTATTTTATTCATTATCAGCAAATGTTTTTTGATTCATGATTTTTAGAGATACTACATATTTCGCATTTTAAAAGCGCAAATATTAAGACTCAACCTGTTCAGGCTTTCTTAAGTCCAAATAAAACTCAACAATTGACCAAATAACAATCAAAGCAAACATAGCAACAGCGAATAACACAGCAGTTAAATAAATCATGCTTGAGTTCTCCGTTAGAAATCGAGTTAAGACCAACAGGCTAAAATTTTTAACCTACGACAAAAGTCTAATAAGAATTTCTGACGGTGCCTAGCCATATTTAGCAAATTTTTAAGAGTATTTTTATCTATGATGATAGCTTTGCTATATAAAATTTAACCGATTTATTGCTAAAAAGTATAATTTTTCAATCCGCCCTTCTTATTCCGATTTGAAATATCTGCACAATTCAGATCAAAGCTCACTTAAATCCTCTTGACTCATGATCCAAACAAGCAGAAATTACACCTTTTTAAAATCACCGTATCACCGACTATGTTGAAAAAGTTTATTGGCGAATCTGCATTTAAATTGGCAGGCTGGAAATACCACGTAGAACCTGATGTTTTAGAAAATAAACAAGTGATCGTCGGCTTTGAACACACCTCAATGATGGATGCTGTTCTTTCACTGGCCCTTTGCCAAATTTACGACATTAAAATTCACACGCTGATTAAAAAAGAACTCTTTAAAGGTCCATTTAAACCTGTTCTTGAAGCGATTGGCGGTATTCCTGTAGACCGTAAAGCCAATAAAGACATCGTGACTCAAATGGTTGAGCATTTTGAAGCTAGCGAAAAATTTAATTTAGTCATTGCTCCAGAAGCGACCCGTGCAGTACGTGGTGAAACACGAAAACCAATTCGTACAGGCTTTTGGTATATTGCTAAAGCAGCAGGTGTGCCGATTGTATTAATGTATGCCAACTCAAAAACCAAACAAGGTGGTATTTTTGGCAAGATTTACCCGACTGAGCTCGATCACGATTTAGCTTTAATTAAGCAACTCTATAAAGATAAAGTAGGTTTAGATATCGTGATCCCAGAACCTAAAAATAAAGACTAAGCACCATTCACGTTTTAACGATATATGTATTCAAAGATATAAATGTATCGTGCTCCACGCATTGTACATTTATATCTTCCTGTTATAACAAGATCAGACTCCCCCTTTTTGCCCGATTCTCATCATAAGAAAAATTACAGTACGGGCGTTTAGACATTTCGCATTATTTTCTCAAATTTGGATATTTTTTTTTCAACTACTCAATTCATGAAATCCAGTACTTTCACACAAAAAAGCCATTATGGTAGAATTTGCTCAATTTGATAGGCATAAGGCCAATCTACAAGGAGCATATTTCGCATGGCGGGTCATTCCAAGTGGGCTAATACTAAGCATCGTAAAGCAAAACAAGATGCAAGCCGCGCTAAAGTATTCACAAAATTTATCCGTGAAATCGTGACAGCTGCACGCTTAGGCGGCGGTGATGTAGCGTCTAACCCACGTTTACGTGCTGTTGTTGAAAAAGCATTAGTTGCAAACATGACACGTGACACCATTAACCGTGCGATCCAACGTGGTGTGGGCGGTGAAGAAAATACCGATCTAAAAGAAGTAACCTACGAAGGATATGGCGTTGGTGGTGTTGCGGTCATCATTGAAACAATGACGGATAACTTGAACCGTACTGTTCCTGACGTTCGTCATTGCTTCTCGAAAACTGATGGTAATTTAGGTACTGCAGGTTCAGTGGCTTATATGTTTACCAAACGTGGTGAGATTACTTTTGAAGATGTTTCTTTAGAAGATCAAATCATGGACATCGCTTTAGAAGCAGGTGCTGAAGACATCGAAGTAGATGAAGATGAAATTCTAGTTATCACCACACCTGAAACTTTCGGTGAGGTTCAGGATGCACTTGCAGCAGCAGGTTTAAAATCTGATAACGCCGAAGTGGTCATGAACCCTTCAACTAAAGCGTTAATTTCAGATATCGAACAAGCGAAAAAAATCATCAAAATGATTGATATGTTTGAAGATCTAGACGACGTTCAAAACGTGTATACCAACGTTGAATTTACTGATGAAGTAATGGCTGAGTTAGAAGCTTTATAATTCAATCGAGTGAAGTATAAAACGCACCCTTCGGTGCGTTTTTTATTGCCTAGCTTTCAACTGTTTGAGTTTATATATGAGGGCTGCATTTAAACCTTATTTAATAAGCCATTACAGTTAAAAACATTATATTGTTTAATTACAAAGCTCGAATGTAATGCAACCACATGTTCAATTTTACCAATACGTTTGAGTAAAATTTCACTATAATTTTCCATATCACGCGCAACGACTTCCACAATAAAATCGGCAGACTGCCCTGTCACTAAAAATGCATTAATCACTTCTGGAATACTTTCAAGTTCTTCTAAAAATTTAGCAAAGGTATCTGTATCATGTTTGCTTAAGGACACCTGCAGCAGCACATGCAAACTAAATCCCAATTTTTGATAATTAATTTCACGTTTCAGACCACTGATAATATTGTGATCAATCAATTGTTTGATCCGACGATGAACTGAACTGACCGATAAATTCACCCGCTCTGACAGTTCATTTAAATTGACATCTTCATGGGTCAAAATTTCTAAAATTTGTTTATCAAAACGGTCTAGTTCCATCAGTCTACTCCAGCCATTTTTGAAAACAGTGCTGATGATCCAGATTCATCAACACCTGTTGTCATTTTCAATGTTATTTTAACTTTTAAAATCAGCATTTATGTGCAAGTTTTCTCATGTATAGCATGATTTATTAAAAATAATAAAGCTCATATGCATTATGAACATAATAATTTGCATATATATCGTGTTTAAATGAATGTTTTTTCATCAAAGTTTAGTTTTTATATTCTAAATAACGTCTTTAGACAACCTACCAATAAAGCTTCTCGATGCATTCCATTGATCTGAATAAATCAATTTCAGATAAAAGGGAAAGATATTTTATTTATATTTTTCAATTTTTTATTTTTACTTTATTTTTCAATGTGCGCTCTATGTCACATTTCTTTTTTTTCACTTATTTACTTGGTTTGGTAATTACATTAAAAAATAGCGGCGGTTCATAAATATACAAAAAAACAAAAACGGAAGAATAAACATGGCAATTAAATCACTGAGTTCACTCAGCTCAAAATTAAGTTCTGTACTAAGTCCTTCCCTACAGCTCAGTACAATTAGCAGCACGGTCAGTAACCTACTTAGCCCACTTAAACCTACAACCAATATCACGGATACACTGACAGGATTATTGGGTAATTTAGGTGGCACAAACTCTTTTGATTTTAGCGCACTGACTAAATCGCTTCCGCAAGTGATTAGCACGATTCAAAGTCTTACATCCAATAACGGTTCAAATTCGGATGCACTCAAGACTTTGATGACAACACTGCAACCGCTCCTACAAAATTTAGGTGGCAACGCTGGCTCAACAGAGATGAATCAGTTGGTTCAATCCTTACCTACCATTGTCAACAGCTTGCAAAGTTTACTGAGTAGCACCAATAATCAAGGTAATCTTCCTGACAATATCAGCAGCGCTGTAAATGCCATCAAACCACTGCTTGCTATGCTTGGAAGCGCAACTGGGTCAACGGATTCAACGCAAATTATCAATACATTCAGTCAAGTTTTAGAATATGCGCAACCCATTATTCAGATGATTGGGAGCTCGTCTTCTGGAAACATCGACTTTGGGCAAATTGCACAAGGCGCAACGACTACCCTCCTGCCTTTATTAGCCTCAATCAATAAAGATAACTCAACTATTGATATGGAACAGTTGAGTCATGCTTTACCGACAGTGATTGAAAGTGTGACCAATCTAGTGACCGCCATTTCATCAGCCAACCAAGGGAATGTCCCTGAGACCATTTCAGGGGTGATCAAAGGACTTAATCCGCTGTTAGATTTACTGGCAAAAAGCGATGTCATCGATACGGATCAGGTTCAAACCGTCAAAGCGATTTATGATGTATTAAATAGCGTGAGCACCATTTTGGATGTGGTCAACAATCCATCCTTACTGACGCTTTCAACTGATTTAAATCAAGTAATTGATTCATTGAAACCAGTCATTGCTCTGATGGACAGTAATGGTGAAGCGACTCAGTTCCTCGATCAACTGACCATTCCAGATCTTGGCGATTTACTTGGCAATCTTGCTCCTGAAAAAATTGATCTTGGTTCTATCACGGATCAGTTCAACCAATTGACTGAAAACCTCACGGGCCAATTACCGAATATTAATGACCTATTGGAAAATTTAGGTTCTGCTCAAGGTGATTTTGATATCTCCACCATCATCCCAAGTATTAAGGATGCGCTAGGCAATATCTTCTACCCTGTTATGCCGCTGAATACTTTACAAGCCGATAGTATCAGTCCAGTGCTGAATATTTTGGATATTCAACAACAAAGCTATATTTAAGGATTGAATGTCTGATGAAAAAGCGCGCTGTTAGGCGCGCTTTTTTAAAGCAGTATGACGCAAAGTTTTCATATAAAGAGCTTATACACCACGCCAATCTACCCGTGCGTTACGTTCTGTTTGGTATATACGTTGCACATATTGACCTAAAGGCAAATCGCTCAAATAGGCTTTGTAAGCTTTAAACTCTTCTGACAAGGTTTCGCCATGCTCTTTTTCCCACGGCGTTCCAACAATCTCTAATATCGGCGCCAACATTGAACACACTGCAATATCAGCCAAACCTAATCGGTCGCCTACAAAATAACGCCCACCTTGTTCGATCAGACGTTGATTTAAATCAACCACAATTTCGTCCAATCGCTCACGTGAAGCCGCAACCTTATCCGTATCTAATTGATAACCTTTAGAAACCAGTGCCTTTATAATGGGCTTGGAATATTTTTCAAACTGACGTAAATAGCCCTTTTCACCAATTAAAATATCAAGTGATTCTTCACTTTCATTTAATACATGTGCCAACCCCCAACGGCGCACATGTTGGCCTAACTCAATGGAGAGTTCATTAATTTCTAAAGCGTCTTCACGCAGTTTGACATCTGGACGGATCAGACTATGTTCGGGGTAGGTCGCATCCAAGTAAAAGGCGATTTGAGTTGAATCTGCAACCCAATGATCTTGATCACGTAAAATCGGTAATTTGTTTTGCCCTGTTTTAAGCTGTGCAAATGCACGATGTACACCCGGCATTAAATTATGAGCCACATAATCCAACTCTTTATGATCGAGTAACCAGCGCGCCTTTTCACAAAAATGTGAGAGTGGAAACTGGTAGAGAGTTCGCATAAATGCTCCATGTTTTTGTTGTAACTGTAGTTTATAAAACCCAGTAATTTTATAGGGATACTTTAGTCACTGTGTTATTGAAACACAATGTCATTTTTGCACCTATTCTGCATCCGTAGTGCAACTTAAATACCTATCCTGCCGTGAAATGATTTCGATAAAATCTATATTCAATAGCTGATGTTACGCATGTAAAAATAATTTCGCATTTTTAAAGTGATATTTGAGTCCTATTCAACGGAATCTTACATCTAAGGTTTGAATAAAGAGATTAGCCTTCGGCTGGAGGTACTCTTATGAAGCACGCTTCTCATTAGGCAAAATGAGAAGCGAAGCTTCGCAAGGAAACCATCTTGCGGAGCAGTGCTCCTCACCGCAAAATTCGTTCACTAGTGTTAAATTATTCAAAGTATCGCAAAAACATTTTTGATGAGAAGTATTCCCGTCTCAAACAGTTGCGGATGACGTTACCGCGTATCGTTTTTTATTTGAATCAAATTACACTTCTGATGTTACTGCGTAACATCAGTCAATAAGTTATACATTCTCCTGCCCATATCACCTGACTTTATTATGGCTTTCATGTAAAATCATCCACAATTTTTTTATAATACTTTGTGAGTTATTTCATGGGTTTTAACTGTGGTATTGTCGGCCTGCCGAACGTTGGTAAATCAACGCTTTTCAACGCATTAACCAAAGCTGCGATTGCTGCTGAAAACTTCCCATTCTGTACAATTGAGCCAAATACTGGGATCGTACCTGTACCTGACCCACGTATGGATAAACTTGCTGAAATTGTAAACCCACAACGTGTTGTCCCAACCACGATGGAATTTGTGGATATCGCAGGTCTCGTTGCTGGTGCATCTAAAGGTGAAGGCCTTGGTAACCAATTCTTAGCCAACATTCGTGAAACGGATGCTATTGCACACGTTGTACGTTGTTTTGAAGACGAGAATGTCATTCACGTAAATGGCAAAATTGATCCACTTGACGATATCGCAACAATCAACACTGAACTTGCACTTGCCGACTTAGAAGCTGTTTCTAAAGCAATTACACGTCTAGCAAAATCTGCAAAAGGTGGCGATAAAGAAGCGATTGCGACCAAAGCTGTTTTAGACAAAATCTTACCTTTACTGGATGAAGGTAAACCTGCGCGTGCAGCTGACCTTGATGAAGATGAACGTAAATTGGTGCGTGGTTATGGCTTCTTAACCCTTAAACCAACCATGTATATTGCCAACGTTGCAGAAGATGGTTTCGAAAATAATCCTCACTTAGAAGCAGTACAAAAATTAGCTGCTGAAGAAAATGCGATTGTGGTTCCACTTTGCAACCAAATCGAAGCAGAAATTTCATTACTTGAAGATGAAGATCGTGCTGAATTCCTTGAAGCTTTAGGCATGGAAGAACCTGGTCTAAACGTAGTTATTCGTGCAGGTTATGGCTTACTCGGCCTTCAAACATACTTCACAGCTGGTGTACAAGAAGTTCGTGCTTGGACAGTAAAAATTGGTGCAACTGCACCTCAAGCTGCAGGTGTGATTCACACTGACTTCGAAAAAGGCTTTATTCGTGCTGAATGTATTGCCTACAACGACTTCGTTCAATACAACGGTGAAGCTGGCGCTAAAGAAGCAGGTAAATGGCGTTTAGAAGGTAAAACATACATCGTTCAAGATGGCGATGTTTTACACTTCCGTTTTAACGTATAAGACAGTACTCATAAGAAGCCAGCAATTTGCTGGCTTTTTTAATTTCAGGCAAAAGCCCAAGCCAAAAAATAAGCATATTTAAAAACTTAAAACCTGCTTAAAAACAAAATTATATCGACACGAATACATGATTTGGTTGCTGAGTCACCACAGTGCAACGACTTAAATCTCTACCGTTCTGCTATAAATTTACTCATAGGCACTAATGCCTATTTTCATAGAACAATAGCAATGAAAAAAATCAGCACAATTCTAACAGCAGGTATCTTTACAATGCTTAGTGCAACTGCGTTTGCATGTCCACAAGGCACCACACTTACAGGTGGTACAGGTGCAAACCATAAAGGTGGTACTTGTGTTTCCATTGCTAAAGATGCAAAACATCAGGAACGTACTGCTACACATGCAGCACAAGTTGCGCAGCATGATGCAAAAGTCGCTCGACACGATGCAAAACAAGCCAGCCAATTGGCTCAAAGTAAAGTGAAACATAATCAAAAATTAGCAAAACATGATGCAGCTCAAGCACAGCATCTTGCAACACAAGCAAAATCAGAAGCTAAAACTTCAGCCCATGCTGCCAAAGCTGCAAATACTGACGCAAAAGCAAAAATCGCTGCACAAAAGGTCGCTGCGGAACAACATAAAGCAGCTGTTAAATCCTAAACAGTTGAGAATTAACACATCGTAAAAAAAAAGCCGGAATTATCCGGCTTTTTTATTTAAATCATTTATGGGTGAGCAGTATGTAATGCTTTTGCATCCATCTCTGCGCGCTGTCTTCTTGCTTCTGTCAGCATGCGTTGTTCAAGCTCTTTACGAAAGCCTAGTAGAAACACAAACTCAGCTAGAACAAATAAAGGCCCTATTGCCAAGCCAATGACATCATCCATAAACGCAGGCTTTTTCTTTTCATAATAATGACCGATAAATTGGATGATCCAACCCACTACAAAGATCCCCACACTCCAAATCAGCCATGACATAAGGCTCATTTTTTCGATCATTAAGGCTAAGGGATATGTGATTGCAAACATCAAAAGCATAATCAAACCGAAAATTTTATCTAAACTCAGGTAATAAATTACACTGGCAATAATCAACAACAATGCAAGGGTCAGTTCAAAACCTGAAATCATCAGCCCTGCTCGTGCGGTTAGACACATAATTGAAAACACAATAAGCGGAATACCCACAAAATGCGTCAGCACATTTTTTCGATCTAAATGATATGCTGCATATTGGCTCAGCAGTCTTTCAAATTTGCTCATTAACTTACTCCTTGTTCATTCACTCATTTCACTATATAAAAAATGCATCAATAAAGTTGTCATCTAATAGACAAGTTGGACCATAAAATAAGGATATGCTGTGCTGGACGCTCAATATGTGCATCAACTCAATAAAAATGTGTGGTATTCAGGCTTAAATATTTCCTTCCAAGACTTTATCTGCCGCCATGCCCTGACCTTAACTTTCGAAAAAGACGCACGTGTTTTTTTATCAGGACAGCGTTTTAATGGTATGTATGCTGTCTTAGAAGGCGCAGTTCGCTTAGGCTATATTGATATTCATGGCAAAGAAGCGATTGCCGCCATAGCTGAGCCGATTATGTGGTTTGGCGAAATATCCTTGGTTGACCAATTACCACGTTCTCACGATGCCGTCTGTACCAAAAAATCCACCTTATTACACTTACCAGCTCAAGCAATTCAGCAATTATTACAACAACACCCCGAGTTTTGGTTTCATATTGCCCAGCTCACCAGTCAAAAGCTTCGCTATGCTTTTATGGAACTCATTGCCTTACAAACGCAAAGTTTAAGTCAACGTCTCGCACAGCGCCTGCTGTTTATTTTAAATGGATATGGAAATCATTTGGAAATTGAGCAACACACCATACACATCTCGCAGGAACAACTTGCTCAACTTTTGAATTGCTCACGGCAATCAGTCAATCAGGAGCTTCAGCAATTGGAAAAAATGCAGGTGCTTCGTGTTGCGTTTAAAAAAATTGAAATTTTAGATCTAGCGCAGTTACATCAGATTGCTCATGCACTTCCTGTGCATGATGTCTGACATTTGTGATTTAAATAAGTGCATTTAATTGCACCAGAATGATTCTTTATAGTTATTTTGCTTTTATTTGTGGCACTTCGCTTTATCGAGTTTTGATCACGACAATAATTGGCAAACATTTACACTGTCAAAACCATTTGTACATGCTGCAACTTCTTGAGTTGATGCTTCTGATTTGTCTTCAGTCGCTGCTTGTACATTGACCGCTGTAGTCAAAACAGCCAAAACCGATAACTTCATTAATGTTTTTTTCATCTTAATCACCTATTCAACGTCTTTAATTTAACTTACATACTTCATCTTTTACGCAGTAATTTTTACATACTTTATCAAATAATGATAATTTTAATTTTTTATCACATTATCCATACTTTGTATTATTAATATTTTATAGATATTAATTAAAGAGAAGGTCAGACGACTGGCGTTCTAAAATGGGGGATTTTTATCAATAAATTTTTCTCAAAAGATATTTTTACTATTCATTATCAATGCTTTATCTATTTAACTTCAGAAAAAAACCATGCAATTTGGAATTTAGCTCAATACTACTGCAGCGCACTGATTTAATTTTTTATATGAAATAGCGATGCTTTTAGGAGGATTTTCCAATACTCTATTATAGATTTATTCTTGTTTTTTGATATTTTCTAAAAAAAAAGCAGTGAAAATTCACTGCTTTGATCAAGTTAAACGCCTATTTTTTTCGGATCGGTATTTCCGAGTTCAGGGTTTTCAATCGCACCTTTGCATTGATTTTTATCACGCTCATAATCTGCTTGCTTTTGTGCAACAGTCGAACTCTGATCAATGCTTTCACGTGCCCAAATTTCCAGACTTGTCAAAGCCTTACGACACAGCGCGTATTTGCCTTCAGTCACAGAATCGGTCATTTTGACATTGATACGCCATTCCGTACTCAATTTACGCGCTGGAATACGAACTTTCTCTTCCATCTGATCGACTTGTTTTGCATAAACAATCGGATCGACTTCATTGATAAACGCCCAAGCTTTGGCAGCATACTCCGTTGCATCATTGGTTAATTTGGGTGCTGCTTTAATTTCGACTTGAGCTTGTTCAGCTCCATCATTACCACAGGCCTGCAACAACACCGTGCTGCTCAATAATGAAACAATCAGTATCCCACGCATCTTTAACCTCTGCATATCCAGCTCATTTCAGCAAACATATTCGGCAATATGCTAGTGAATTCGCGTACAATACTCAATCATCATTTGACCTGTTGTTCAACTCTTTCAAAGGTGTGTCGTGTCTGAGCACAAACTTCCTACAGTTCAGCCTGCGGGTTTTTGGCAAGGTGCTAAAGATAGTCAAGCCATTATCTTTACCTATCTTCCTGTTTCTTTTGCATTTGGGGTTTCTGCGACTCAATTTGGTTTCACTGCGTGGGAAGCCTTATTTTTATCTTGCTCTATGTATGCCGGTGCCAGTCAGTTTCTCGTCGTTGCGTTACTGGGAAGTGGAACATCCATTTGGATGACTGCACTCACTGTGATTGCTCTCGATATACGCCATTTGCTCTACGGTCCTGCTTTACAAAACCTGATTCAAGACCGACTCAATTTAAAGAAAACGGCAGTTTGGGCTTGGGGTTTAACCGACGAAGTTTTTGCATCAGGTATGATCAAACTGTCGCAACGTCGTCAAGAATGGTCAGAATCTTGGATGTTAGGACTCAGCTTATTTAGTTGGCTGTCTTGGGCAACAGGCTCATTTTTAGGCGGTTTATTTGCCGATCAAGTCAGCAACCTTCCACAATTTTTACAAGCTGCACTCGACTTCCTACTGCCTGCATTGTTTTTAAGCTTTTTACTCGCAGCATTTGAGAAAAAACATACATTTGTGGTCACGGTTACAATTATTGTTTCTGCGATTGCTTGTTACTTTATCGACTTGTCTGCTGCGATTTTTATCGGGATTTCATCAGGAATCATTGCAGGTTTGGTCAAACATTATGTCTTGAAAAAACCAGACCCTGAACATATAGGAGAAGCATCATGAATCTTGAAATTATCATGGTCGGTATCGTAGTCGGAATTGCCAATTTTGCTTCTCGCTTTGGGCCATTTTACTTTATTCAAAAACTTCAAAAGGGTTCACAACAACGTGGTTCCCTTTGGCTGAAAATTGCACTTGGCTCAATTGGTATTTCTGCCATTAGTTCCATGCTTGTTGTAGCAACCTTGCCGCCATTATTAGAAACACCTAATAAAAGTTTTGCCATGCTGGTGGGCTTCCTTGTGCTTGCGGGACTATATTTTAAGTTTAAGAAAATTGTCCCTGCGACACTAACTGCGGCACTGAGCTATGGTATTGTCTATACCTATATCCCTATCCCCTTTTAATCACCTATTAAAAAAGATGTTGTAAGTTGGTTGAAGCTTAGATATTTATCTTAAATTTCAATCAACTAGAATGATTTAATATTTAAAAACAACATATAAATACACAAATGCTAGGTAAAAGATGAAAAATCTATTAAAAAATTTAATCAAAAAATTAACCCCAAACCCAAATCATAATGAGCCAACAAGTTCAGAAAATATCGAAGATTTACCGTTATTTACACCGCAACTCCTTGATGAATGGATTAAAGCAGGCAAAACAGATGAAGTATTAGCTTTATTAGAAAAATACGAACCATATTTCACCACTGAAGACTATGCAATTAGTGGAGAGATCCTTTTAAGCCACAACCTGATTGATGAAGCAATTTATCATTTAGAAATAGCTGCAAATGAAAATGATCTTTACGCAATGAATCATCTGGGTTTCATCTACGGCTATCGCTATAAATATAAAGATTTGCCATTTGCACTAGAGATATTCCACACTGCAATTGAACTGGGCGATAAAAATGCATATTTCTCATTGGCAGATCTATATTCAGAAGAAATTGAAATTTTAGACCTGAATAAAGCCCTACATTATGCCGAGTTAGCGATCAAGAATGGCGAGTATAGTGCCTATTATATTATTGGTCGTTGCTACACAATCCGTCACGATTACGCTCAAGCACTGAGAGCATTTGAGCAACTTAAAGTCCATGGTTTAGTACAACATGCGTTAATGGGTATAGGTATATTGCATTATGAAGCGATAAATAGTGAGTTTTACAAACCTAGCTATGCCGAAGAGTTGCTCAAAAAGGTGGCTCTTGAATATGATTCTCCAGACAAATATTTTGAATTAGCCCGATTCTACACAGCCGAAACACCTTTTAAAGATATTGAAAGAGCCATTCAACTTTTCAAACAAGGAATTTCAATTGGTTGTATATATAGCGAAGCTGAATTAGAAAAATTGAGCGAATCAAGCGCACAGGACTAAATTTAAATACCAAACTTTATAAAAAAAATTGTTGGACAATATCATTTATTTATGTGAACACTCGCTTATCTCTCGAACAAGTTCTGCTATGCTTAAATTCCCATAAAATCAAGCATGGATGATTTACATGAGCGTCACTATTGGTACTCCACTTCAGTCTTCAGCGTATAAAGTCTTACTGTTAGGTTCTGGTGAACTCGGTAAAGAAGTTGTGATTTCATTGCAACGTTTGGGTGTAGAAGTTCATGCTGCCGATCGTTATGACCATGCTCCTGCCATGCAAGTTGCAGATTTTTCTCATACTTTAAATATGGCAGATCCTGAGGCACTTAAAGCTTTAATTTCTCAAGTGAAGCCTCATTTGATTGTTCCTGAAATTGAAGCTATTGCGACTCAAGTTTTAGTCGAGATTGAAGAACAAAATATTGCCACTGTCATTCCTTCTGCAAAAGCTGTAAACCTGACAATGAATCGTGAAGGGATTCGCCGTCTAGCTGCCGAAGAGCTTGGACTACCGACTTCAGCCTACCGATTTGCCAACACACTTGAAGCGTTTCGTGCTGCATGCGATGACATTGGCTATCCAAACTTTGTTAAGCCTGTCATGTCGTCTTCGGGTAAAGGACAGTCACGTGTAAAAAGCTTTGATGAAGTCGATGCTGCTTGGGAATATGCACAAACAGGTGGACGTGTAAATCAAGGTACAGTGATCGTAGAATCACAAATTGACTTTGACTTTGAAATCACCCTGCTGACTGTTCGTGCAAAAAATGCAGAAACAGGTGAAATTGAAACATCATTCTGCGACCCGATTGGCCACCGCCAAGACGCTGGCGACTATGTTGAAAGTTGGCAGCCACAACTCATGACTGCTCTTGCTTTAGAAGAAGCCAAGCGTATTGCCAATAAAGTAACCATTGCATTAGGTGGATGTGGCATTTTTGGGGTGGAACTGTTTGTCAAAGGCGATAAAGTATGGTTTAGTGAGGTATCACCTCGTCCACACGATACAGGCCTTGTCACTCTTGCATCGCAATTCCAAAGCGAATTCGAACTGCATGCACGTGCCATTCTTGGTCTGCCTGTGAATACTGCTCGACACAGTACTGCTGCGAGCGCAGTCATCTATGCAGGCGTGGATGATACCAATTTATCATTTACTGGCTTAAATCTTGCTTTGGCTAATCCAGACACCGATTTACGCCTCTTTGGTAAACCAGAAGGCTTTAAACGTCGCCGTATGGGCGTAACAACAGCACGCGCTGAAACCACAGATCACGCGCGTGAACTTGCTCAACATGCTGCACAACAAGTCAGTGTTCAACAAAACTAAGTTTGTAACACCTTAACGGACCACTGTTCATGATCAATACGCTTCCTCTGCTGAATTACATTAAAAGTAACCACGACATTCAGGCGATTAACCAATGGCGCTCAGATGTTGAAAATCAGCTACAGGAATGCTTTGAAAATGGACAGTCGATTCGTGATGTGATTTTGGCTCGATCAAACCTGATCGATGAAGCCTTAAAGTTCTTATGGACACATGCTGAACTCGACCAAACCGATCTCGGTTTATTTGCTGTCGGTGGCTATGGTCGCCGTGAAATGCTGCCATACTCCGACGTCGATATCATGATTTTGTCTGAAGATGAAATCAGCCCAGAACAAGAAAAACTCATCTCTAGCTTTATTTCAACACTTTGGGATGTTGGTAATTTCAAGCCGGGCATCAGTGTACGTACTATTAACGATTGTGTTACTCAAGCCACCAATGATTTAACCGTGGCAACAGCGCTGATCGAAGCACGTTTGATTGTGGGCAATGAACACCTAGCCAAATGGCCACGCCGTATCGTGTCACAGACATGGACGGATAAAACCTTCTATGATGCCAAAATGCAAGAGCAAGCCAAACGCTATGCTCAACATAACAATACCGAAAGCAACTTAGAACCCGATATTAAAAATGCGCCCGGCGGTATCCGTGATATCAACCAAATCGGATGGATTGCTAAGCGTCATTTCCGTGTCAATCGCATCTATGACCTTGTACATTTAGGTTTTATTTCAGAGTTTGAACTGGGTGTTCTTGAAGAAACAGAAAGCTTTCTTTGGGAAATCCGCCATCATTTACATCGCTTAACCAAGCGCGACGAAAACCGATTATTGTTTGATTATCAACGTGACATTGCTGCTAAATTTGGCTATCAGCGCGAAGAAGGTAAATCACCGAATTATCCAATCGAACAGTTCATGAAACGTTACTATCGTAGCGCTCAGCAAGTGACGACGTTAAATGAAATGCTCTTGGCTTATTTTAATGAATCTGTCATTACGCCACGCTTACCTGACTATGAACGTAAGATTGAAGAGATCAATGCCAATTTCAAATTAGTTGATGGTAAATTGGCTGTGCAGCATCATAAAATTTTCTCTGAAAATCCAAGTGCTATTTTAGAAATTTTCTACCTCTTGGCGAATCGTCCAGAAATTGAAGGGATTCGTGCCCGAACTTTACGTCTATTGTCACTTGCAGCAAAACGTATTGATCAAAACTTCCGTGACAATCCTGCACATCAAGCCTTATTTATGGCGATCATTCGCTCACCCTACCGCTTATACGACACCATGGTGGCGATGAAACGTTATGGCGTGCTCGGCAACTATATTCCTGCCTTTGGGCAAATCATGGGACTTATGCAATACGACTTGTTCCATATTTATACTGTCGATGCCCACACCCTCCTACTACTACGTAATTTAAACCGTTTTAAAGAGCCTGAATTTGCCAAGGACTTCCCTGTCGTTAGCTCTGTATTCCAACGACTGGCGCGCCGTGACATTGTTTATTTAGCGGCAATTTTCCATGATATCGCCAAGGGTCGCGGCGGTGACCACAGTGAACTTGGTGCAGCAGATGCAATTGAATTCTGCCGTACCCATGGGTTTACTGAACGTGAATGCAACCTTGTCGCATGGTTGATTCAAAACCATCTATTGATGTCCGTTACTTCTCAGAAAAAAGACATTTCCGATCCAGATGTGGTGAAAGAATTTGCTGAGAAAATGGGCGATATGGAGCATCTCGACTATCTCTATACCTTGACAGTTGCCGATATTAACGCAACCAATCCAACGCTTTGGAATACATGGCGTGCATCCCTCATGCGCCAACTGTATACACAAGCGCGTGATGTGATTCGTTCTGGTTTGGGGCGTCCTGTAGACTACCCAATGCTGATCGAAGACACTAAATTTGCAGCCAGTGAACTGTTAGTCAACGATTTTTCACTCTACGATGTAGAAACTGTTTGGCAAGAACTCGGTGATGAATATTTCCTGAAAGAATCTGCCGATGAAATCGCATGGCATACGCGCGCCATATTAAAGCATGGCAATAATGCAGAACCATTGGTACTGATGCGAGCACATCGCAAATTTGCACAAGATGCGGTACAGATCTTTATTTACACACAAGATCAGCCTAACTTGTTTGCGACCACAGTGGCTATTTTGGACAGAATGAATCTAGATGTTCAGGATGCTCGAATTATCACTGCATCCACTGCATTTAGTTTGGACACTTATGTTGTACTTGACCGTTTTGGCACCTTATTAACAGATCCTGAACGTGAGCAAACTGTTATTGAAGCGCTCAAAAAAGCCTTAAGCCAATCTGATAAGTATCCAGGCCTGATGCAACGTCGTATCCCACGTCAACTGCGTCATTTTGATATTGAAAATACCGTGAGTATTTCTTTCAATGAAGCACTTCAACAAAATATGGTTGAAATTGCGACACTTGACCATCCGGGCTTACTTGCTAAAGTTGGTGGTTTATTTATGATGCAAGGTCTAGATATTCACTCTGCGAAAATTGCAACGCTCGGTGAACGTGCTGAAGATATTTTCTATGTCACTAAAAAAGATGGCTCACCTATGAGTGATTCAGAAGCGGAAACGTTTGCTGCACAGTTAAAGTCAGCACTCGATGAAGCTTCGAATCAGGTTTGTAGTCATCATTAACTTAAATTGATCGGTATCCATTCCATGAACTCCAGTTTGTCATTATTGCACCCTTATCCATTTGAAAAGCTAAATAAGCTATTTCAGGATGTGAAACCTGCAGATTTGCCTTTGATTCCCCTATCGATTGGTGAGCCAAAGCATCCTGCACCGGAGTTTGTGAAACAGGCCATTATTGATAATTTTCAGCACTTATCCACTTACCCAAACAGTAAAGGTTTACCTGAGCTCCGCACAAGTATTGCAAATTGGTTAACCCGTCGCTTTAAACTCAATAGCATCAGTGCAGATACCAACGTCCTTCCTGTGTCAGGCACGCGTGAAGCGATCTTCTCGTTTGTACAAGCTTTGGTTAAACGTGAAGAAGCCCCTTATGTGGTGATGCCAAATCCGTTCTACCAAATCTATGAAGGCGCAACTTTACTTGCGGGTGCAGAACCTTACTTCATCAACTGTACCGAAGAAAATAACTACCTTGGCGACTTTGACGCTGTGCCAGCTGAAGTTTGGGAAAAAACCGCTTTACTGTTTGTCTGCACACCGGGTAATCCTACAGGTGCAGTACTTTCTAAAGAACAGTTTAAAAAACTGATTGCTCTGTCTGACCAATATAATTTTGTGATTGCATCTGATGAATGCTACTCAGAGCTTTGGTTTGATGAAGCACCTGTTGGTCTGCTTGAAGTCTGTGCTGAAATGGGCCGTGATGACTATAAAAACTGCGTGGTATTCCACTCACTGTCTAAGCGCTCTAACTTACCGGGTATGCGTTCTGGCTTTGTTGCAGGTGATGCAGCGCTTTTAAAACCTTATTTACAATACCGTACTTATCATGGCGCTGCGATGCCTGTTCAACACCAGTTGGCCTCAATTGCAGCTTGGGATGACGAAGCACACGTCGAAGAAAACCGCGTCCAGTACCGTGCAAAATTCGAATTATTCCAACGCGAGCTGAGTCACCTACTACCATTACAAAAACCTGATGCAGGGTTCTACTACTGGTTAAAAGTGGATAATGATGAAACTTTTGCAAAAATGCTGATGGAAAAAGCGCATGTGAAAGTATTACCAGGCCGTTATCTGTCACGTGATACAGCACAAGGGAATCCGGGTGAAAACCATGTCCGTTTAGCCCTTGTTGCAGATATTACCCAATGTGAAGAAGTGATTCGTCGCTTAAAAGCAGTGCTTTAATTGATTTAAAGTGTTCTGCTTAAAATAAATGCCCCCTGATTTGGGGCATTTTTATTTGTGTCATTTCTTAACAATCATTCAGAGCTAATCATCTAGCAATAATTATTTATAAACAATCATTAAGAAATCATTGAAAACCATTAGAAATCAAATGTAGCACTCAATTTAAATGTTCGAGGTTCGCTCAGTGACAAATACGTATAGTCGTTCACCGATGCAGAGGCCCAATAGTCTTTATCTAAAACATTAGTCACATTAAAATTCAAACTGGTGGGTACATTCTTGATTTGCGTTTTATAGTTTGCACCCAAATCTATACGTGTCCAATCTTTAAGTTTCAATGTGTTGGCATTGTTTGCATAAGTTGAACCCGTATATACAACGCGCCCATTTACACTAACATCTTGTTCAATCGGTAGTTTCCAATCCGCTTCGACATTGGCTTGGAACTCCGGCACACTGATCACACGATGTCCATCAAATAAACCTTGGTATGTGTCTTTTTGCTCGGTATCAATCCAAGTTGCACCGCCCAATATCTTGATTGAATCTGTTAATTGACCATAGGCATTAAATTCAAGCCCTTGGTGAATATTCGTCGCTTGACTGATTTGTGCAGTCCCCGAGCTATTCACTGAGGCTTTTTGGCGATCTGTATAGAAATAATTCAATGTTCCACCAATCAAGCCATTTTCATATTTCACGCCCAGTTCTTTTTGTTTCGACACAAATGGATCAGCAATAAAGTTATTACCTTCGCTATCCAAAATTGCTTCACCTTGAACCAAAGCTTCGATGTAATTGGCATACATAGACCATTCAGGCGTTAATTTATAACTCACACCCAATGCCGGAGTAAGCTGATTTTTATTAATATTGTATTTATAGGTTCCGTAAGAATATACGTCTTGATCAACTTCCTGATAACGCGCACCCAGCATGAGCGTTAAACGATCATCTAACATCGAAATATTGTCGCCCAAGGCAAAACTTTTCAACGTACTGACACCCGCTTTTGGATAAGTCCCTTCTCCCCCCAACCATTTGTCAATGTTTGAATCTTCGGTGTAAATCGGATCATAAAAATTATCATTCAAACTGGTGGCATATCTATAGCTATAGCGTTTATCTGCACGATATAAAGAACCAGAAGCGACCACTTGATGTTTTAAAGCACCTGTTTCAAATTTAGTTTTCACACCCAGTTCTGCTGAATGATTGCGATCTTTACGTGGAATCATCGATGCAGAAAGTTTTGCTGTTCCTGCTGCGGTATCACTTAATTGCTGGCTTGAGTAAACACCGGCTTCTTCTGATGTTCGAAAACCATATGCTGCATAGGCTGTCGTTGCATCGGTTATGTCATATTCTGCACGTACACTTCCGAATAAATCTTCTTCGTTTGAATAAGTCCACGCTTGACCATGATAATTAGCATATTGGGCTGCACTCGGAAGCTGTGTAACCGCATTGGTTAAACGTAAACTCGGTCGATTTTCTGCAAGGCGGTTATTGTTATACCCCAAATCACCAGATAGGCGGAGACGCTCCCCTTTGTAGTCCGCAGCAATCAAAACCAATCCAAGTGTTTTCTTTTCTTGGTCAATCTCGGTTCCACCATCATGGTAAGCGGTATTGACCCGCACTCCAAATTGATCATCTGTCCCAAAGCGACGTGATACATCCGATGCCACATAGGCACCATTGAAGTTTGTCCCCACCGTCACACGTGTTAAGGGATCATTACTGGCTCGTTTCGGAAGCAAGTTAATTGAACCACCAATTCCTGTTCCTCCCGGGATTGCACCATTTAAAAATGCCGAAGCGCCTTTGAAGACTTCTACCCGCTCAAACAGTTCTGTTGGAATATATTGGCGCGGCAATATGCCATACAAGCCGTTATATGCCGTATCATCTGATGCCAGTGCAAAACCACGAATAAAATAGGCTTCTTGAAAGTTCCCATAACCTTTGGCGGTACGCACACCAGCATCTGCTTGTAGCACATCCCCAACGCTTTTCGCTTGGCGGTCTTGAATATATTGCTGGGTATAACTGGTGATATTAAATGGTGTTTCTAAATTTTTCTGATTACCGAAAATGCCCACTTTACCACCTGTCGCGACTTGCCCCCCGCATAAGGCTTCATCAAGCCATTTGCAGAAGCATCCGCACTCACGACCACATTAATGGCTTCTAGCGTTTGAACTTCAGTACTATCGATATTGGCAGCGGGATGTTCCGTTTCAGCGACTTCATTCGCATAAACATATGTGAACCCTTGTGTAGCACACGCCATCATCACACAGAGCTGCTTCATTTTTAACATTGGGAGAGTAATCCTAGAAAATACGCACACATAATAAATGATAATGATTAGCATTTATTCTTTCATTTCATCTTTTACGATGCTTTTTATTTATTACTTTTTATTTTTTAATTGTAATTTTTTATTAAGCTCAACTTAATGAATTACACTCACCTGATTGCCGAAGAGCGATTTCATTCATCAAATACACAAGGATTAAGTAATTTAATTTCCACTCATGAAACCAATTTTCAAGCTTCATCTATCAGATGAAAACCCAAACAATGACAAATCATTCTCGGAGCTTAAGACAATGATTAACATATGCCTTCTACTACAGGCTTATTGAGGTGGATGAATAGCAAATTCATGTTCAACGGTATAACTGAGATTTTTATCGACCATCGGAATGGGTTCAAGTCGCGCAACCAATAGGGATTTTTGTACTTTTTGATCAAAGCTTTTAGAGCCTGAACTTGCAATGAGTTTTGAGCTACCAATATAGCCTGTTGTAGCAATCACAGTGAGCTGTAGTTTGACAGGATGCTTATACGCTTTCATCTCAGACGCAGACAGCACATATTGCGGTGCATTTACCCAAGAGACTTCATACATTTTCGGTTTGACATGTGGATCAATTACATCGGCAACACGCGTAGGTTGGTATTCTTCTACAGGTGTTTTTAATAATTGCATTAATGCGTTAATACGAGCATCTGTCGTACGGTCTAGATTGCTTGCAACAACAGACATTTTTGTAGGTTCAGATGCACTTGGAGTGCTATCTGCCCAAGCTAACCCCACACATACGGGTAAAAAAACCATTAAAACACAAATTCGACGTTTAACCATCTGCTTAAACAATGTTATGACCTTCAAATAAAGAGACGTCAGTATAAAACATCCAAAAAAATAAAGACGCTTTCGCGCCTTTATATCAAACTCAGTACAGCCTATGATTATATCAAACTCAGTACAGCCTATGATTCACTTTATTTTGACTGAGCCAAAGCTTTTTCAATATCTTCATTCAAGGTTTCAGGCTTGGTCGTGGGCGCATAGCGGTTCAAGACCTGACCATTTTTCCCAATTAAAAACTTCGTAAAATTCCACTTAATGCCATTTCCCAATACGCCTTTCGAGTTATTGGTTAAATAACGGAAAATCACATGCGCTTCAGGGCCTTTTACATTCACTTTGGCAAACATCGGGAAAGATACGCCATAGTTTTTTTGACAAAACGCGCCAATTTGATCATTCGAACCCGGATCTTGTCCGCCAAATTGGTTGCATGGAAAGCCTAAAACCTCCAAACCTTGATCTTTATATTGTTCGTAAATTTTTTCCAAACCTGCAAATTGAGGAGTGAACCCACATTTGCTGGCGGTATTTACAATTAATAAAACCTTACCTTCATAATCTGCAAAGGATTTATTACTTCCGTCCAGTAATTCTGCTTCAAACTGGTGAATGGTGGTCATGGATAAGTTTCCTCATCATTTTTTTCTTTTGTTTCTAATTCTAAGGATGCCGAATTAATACAATAACGTAATCCAGTCGGCTGTGGGCCATCAGCAAAAACATGCCCTAAGTGAGCGTCACAATGATGACAAACAATTTCTGTTCTGACCATACCGTGCGTCGTATCTACATTTTCTTCCACCGCAGCAGGTTCAATCGGCTTATAAAAGCTCGGCCAACCACAACCGCTATCGTATTTTGTTTCAGAAGAAAAAAGCGGTTCCCCGCAACAACGGCATACATAAGTACCAGCTTGTTTAGTATTCCAATATTTTCCAGTGAAAGCTTGCTCCGTGCCTTTCTGACGCGTTATGCGAAACTCTTCTGGTGACAATTCTCTTTGCCATTCTCTTTCTGTTTTATTGAGTTTTCCCATGATGACGTCCCTTTATATCGTGGTATTTAAAATAGGATAATCCTATATTTACGTCATTCATTCTTAAATTTCTAGTCTTTATTCAACAATTTACAAAATCTATATAATGACCCAAAAAGCAAAAAGTAAGCAAATATAAAATCATGGTGAGCAAAATACAAAATTAAATGCTTTTTTGTGAGCAACTTTAGTGATAATCTTAGCGCTACTCTTGCTCAGGATTAAAAAATGTCGCAGAAAAAGAGCGTAATTTTTAAAAATCTGCTGCCCGTGATCAAACAATATCAACAGGCAGGGTTTACGCATGAAAAAATAGTTGCTTTACTCAGAGATGAACATCATCTCGATTTAGTAACGACCGAGACATTTAAAAGCTATTTATACCGTTATGCAAAAGTGACCTCCACTCTTTCCGAGAATATAAAAATGCCGAATACGTTTAACACCCCACGCGAAATTAAGAAATCGTCTAAGCTCGAGCATGTTTGCTACGACATTCGCGGACCAGTGTTGCGAGCGGCCAATGAGATGGAAGAGGCAGGCCATAAAATTATTAAATTAAATATTGGTAACCCCGCACCTTTTGGTTTTGAAGCGCCTCAAGAAATTATTAACGACGTGGCACTCAACCTGCCAAATGCAATTGGTTATACCGACTCAAAAGGCATCTTCCCTGCGCGTAAGGCGATTTGTCAGTATTATCAACAAAAAGGCATCTTAAACATGCACGTGAATGACGTGTATGTCGGCAATGGCGTATCTGAACTGATCGTGATGGCGATGCAAGGTTTGCTTGACGATGGCGATGAAATGCTGGTGCCAATGCCGGATTATCCGCTTTGGACAGCGGCAGTTAACCTTTCTGGCGGTACAGCTATTCACTATAAATGTGATGAAGAAAATTTCTGGTATCCAGATATTGCCGACATGGAAAGTAAAATCACACCGAATACTCGCGGTATCGTGGTGATTAACCCGAATAACCCAACAGGTGCGGTTTACCCACGTCATGTGCTTGAGCAAATTGTGGCTCTTGCGAAGAAATACGACTTAATTTTGTTTGCTGACGAAATTTACGACAAGATCGTTTATGACGGCATTGAGCATGTCTCTGTTGCATCTTTAGCAGGCGATCAGCTATGTATTTCATTCAATGGCTTATCTAAAGCGTATCGAATTGCAGGTTACCGTTCAGGCTGGATGGCAATTACAGGCGATAAATCACGTGCGCTAGACTACATTGAAGGTTTAGACATGTTGGCTTCAATGCGTCTATGTGCCAACCACCAAGCGCAATATGCGATTCAAACAGCTTTAGGCGGTTATCAATCAATTAATGATCTCATCCGTCCGGGCGGCCGTTTATATGAACAACGGAACATTGCTTGGGAAATGTTGAATGATATTCCGGGTGTGTCTTGTGTGAAACCAGAGGGTGCTATGTACTGCTTCCCTAAACTGGATCCTGAAATTTACCCAATTCAAGACGATGAGAAATTCATGTTGGATTTCCTCCGTGCTGAAAAAGTACTTTTGGTTCAAGGTACGGGCTTTAACTGGCCAACACCAGATCACTTCCGTGTGGTGTTCTTGCCTGCTGAAAATGAACTACGTGAAGCACTGACTCGTTTAGGTCGTTTCTTGGCGAAAATGCGTTAATTCATAAGTGCTTTAAAAATAAAAAAACCGTACGTGCTGTACGGTTTTTTTATTACTGTATGCTTAAATTTGATTTCTATTCTGTACTCACACCGTAGCTATCTTTTTGAATAGTTAAGTTTTTAATAATTTATTTTGAGCTTAGACCTTAGTCAAAACTTTAAGATCTGTTGATTTTTCTACAGCATATTCATGTTATTTTTTAACCAATCATAAAAACACATGAGTACAGGATGTTCTCAAACAAAATTAAACTGAGCCTATTTCTCTGTCTAAGCATGTGCCTAGGCATCGGGATCTTACGTTTTTCCTATACCGCACTACTCCCTTCAACCCGTGAAGCATTTGGTTGGAGCCCAAGTTTTGCCAGCATCTTAGGCAGTGCCAATTTGCTCGGCTACTTGATCGGTGCATTTTGGGCCATGAAATTACCCCAAAATAAAAGCATGGTGAATTATATCCAACTCGCAGCTATTGCAGGGACACTCAGTTTACTCAGTTGTGCATTTTCAGGTTTTTCAGAACTTTGGTATAGCACTTGGCGCGTTATTTCAGGGATCAGCGGCGGCTTACTAATGATCCTCTCCCCAAGTGTCGTGGCCCAATGTTCACAGCTTCAAGACCGCTTTAAAATCAATTTTATTGGTTTCAGTGGTATTGGTTTAGGGGTGTTAATGGCAACGCTATTTTTGCCTTATATCCAAGATATTTCGACAATGTGGGCTTGGTTGATTTTGTTTTCTTTTTCAGCCCTGATTTGTATTTTACTCAGCGTGCTTTTGAAGAGTTTTAAATCACAGCTCACAACACTCACCGCGATTCCAGCAGTAGAACATAAAGTCGATGGAATTTTCTATTGTCTCTTAATTGTGTATAGCACCAGTGCTTTTGCTTACGTGCCCCATTCATTATTTTGGATTGACTATTTAACTCACACCCTACACCTAAGCCCGATCGGGATCAATTTCAATTGGATTTTATATGGTCTGGGGAGTGCTTTAGGGGCATTTGCTGCTTACTGCCTAGCACAAAAACTGGGAAATATTAGTGCTCTTAAAATATTATATAGCAGCTATGTCTTGGCGATTTTTATAGCAATTATTAATATCCATCCACTTTTTACTTTTTTATCTTCTTTTGCTACAGGCTTGCTCAATCCGGCAGTGGTTTTTCTCACCTCTTATACCATTCTGCAAATCTATGGTAGCGCCTATAAAAAGCTCTGGAGTATTGCAACCCTGTGCTTTGCATCTATTCAATTAATCGGTGGTATAAGCTTTAGTTTTTTACAGCGAATTGGTATTGATTATTCACAGCAATTTATTTTGGCCGCATGCGTACTCTGCATTGGAACAATGCAACTCTTTTGGTTCACTCGAACAGCAAAATTAAGTAAGCATCTCGTCTAGGTAGATCACAAGACATTCAACTACATCACCAATCATGTATATAAAGAAAAGACCTATTTAAATAGGTCTTTTCTTTTTGATAAATCGTGAATGGACTAAGCTTTTTTCAGCTTTTTCTTTAACTTTTTCAAAGCAGAATTATGCTTTGAAATTTTGTTCAACCTCGCTTTAATTTCCTTTTTAAGTGATTTGGTTTTCTTAGACAAATTCATCTCCTTCTCGTCTACGTATAAAACTTAAATTTCGATCAATTAACAACCATTCGGCCAAATGAACTTTGATTCACAAAGTATTTCGCCTATTAACGATGTTGTTGACGCTGATTTCGTTGATGCGGCTGTTGTTTCTGTTTCTTTTGGTCTTGTTGCTGTTGCTGTTGCTGTTGCTGTTGCTGTTGCTGTTGCTGTTGCTGATCATTTTGCTGCTGTTGGTGATCAGATTGTTGGTTTTGTTGATGCTGTTTACGAGACATTTCATTTCTCCTTTTCATCACAAATATCGCAATGTACTGCTGCTAGGTGTACTTCTACTAAAGGACAACAACCAATGTACCGCTAATTTTTAAGGATCCAACCCGATAAATGTTTCGAATTACGTCATTGTAATATCTCAGGCGAATAATTATTTTGAAATCAATCTCCCTCTATTTTCTGCATTACCTAAGTTCACTCGAATAGTGTGGTTTTAAACTTTTAGTAACATGACAAGCATGCCAGACCATCTGATTGATTGCGTGAAGTCATCTTTTGATTGCTGTTTTTTGAATGGTATTGATAAGCTATGATTCTGTGTTTTTAATTATTCCCCATAAAAAAGACTGAATCATTCAGTCCTTTTTACCTAGCCTTTTTATACATCTAGCTTTTTTACACCTAGATTAGCAAATAAACTTAGTCCATATGCTCAATGATGACTTGTCCAAACTCCGAACAACGCAAGAGTTTTGCACCTTGCATGAGTCGTTCAAAATCATAGGTCACTGTTTTGGCTTCAATCGCCCCCGCAATACCTTTAATAATTAGATCTGCCGCTTCAGTCCAGCCCATATTTCGCAGCATCATTTCTGCAGACAGAATAATAGACCCAGGGTTTACTTTGTCTTGACCCGCATATTTAGGCGCTGTGCCATGTGTCGCTTCATATACTTGCACAGCGCCACCAATATTGGCACCCGGTGCAATACCAATACCGCCAACTTCGGCCGCCAAAGCATCTGAAATATAATCACCGTTTAAATTTAGAGTAGCAATGACTGAATAATCGGTCGGACGCATGAGAATTTGTTGTAAAAAAGCGTCTGCAATCGCATCTTTAATCACGATCTCTTTGCCAGTTTTCGGATTTTTTATTTTGACCCAAGGACCTCCATCTAGCAATTCACCACCAAAGCGCTCAAGTGCGACTTCATAACCCCACTCTTTAAACGCACCTTCGGTATATTTCATGATATTGCCTTTATGCACCAAGGTGACATTCGGCTTATCATTATCAATGGCGAATTGAATAGCTTTCCGAACCAAACGCTGAGAACCTTCTTTAGATACAGGCTTAATACCGATACCGCAATTTTCCTCAAAACGAATCTTAGTAACACCCATTTCCTCTTTAAGAAATTTGATCATTTTCTTGGCTTCAGGCGAATCTGCTTTCCATTCAATCCCTGCGTAGATATCTTCTGAATTCTCTCTGAAGATCACCATGTCTGTACGTTCAGGATGCTGAACGGGTGAAGGAACGCCCTTAAACCAACGTACAGGACGCACACAGACGTAGAGGTCTAATTCTTGACGTAATGCAACATTAAGCGAACGAATACCGCCACCGACAGGCGTCGTTAACGGCCCTTTAATTGAAACCACAAATTCGCGTAAAGCCTCAAAGGTTTCTTCGGGCATATAGGTGCCATAAATTTTATTGGCTTTTTCACCACAATAGACTTCCATCCATTCTATGGCACGTTTTCCACCATAAGCTTTTTGTACTGCGGCATTCACCACGGTTTTCATCACTGGAGTGATATCAACACCAATACCATCGCCTTCAATAAATGGAATAATTGGATTATTGGGAACATTGAATGATAAGTCTGAATTTACTGTAATTTTTGTCCCATCCACTGGAACGACGATCTTCTGATAACCCATTTTTATGATCCTCCCTGAGAAGCGAGTGAAAAATAATTGCTGTTTGATAAGACTTTTAATTGCGCTTCACGCATAATACTCTAAAGCAAATCTACCTTTTTTGAGATTTAGATGGGAAATAGCTGCATTTCCCTATTGAATAAATCTTAACCAATTTGAATTATTGTATTTAATAGAAGTTATTTCCTATGAAAATCGTCATCTTAAACAAGCCATATGACGTGCTCTCCCAATTCCGTAAAGACGAAGCGCATATGACCATATCTGACTTCGTGGACGATCCTAGTCTACGTATTGCAGGTCGTTTAGATATGGACTCCGAAGGTTTGGTATTTTTAACCGATCATGGTGGTTTAAATCAGTACATCACCAATCCTGAAAATAAAAAGTTCAAAACCTACTTAGTGCAAGTCGATGGCGACATCACAGAAGAAGCGCTTGAACAATTACGTAAAGGCGTTGAGCTAAAAGATGGTATGACTTTGCCAGCCAAAGCCATTAAAGTGCAACAGCCAGAATGGTTATGGGATCGTGATCCTCCTGTACGTTTCCGTGCAAACATTCCAACCTCTTGGGTTGAAATCCAAATTTGCGAAGGTCGTAACCGTCAAGTTCGTCGTATGACTTCAGCAGTAGGTTTCCCGACTTTACGTTTAATTCGTACACGTATTGGTGCCATCGATTTAGTTCAATTGGGTTTAGAACCAGGTGAAACCAAAGAAATTGAGCCTTTACTGTACCCTGACTTTCAAAATGTACCTGCAGAAGAACCTTACCGTTCGCGCTCTTATGTGAAAAAACCAGGCGGTACAGGTGGTAAGCCAATGGTTCGTAAGAATAAAGATGGCTCAGTGAAAAAGTCAGGTACAAAACGTATCTGGCAAATGGATGAGAGCGAAAAACCCAAACGCCGTACCAATGGCACAACTCGTCCGAATACTAAAGCCCCTCGTGGCCGCGGTCGTAACGGACGTTGATAAAAAGCTTCAAAAATGGCCTACAATCTACGTAGGCCTTTACATTTTTTTTATAAACCTAACAATTATTTAAGATTATTTTCATATTGCGACACTATAATAAGTTATAACAATATAAACGTTGATTATTTGAACTTCAAAAATGAGCAGCACATCTACACACAATAGAAGCAAAGTATTAATTATTCATGACAACCGAATTGGACATTTAAATCCTGCTCTCGCTGTGAGTGAAATGATTGAGAAGCGCTTTTATCTACAATCTGAGCAGTTTGCAATTCCTACTTTACCTAAGCGTACAGTGAGCGTTTTTAAGAAACTGTCTAATTTCCCGAATTTGTTTCGCACGCTCGGGCGTTTATACTTTAAATTCTTACCAAGAAATTTAGAGCATACCGACGTTATCGTCTGTTCAGGTATGCCTAATTTAATTTATGCCGCTTATTTATCTCAACGTTTCAATATCCCACTTATTTATGCAGGCGGTACACGTAAATTTAATTGGCGACTTATTGATTGGACTATTACGACGATTCCAGAAGATCATTCTGGTAGACAAATCATTATTCCTACAGGTGCTGTACCTTCTAAAATTACTCGCTTAGCGCATATTCCGTCGAATCATGAAGCATGCCTGTTAATTGGTGGACCGACAAAAGAGTACCCTTTTACCCATCAAGACTTTGAAGAGATGATTCAGCAATTTGTTCAATTCGCAGATCACCATCAAATTCAGGCGTCAGTCGTATGTTCTCGTAGAACACCTGCGTTATCAGAACATGTGATTCAAATGTTAAAAGATAAAAATATTGAGCTTGTGAATACTTGTTCTAAAACTTCTATTTGCGATGTGTTAAAGCGAAGTGAATATATTTTTGTTACTGAAGATAGTGCAACGATGTTATCCGAATCAATCCAAACCGGTCGCATTGTTATTTCAGTTTGTCGTGAATATTCTGAAAAAGATGAAATTATTCAAAATTATTTAGATCTCGAATTAATACAACGTAAAACTATTGGGCAGATTACTGAAGCTGCATATATCAAGCCAAAATTAAATGCTCAACATATTGAACAAATCGTGACTCAACAACTTGCAGAAGATTTGAGGGCAAAATCTCAAGAACTGAGTTTTTATAAATGTCATGCAAAAAAAGCTGTTATCTATTAATTAAAAATTTTATTCGATAGAAATTAAAGCTCAAACTTTTAAAGTAATTTAATACGTTCAGTACATGAATGTTTTAATGACTATGGGCAAGAATAAATGCCGACAAGATACTAATCAATTAGAATTTCAACAATAAAACCCATACGAGTGTATGGGTTTTATCTAACAAGTTAATTAGATTTGCATTAAGCCTTCAACCACTTCTCCGCTTTAGCCTGATCTTCCACTTTAAGTTCAACTTCAGTTAATTCTGAACCTGCCGCTTTCACTTCAAAGCTCATCAGTTCATCGCGGCGAAATGCTAGTACGGTATAAGTACCGTCTTGCTTGGCATATTTTTCTGCCAATTTAACCGTCGCTTTTAAACCATCAATTGCAATAATCACATCATTTGCAGACAAGCCAGCTTTTGCCGCTGCACCATCACGACGAGCAGACTGAACCAACACACCTTCAGGCTTATCAGCCAGTTTTAGACCAAATGGCAATGATTTGTCATTTTTTAGCGTATAGCTCAAGCCAAACTCTGGGAACAACTGGTCTAACGGCAATTCATTCGTAGTATTAATCAAATGATTGATTTGTTCTAACCAATCATCACCCGTCAATTCATTGCATAAATTGAAAATAGTCCGTTCATTCACTTGAATGCCGTTTTGTGCATTTTCATATAGCTTACGCATTAAGGCATCAAGACTTGAACCACGTAGGCGTAAGCCAAGGTCTAAACACAGCGCCACGAGGCAGCCTTTATTATAGTAACTGGTACCTGCATTATTTGAGTTTTCATCCTGACGGTAGAATTTCACCCACGCATCAAAGCTTGACTCAGCAACGGTTTGAATTTCACGACCCGGATTTTGCAAATAGCGATCTATTTGTGCTTTTAAAAGCTTGATATAAGAATCCTGATTAATCACACCGCTACGCAGTAAAATCAAATCATCATAATACGATGTAAAACCTTCAAAAATCCAAAGCAAAGAAGTGTAGCCTTCTTTGTTCAAATCATAATTCACAAAGTTTTCTGGACGGATAAATTTTACCAACCATGAGTGGAAATATTCATGGCTGCATAACCCTAAGAAACGTTGATAATCTGCCGATGGCTCTACAGGTTCATTGGCTTTTGGCAAATCATCACGCGGGCTAATTAAACTTGTACTATTTGGATGCTCTAAACCACCATAGCTATTGGCCGTTGCCATGGTCATAAAGGTATAGTCTTTAAATGGTGCTGAACCAAACATGGAAATTTCTGTCGAACAAATTTTTTCGATGTCTTGCTGCATACGCTGCGCGTTCATGGCATGTTTGCCCGAAACCACAAATTCGTGTGGAATGCCGTTAGCTTCAAAACTAAAACGGGTTTGTTCCGCCAGTTCAAACGGTGCATCAATCAACTGAGCATAGTTATCTGCATATAAGGTATAACGACCTTTCACTAAACTTTTTGACTTTAATCCTGTCGCAAGTTGGAAATGCTTTAACTCGGGTGGCAAGAAAACTTCAACCTCAATGGCTGTATGTTCTTGGTCAACTAAACCTAAACATGCGCAAGCTGGATTGACGTATAAACGGCTTTGATCAACATAAGCACCACGGACCGACAAATCGAAGGCATATACATCATATTCAACCGTGATCAACTCATGATCTGTATTGAATAAGCGCCATTTATTTTTTTCAAATTTCTCAATTTGTAACAAACGCCCATCTTCATCATAAGCTCGAACAGCTTCGATATGCTTCGAAAATTCTCGGATTAAGTAACTTCCGGGAATCCAAGTTGGTAAAGAAAGCACCTGTGTTGGATTTGCCAAGAAACGTGCAGTGACATGGACTAGATGCTGACGATAATCGTCAAATTCGATTTGATAATGCAACATAATGGGCGATATAAAATTAGTAAAAGATAACTTATCAATTAGATTAACATTTTTTACAACTGAATGCGGAACTGTCGCAATTGTCTACAATTATGACTAGTCAGCAGAAAAAAAAAGGCATAGCATGCCTAAAAATTTTTTCGTTTTACCACCAACGGAATGGTTGGTTAAGGAACCTCATTGAAACACGTGATCTACCTCATCGCGCTGCTTAGTTTTCTATGCTCCACGATAGCAAATGCTGCCCTTTTAAATATTGTCCCTGAAACCGTGGAAGCTGAAGCTTGGACCATTTTAGACCCTCAGTCGGGTCAGGTGATTGCAGAACATAATAGCCATGTTCAGCGTGCTCCTGCTTCACTTACCAAAATGATGGTGGCTTATATTGCTTTAAAGGAAATTAAAGCAGGTCATTTAAAGAAAAATGAAATCCTAACCGCAACCCCAGTTGTACAAGTGGTTCAATGGGATGAATCACAAATGTATCTCAAAGCAGGCGAACAAATTTCAGTTGATCAGCTTTTGGCAGGTCTTGTGGTCATGTCTGCCAATGATGCCGCTGTGACTTTAGCTGAACGCATTTCTGGTGATATTCCAAAATTTATTGAACGCATGAACAAAGAAGCTAAAGCTTTGGGCATGAATGATACCAATTTTCAAAATCCTGCCGGTATTACCATGCCAGAACATTATTCATCGGCGGCTGACCTTGCACGTTTAGGGCAAGCACTTGTTACCGAAACACCTGACTATTTGAATTATTCTAAACAACAAAGTTTTAGTTACAATCACCGTTTCCACCATGCAACTAATATTTTACTCAAACAAGATCCTACCGTTGATGGCTTAAAAACAGGTTTTACTAAAGCTGCAGGTTATAATTTAGCTTTAACAGCCAACCGTTTGATCGCGAATCCTGACGCGCCAGAACGTCGTTTGATTGTTGTGGTATTAGGAGCAAAAAGTGGCTTAAAACGTGCAGAAGTAGCACACAACCTCATGAACTTGGCTTATACCTATACACGTAATGAAGTTGCAATCAAAGATAAGCAATTAATTGCTGAATTACCTGTAGTTAAATCAACCTTGAAAATGTTTAAGGTGGAAACTCAACAACCTAAGCTGATTACTACTTCACTTTATGATCAAGCTTATGCCATCGATTTAAAAGCTTTTGACCCTACACAGCAACGTATTCTTTTAAATACTGGCAATGGTCAAATTCAAGCCATTGAACCACTTCATGAAACACAGACTAAACTGAGTGTTGAAGTAAATGAAAAAGAACTCACTGCGCCATTGGCTGAAGTGATGAAATTAGCCACCGTTACGGTTTATCAAAATAATCAGCTGATCAATACCTTTGATATTGAAGATGACGTGCAAATTGAAGAAGCCAATATTTTTGAGCGTTTCATGATGTGGATTAAAGGTCTTTTTAGCATCTTTAATACTGATTCAGCAGAAGTTAAAACCTACCCTTTAGGTCAATGATGTGATTATGTAACTTGTAAGACAATTCGTTATTCGTGAAAAAAAGAAGATGGCATACTCGTGCCATCTTCTTTTTTTCAACAATAATAAAATAGGGAATTCAATGAATAACGCTGATGACTCCAAGTTACACCATATTGTCATTGTCGGTGGTGGTGCCGGTGGTTTAGAACTGGTCACACAACTCGGTGATTTACTCGGTAAAAAAAAGAAAGCGCGCATTACCCTCGTTGACATGAAACTCACGCATGTTTGGAAGCCCCTCTTGCATGAAATTGCCGCAGGTACAATGTCGGTTAGTGAAGAAGAAATTAACTATTATGCGCATGCTGCGAAGCATCATTATGAATTTGTGTTGGCTAAGTTTGAAGATGTCAATCCTGCTGAAAAAACTATTCAGCTTAGCAAAGTCCAACAAGGTAAATATGAATCTACTCAAGAACAACTGCAACTGAGTTATGATACCCTTGTTCTTGCTTTAGGCTCAGTTTCCAACGATTTCAACACGCCGGGCGTGTATGAACATTGCCACTATTTGGACAGTCTGCAACAAGCTGAAATCTTCCAACAAGATCTCTTACAGTTGTATTTGGATGCGCAAAATAGCAATACAGCACGTGAGTTGAAAATTGCCATTATTGGCGCAGGTGCAACGGGGGTTGAACTTTCAGCAGAATTGGTTGAAGCCAAAAATAATTTTTATAAATATGGTTTAAATAAAATTCATCCTCAAAGCGTACAGATCAATTTGATTGAAGGTGCTGATCGGATTCTGCCTGCACTCCCTGAAAAAATGGCCGAGCATGCACAGCAGCAATTACAACGCATGAAAATTGAGGTCTTAACCTCTAAACGTGTGGAAAAAGTCGATGCTGAACATGTTTATTTTAATGATGGAAGCAAAATTAAAGCCGAACTAAAAGTTTGGGCGGCAGGCATTAAAACACCAGAAGTAATTTCTAAACTTGAAGGCTTTGAAAAAGACCACATGGGCCGTTTAAGTGTATATGCAACACTACAAACTAAGGCACACCCAGATATTTTCGCCTTTGGTGATTGTGCACATTGCCAACCGCGTGCAGATGAGCCTGTCCTCGGCCCACGCGCTCAAGTTGCTAGCCAACAAGCGTCATTTCTCGTGTATTGTTTAAAGGCGCGTATCCGTGGTCAGCAACTCCCAATGTTCGTATTTTCAGACAAAGGCTCCCTAGTCTCATTAAGCAAGCATAAAGCGGTTGGTGAACTTTTAGGTCAGGTCAATGTTCAAGGCTTTGTTGCCAAATCAATGTACGTTTCACTTTATCGAATGCATCAAGCCACAATTTACGGCTATGCACATGCAGGACTATTAACGGCTAAAGATTTTGTTACACGAAAAATTGCGCCTAAAATTAAATTGCATTGAAATTTACAGATTTGCCCCGATTAATGAAAAAAGCATCATAAACATTTAAAAATTGCATTTTTTTGATAAATTTAGTCTACAAAAGTGCAATTTCACTTTATGATGTAACCCTTAAAAAATTGAATGGATCAATAACATGACTGCTATTGCAAATAACTCTGTGGTTTCTTTCCACTACACATTGACTAATGCAGAGGGTGAAACTCTCGACCAATCTCAAGGTGAGCCACTAGCATATTTGCACGGCGCTGGTAACATCATTCCAGGTCTTGAAAAAGCTCTTTTAGGCAAAACAGTTGGTGAAAAATTCACTGTAACTGTACCTGCTGCCGAAGGTTATGGCGAATACAACCCTGATCTCGTTCAAGAAGTTCCTGCTCAAATGTTCCAAGGCGTGGACAACATCCAACCAGGTATGCAATTCCAAGCTCAAACTGATGATGGCGTTCAAATCGTGACAGTTAAAGCTGTTGAAGGCGACAACGTTGTTGTTGATGCGAACTTTCCACTTGCTGGTCAAGATTTAACTTTCGAAGTTGAAATCGTTGAAATCCGTGAGGCTTCTGCTGAAGAACTTGAACACGGTCACGTACACGGTGCAGGCGGTCACCACCACTAAGATCTTCTGATCTCTAGTGCAAAAAGGCAAAGTTTTTACTTTGCCTTTTTTATTGCGCCTGATATAGGTATGCCATATAAGAACTTTTCAAACTATTAAATACAAAAAAGCAGGCCACGGCCTGCTTTTTTAAAACGGATAATTAATTCTTATGAATTAACGACGTTGGTTATAAATCTGCTGCGCTGCAGGTAGATTTTTACGCATCGCTTCAATACGTTGTGAGTTTGATGGATGCGTTGATAAGAATGATGAACCTCCCGCACCTTCAAGCTTATTCATTTTTTCCCAAAGCGTAATCGCCGCTTGTGGGTTATAACCTGCACGTGCCATTAACATTAAGCCACCTTGGTCTGCACGGCTTTCCAAAGAACGTGAATAAGGCAGACCTATACCAATTTGACTACCCAACTGCGCGGCCGCAGTACCCAATTGACCGACATTATTACCTGCCGCACTTAAACCAATATTCAATGCAAGATCAGTTAAGGCTTGCGCTCCCAATTTACTTTTTGCATGCTCTTCAAGAGCATGGACCATTTCATGTCCCATAACTGCTGCAATTTCTGCATCGGTTAAATTCAGTTTATTGACGATACCTGTATAAAATACAACTTTACCGCCTGGAGCTACAAAGGCATTGACTTGATCAGATTTCATGACTGCCAATTGCCATTGGAACGCTTGACCCGTTTGGTTCATTTGGTCTGCAAATGGGCGAAGTTTGAGGAATACTGAATTAATTCGTTTATACGTACTTGATGAAGTATCTAACTGATTTTTAGAACGCGCATCCGCCACCATTTTGTTATAACTTTGTGTTGCTTGCGCGTTCAATGTAGCAGTATCCGCTCCTGCCATATCTGCCACTGTCGCACAGCCCGAAATCGTCATTACACCGGCCATACACAGGCTCGTTAGAATTATTTTTTTCATTAAGGATACTCCAGACCATTAAAATATAAGTGAATTTATGGATATTATATTCTTATGGTTTGGAGCTTAAAACGAAGTTATAGCGACTTATAATAGTATTTATGTAATTTTTTTAAGCTGAAAATTGAAGAACCAACCAATAGATTAAACAAACCACATTCAAGCCCAAATACACATGCATTAATGGCTTAATTTTTTCTTCTAACTGCACATTTTTTCGCTTAAAAAATAGGACAGCATTTTGTATCAAAACTATGGGTACAAGAATACAGGCAATAATCACCGACAACCCAATCAGGGCTTGATAAATTAATTGTGGATCTTGAGTTTGGGCACGAATGATCATCATAGCAATAGTGGGTGCTCCCCCCATCGCAAATAATAAAGAATAAAAAATGGTGGTCGAAATATTCTTTTGCATCCTGCACTTCTCTTCCTAATTCAAATTGCATTTTAGCAACTCACCACAAAGTGTATAGCGTACTAAAATGCAACTTTAGTCTTGAAAACCGCAGATATTAACGACGTACACTCGATGGTGTCGCATTTTTATAATATTGCTGCGCTTCCGGCATCATTTTTTGCATAGCAGCAATACGGTCATTATTGCTTGGGTGTGTAGACATAAATTTGCTCAGTGCGTCGTTGCCACTGTTATCATTCGCATTCATTTTTTTCCACAATGAAATCGCCGCTTCTGGATTGTATCCAGCCTTTGCCATCATCACTAGGCCACCTTTATCCGCGCGGCTTTCCAAATTACGTGAATACGGCAAGCCCACACCAAATTGACTCCCCAAGTCAAGCAAGGTTGCACCATAGCCACCTGCTGCATTACCTACGTATTGTGAACCTATACTCACTGCAAGATTGGTCAGTGCTGAAGCGCCAATTTTATTTTTTGCATGTTCTTCTAAAGCATGAACCATTTCGTGACCCATGATTGCTGCGACTTCATCATCCGTGAGTTTGAGGGTTTCGACGATTCCTGTATAGAAAACAACTTTCCCGCCGGGTGCAACATAGGCATTGATTTCTTTAGACTTGATTACGGCAACTTTCCAATCAAAAGCCTGACCCGTTTGATTCATCTGATCTGCAAATGGTTTCATTTTCCAGAAAACACGGTTTACTTTTTGATAAGTCGCAGACTTGGTATCGAGCACTTGTTTGGTCTGTGCGTCTTTCAGCATTGCGTTATAAGACTGTGTTGCCTGTAAGTTCAAAGATGCAGAATCAGCACCTGCAAGATCAGCAATCGTGGTACAACCTGATAAAGAAGCTGCTACGGCAAAGCATGCCAAAGATTTTTTATAATTCATCATGATCTCTAGTTATTTATAAAGAGTGTCAAATATATACAAAAAATTGACTGACTCAATATTTTTATGCTTATTTTTTTCAAAATCTTTATTTTTCCATGATTTAAATTTAATATCTGATGTTACCCCGTAAAAATAATTTCACATTTTTTAAATACTTTTAAGTATATTCAACGGAGTCTTACATCTTGGGTTTAAATACAGGGATTAGCCTTCGGCTGGAGGTACACACATGAAACAATGTTTCTCATTAGGCAAAATGAGAAGCATGCTTCGCAAGGAAACCATCTTGCGGTGCAATGCACCTCACCGACAAAACTCGTTCACTAGTGTCAAAATATTTACAGTATTGCAAAAACATTTTTAATTAAAAGTAGTCCTGTCTCAAACACTTGCGGATGAATTATCGCGTATCATTCTTTTATTTGAATCAAATGGCACTTCGGATGTTACTGAGTACTATCAGTTTATAATACATGCCGTTTTTTGAAGTTATGTTCTTCGCTATATAAAAAAAGCCCCGCTTTCGCGAGGCTTTTACATCTTAATTCAACAGCACATTATGCGTCGAATGGATGACGTAATACGATTGTTTCATCACGGTCTGGACCAGTTGAAATGATGTCGATTGGACATTCAATCAATTGCTCTAAACGTTTCACGTAGTTAATTGCATTTTGTGGCAATTGATCTAGTGATTTCGCACCAAAAGTAGACTCTGACCAACCTGGCATAGTTTCGTAGATTGGTTTTAAAGTTTCAAATGCAAGCGCATCAGAAGAACCTACACAACCAGAATCAGCTGCTTCGTAACCTACACAGATTTTCACTTCTTCTAAACCATCTAGAACGTCTAGTTTAGTTAAGCAAATACCAGAAAGTGAGTTTACTTCTACTGAACGACGTAGAATTTCAGCATCGAACCAACCACAACGACGTTGACGGCCAGTAGACGCACCAAATTCAGAACCTACAGTACCCAAGTGTTTACCGATTGCATCACCAACATCGTTAGCAGCATCATAAACAAGTTCAGTTGGGAACGGACCAGCACCTACACGAGTTGTGTACGCTTTAGTGATACCCAATACATAGTCAAGGTGCAATGGACCAAGACCTGAACCAGAGCTTACGCCACCAGCAGTTGTGTTTGAAGAAGTAACATACGGGTATGTACCGTGATCAACGTCAAGAAGTGAACCTTGCGCGCCTTCAAACATGATTTTCTTACCTGCTTTACGGTAAACATGAAGTTCGCCAGTCACGTCCATCACCATAGGTTCGATGACTTTACGCCATTCGTCACATAGAGCGATTACATCTTCAACTTTAACGGCTTCAACACCGAAGAATTGAGTCAATTGGAAGTTATGGTATTCAAGAAGCTCTTCTAGTTGAGCTTTAAGATGAGCACCACCACGAACCAAGTCAGCAACACGGATTGCACGACGAGCCACTTTGTCTTCGTATGCAGGACCGATACCACGACCTGTTGTACCAATTTTCGCATCGCCACGTTTTTTCTCACGTGCTTGGTCAAGGGCGATATGGTGTGGAAGGATCAATGGGCAGTTTGGAGAAATACGTAGACGTTCACGTACAGGCACGCCTTCTTTTTCTAAAACTTCCATTTCATGGATTAAAGCTTCAGGTGATAAAACAACACCATTACCAATTAAGCACAATACGTTGTCACGTAAAATACCAGATGGAATGAGGTGTAATACAGTTTTCTTACCACCAACCACAAGTGTATGACCTGCGTTGTGTCCACCTTGATAGCGAACTACCGCAGCCGCTTGATCTGTGAGCAGGTCGACGATCTTACCTTTACCTTCGTCGCCCCATTGGGTACCAAGTACCACAACATTCTTGCCCATAATAGCCTCATTGCATCATGCTGTTAAAATTGGAAAAAACGTGTGTGCCCGCAGGCACATTCGCGATTAAATTTGTTTGATTGTCCACTCGCCATTTGCATTCACCAACTGGTGCGTTGCATAAGGTGCTGAGCTTAAATCATCATTACCTAACAATTGAACAACACTGAATCCTTCGGTACGTGCTGCCTCAATTGCCTTTAATAAATCTGCTTCGATGCCTTTTGGCGCAACCAAAACTTGGCTTTTCTGAACTTGACCAGCAGTTAATGCATATAAGTCACAAGAGAAACCTGTCGCTGGACGCGCGCGACCGAAGTGTTCACCAATACCGTCATAGCGACCGCCTTGAGCCAATGGCGCAGCACGGTTTGGTGCATATACGGCATACATTAAACCAGTGTGATAATGGTATGAACGAAGTTCTACAACATCGATACCAATATGTAGTTCTGGCCAACGCACCTGAATTGCGGCTTGTGTCGATTTCACTGCATCAAATGCAAGTTTAAATGCTTCGTTATTTAAAACTTCAGCACTTAAATTTGCTTGTAACGCATCTAAATCACTTGCAAAACGACCTAATGTATAGAAGTCATCACCATTTGGAATGCTTTGTGTGAATTCAGCAAGTTCAGGTAGTGCTTTACGTTGATACAAGTCAGATAACTGACGTTCAACTGCTTTGCTCAAGCCAGCTTGTTTCACCATGCTGCGGAATAAACCGACATGCCCTAAATCAAGATGGATACCATCTGCATGACCTGCTTTAGCAAGCAAGTTGATCATGACATCAATCAGTTCAACGTCAGCATCAATGCTGTCTGAACCAAATAATTCTGCACCTAACTGTAAAGGTGCACGTGTGGTATTAAAACCCTGTGGCTTAGTATGTAGTACTGTACCAGCGTAGCAATAACGAGCTACACCTTCGACAGGATGTACATGCGCATCAATACGAGCCACTTGTGGTGTCATATCGGCACGCACACCAAGCAAACGACCTGAAAGTTGGTCGATCACTTTAAAAGTGGCTAAGTCTAAATCTTGATTCGATTCTGAAAGAGAAGATAGAGATTCGATGTATTCAATGAATGGCGTGTACACCAACTGATAACCTCGAGATGCGAGGAAATCTAATGCTTCACGACGCAAAGATTCAATCACTTGCGCCTGTTCTGGCAGTACATCAGCTACACCATCAGGTAATAACCATGTCTCTGAAATGGGCATGTTGTAAACCTAAATTCTTGTCAGCGCGGAACAAATCCGCATAAAAAAATCGGGAGCACACCCGATTTCTCCTAGTTTAGCACGATAGTTTTACGCTTGCACACGACTTTTTCATAAAAGATGCTTCAGCATTCATTACTTCATCTACAGCTTTAATTTTTACAACTAAATCCATGTTTATGCTTAAATTTTAAAATCTCATGAACGTTATTTTTTTCAACCATTTGATAAAAAATAATAAGCATCCTACTTTCTATAGATGAAGTTTTAAACAAAGTTATAAATATGATCAGGCTCAATAACTTAATTTAAGACACGACCATCAATCCAATGGAAGCGCTGTAGTTTGTTTAACGGCCTGTAACGGTATCTCTGTTTTTACATTTTGCACACTGGCAATCTGCGTTAAATGATGAATCTGAAACTTTCGATAGGCTTCTAAATCTGCCACGACGATACGTAAGAAAAAGTCACAATCCCCTGCCATGAGTTGACATTCAACCACCTCAGGCATCGTTTGAATCGCTGCGACAAAATCATTCACGGTTTTTGCATCTTGACCTTTTAGCCAAATCCGCGCAAATACAGTTAAACTTAAATTCAATTTTGACTGATTCAGTAAAGCCACATATTTCTCAATATAGCCTTCATCTTCTAGTTGCCTAACCCGTCTCAAACACGGCGAAGGTGATAAACCAACTAGTTGGGCCAATTCATTATTTTGTAGTTTTCCATTTTGCTGTAATGCTTGCAAAATGCGTTTATCTATCTGATCCATCAATAAAGGCACTAAATTTCACAATAATCTTTATTTTAGCAATTTTATTGCACAATAAAAGCAATCTTCCATAAAATAGCTGCCAAATGCTGCTCAGATATTCATAAAATATTGCTTTTGATCTCGCTTCATGGAAAACGTCATGTTGATGTTTAGACAAAGTACACTCAATCACACCCATTCACAGCATTCTATTGAGTTTAAACGAGGTCTAAAAACATCTATTCCAATGCTGCTGGGCATTATTCCTTTTGCATTAGTTTTGGGTGCTCAGGCAACACATAAAGGATTTTCCAGTTTAGAAGTTCCGCTTTTGACTGGCCTTAACTTTGCCGGTGGTTCTGAATTTGCCATTTTGGAAGTTTGGACCAATCCCCCAAATATTCTCATGCTGATGTTTATTACGTTTTTAGTGAATAGTCGGCACCTATTAATGGGGGCGAGCCTTGTCCCGTATTTACGACATTTACCGAATCGTACGGTTTATACCGCTTTATTTTTTATGTGCGATGAAAGTTGGGCTGTGGGTTTGGCTGATGCGCAAAAAAAATCTAATGTTTTGGGAATTCAGCGCGCCTTTAGTTTGATGTTCTATGCAGGCTTATGCTGTGCTCTATATTTGATGTGGGTTGGCTTTACCACGCTTGGGGCAATGATTGGGCCGATACTTGGCGATATTAGTCGACTTGGTTTTGATATGGCTTTCCCTGCTGTATTTCTTGTTTTACTGCGTGGCATGTGGAAAGGCTTTAAAGCGGCGCGTCCATGGCTGGTCAGTTTGATTGCCGCATCTTTGGCTTACTTATATCTCCCTGCGGGCTGGTATGTTCCGATTGGCGCAGTTACTGGCATTGCTTCTGCATTTTTCCTAATTGGAGATGATGCATGATCCACACTAGCACCGTGATCGCGATTCTATTTATAGCCTTAACCACTTACCTGACCCGCATCTTGGGTTATGTGTTACTGAAAAACCGTAGCCTCACCAACAAACAACGTCAAATTATGGAAGTTGTCCCCGGCTGTGTGTTGATATCAGTGATTGCGCCCTATTTTGTCAAAGATAATCCTGCCGATCTGATTGCGATAGCCATTACCCTATTTGCAGCATCACGTTTTTCGTTATTGCCTACCGTTGTGATTAGCATGCTTTCAGCAGCAGTATTAAGACAAATTTTGATTTAACTAAGTAATACGCGATCATGTTTTGAATAACGAAAGAACTACGATTTAAACCCAATGATGATGAATATTAGGAATCATCTTATTGGATAAAAAATACCCATACTTTGAGATCACATGCTTCATGCAGATATCGAGGTGTGGGCAGTCTTTTGTATTTTTTTGATTAGCTTTGGTCTGTCTTGATCACTTTTGCCAAAAGGTTCACCAACTCTGCATTTTGCAATTCAACTTGCTGTAATTTGTGAGTGGTTTGATCTAATACTTCTTGCTGGATATGCATTTTCTTTGCAAGATCTTGCATAATTTCCAAGGTCTTTTTCAGGTTGGCTTCTAAATGCACCACTTTTTCTTCAAGTGGCAAGGTTTCATGCGCGGTAGATTGCGATACGTCACGATTAAACTGTAGCCAAATTAAAAATATAACCGCCAGCGCCAATAATAAAATAAATCCCCAAAGTAACATCAACATCATGCTCAATACTCTTTATATATTTCTTTGACTTTCATCTTAAACAATAAATCGGCTGTGCTTGAATATTTTTTAAAGTTTTTCAATATTTTCAAGCCATATGTAGGTCATTAAGCATGATTTTTCATCTAATTTTAGAAAATAAAAAACACCTACAAGCTAGTAGATGTTTTCTATATTGGATAAGTTTGAATTTTTATAGAGAATGAAAACTTTCACATAAATCGAGCAAGCGGTTCGCATAACCCCATTCATTGTCATACCATGCGAAAACTTTTGCTTGTTTTCCTACCACCATGGTTTGATTCAAATCGACAATCAATGAATAAGGTGAATGATTAAAATCACTTGAGACCAAAGGTTCATCGGTTACTGACATAATTTCATGATAATCAAAACGTGCAGCTTTGCTTAACACTGCATTTAACTCATGCTTGGTGATAAGCGATTGGGACACAAAACTTAAATCGATTGCAGCAACATTGATAGTCGGTACACGAATCGAATAGCCATCGATTCGATCTTCCATTTTCGGCATGACCCGTTTCAATGCCCCTAGAGCTGAAGACGTCGTTGGAATAATATTTTGACCCGAAGCTCGCGCACGACGTAAGTCACGATGTGCATGATCCAATACAGACTGATCCGCAGTCACAGCATGAATTTCTGTCATGAGTGCTGTGTCTATACCAAAGGCATCATCAATAATTTTGACTAAAGGCACCAAAGCCTGCGTGGTACACGACACACTCGAAATAATTTGATCCGTCGCTTTGACTTCATGATGATTAACACCATACACAATCGCAGCATCAACACTGTCAAACGGCGCCGCACCAATAATCACACGTTTGGCACCTGCACCAATATGTTGTGTGGCTGCCTCTCGCGATCTAAATAAACCTGTGCATTCAAGTACCACATCGACATTCAGTTGCTGCCAAGGCA
Organism: Acinetobacter sp. YH12140; assembly: GCF_013418475.1. Classification (NCBI taxonomy): domain Bacteria; kingdom Pseudomonadati; phylum Pseudomonadota; class Gammaproteobacteria; order Moraxellales; family Moraxellaceae; genus Acinetobacter; species Acinetobacter sp. YH12140. Next base: position 314,972 of record NZ_VPBZ01000003.1, read on the forward strand.
AAAGACTCGGCTGTGCTTCATTTAAAACTTGCACTTTGAGATGTGCTTGGGCACAAGAGATGTCTAGAAAAATAGCGCCATCTTGTTCAAGAATTTCGACTTGGCCTGCAAAACGACCATGCGTGGTGTCATATTTAAACAAATGCACCATGGTTTCCACATCAGCGACATCATTTATGGCAACAATTTCATAATGAAATTCTTTTGGATTTTCAAACCAAGCGCGTAATACATTGCGTCCGATTCGACCAAATCCATTAATTGCCACTCGCTGCATGACTTACCCTTCATTTTGAAACAGTTATAAAGCGCTTATATATTAAAGGATTTCAACAATAATTCGTAATCATTAATTCTCTTAATACTTATTAAAATGGGTGTTGAGTGAAAATATTCAAAATAGCTTTTCGACTTTATAATGAAGAAAAATATTCTATAGACCATAAATCACAATGATGAAGCAAACACTACAACCATTTTATTTGTTCTGGCAAAAGCTTAAACCTACAAAGCTCTTTTACGCTTCCATCTCAATATTTTTGATATTTTTATTAGGTTCAACCGAGACTACAGCGCAAATATATCAACACTGTTCATCAGCGGAGATACAAAAATTACAACGCCTATTCTCAGACAATAATTCCTCCAATGCCAATGAACCTGTATTTCAGGACTGCATTCAACTTCAGCATAGTCGTCGATTATTAGCCCTTTCTAGTAATGCGACTGACGTGATTCAGGACAATGCGGGCAATTATGATTTAAAGCTTTATCTTATAGATAAAGGCACATTTCAAGTACTAAAAGTATTTAAGTCACCTAAAGGCATTGTGCCTACGACACGTTTAGATAATGTTCAATTTGATCTCACCCCCTATGCAAAAGATCAGGACTTGGTGGGTATTGCTTTAAAACAATCGCACATAGGCGGTATTCATTCATCAAGACGATTGCTTTACCTTTATGCCATTCAAACTGATTCAAAAATTTTAGCTGTCTTAAATGGACTAATGACCAACTACAACAGCAGTACACAAAGTGCTTGTGATGACTGGAATACTGAAGAATTAAAGCGCACCTTGCACATCAGCAATCAAACCCATAAGGGCTTCCCTATTTTCTTAATCAAAGAGTCGAGCATTAGCAGCCATTACAATCACAAAAACTGCAAAGCGTCCGCTGAACATGACCAAGGTCGTTATCAGCTCAAATTTGATGGCAAGGAATACCCCATTCAACACATAAAAAAGACAGATCCTGACTTATAAGCTGATTAATTCACGCCTTTAAAATTTGAAAATGCGTTTAGGATTTAAGTAAAATTTCATCTTAAATTTAAAAATAAACCAAAGTACCATTGAGTAAAAACTGCCAAAATTTTCACAACCATAATGAAAATGAATCAATTCAAATGAATTATATAAAAAGTCATATAGTTCATTGAAAATCATTGGTCACTACACCTTTTTCCGTTATAATTTAGCGTTTTTAAATTTTATGTCAGCATCTCAAGCCAGCTTTAAAATTTTGTAAGACTTGCTTGATATGCTATTACCAAATCGAAATTAGGAGAGACTTGGTTGTGAGTACTCGTTTTATGACATCAGCTGAAATTCGCGAAGCTTTTTTAAGCTACTTTGAATCGCAAGGGCATACACGTGTCGCGTCGAGTTCTCTGGTACCTGCCAACGACCCAACACTATTGTTCACAAATGCTGGTATGAACCAGTTTAAAGACTGCTTCCTTGGTCTTGAAAAACGTGACTACGTTCGTGCAACTTCTTCACAAAAATGTGTCCGTGCCGGTGGTAAACACAACGACTTAGACAACGTTGGTTATACAGCACGTCACCACACATTCTTTGAAATGTTGGGTAACTTCTCATTTGGTGACTACTTCAAACGTGATGCCATCACATTTGCTTGGGATTTCTTAACCAACGAAAAATGGTTAGGTCTACCAAAAGATAAACTTTATGCCACTGTTTACCATACAGATGACGAAGCATTTGATATCTGGAACAAAGAAATTGGTCTAGACGCTTCACGAATTATCCGTATAGGTGACAACAAAGGCGAAAAATACGCTTCAGATAACTTCTGGGCAATGGGTGATACAGGTCCATGCGGTCCATGTTCTGAAATCTTCTTTGACCATGGCGACCATATTTGGGGTGGCTTACCGGGCACTCCTGAAGAAGATGGCGATCGTTTCATCGAAATTTGGAACAACGTATTCATGCAGTTCAACCGTACTGCTGATGGCGTACTGCATGCCCTTCCTGCACCTTCTGTAGATACAGGTATGGGCCTTGAGCGTATTTCTGCAGTTTTACAGCATGTAAACTCAAACTACGAAATTGATCTATTCCAAAACCTACTTAAAGCTGCTGCTGAAATTATTGGTTTAGATACCACTGAACTTGAAGCAAAAGCGCAAGCAGAAAACAAACCAGTTGAATACCCTGCTTCACTTAAAGTTGTGGCTGACCATGCACGTTCTTGCTGCTTCCTGATTGCAGACGGTGTTAACCCGTCTAACGAAGGCCGTGGCTATGTACTTCGCCGTATTATCCGTCGTGCAGTACGTCATGGTAACAAATTGGGTGCGACTGGTTCATTCTTCTACAAAATGTTGCAGCCGTTAATCGAAGTGATGGGTGCTGCTTATCCTGAACTTGCTGCTAACCAGGCACGTATCGAAGCACAGCTTTTGAAAGAAGAAGAACAATTCGCAAAAACTTTAGAGCAAGGTTTGAAATTGCTTGAAAGCGAATTGGCTCAACTTAAAGGTTCAGTGATTCCAGGCGAAACTGTATTTAAACTTTACGATACTTACGGCTTCCCGACTGACTTAACAGCAGACATTGCACGTGAACGTGATCTCACCATTGACGAAGCTGGTTTCGAAGTCGAAATGGCGGCTCAACGTCAACGTGCGCGTGATGCTGGTAAATTTGCTATCGACTACAACTCAATTGTCAAAGTTGAAGGCGAGACTCAATTTGACGGCTATGACGCAACTCAAGGCCAAGGTCAAATTGTTGCAATCTACAAAGATGGCGAACAAGTTGATGAAGTTTTTGAAGGTGACGAAGCGCTGATCGTTCTAAACCAAACTCCTTTCTATGCAGAAAGTGGCGGTCAAGTTGGCGATACAGGTATCTTCAAAAACGAAACTGGTATTTTTGAAGTTCAAGACACCAAAAAATCAGGCGGCGCTTTTGTACACCAAGGCATCGTGACCATGGGTAACTTAAAAGCAGCTCAAGCAGTTGAGGCTATTGTTAAAGCGGATATCCGTGAAGCAACTTCACGCAACCACTCTGCAACTCACCTATTACATGCAGCACTTCGCCAAGTTTTAGGTACGCACGTACAGCAAAAAGGTTCATTGGTTGCAAGCGAACTTTTACGTTTTGACTTTGCCAATGACCAACCTGTTTCATTTGAACAGCTTCAAGAAATTGAACGCATTGTCAATGCCGAAGTGATTGCCAATACTGCTGTTTCAACTGAACTTTTAGACATCGATGCGGCCAAAGAAAAAGGCGCAATGATGTTGTTCGGTGAGAAATACGGTGACGAAGTACGTGTACTTTCAATGGGTACAACCAAAGATGAGAAAAACTTCTCTATCGAACTTTGTGGTGGTATTCACGTAAAACGCACAGGTGACATCGGCCTATTCAAGATTACATCTGAAGGCGGTGTTGCTGCAGGCGTACGTCGTATTGAAGCCGTTACGGGTACTAAGGCAGTTGAAGCTGCGCAAAAAGCAGATCGTGACATTCATGCAATCAACGATTTGCTGAAAGCGCAAAAAGATCAAACTTTAGAAAAAGTTGAAGCTTTGTCTCACACAGCATCTAGCTTGCAAAAACAAATTGAACAATTGAACCAAAAATTGGCAAGCTTCCAAGCCGCTGAGTTATTGAGTCAAGTTCAAGAGATTGCTGGCCGTAAAACATTAATCACCACGGTTCAAGGTGTAGATGCGAAATCACTTCGCAACTTGCACGACGGTGTGAAATCTAAGTTAGACAATGCTGTGATCGTGATCGCAGCGGTTGATGCCGACAAAGTGAGCCTCATTGCTTCGGTTGCTAAAGAATACACTGCTGCTGTAAAAGCAGGTGACATCATCAAACACCTTGGTCAAGAACTTGGCGGTAAAGGTGGTGGTAAACCTGATATGGCTCAAGGTGGTGCGCCTTATAGCGACAAACTTGAAGCGGTAATGACTGACCTCGTTGCATGGTTAGCTGCAAAATAAGACCAAAAGTCCTATAGCTCAAAGTGACTCACCTCCTTTGAGCAAATCAACAGGTTTAAGCAGTGTGTTTTTTAATGCTGGATCCTGCTTAAACACTGTTGATGCGTGAAAGCGCAAACTCAATCATCATGTTGAAACCAATATTCAACCTCTGGCTAAATGATGAAAATGGAGTCTAAAAGGCTGGGTTCATGTGAATCCCCTGCAGACACAAAGTATCTATTTGAACTCCTCCTACCTTGGAGTTCATAAGCTACGTGGTATATTAAAATCGCGCCGAAGTGCGGTCTTAAAATATGTGTAAGTGCTTTAAGTCTTTAGACTTATTTACTTGGTAAGGATAGTTATGGCATTAATCGTTCAAAAATATGGCGGTACCTCAATGGGTACTCCAGAGCGCATTTTAAATGTTGCTCGTCGTGTAAAGCGTTGGCATGATCACGGTCACAAAGTTGTGGTTGTTGTATCTGCAATGAGTGGCGAAACCAATCGTCTACTTGCTTTAGCGAAAGCCATTACCGAAACCCCTGATCCACGCGAATTAGACCAAATGGTGTCTACGGGTGAACAGGTAACGATTTCTATGTTAGCAATGGCACTTAACTCTATTGGTGTTGAAGCTAAATCACTTACAGGCCGTCAAGTCGGTATTAAAACCGACAGCGCATTTACCAAGGCGCGTATTGAAGCGATTGATACGGATGTATTGACTTCAAACCTTGACGCTGGACGTGTCATTGTAGTGGCAGGTTTCCAAGGCTTTGATGCCGAAGGTAACACTACGACTCTAGGTCGTGGTGGTTCTGACACTTCGGGTGTTGCATTGGCCGCCGCACTTAAAGCTGATGAATGTCAGATTTACACAGACGTTGATGGTGTTTACACCACTGACCCTCGTGTCGCTCCAAAAGCGAAAAAAGTTGATCGTATTTCTTTTGAAGAAATGCTTGAAATGGCATCACTTGGTTCTAAAGTCCTTCAAATTCGTTCTGTAGAATTTGCCGGTAAATACCAAGTGCCTTTACGCGTATTATCAAGTTTTGATAATGACGATGATGGCGCATTCGACGAAAACTTTAAACAAAACGTCGGGACACTAATCACCACTGAAGCGGAAGACAACATGGAACAACCAATCATCTCAGGTATCGCGTTCAACCGTGATGAAGCTAAATTAACTATTCTTGGTGTACCGGATAAACCAGGTATCGCTTCAAACATCCTTTCACCAATTGGTGATGCCAATGTTGAAGTGGATATGATTATCCAAAACGTTGAAGAAGACGGCACAACTGATTTCACATTTACAGTTAACCGTAGTGAATTATCAAAAGCGAAAGCCATTCTTGAAGCGACTGCACAAGAAATTGGTGCACGTGAAGTTGCAACTCGCGCAGACATCGTTAAAGTATCGATTGTTGGTGTTGGTATGCGCTCACACGCAGGTGTTGCAAGCAAAATGTTTACTGCTCTTGCAAAAGAAGGCATTAATATTTTGATGATTTCGACTTCTGAAATCAAAATTTCAGTGATTATTGATGAGAAATACTTAGAGCTTGCTGTACGTGCTCTACACACTGCATTCGGTCTAGACCGTGAAACAGGTGAATCAAGCGCACGTGCTTAATTAACCTTGCTGTGTGTCAAAATTTGTCATTGTTAGACAGATTTTGAAAAACATCGTAAAAATTCAGAGCCACTATAGTTTTTTTTATAGTGGCTCTGTTATATTAAACCTGAGGATTTTAAAATTTACTCAGTTTGCGACTGTCACAATGATTGTTTCAGATGCACTGCTAAATTTTTTGCTTTTACAAGTTATGAATTTTACATAACAGATCATTTGCAGGTTTTGCATTTTGCAAGGAGAGAAACATGCTGATTCTGACTCGTCGTGTCGGAGAAACATTAATGATTGGAGACCAAGTTAGCGTGACTGTACTTGGTGTTAAAGGTAATCAGGTTCGTATTGGCGTGAATGCTCCAAAAGAAGTATCTGTTCATCGTGAAGAAATTTACCAACGAATTCAACATGAACGCGCAATGCACGAACATCTCCAAAACATTGATCAAGAATATCAGCCATCTTTTGAAGAAACTGATTATTCCCAAAATAACTATAATCGCTAAGATTTAAGTTGTTTAAATCATAAAGCGGCTCATTAGGCCGCTTTAAATTTATCTAGAACATGCTTTTACTATAGACGTTCAACTAAGCTTTATTACTACCCTTCTAGAACTTTACGTACGGGGCCAAAACTGCGGCGATGTTCATCAATCACCCCATACTGCGCAATCGCTTCGAAGTGCGCTTTGGTTGGATAGCCCTTGTGTTTCGCAAAACCATACTGTGGATATTTTGCATCTAGTTCAACCATTTCGTGGTCTCGAGTCACTTTTGCCAAAATACTCGCAGCCGAAATTTCAGGATGAATCGCATCACCACCTACGACAGCATCACAGCTCATCGCTAAACCGGTTGGGACTTTATTACCATCTACCAACACGTGTTCTGGCTGTACATTGAGTTTTTCCACTGCACGACGCATTGCAAGTAATGATGCTTGCAAAATATTGATCTCATCAATTTCTTGTGCGGAACTTTCAGCAATCGCCCAAGCCAAGGCTTTTTCTTGAATCTCAATAAATAACTTTTCACGTTTTTTTTCAGTGAGCTTTTTAGAATCGTTTAAACCTTCAATCGGGTTATTTGGATCTAAAATGACAGCTGCCGCAACAACCGAACCCACCAATGGACCGCGACCCGCTTCATCTGCACCAGCAATTTTCATATATCTCTCACTCAAAATAAAATACGACCCTTAATTTGAATTTGCTAATACTCAGCAATACCAATGTCTGGGTCGTATAAATTGTTCTAAATCTTAGTTTTTAAATGTTTCGATCACGCAAGAATTTAAAGTATTTGTCACAATTTTAGCCGCAAGATTTGCTTGTGAAGTTTTATCCATTGCTGCTACAACCAAATCCGTTGCAGTCACGCTAGTTGTCGCTTTCTCGCCTACACATGAACACACTTCAGTTTGTAGTTCAGATTTTTGAGTTTCTGTTAATAGTTTTGAACCTGTTTTCCAGTAGCTGTTGTTATTTAGCTCAGTCACGCATTTTGCTTGAACACCTACTTTAACAGCCATCATTGCCAAGCTGTTTGCTGAAGTTGTACCTGTAGATGTACTTGTACCTGTTGTACCAGTCGCAGCACATGCAGAAAGTACAAGCGCTAATGGCGCTAGAACAGCAACTAATTTTTTCACGAATATTTCCTTTGTTCTGTTAATTAACGCGCATATTGTGCCCCAAATCACACACCATCTGATATGACTATTTAAAATAAATTCGGTAGTTGTGTAGTTAATCATCAAAGCCTGTGTTGCATATTCACAACACAGTGTCCCGATTTTAAACGACGCATATTTTTGTGGTTTGTATTAGAATCTGCATAAGATTAGACGCTTAAATAATCAACATGAGCAATAACACACAATACTACACTCGAACAGCTCAGGTCTTACATTGGCTGATGGCGATCATATTCATCGTGGCATGGTTAATTGGCTTTTATAGTGGTAATTTTCTGAGTTATGACGTCGATGGCAGCTTTAAAGGGCAAGTCATTACCCTCCATAAAAATATTGCTACTACGATTATTTTTCTGGTGGTGATACGAATCTTTTGGCGCTATACCCACCCCGCTCCAGATTTACCTGACAACATGTCCTCCGGCATGAAAACCTTGGCACATTTGGGTCATTTAGCACTGTATTTTGTACTACTGGCTTTGCCGATCACAGGTTGCTTATTCAGTTGGAGTGCAGGTCACCCTGCTCCCGTATTGTATTTGTTTGAAATACCACGCTTGGTACAAGATAATTCTGAATTATTAGCCATCGTGAAACCATTACATATTTGGATTTCTTGGGCAGCAGGCTTTCTCTTAGTGGGTCATATTTTGGCAGCGCTGAAACATCATTTTATAGATAAAGACCATGTGCTCAAAAGCATGACACAACAACCAAAACTTAAATAGAGACAAAATAAAAGCCACATCATGTGGCTTTTATTTTAAGCATTATCTTTTAATTCAGTACTTGCTGAGCACAACCGCGCATACTATTCAAAACAGCTTTAGAAATCAGTTTATTCTTTTCAGTTTCATTCACTGCAGCAGTCATCAGATCTTTCGCACCGATATCATCCATAGCATGCTCACTCACGCACTGACAAATCGCAGCTTGATTGTCTTTTTTCTGTTGAGCACTCATAAACAACGCAGCACCTTTCCAAATTTTAGAACTATTTAACTCTTGCGAGCATTGATATTCAATCACGGGCTTTAGCATACGCTGACTTAAACTTGATTTATCTGCACTAGCAGCGGATGAAATCAATACTGCGGCTAAAAATGTAATCGATGAGGCAAATATAGAGCGATTTGAATGAGAGAAAAGCATGATTTAAACATAAAAAAGGCAGTGAATATTCACTGCCTGAGATTATACGCTGATTATTAATTCAACGCTTCAATCTTTTTAATCCAAGTTTGTTTTTCCGCATCTGAAATAAATGATGCTTCAAAAGAGTTAATTGCCAGTTGCTTTAACTCTGCATTGCTTAAATCAAGTGCTTTGGTGATCGCAATAAAGTTATCATTCATATAGCCACCAAAATAAGATGGATCATCTGAATTGACGGTCACATGCACACCTTGTTGCAATAGTCGGCGAATATTATGATCAGCCATATCATTCACAACACAAAGTTTTAAATTACTCAGCGGGCAAACTGTTAATGGCATTTTCTCTGCAATTAAACGCTGCATTAAGACAGGATCTTCTTCTGAACGTACACCATGGTCAACACGATTTACTTTCAGTAGATCCAAGGCTTCCCATACGTATTCTGCTGGACCTTCTTCCCCTGCATGCGCAACAATAAGAAAACCTGCTTCACGTGCTTTGGCAAAAACACGTTCAAATTTTGATGGCGGATGCCCCACTTCACTCGAATCTAAACCGACACCAATAATTTGATCTTTATATGGCAAAGCCTGTTCTAGAGTTGAAAATGCTGCATCTTCAGATAAATGACGTAAGAAACACATAATCAGATGTGAGCTAATGCCCAGTTTTACTTTGGCATCATTACAAGCGCGTTGTAAGCCATTCAAAACAGTTTCAAAAGCAACGCCACGATCTGTATGAGTTTGTGGGTCGAAGAACATTTCAGTATGAACCACATGATCTTCTGCACATTTTTCTAAATATGCCCATGCTAAATCATAAAAATCTTGCTCATGAATCAGTACATTTGCACCTGCATAATAAATGTCTAAAAAAGACTGTAAATTATGAAAGTTATACGCTTCTTTTAATTCTTTGACTGACTGATAAGGAATTGCAATATTGTTGCGTTGGGCAATTGCAAACATGAGTTCAGGCTCAAATGTCCCTTCAATATGCACATGTAGCTCTGCTTTTGGCAAAGCGCGAATCAGCTCAAGTTGATCCATCTTTTATCCTCATAAAAATAAAAAAGGGTGCAAACTGAGTTTACACCCTTTCGCTATTTGACAGTATTAACCGCCAAATGCAGCAAATTTTAATGCCCAAAGTGCAGCAATAATCCAGACCATATATGGTACAGTTTTCGCTTTACCTGTCAGCAATTTAACTAATGCATAGCTAATGAAGCCCATTGCAATACCGTCTGCAATTGAATACGTAAACGGCATAAATACAATTGTTAAAAATGCTGGGACTGCTTCAGTAATATCATCCCATTCAATATGAACGATACCTTGAATCATCAATACTCCAACAAACAACAATGCTGGCGCAGTTGCAAAACTTGGTACTGACTGAGCAAGTGGTGCTAAGAACAATGCCAAAATAAACAATACAGCAACTACAACTGCAGTTAAACCTGTACGACCACCGGCAGCAACACCTGCTGATGATTCAATATAAGGCGTAGTCGAAGACGTACCCAATGCCGCACCCGCAACAATTGCAGATGAGTCTGCAAATAATGCTTTCTTCAAACGTGGTAATTTACCATCTTTTAATAAGCCTGCACGGTGTGATACACCGACCAATGTACCTGTAGAGTCAAATAAATCGACCAAGAAGAATACAAAGATCACGCCAATCAAACTTGCGGTGAATAGACCTTCGAAGTTCATTTGCATGAATGTTGGAGCGATTGAAGGAATAGCACCTACAACACCTTTAAATTCGTTGAAGCCCAGCAGGGTTGAAATTGCAGTAATCACCAAAATACTGATGATGATTGCACCACGTACTTTAAAGTGATGCATAACCACAACCATCAAGAAGCCAAGTAAAGCTAACAAGACAGACGGCTGTTTTAAATCACCCAGACTAACCAATGTTGCAGGGTTATCAACAATAATGCCGGCATTTTTCAAAGAAACCAGCGCAAGGAATAAACCAATACCGCCTCCGATCGCCAGTTTAAGCGACATTGGAATCGCATTGACAATCGCTTCACGGATTTTGAACATGCTGATAGCGATAAAAACAAGGCCAGAGACAAATACAGCTGCTAAAGCAGTTTGCCATTCCACGCCCATACCCAAACATACAGAATAGGTAAAGTAAGCGTTTAAACCCATACCGGGTGCTAAGGCAATTGGATAGTTAGCAACAAGACCCATCACCAAACAGCCAATGGCTGCTGCTAAACAGGTTGCGACAAAAACAGCGCCATGATCCATACCCGTTTCGGACAAAATCATTGGATTGACAATAATGATGTAACACATTGTCAAGAAAGTAGTTACACCTGCAATGACTTCTGTTTTGAAACTGGTTTTGTTTTCGCTCAGTTTAAACAGACGTTCAAGCATGTTCTCGGAAGATGGATTAGGAGTCGTCATGACCTAGCCCCTATGAAGTAAACTTTATGCATATAAGCATTCCACAAAATTAATCATGTCATGTATTCATCATTAATTTTGTGTATGCCTAAGCAACGAATATGCCAATTCGGCAGATTGTAGGCTTTAAAAAATCCTATTTTCAACAGCATACAACACGGTACAAATGTTGAAATTTGCAAACAAAAAAGCTGCATAAACTTATGCAGCTCCTCTATTTATGTCATTTAATTCGTATTTAATATCAATAAATACTGATCAAATTAATTTCGGCAAATTATAACACATTGATTTTTTAATGTTTCCAAATTTTCATCGCTTTTCAATTTAGTAAATTTAAGACATTGTTTTCTTTAAAAAGTTTCAAATTATTATATATAAAAATAAAATATCAAGATTTAGACGAAGACTTCAAGACCATGCTTGAGCTCAATGCAAAAGCAGCAAGATTGATTTTTTTTAGCGCATATAAGGTGATGCGCTCAAATCATCATTAAACACCTGATTAATTTCTTGCTGTCGCTTTAACTCTACATTCTTATAAACACTAAACCCTAAAAACACAATGCTGAGTATAAAAATTGGTATCAGTATTTTTTTCATAACAAAATTTTATTCATGTTTAAATATTTAGCTATAATAACAAAAAACTTAAACAAAAAAGTGATGTATTTCACAATTTTATATCTTATTAAGTCATTTAATAAGCTATTTGTTCGATCAATGTTAAATTTGTAATATGTTTTAGACTGATAGACAAGATCATTAGTGAATGATTTTTCGAATCCTTCTTCTAAAAAAACCTTAAATCATAGATCATTTCACCTAAGAAATTTAAAGCACGATCAATTTCACAGGCCCACCGTTACATCCCGAGTGAAGAAGATAAAAAAGCCGCTGACTTAAAAACAGCGGCTATTCATATTTTTTACAGATTCAAAATTTTCAATCTTGAACTTAAGCGGCTTGTTGCTCATCTCGCTTAAAGACCAATTCGCCCTTTAAGCTACTCTCAGCATCGAAATAATATCCATCGGTATTAAACGACTTGATATCTTCAATACGTTCAATTTTATTTTCCAACAAATATCGCGCCATTAGGCCACGTGCTTTTTTGGCATAGAAGCTGATGACTTTATATTTGCCGTTCTTTTGATCGAGAAAAACTGGCTTGATGATTTCGGCTTTAATTTTTGATTCTTTGACCGACTTATAGTATTCATCTGAAGCAATGTTGACCAAAAGTTCAGAGCCGGCTTTTTCCAAATCGTCATTGATGAGATTGGTGATGGTATTGTCCCAAAACTCGTATAGGTTATGTCCACGTGGATTTTGCAGCTTGGTCCCCATCTCTAAACGATATGGCATCATTAAATCCAGTGGACGCAATAAACCATAGAGACCTGAGAGCATACGCAAATGGGTTTGTGCATATTCAAGGTCTGAGTTTGTAAGTTTATAAGCATCTAAACCGGTATATACATCACCTTTAAAGGCAAATATTGCTTGGCGTGCATTGGCAAAATCAAAATCAGGCTGCCAATCTCGGAAGCGCTCAACATTTAAAGTCGCAATTTTCTCACTGACACTCATCAAGCTTGAAATTTCACTTACCGACAATTTACGTGCGACTGAGATTAATTCCTCAGAATGATCTAATAGCCGTGGTTGAGTGAATTTTTCAGTCGGTAAAGCGGTTTCGTAATCTAAAGTTTTTGCTGGAGAAATTAAAGCGAGCATAAACATCCTGATTAATTTTTAATTAAACAAACTATAACAGTAGAGTATTTTCAAATCCAATCTGTGTTTTTGATAAACATAATCTGTAAACTATGCGACTCTCCCGCTTTCACATTTTAGTCATTATGTCAGAACAACTGTTCATTCAAGGGCCTGTTGGTCAGCTTGAAATTTTTGTTGATTATCCACAGGGTGAAGTGAAAGGATTCGCGGTAGTTACACACCCTCACCCATTGCAAGGTGGCACACCACAGCACAAAGTACCTGTGCTTTTAGCGCAAATGTTCTTAGAACGTGGCTATGTTGTCTATCGCCCAAGTTTCCGCGGCTCTGGCCAAAGTGCAGGAATACATGACGAAGGCAATGGTGAAACTAAAGACACTATGCAAGTCATTGAATTTGCTCGCAACCAACATCCGAACCTGCCATTTTATGCAGGCGGTTTTAGTTTTGGTGCAAATGTCATGACTAAATGCTATGCCCTATTGCCAGTGGAGTTACAGCCTGTACAGACTATTTTATGCGGCTTACCAACCACAACAGTTGCAGGTGTACGTCACTATGTGACACCGCATATTAAGGGTGATATTTTATTTATTCATGGTGAAGAAGATAATGTCACACTGTTATCTGACTTGATTCAGTGGGCCAAACCACAGCGCCATTTAATCACGGTTTTGCCAGGTGCAAACCACTTCTTTACGGGTTATCTCAAACAGCTTCGTATTGCGATTTCACGCTTTTTAGTATAAACAATACCAAAAATGAGTCAGCTTAACTGGCTCATTTTTTTGCCTAGTGACCGCTCTATTCCCCACCAATATTTCAGATAAATTCACCTACAGCACTTCGATTTATCCATTTTTTTGCATTAGTGATCACAATTCGTTCAATATGTAATGACTTAAGCCGATGCTCGTTTAATTTTGATTATGCCTCAATTTTTTATCTAAAAACCAATTATTTACTTGTTTAAATAATCAACTACAGAAATAATACCCAGAAAAATTAAGATAAAATTTAGAGGGAAAAATGAAATTTATTGTTGCTGTGATTTTAAGTCTAAGCATTGCAGCTTTGGTCTATTATTTTAATTCACTCCCATCCACAACGACAAATTTGCCAGCGTCTACGGTTGCTGCGAACGATGGTCCCAAAGCCTATTTGACTGCGTCATACAAGATGAATGTCGATGGTCGTGATTTTAGCTTAAAAATGGTCTACGACTTTCCCAACAGCCAAGTGTGTGAAGCCCAACTCAACAGCACTGACACCATGAATATGATTTCAACCTTTAAGCAACGCTGTTCAAGTGACTCGGTGTGTAAAGAAGCTGAAATTTCGTCTTGTTCATCTTTTACCGATCAAAAATATAAAGATATGCTCGATAAAAACTATCATGACACTCATTATATTTATCTTAGCGATAGCAAATTGACTGATCAACGTGGTGTGATCGTGTTTTGGGGACTTAATGAACAAGAGTCAGAAAAAATGTGTGACTATGTGAAAAAGAGCAATCGAACTATTAATCCTATCAATATTGAATGTCTATAACGTTGTTCGATACATTCCGTTAAAAAATAAAAAAGCAGCACTATGCTGCTTTTTTATAGATGATTTTTAATTCAATTTTTCAGTTCATTTCGTCATTTGTTTCCATTGAAACTCACTATACGAGTCTTCTTCTTTTAAACTGTTTTCGACCGCTTGAGCCAATTGGTTCAATAGACTTTGCTCAGTAATACGATCTAACCAATCTTGGTCTTCATCTGGATAAGAGGTAATTTCACAGACTAGACGACCTGATTCATCCTGCCCCTGACATGTCACTGAAAGTGGCAATTCATGTTGATCGACACTGACTGCAATCTGATCACCACTTTGCGATAACGTTTGAAAGCCATAACGCTCTAATTTATTTGCCAATAATTCAGCAACCTGAGTTTGCGTATCAGCACTGCTTTCAACTCGATTTGAATCGCTATGGGCGGTGAATTGTAGTTTTCTCATGTATCTATCCAAAGACATTCTTGTTGTATGGTTTTAGCATAAGCAATTAAAACCAAACAGCCAAGCATTTGCTTGGCTGTTGTTGAATAAATATACAAATTTAGTGAATTATTTATTCACTTACCGCAATCGTTAAACCGGCTTGAGTTGCTAGCTCTGTAAATGTCGGGAAGCTGGTCGCAACAGTTTCTGTACCCACGATATTAATTTCACCCGAAGTACGTAAACCTGCCATTGAGAAGCTCATTGCAATACGGTGGTCATGATGTGATTCGATTTGACCACCTGTGAAGATTGCACCCCACTCACCCGCTTTGCCTTGACCTTCAATGATAATGCCGTCCTCAGTTGGCGTACAATCGATACCCATAATTTTTAGGCCATCTGCCATCACTTGAATACGATCCGACTCTTTCACTCGAAGTTCAGCTGCACCAGTCAAAATGGTTTGACCCTCTGCACATGCAGCAGCAATAAATAACGCTGGGAATTCATCAATCGCCAATGGCACTTGATCTTCTGGCATATGAATGCCTTTGAGTGTACGTGAACCACGAATACGAATATCTGCAATCGGCTCACCGCCAGCGATACGTTCATTTTCAACAGTCAGGTCAGCACCCATCTGTTTTAAAATTTCGATTACACCTGTACGTGTTGGATTAATGCCGACCGCTTCAAGTGTGACATCTGAACCTTCAGTAATCGCTGCACCCACCATAAAGAATGCTGCAGATGAAATGTCAGAGGGTACTTGGATATCCGTACCGACTAACTTGCCACCACCTTGAAGTGAAATGCGGTTGCCTTCTGTTTTCACGTCATAACCAAATGCACGAAGCATACGCTCTGAATGGTCACGTGTCGGTTCTGGCTCAGTGACAACCGTCTCACCTTCCGCCCAAAGACCTGCCAACAAAATACCAGATTTTACTTGTGCAGATGCCATTGGTAAGTCGTAGTGAATACCTTTAAGGTTTTGACTTCCAGAAATAGACACGGGCGGCGTACCACGCTCACCTGTAGTTTGAATTTGCGCACCCATTTCACGTAATGGTTTTGCAATACGTTCCATTGGACGTTTTGATAATGACGCATCACCCGTCATCACCGAATCAAACTTTTGTGCCGACAACATGCCTGAAAGCAAACGCATTGAAGTGCCTGAGTTACCCATATACAAAGCGCCTGCAGGTGCTTTTAAACCATGCATACCTACACCATGAATGGTGACTTCGCCGTTTTTAGGGCCTTCAATACTTACACCCATATCGCGGAATGCTTGAAGGGTTGCCAAGGCATCTTCACCTTCAAGGAAACCAGTGACATGCGTTGTGCCTTCTGCAATAGCACCAAACATGATAGAGCGATGTGACACAGATTTATCACCTGGCACAGTAAATTTACCTTGGAATTGCTTTGGACCCGGTAAAATTTTGAATTGCTGTGTCGTCACTTTATTTTTCTCCATCAGTGGTTTCTTTGCGAGCATGTGATTGAAATGTTGGCGTGCCGCTTGTGCATGCCCCAACAGTCCCATCAACGCTTGTGAATTTTCATCTTCAATCAGTTTGCGAAGAATAGCCAATTGTTTTTCAAAGCCATCTACCGCATTTAAAATTGCCTTTTTATTGGCAAAAAAGATGTCATGCCACATATGTGGGTCGCTTGCAGCAATACGTGAAAAATCACGAAAACCGCCAGCGGCATAACGGAAAATATCTAAATTGTCTTCTCGGTTCGCAAGTTGCTCAACCAAGTTAAATGCCATCAAATGCGGAAGATGACTGGTATGGGCCAACACTTCGTCGTGTTTTTCCACATCCATGCAAATCACTTCCGCTTTGGCAGCTTGCCACAATTGAATCAGTTTCTCTACAGCCCAATCTGCACTGCTTGGTAAAGGTGTCAAAATCACTTTGTGATTAGCAAATAAATCCACTTTACCGGCATGCACACCTGTTAGTTCAGCCCCAGCAATCGGATGCCCCGGTACAAAACCAGCAGGTAATTGCTCACCATAGACTGCTTTCGCTGCATCAACGACATTGCCTTTGGTACTCCCAACATCGGTAATAATCGTCTGTTCGGATAGATAAGGTTTGATCACCTCAAGGACTTTTTGTGTCGCACGTACAGGTAAAGCCAAGACAACGAGATCTGCACCTTTGACCGCTTCAGCAGGATCGCTATAACCCTGCTGAATAAGTCCTAAAGCTTTTGCATCTTCTAGAGTTTTTTGTGAACGCGTAGACGCCACAATTTCCTTAGCCAACCCTTCAGCAATCATGACACGAGCTAGGCTTGAGCCAATTAGCCCAAGCCCAATAAAAGCAACTTTTTCAAATAGTGGTACAGACATGACTTAAGCTTTAGCCTCTAAGCCCAAAACTTTAGCCAATGCAGCTAAGAATTTAGCATTTTCAGCTTCAGTCCCAATTGATACACGTAAATGCTCAGGGATACCAACTGGACGAACAATCACACCTTCTTTTAATAAAGCATTGAACGTCTGTGCAGGATCTGCTTTTACATTTACTAAAATGAAGTTCGCACGTGAAGGCACATACGCTAAACCTAAAGCATCAAAGCCTGACTCAAGTTGAGCCATACCCGCTTTGTTCACTACGCGTGATTTTTCAATAAATGCTTCATCTTTAAGTGCAGCAACTGCAGCCACCATCGCAAGATGGTTCACGTTAAATGGTTGACGAATACGATTGAGGAAATCCGTCACTTCAACTGAAGCCAAAGCAAACCCAACACGTAGTGCAGCCAAGCCATAGCATTTTGACATGGTACGGCTAACGATTAAGTTTGCGTATTGATCTAAGAATTTCAAGCTGTTGAAGTTTTCTGGGAAATATTCCACATAAGCTTCATCTAAAACCACGATCACATTTGCAGGTACTTTTTGCATGAACGCTTCAAATTCAGCTTCTTCAAACCATGTACCTGTTGGATTATTTGGGTTCGCAATAAAAATCAATTTAGTATTGTCTTTAATTGCCGCAGCCATTGCATCTAGGTCATGTGAAAAACCTTTTGCAGGCACTTCAATCGCTTCAGCATTAATTGCTTGTGTCACCAGACCATACACAGCAAATGCGTGTTGGCTATACACCACAGAGTCTTGCTCTGAAACAAAAGCACGAGCGAAAATTTCTAGAAGATCGTTTGAACCATTACCTAACGTAATGCGGTCATGTGCAATACCAAATTGTTTTTCAATTTGGTCTTTCAAAATAAAACCGCCACCATCCGGATATCGACCAATTTCTGCAAGTTCAGCAGCAACCGCTTCTTTCACTTTGTCAGAACAACCCAATGGGTTTTCATTTGATGCGAGTTTTACGATATCTGTAATACCCAACTCACGCTCAAGTTCACTAATTGGTTTACCTGGTTGGTAAGGCTTTAGCTTTGCAATGCCTTCATTGGCTGGGACAAACGTCATTTTACACTTCCAGTTTTTTCAAATGATGAAGGTGATCAACTCCTGATGGAATTGATCACAGTTGTGATCTTAAAGAACAGCAATCGGATATGAACCCAATACACGAATTTCTTTAACCAATGGACGAATTTCTTCAATCGCTGCTTTGACATTGTCTTGTTCTACATGGCCTTCAAGGTCAACAAAGAAGACATAGGCCCATTTTTCAGGCAAGGCAGGACGTGTTTCAATACTGGTCAAACTGATATTGTGTTTTGCAAATGGTGCAAGAATTTCAAGCAACGCCCCTGCACGGTCATGCGCAGAAATCAACAATGAAGTTTTATCATTGCCCGATTGCGGTACTTTCTCACGACCAATCACCAAGAAACGAGTAGTATTTTCAGGATTGTCTTCAATATTGCTATGCAAAATTTCAAGGTTGTAAATGTTCGCAGCGACTTCAGAAGCAATTGCTGCTGAGTGCCATTCATTGCGAATACGGCGTGCAGCTTCTGCATTTGAACTGAGTGCAACACGTTCTACACCTGGATAATGAGCATCTAACCAACCACGGCATTGCGCCAAAGTTTGTTGATGAGCATAAATTTGTTTAATGCTGTCTTTACGTGTGTTTTCAGACACTAGGAACTGGTGATGAATACGCAGCTCCACTTCACCAATAACATTCAGATGTGAAGATTTGAAGCAATCTAGGGTGTGGTTCACTACACCTTCAGATGAGTTCTCTACAGGCACAAGACCATAGTGCGCACTGCCTGCTTCTACTTCGCGGAATACTTCATCAATCGTTGGAAGAGGGCGAACAACAGCGTCTTGACCAAAGTGTTTCAACACCGCCGAATGTGTATATGTCCCAACTGGACCTAAGAACGCAATACTTTGCGGTGCTTCAAGAGCTAAACAAGCCGACATGATCTCACGGAATAAACGTGCCATTGTCACATCAGACAATGGGCCTTCGTTACGATCCATAACTTTACGTAAAACTTGTGCTTCACGTTCAGGACGATAAAACAATGGATTCTCTTCTGCAGCAAATTTTGCTTTTGCCACAGCTTCAGCTAGTTTCGCACGACGGTTGATAAGTTGTTGAATCTGCATATCAACAGAGTCGATATCTTCACGAATTTGAGCTAAGTCCAGAGAAGTCGGAGTGTTTTGATCATCGTTGATCATTGTTATGTCGCCCTTCAAAAAAATTTTGCAAACAGTATAACAATAGTTAGCTTTCAAATGTTGCGCAATACGACTTTGATGGTTTCAGCCTTAAAAACATACAGTTGATTAAAGCTTCATCAGCTTAACTTAAGAGCCAAAACAGCCAAACTGATAGGTAAAGCCATAATTAAGGCAAATCTTACCTTTTGACGGCTTTATTGATCATTCATCTTGAGCAGCACAATAAATAGGCCTTCTCTTTTCCTCCAAATTTGCATCAGATCCATCCCCTTGTATAAGCCCATCAATCAGTTTATTTCATTGGTCATTTCAGTTTTAAATTTTGCTCTCAATACCTGTAGCAAAATAAAAAATTCTAAACTTGGTTTTCATGGCATAGAAATAATTTGAAACTTAAAGATGATCTATATAAACACTTGGTCATTGATCGTTTTTTCAGTGACTTAATAGGCACTTTCATCTAATGTTTACAGTCATTGACGCATTTATTACAAAAGACACAGGTAATTTTTATCATTGCTTTGTAGTCTAAATATCAGAAAAAAAATAACAGACCCATAGGTACAAGTATGCACAAGAAAATTGCAGTGTTAGTGACCTACGATTTTGAAGATATTGAGTACCTTGAGCCTGTGGAGGCCTTTCGAGCCGCTCGGCACAGCATTATCAATATCGAAGATCAGGTTGGAAAAATCGTTTACGGTATTAAACGCCGTTCCCAGATCACCATTGACCAGAGTATCGAAGACGCCTCTGTCCATGATTTTGATGCCTTGTTTATCCCCGGCGGTTATTCCCCCGAGAAACTCGCTTTAGATGACCGTTTTATCTATTTTGTACGTAATTTTGCAGATAGCCAAAAGCCGATCTTGAGCAGTTGCCATGGTCCACAGTTGTTATTAGAAGCTGGTGTCATACAAGGTCGCCATTTCGCCCAATCTGAAACGCTGAAATCCGCTTTGTTAAACGCGGGTGTGGTGGTTTCGGATCAATCGGTCGTAAATGATAATAACCTGTATATATCGTCTCGTAGTACTTTAGATACGCCTGAATTTATTGAAGTCTGTTTGCAAGTTTTGGGGCAACCGTCATTATCTTAGGTCTCAATATATTCACTTACACTCAACCGCATAATTTAATTCAAACACGCAAATCTATAGAAAGACATCTTAAAAAAATAGCGAAGTCTTCACTTCGCTATTTTAATTTCAGCCTGATAAATTGTTTATCGACCTAAAATACTTCGTGCCACGATTTCTTTCATAATTTCATTGGTGCCACCGTAGATTTGCTGAATACGTGCATCAACAAAGAAACGTGAAATTGGATATTCGGTCATATAACCATAGCCACCAAATAATTGAAGTAGATTATGGGCCACTTTCATTTGCATATCGGTAGAAAAGCTCTTGAGTGCTGCTGCAGTTTCAACATCAAGTTTGCCTTGCATATAAAGTTCAACATTTTGATTATAAAATGCCGCTGTAGCCAATTCGTCAATCTTAGCCTGTGCCAAGACAAAACGAGTATTTTGGAACTGTCCAATCGCCTGTCCGAACGCTTGACGCTCTTTAACATACTGCGTTGCTACATCAATTGAACCACGAATCGCACCAATTGCAGTCGAGGCAATTGCGGTACGTTCACGCGGTAACTCTTGCATCAAGTAAGCAAAGCCTTGTCCAGCTTGACCCAAAAGTTGCTCTTTTGGCACTTTGACGTTGTCATAAAACAACTCTGAAGTGTCTTGCGCATGCAGACCAATTTTGTCGAGGTTGGTACCTTTCTTAAATCCATCCAAATGTGTATCGACTAAAAGTAATGACACACCTTTGGCACGTGCTTGTGGATCAGTTTTCGCAGCCAATACCACAAGGTCTGCATGTTGACCATTTGAAATAAAAGTTTTCGAGCCATTGAGTAGATAATAATCGCCCTGCAAAATTGCACTACTGCGCATAGACTGCAAGTCCGAACCTGCTCCCGGCTCTGTCATACCAATAGCACCGACCACCTCACCTGTGACCATTTTCGGTAACCAATATTGTTTTTGTTCTTCTGAACCAATGTGCAAAATATAAGGCGCTGCAATTTCAGAATGGCATGAAATACCTGTCGATAATGCACTAAAACCTGCGCGTGCAGACTCTTCAACTAGCATCAGTGAATAATGCGTTGGGACACCATAGCCGCCATATTCTTCAGGCACATCCACACATAAAAAGCCATTTTCACCCAAAGCATTCCATACTGAACGCGGCATAATGCCTTCACGTTCCCATTGCTCATAATGTGGTGCGACATGCTCTGCCATAAAGCGGCGAAAGTTATCTCGAAATAATTCTAAGTCTGCATCATAAGCTAGCATGTGTTTCTTCCTTGGTTGAGTTTGTTATTTTGTTGAGCTCAATCCTATTGCAGTTTAGAACAGCCGTCATGCCTAAAAACTAAAGCGTTCAAATTTGGCTTTGCCCTTGCATTAAAAAAGGAAGCCGAAGCTTCCTTTTTAATTACATCTTTTACATCACAGCATCATCCTTAGGCATGATGTGCGTTGCCTTCTTCTTGCATCTGACGGTCAATTTCTTCAGGGTTTGCCAAAGCAAAATCCAGTTTTTCTTTGTCTAATTGACCCACCCATTTCGCAACCACAATCGTTGCCAAAGAGTTACCTACAAGGTTGGTTAATGCACGTGCTTCTGACATGAAACGGTCAATACCAAGAATTAATGCCAAACCTGCAACAGGAATATGACCCACAGCAGACAATGTTGCAGCCATCACAATAAAGCCTGAACCCGTCACACCCGCAGCACCCTTAGATGAAATGAGTAGAACCAATAACAATGTGATCTGATGCGAAATATCAAGCGGTGTATTGGTCGCTTGTGCAATAAAGATTGCTGCCATGGTTAGGTAAATAGACGTACCATCTAGGTTAAATGAATAACCTGTTGGAATAACAAGACCCACTACAGATTTTTCTGCACCAGCAAGTTCAAGTTTTTTTAGCATACGTGGCAGTACAGACTCTGAAGATGACGTACCCAGTACGATCAGTAACTCTTCGCGAATCATGCGAATCATTTTCAAAATACTGAAACCGCAAATACGTGCAATTGAGCCAAGTATAATGAAAATAAACAGCAAACATGTGATATAGAAGCAGATGATCAATTGACCCAATTGTGCCAAACTACCAATACCATATTTACCAATGGTATAAGCCATCGCACCGAAAGCACCAATTGGTGCAAGCTTCATGATCATGTTTACAATGTTAAAGAATACATGTGCAATTTGATCAATAAACTTCAATACAGGCTTACCTGCATCACCAAGTTTATGCAAAGCAAAACCAAATAATAAGGCAAATAATAGAACTTGAAGAATTTCACCCTCAGCAAACGCACCAACAACGGTGTTTGGGATGATATTCATAAAGAATTCTTGTGTAGATTGTGCTGCACCAGATTCAACATATTTAGAAATACCTGAAGTATCTAAAGATGCTGGATCTACGTTCATGCCCACACCTGGTTTTGCAATATTAATCACTGCAAGACCAATAATGAGTGCGATGGTCGAAACGATTTCGAAGTATAGTAAAGCGACCCCACCTGTCTTACCCACAGATTTCATGCTTTCCATGCCTGCAATACCACTCACTACGGTACAGAAGATCACAGGTGCAATAATCATTTTAATTAGCTTAATGAAACCTTGTCCTAGTGGATAGAACAATTCACCCCAGCCTTTTACGTATTGCTCGGTACCATTGATAATTTGCGTACCACTTGGTGAGAAATGACCCACCAATACACCCGCAATAATGGCAACGATCACTTGAAAATATAGTGACTTATAAATTGGTTTTTTAGCCATGACATTACTTCACGATATATTTCTGCTTCAAAGAAATATTCAGTTTTTGTCTATTTTCAAAAAATAAACAGCCCAAAACCCCTTTGTCTTCGACAAAAGAGCACCAAAGGTATTTGACTTAGCCAAATACAGAAAAACGAAATATGTATGGTGATTAAATAATCACATCAGGACCTGATATAGAATCAGCACATTGATCAGGAGATGAAACGCATACTAAAGTAGGTTAAATTTTACCTGTTTTTTAATGGCTTGTTCTGCCACAAATGTTAATTTCGGTTAAATAATAGACCGAGATCATTAGACTATAGTCTAAAGACTGCATTTTTTACGCTCATTATCAGGCTGAAAAACACCAACTATAGAAGTAAACTACCCTTAAGTCCTAATTTTAAGCCCCGTATTTGCATGAACAATAAACGAAATATTTACAAAGATTTTGAACATCCTTTTGCGCAATTTGTCCGTATCGTGGGTAAAGGTAAAAATGGCGCACGTTCGCTCACTTATGATGAAGCCTACCAAGCGTTCAGCATGATCTTAAAAGATGAGGTTTTGGACGTTCAATTGGGCGCTTTCTTGATGTTATTGCGTGTAAAAGAAGAGTCAGTCGATGAACTTACAGGCTTCGTCCAAGCTACACGTGATCAGCTCAAGTTTAAAAAACTTGATGTCGATTTAGATTGGTCATCTTATGCAGGTAAACGCAAACATTATCCATGGTTTTTATTAGCAGCATTAACGCTGGCAAAACACGGTTACAATGTCGTGATGCATGGCGCTTCAGGTCATACCATTAACCGCCTTTATACAGAACAAGTATTAGAGTATTTGGGTTTTCCTATTTGCCAAAATGATACAGATGTGGAAGAACAACTAATACAACGTCATTTTGCTTATATTTCGCTCGACGTCATTTCACCAATACTTAGTGATTTAATTTCACTGCGCAATGTGATGGGTTTACGTTCCCCAATTCACACCCTTGCGCGTCTGATAAATCCATTTAATGCCAAAGCCACCATGCAAGCTATTTTCCATCCAGCCTATAGTGGATCACACCAACGTGCGGCATTTCAATTGGGTTATCAAAATAGTGCTGTCATTAAGGGTGAAGGTGGTGAATTCGAACGTAACCCCGATGCAAAAACATTAATTTGTGGTATCAAGGATGGTGAAATGTATGAACATGAGTTGCCTAAACTGACGGACAACCGTAGTCCAGTCGAAGAAGAACTTGATTTGGCCGTTTTTAAAGCCGTTTGGGACGGTCAGCAGACACATGAATATGGTGAAATCGCAGTCACCGAAACCATGGGAATCGCACTATATACCATGGGTGCAGTCGCAAGTTTTGATGAAGCCATGCAAACTGCCAAAACCATGTGGGCAAATCGTCACGCTTAAATAAGCAGATATGAAGAAATAAATCTAGGCATGCATCAAGCCAATAAAAAGCCAGCATTGAGCTGGCTTTTTCAATCAAAAAGAAAAAGGATTAAACGAAACGAATCGGCTTGAACTCAGGTTCTTCCACATGCGAGTCGCAATGCTCATCTTCTTCTTTGGTCCCACGGTCAATATAACCACTACGCTCATCTTCTGGCAAATGTTTAATTTCCCATGCATACACCGCTTGCATACAAATCTGACGTTGTTCTTGAGTCAGCGCTACACCATTTGGCCATTTACCAATTTCAATTGCCGTTTTTAATCGACCAACAATTTCAGGATCGAGTACGGCAAGCATCTGTTCAATATTCATAATTAATCCTGCTTTAATGAGTCAAAATCTTGGTTCCAGCCTAACTTGGTACGACATGCCATATAGAAGTCATAACCAGGTGGATGTAATAAGTTGAGCTTAAATGGATGTTTGCGGATATGTAAACTATCGCCTACACCCAATGATACACTGTGTTGACCATCGGCACTGACCATTGGTAAAACACGGTTTTCACGAATCAAAATTTTAATTTCACTTTGTCCGCCCACGACAATCGGCCGTGACGACAAAGTATGTGGATGCATTGGTACTAAGGCAATCGCATCCATACTTGGGTGGACAATCGGACCACCACCAGATAATGCATAAGCTGTAGAGCCGGTTGGCGTCGAAACAATTAAACCATCACTGTGTTGGCGGTATACATATTGCCCATCAATATTCAGTTCAAAGTCGATCATGTGTACCGATTTACCCGAGTGCAGCACAATATCATTTAAAGCCACAGCATCATAAATCGACTCGCCTTTCGAGCGAATTTCCATTTCCAACAAGAAACGTCGGTCTAGCTGAAACTCACCTTTAAGCACTTGATCTAACTTGAAAATCACTTCTGTCGGTTTGATATCGGTCAGGAAGCCCAAACGACCACGGTTCACCCCAATCACAGGAGTGTTGTATTTCACCAAGGCACGTGCAGCATGAAGCAATGAACCATCACCGCCAACTACGATCACCAAATCGACGACTTCACCCAATAAATTACGGCTGACCGTCTGAGTATTATTATAGGGAACCAGCTGCGCTGTTTGCGTATCAAATACAGGATGTAATCCCAAACTCAAAATATGATCGTGGATCAAACATAGGGTTTCGATCACTGATGATTTGTCTGGACGACCAATCAACCCAATGTTTCGAAATGATTTATGTGAAATTTGCACCTGCGCTTTTGCTCCGCTTCGCCTCATTGGTATCATATCACTAACAGAAATGATTTAAAAAAACTTTAAAGTTTCGACTTTAGTGAAGTAGCTTCCAATATTTTGCATACATATAACAGTTTAAATATTGCAAAATACTGAAAAGCTTCGCATGATTAGCAAAATTTCTCAGGGTCTTATCACTATTTATGAAGTCTGAACGTGGCATAGGCATAATTGCACTGATTTTTTCGCTGTTGATTATCGGCGGATTTCTCGTGTTCAGCATTTATCTTATTCGTCTAGATAATATTGTACGGGACAAATTCGAAGGTCAACGTTGGGATATTCCAGCCAAGGTATTTGCTCGTCCTTTAGAAATTTACACCAATGCGCCTGTAAGCCAAGCAGACCTCAACCAAGAACTGAAACTTTTGGGCTATAACGCTCAAGATAGCTATGCGAAAACAGGAAGTTACGTTACTTCTGGCAATGTGACCTATATCCATACGCGTGGTTTTGACTTTGGTGATAGTGTCGACCCTGAACAAGTCCTTAAAGTGACCTTTGGTGAAGATCAAATCACTGAAGTAAGTGCGACTAAGCCATCAAGTAGTGGTATTGCCCGTTTAGAGCCGATGTTAATTGGTGGTATTTATCCTCAGCACAATGAAGACCGTGTGCTGATCAAACTTGATAAAGTACCTAAGCCTTTAATCCAAGCTTTAATTGCTACAGAAGACCGTAATTTCTATCAGCATCATGGTATTTCCATTCGTGGTACAGCACGTGCCATCGTAAGTAATGTCACTGGTGGTAAACGTCAAGGTGGTTCGACCCTCACTCAGCAATTGGTGAAAAATTTCTATTTATCGCCTGAAAAAACCATTAAGCGTAAGGCCAATGAAGCCTTAATGGCGATGCTGATTGAACTTCACTATGACAAAGATGAAATTCTTGAAGCTTATTTAAATGAAGTGAACTTAGGTCAAAACGGTAATTATTCAATCAATGGTTATGGTTTAGCCTCACAATTCTATTTTGGTTTACCCCTACGTGAACTAAATATTGCTCAGCAGGCGTATTTAGTCGGTCTAGTTCAAGGCCCAACCCTATTTAATCCGTGGAAAAATCCTGAAGGTGCGATTAAACGCCGTAATATTGTGTTAAACAATATGGTGGTGATGGGCTATTTAACTCAGGAACAATATGAAACTGAGTCAGCACGTCCATTAAATGTCATTACAAAACCAACATTGGGCCCTTCTCGCTTCCCAGACTATATGGATATTGTGCGTCGTCAACTGCGTACTGAATACCAAGAAAGCGATTTGACCAATCAAGGTCTTCGTATTTTCACCGCGATGGACCCGATTGCTCAAACCCGTGTACAAACTGCATTTAAAGAATCTGTGGCACGTTTAAGTAATGCCAATCCAGCACGCTTGAAAGAATTACAAGGCGCGGTACTGGTGTCTCATCCTGAAAATGGTGAATTGGTTTCAGCAGTCGGTTCAACGCAGGACTTTACTGGCTTTAACCGTACGATGGATGCTAAACGTCAAGTGGGTTCATTGCTAAAACCTGTGATTTACCTCAGTGCGATAGAATCCAACCGCTATAACTGGGCGAGTCAAATCGAAGACAGTGCTATCAGCATTCAAAGTGATGGCAAAGCTTGGACACCGAAAAACTATAGTGGTGGTGCACATGGTGTCATACCAATGGTCGATGCCCTATCAAACTCTTATAACCTCTCTGCGGTACGCTTAGGTCAAGAGTTCGGTATGTCGACTTTTATTAACCATCTGAAAAAGTTTGGTGTGACTTCTAATATTCCAAACTACCCTTCGATTTACCTCGGCGCCATTGATATGTCACCGATGGAAGTCATGAGTGTCTATGGCAACTTTGCAACCGGTGGCTTCAAATATCCAGTGAAAGCCATTCGTTCAGTGGTCGATGCCAATGGTCGTTTATTAGATCGTTATAGCTTAACGGTACAACCGACTATTGCACCTGATGCTGCATTTATCTTGAACTACGGTTTACAACAAGTGATGAGTTCAGGGACAGGCCGTTCTGCTTATGCATCCTTACCAGCTTCACTTAAACTCGCAGGTAAATCAGGGACAACCAATGATACACGTGACTCATGGTTTGCAGGTTATTCAGGTAATTACTTAAGTGTGGTTTGGTTAGGTTTAGACAACAATAAAGTTACAGGCTTAACTGGTTCGTCAGGAGCCCTTCCTGTTTGGACCAATGTGATGAAGCAGTTACGTCAAAAACCAGTTAATTTACGTCAACCAGACAGCGTACAGTGGCATTGGTTAGACCGCTATTCAGGTAATTTATCTGCGCAGCATTGTACAGGTGCGATGTATATTCCTCTGTCGCGTAACTCTATTCCAAATCAGGCTACGGCATGTGGTTCGACACAATATGAAGTAGAACCTTACACAGTTGATACTGAAGAGACGCAGCCAACTCAGGAACAAAATGATAGTTTAGGTGACTACATTCGTGAAAGTGATGTCGATAATGATCAGGGTTCATCTGATCAACCTCGCATCATCTCAAGTGGAGAGTATTCAAATTAAACTGCAAAACATTAAAGTTTTAAAAACGTTCAGTATTCTGAGCGTTTTGACGATCATTTTGGCAGGTTGCCAAACCATGAACGAACCTGAGCAAAAGCCGCCTGCTGCGCCTGAAAAAAAGGCAGATATCCATGACCCTTCTGGGGTCATCATTACACCATATGACCATCCAGAAATTAAACGTCAACGTATCGTTATTCCTGAACAGAAAACCCAAATTCAAAAGTTTGATGATGGCCGCGACTTACCTGCATTCAAAAAATTGATGCAAACTACGCAAACCGCTTATGCCAATGGAAAATGGAATGAAGCTGAAAGTGCGGCAACTCAAGCACAGCGTTTGGCACCACAATCTGCGGAAACTTTTTTATATTTGGCAATGATCGCCAATCGAAAAAATCAACCTGCGAATGCAGAATCGTTGGCACTGCGCGGATTAAGCTATGCTCAAACCAAACCGATGAAACAACAGCTTTGGAATGTTGTTTTAAAAGGCGGTCAAATGCAAAAGAAAAGCAGCACCATTCAAAAAGCACAACAAGCCATTAAAGCTCTTTAAGCACCCCCATAAAAAAGCCTGATCTTAATTGAGATCAGGCTTTTTTATTCATTACATACTAAAAGTAAGTTTATTTCTAAAAGTTATTTTAAATCTGAATATCGACTTTCAAATACAAATTTAATTCAATGCACGTATTTTTAACTGATGTTACGCACCTAAAAGTAATTTCGCATATTAAAAATGGTTTTTAAGTCTATTCAACGGAGTCTTACATCTAGGGTTTGAATAAAGGGATTAGCCTTCGGCTGGAGGTACTCTTACAAAACAATGGTTCTCATTAGGCAAAATGAGAAGCGAAGCTTCGCAAGGAAACCATCTTGCGGAACAATGCTCCTCACCGCAAAACTCGTTGACTAGCGTCAAATTATTCAAAGTATCGCAAAACCATTTTTGATTAGAAGGAGTCCTGTCTCAAACACTTGCGGATGACCTTACCACGTATCATTCTTTTATCTGAAGCAAACTGTGCGTCTTATGTTACTGCGTAACATCAGTTTTTAATTTAAAAACTACGAATACCTGCCACCCCATAAGCATGATGTTGCTGTGCAATAGTTAGCAATTCAGGACGCATTCCACCTAAAGCAAAAACAGGGATCTCTATGCTTCGTGCAATCTCAGAAAAATGCGCCCATCCCATTCCTTGCGCCTCTGAATGACTTTGTGTCGCCAGAACTGGGCTAATAAAGATGGCATCACAGCCAATTTTTTGCGCATGCAACGTAGAAACTTGATCATGACAAGCGGCGATATAGCGCTTCCCAAGCTGTAAATCACCTTTATTTTTTTTCAGCAATTGGTACTGCTTAAGATGTAAAGCCGAAATATGTGCTTGCACCTCTGTAGAGAGCAATGACCATAGATCTTCATTAATCATCAGTTGTTTTAAAATCACTGTTGGTAATTGATTTAATGCCTCTGCATTTTCTGCGCTGGCATCGACTCGCCAATAATACAACAGCGTCTCTTGAAGCGTTTCAAATGTTGGTAGATCAGCAGTGATTTTGATCTGTTGCTGCCAATATAAACGCTGCAAAATAGCTTGATTGGCCTTTGGAAAATTCAAGCTCATCAGTTGTTGACGTGAATACCAGGCCCATGGCTTTTGGATTTCATTCAGCAACGCATGCGGGACGGTAGCATGAAATAAATGTAATTTCACCATGACATCATCATATTCATGCTGAATAAAATCAAAAGCATGCCAGTCATGTAAACCAATGCCAACTTCTTCAAAAATTTCACGACGACAAGCTTGTTCAGGACTTTCACCCTGCTCGACTTTACCACCCGGAAACTCATGTTTATTGCCCTGATGTTGTTTTGCTTCACGCCAACCCACCAGTACTTTGTCTTGATGCAATAAAATCGCAATGGCGACATCGATTTGCGGTTTCGACATAGTTCCCTGCTCTCTACTCTGTTCCAATTGATATCCAAGTGTAAGCAAATTTATCTTTTTTATAAAATCCTAAAATTACCGTTGACAGGCCTATTCGATAATGATTATCATTTAAACCATTCAGAAATACACCACGGAGTCGACGGAATGAACGCACCATTTAGCCTTTTTACTCGTAGCAATGAAGCACACCACTCACTGCCTATGCTACATTCAAACAACCTTTTTGCCTTAGGACGTGAAATTCGAATTATGCATGCAGGTGAAGAATATCGACTACGTTTAACACGAAATAATCGCCTTATTTTGACCAAATAATTTCTGATAAAAATAATAATTATCAGCGCAATAAAAATAATCGTGGACACAAGCAGTAAGCCATCCGCTTACTGCTTTTTAAGTTTTATAGCTACTCAAACTTAATTTAAATCGCAACACTCATCTTCCTCTCACAACACTCTTTCGCTCAAATTCAATAGAGCAAATCGTGTTTTTAGCGGATTGGAAAAGTGAGTTGTACCTTTAAGCCGCCCAGTTCAGAGGCATCCACACTTAAATGACCTTGATGTAACTGTACAATTTTTTGTGCAATTGAAATGCCTAAACCTGAACCTTGTGTCTTTGTTCCTAATACGCGGTAAAACCGTTCGCCAATGCGTTGCAATTCTGCGGCTGTCAGTCCTGCACCTTGATTTTCGATCGTCCAAGTCGCTTGCTGCGCTGAAGCCGTTAAATCAATCTTGACCTGTCCTTGCTCAGGACTGTAGCGAATAGCGTTATCAACTAAATTGCGCAGACAGCTAAACATTAACTCTGCGTTCATCGCAAACTGTACAGACTGGGTCTGTAGATTCAATTCGATCTGCTTTTCTTCAATAAAAGGCTGTAAAGCATCAAGGACTTGTAAACTCAGCTGTTCTAAGTCGTTCTGTTTTTTATCTAATTGCTCCGATTGCGTCGGGTCGAGCCGTGCCAAAATCAGTAGATTTTCCAACACGCGCGTTCCTCGATTAACATCGTGCTGTATGCTCAATAAATCCTGCTGAATGTCGGGATATTTTCGTTTTAATACCTGAAGTCGCATTTGAATCGCAGACAGCGGTGAGCGCAATTCATGTGAGGCATCGGAGGTAAAGCGCTGTTCCGCCACTAAGGCTTGATCTAATCGGTTTAATAAAAAATTCAGCTGTGTTTGGATCGGCTCTAATTCCTGTAATACAGGTTCAGGTAAAACAATGGCTTGTAAGTCGTCTACATTTTTTTCAGCAATTTGTTTTGAAAAGAGCTTTAGAACTTTCAATTGACGTTTAATCAAAATATGCAGTAATAGCCATTGGATTAACCAGACAATCAACAGAATCCCTGCATAACCCAATACGCTTTGCAGCGTTTCTCTGAGCCGTGTTTTCATCGGTTGAATGATTTGTACGGTTAATCCATCGTCCTGAAGTGCATAACTACGCCAAAGCGCGCCGTCTCTCCATTGATAATGTAATCCTTGTTTTAAATTGGGCAGATGTTCAAATGCTGTGTGTTGTTCCGATGTGGTTAAGACTTGCGACCCTTGCATGAGTTGATATTGCATTTCAAACTCTTCACTCAGCTCATCTATTTGTTCATCTTGCTTCAGCGTTAGATCAGTAGCAGTAAGCATATCTGCCACTTCGTCCATCAGGGCATCGTGTACACTCATGATGTGATACAGACCAAATCCCAACATCAGACACAGAGAGATTGCTCCCGCCCAAATTGCACTGAGCAGTGAAGTTTTAATCAGTTGCGACTGCAAGGAAATGCTTTTTTTATCACTCATAGACTTAACTTTGTTGAGGAAGATTCATGCGATAACCCAAGCCCCTTAAGGTTTTAATGTAATCACTGCCAATCTTCTTACGCAATTGGTAAATAAAAACTTCGATCGCATTACTTTCCACTTCATCGCCCCATGCATAGAGCGATTCTTCGAGTTGGCTACGCGTCATAATATGCTCAGGATTCAACATCATCTTATGCAAGATTTGATATTCACGCGATGTCAGCGTAATCAATTCCGCATTTTTACGCAGCGTTTTGGCTAGTACATCTAAACTTAATTCCCCGAAAGTCAGAGAATTATCACGCTGCTGATGATGCAAACGTAATTGGGCACGTACCCTTGCTGACAACTCTTCCAAGTTAAAGGGTTTCACCAAATAATCATGGGCTCCCAGATCTAAACCTTCAACACGATCTGCAATACTGTCACGAGCAGTAATGAATAAAACTGGTGTAAGCGGATGCAACTGTACGATACGTTTTAAAATTTCATCACCAGTTACTTTTGGTAAGCCACGATCTAAAAGTATGCAATCATATTGATGTTGTTCTAAAGCCAAAATAGCGTGATCGCCTCGCTCAACCCAATCGACACTGTAGCCATCCATTTCAAGCCATGTTTTTATACTGTCTGCTTGGGATGCATCATCTTCTGCCAATAAAATTCGCATCTTACCTACCCTATTTCTATGGTTCCGACTTCAGTGTATCGAACTTTTGCTCATATCTACTCATATCATAAAAAAACCACAGCAAGCCGTGGTTTTTTTATGGAGCAGCACTGAAATGAATAACAGGCTAAATTAAAATTTTACTTGATCGACATCAACTTCAACGCGTTTCGTCGGTGTGTAATCAATGTCGATTTCTCCAATGAGCGTTACCGGTGTTTTAGCTGAAATCGCTTTGCCTTGCCAAAGTTCATCATCAATATCCACTGTAATGCTGCCTGTGCTATCGCGGAACTGATATTTTTCATCGCCCATCGATTTCACAACATAACCTTTCAATTGAACTTTACTATCATCTTTTAAGCCTAAGGCATGTTTCACAGATGTGGTTTTCATCGGTGCAACTGCTGTTTGATTAACGGCTGTATTCGCGACTGCAACCGATGCCACACCTGCAAATGCTAAACCACATACCAATTGAGTGAATGTTTTCATCTTCGGTCTCTCTTACTGTGTCTATTTCGATAGCGCTATTTAAACAAAGCAAGATGAGTCGAATCTTAAGCTGCAAAGACGTTTTTATTTACTTTGATCGAACCATTAGTTGAGCGGCACGACACGCAGGACTTCTTCTAAAGTGGTTACCCCTGCAAGTACTTTACGCGCACCGGCAATTCGTAATGGCTCGACATGCTCTTTACGTGCCTGTGTACGTAATTGGGTTAAATCTGCATTAGCACCAATCAATTGCTTGGTTTCAATACTGAGTGGCATAAATTCATAAATTCCCACACGGCCTTTATAACCCGTTTGACGGCATTCATCACAGCCCACCGCCTCGTAGACAAAATCAGGCATTTGAATCGCATATTCAAAGGTCAGATGTTTCCACTCTTGTTCATTGATAAAAGTCTCACGCTTACAATGTGGACAGAGTTGACGAACCAAACGTTGTGCCAAAACCCCTAAAATGGTCGCTGCGGTTAAAAAAGGCTGGATACCTAGGTCATGTAATCGCGTCAAACTCGATGGTGCATCATTGGTATGTAAAGTTGAAAGCACCAAATGACCTGTTAATGCAGCTTGGATCGCCATATTTGCCGTATCATGATCTCGTATCTCCCCGACCATGATAATGTCAGGGTCTTGACGCATTAAAGCCCGTACACCATCAGCAAAGCCCAGATCAATCCCTGTATTCACCTGCATTTGGTTAAAGCTTGGCTCTAACATCTCAATCGGGTCTTCAATGGTGCAGACATTCACTTCTTCAGTTGCTAATTGTTTGAGTGATGAATAAAGCGTGGTGGTCTTACCTGAACCTGTCGGACCGGTCACTAAAATAATACCGTGACTATGACTGGTTAAGGCCTTCCAATCATCCAGCAGACGCCCTTCAAAACCGAGCTGTTGGAAACTACGTACCAAGACTTCAGGGTCAAAAATACGCATGACTAACTTTTCACCAAAGGCTGTTGGCAGCGTCGATAAACGTAGCTCTGTTTCTTGGCCTTTGGGTGTACGGGTTTTTAAACGTCCATCTTGCGGTTTACGTTTTTCAGCCACATTCATCCGACCTAAGATCTTAATTCGCGAGACCACGGCTGTCAGGGTATTTGCGGGCATGTTGTAGATGGTATGCAATACGCCATCGATACGAAAACGCACCTTTCCTGTATCTTTACGCGGCTCGAGGTGAATATCACTTGCACCTTGTTCGAAGGCAAACTGTAAGACCCAATCCACAAGCTTCACAATATGCTGATCATTGGCATCTGGATTTTGTGTATCACCTAATTGTAATAGCGCTTCAACGCCTTTATTTTCACGGTCATAACTCGATGATTTTTGCGAATTACTGACCGCACGACTCACTTGGTAATATTCAACCAAATATCGCTGTAGTTGATCTGGACTGAGTAATACACGCTGAATCTTGCGTGGTAATACCGTTCTTTCTAAATTGGCAATCCATTCATTTTTATAAGGTTGATCCGTTGCAATCAACACATGCTCATTTTGTAATTCCACCGCTAAAATGCGATTTCGTACTGCAAATTCCTGCGACATAATGGCTGTCAGTGCAGGCACATCAGCTTTTAAAGGATCGATAATATAAAACGGTACACCTGACTTTTCTGCCAACCATTGACAGAGTCTATTAAGTGTTAAGGTAGACTGCGGATGACTCTGATCGACTAAATTAAAATTGGCAATCCATTGTAAAGGATGCCATTTCAACTGCTCACGCTGACGGTGCGTGGTTTGAATCAGCATTTTGTCGCGTTCAGTAATACGTCCATCTTTTTGTAATTGGTCTAAACACCAAGAAGTGTCAATTTCAAAATTAAAAGTCATTGTTCTATGTTCCCCAAACATAAAACTACTATAGCAAGTTTTTGACATCACATTAGATAAATTGGGCGCAGCAGGTGTGTAATTACCTAGAACGTAAATAAGATGTAACGCTCGGCTATGCTGAATTAAAAGGACAATATTACGAAGTTGAACGCCATCTGAAAGACCTAGAATACAGCATGGCTGATGAAATCCAAGATGAAGCCCTAAAAAATGCAAAAGGCAATTGAAAGGAGCTAAAAGCTCCTTTTTTTATTGAGATATATCAATAATCAGAATTTGTAGATCACAGACCTGAAATTTTACATTCAATCCACCAAATAACATGCCATACACACGTTCATCATCATGCTGATAAGCAGGACGTGGATCTAAACTCAATACTTGTTCCAGTTCTGCTGTTAATTGTTCGGTTAAATTGCCATTATTCAAAAATACCTGTTTTTGTTGCTCAGCGTGCTCTGACCAAATCACAGATTTTCTTTCTGGCTCATCCTGCGCATAACCGCTTTGCGCATCCATCACTGCATCTGAATATTGAATATACGGTTTGATATCTAAAATTGGTGTTCCATCCAACAAATCACTACCGACAACATAGACACGTACCGATTTACCGACTTTTTTCACCCCTTTGAGCTGCACAACCGACAAGCCCATAGGTGACGGCCGGTACATACTTCGTGTCGCAAATACCCCGATTTTTTGATTACCACCTAAACGCGGAGGACGAACTTGCGGACGAAATTTTGTCGAATCTGCATTTTTATTTTCATGAAACTGCCAAATCAGCCAAAGATGACTAAAATCTTCAATCCCTTCAAAAGCCAATAAATCGTTATAAGGTTCCACCATTTCAATATAAGATTCGACTTGCACCAAATTCGGCTGACGTGGAATACCAAATTTTTCTCGGTAGGGAGATTTCATATACCCGATAATTGGCATTTTAAGCTCAGACATAATCACTTTTTCTGATAAGTTCAATTAAATATATTCAGTTTATCGAGAATGATTTTAGATTAGAATAGTAAGCTGTTCTAATTTGATAATTTTATTGAGACCTTTAATGGCTGCTTTTAACGTCGAAAAGATTACTCACGTCCACCATTGGAATGACACTTTATTCTCTTTTAAAACCACTCGCGATACTGCACTGCGTTTTAAAAACGGTCAATTTGTGATGATCGGCCTTGAAGTAAATGGTAAGCCTTTAATGCGCGCTTATTCTATTGCAAGCGCAAACTATGAAGAAGAATTAGAGTTTTTCTCTATTAAGGTTCCAGATGGTCCTTTAACGTCTATTTTACAAAAAGTAAAAGTTGGCGATGAAATTTTAGTGTCTAAAAAACCTACAGGTACTTTGGTTCTAGATGACTTAAACCCTGGTAAAAACTTATACCTACTTTCTTCAGGTACAGGTCTTGCACCGTTCCTTTCTGTAATTCGTGACCCTGAAACTTACGAACGTTTTGAAAAAATCATCGTTGTACATGGTACTCGTTTCATTTCGGAATTGGCTTATCAAGATTTAATCTTAGATGAAATTCCTAACCACGAATTCTTTGGTGAATTAGGCGCGAAAGAAAAATTGGTTTACTACCCTACTGTAACTCGTGAAGAATTCCATACTCAAGGCCGTGTAACTACTGCCATTGAAACTGGTCAACTTTTCGAAAAAATTGGTCTTCCACGTTTCAACCCTGAAACTGACCGCGCAATGCTTTGCGGTTCACCTGCATTCCTAGACGACGTTGCTGCGCTACTTGACCAGCACGGTCTGAAAGAATCTCCTAAGATGGGCGTTCTAGGCGACTACGTGATTGAACGTGCATTCGTTGAAAAATAATTAGATGTAAATTAAAAAGCGCATGTCATCATGCGCTTTTTTTATCTATACACCACTAATGACTGATACAGTTATTTTTCTTCTTTTACCTTCAATTCATCAATAATTTTTGCTCTCCACTCTAAACCTTTCTCAGTAGCATCAGGTAATTCATTCGATAAATTAATTTCCACACTGTCATCTGGATATATATGTACAGCTAAATATTTTTTATCTTTTAAATTTTCATTCGTCAATGTGGGGACATTGGTTGCAATATGCTTTTTAGAGCTATTACCTTCTCCCCATTTAATATATTGAGCTCCTGTTATCACTGCTGATCTTTTCGTTCCACTACCTAGCCCTCCACCTAACTCCTCTCCATTTAATTCAACAATATATGGAATATAACTTGCATCATAACCATAAGATGTTGTCGTCAACACATAAGTTTTTGTTGAATGTGTATTACACCCTATTAAACTCATTGCTGAAAGCATAATAAGCATTAAATTCGTTTTTAAAACTTTCATCATTATCCTTTTA
The DNA here is from genome assembly GCF_013418475.1 of Acinetobacter sp. YH12140. NCBI lineage: Bacteria > Pseudomonadati > Pseudomonadota > Gammaproteobacteria > Moraxellales > Moraxellaceae > Acinetobacter > Acinetobacter sp. YH12140. The sequence goes on from NZ_VPBZ01000003.1 coordinate 352,878, forward strand.
AAAATATTGGGTTTTAATTTATTTAATTAAAAATTAATAATATTATCCATTAGAAACGAATATCAAAAGGAAAATTTATCCTATTTATCACCAGCAAACTGCCAATATATATTCGCATCCATTTCAAAATGCCCCCCGGATGGCATCTACTTATTCAGTCAGATACCAAATCGTTAGACCCCAAGGATTATCTTTAATCTCAGGCATACCTTCTCCTTGATTAAAATGACGTTTTTCCATGTTATTCGCAGGACTATACCATTCACCTGTTTTAGGGCAAATTTGTCCTGCTTCGCATCTTAGTGTTTTTGTACTAGGATTACTTATATCCTTCTCGCAAGGTACAAATTCTCGGGCAAATTTAACCAAATCTTTTGGATAAATCATATGTGTTATTTCGCTATCATCTAAATCTAGCAAATAAACGTAAGCAGCAGCTTCTATAGCCCAATAGCCAAAATAACCTCCATTTTATGTAAGTCATACCATGGAGCACTTTCAAATGCGGGATACCATAATTTCAAATATTCCTGTATATCTTGAATACTCTCTTTTTTAGTATCTCTATATTTACTAAAAATTAATGAGCGATATGGATTATCAAAAAACCATTGATCTACATCATATCTATCCATCAACTCAAATGATAAAAAGTCCTCATACAGCGTATCTAATTGTTCTGTTTGCTCATGGTAAATTTTGTCTTGCATCGCTGCAATACGTGGTAATAGGTCTCTTCTATGTAATAGATAACACAGTCCTATCAACTGCATACATCTTTCGTACTCATCTATTGCGGTGAAATAAAATGGTGCCCAATCATTATCTTTTTCTGCAGCTCTAAATGCGATTGTATATTTTTCATAAGCAATTATTACATCTTCAAAAATTAATCTTAAATCTAAAATCTTATATCCTGACGTCAATAATAGCGAAAATAAATTATATGAGTACTCAGCATGAGTGCTCATTGCTAACTTCTTTTTTTGTTCATGGTTATCGCCACTTCCCCCTACATTATTAAACCAATAATCAATATATTCTCTATAATGATCAGCAAACGTGATAAAATTATCCTCAGTTAAATAAAACTGTCTTTTCTTTTTATCAAAACCCATTCTGATTCCCAAAAATAATGCCCCGAAGGGCATGTTTTATTTATTCCTCACCATTAAAATACCAGTACACTTCACCCCAATCTGTTTCAGAAAGTGTTGGTAACATTTCACCTCTTAACACATGAACACGTGAATCCTCTTGTGCAGGGGTTGTCCAATAGCCCGTTTTTGGGGATTTTTCGCCAGCTTTGACTTTTATTACAGTTAGATTCTCTTGGGTTACTTCAGATTGAGTATTATTTTTACGAGCCCATGCAACTATATCTTTAGGATAAAACAAATGTTTATGTAAAGAACTTTCATCCAAATCTAGTAAATAAACAAGAGCTGCTGCTTCAAAAGCCCAGTAACCAACATATGAATAATTATCTAAATTTAAATGACTATTGTACCAAAGTGTATTTTTATGCATTTGATACCAATCAGCCAAATATTCATCCAACAGATCAATCGCATGATTTTTGTTATTTTTAATTATTACATTATCAATCACATCGCATAATATTGAAAAATTATAACTATATATCCCATCTCTTTCAGTATCTGGATGATTAGAATCCGTTAGTTTTAAAAACTTATTAATCACTTCATCTTCACTAAAAGTTCCTCCATCCTCGCCATTGATTAATTGTTTAATTGTAGATAATAAATTATTTTTATTTAGCAATACTGCTAAGCTAATTGTACTTAATGCAATAAAACCACCTTCACCACCAATAACAACTGGCTTTTTACTTGCTTTAAAAACTCCTAATGCTTCTGCTTGTTTTTCATAACCTTCTATTACTTTTTCAAATAATGGAGATATTTCTTCTATTGGCTTTCCTGCAGTATAATGAAGATATAATAAAGAATGATAGATCCATGTAATAGATTGCCATCTTGAAGCTTCTCCACAATTATATTGATCACCTTCAAATGCATCACTTTCTAAATATAAGGGTATTCCTTCTTCATTGTATTCTTTAGTCTTTAAATAATAATCTTCAGTTAAAAAAATCTGTCTTTTATATTTATTGAAATTCATATTAATCCTAAAATTAATGCCCCGAAGGGCATGTTTTATTTATTCCTCACCATTAAAATACCAGTACACTTCACCCCAATCTGTTTCAGAAAGTGTTGGTAACATTTCACCTCTTAACACATGAACGCGTGAATCCACTTGTACTGGGGTTGTCCAATAGCCCGTTTTTGGGGATTTTTCGCCAGCTTTGACTTTTATTACAGTTAGATTCTCTTGGGTTACTTCAGATTGAGTATTATTTTTACGAGCCCATGCAACTATATCTTTAGGATAGAATAAATGCTTGTGTAGAGGAGTGTCATCCAAATCTAGTAAATAAACAAGAGCTGCTGCTTCAAAAGACCAATAACCACAATATTTTAGTTCTTCTGCAGGCTCTAGATGACTATTAAACCAAAGTGCATTTTTATTCATTTGATACCAATCAGCTAAGTATTCATCTAAATATTTAACAGCAGTTTCTTTATTATTTTTAACTAGCACATTATCAATCACATCACATAATTTTGAATAACCTAATGCAAATAAATTTCCTTCGTTAAATGTTGGATGTGAAGGATCATTAAGTTTAAAAAATTTATTAATAACCTCATCTTCACACGTATGACTTTCACCCTCACCATTGACTAATGAATGTATACCATCAAACAAATCATTTCGATTAAATAAAAAAGCCAGACCAAGTATATTTAACGTTTCATTTTGAGTTGGAATGACAGAAGGTTTTTTTGACTTATGGAAGATAGCTAAGGCTTCAGATTGTTTTTCAAAGCCTTCTATAACTTTTTCAAATAAGGGGATAACTTCCCCTATAGATTTTCCTGCTGTGTATACAAGGTAAAGTAGAAAAGAATAATCATGTGTTATTAAATTCCATCTTCTTTTTTCGCCGCAATTATACTCATCATCCTCAAATGCATCACTTTCTTTCCAAAAATCAACGTCTTCTATATAAAAATCATAGGCACTTTTATAATAGTCTTCAGTTAAAAAAATCTGTCTTTTATATTTATAGAAACTCATATTAATCCTAAAATTAATGCCACGAAGGGCATGTTTTATTTATTCTTCACCATCAAACTGCCAGTACATATCCCCACCCATTCCAAAATGCCCGAATGGCATCTACTTATTCAGTCAGATACCAAATCGTTAATCCCCAAGGGTTATCTTTAATCTCAGGCATAACATCACCCTGTCTAAAATGACGTTTTCCATGTTATTCGCAGGACTATACCATTCACCTGTTTTAGGGCAAATTTGGCCTGCTTCGCTTCTTAGCGTTTTTGCACATGGGTTACTTATATCATTTTCGAAAGGTACAAATTCTCGGGCAAATTTAACCAAATCTTTTGGATAAATCATATGTGTTATTTCGCTATCATCTAAATCTAACAGATAAACGTAAGCAGCAGCTTCTATAGCCCAATAGCCAAAATAAAAACTTTCATCCAATTTATGAATATCATGCCATGGAGCACTTTCAAATGCGGGATACCATAATTTCAAATATTCCTGTATATCTTGAATACTCTCTTTTTTAGTATCTCTATATTTACTAAAAATTAATGGGCGATATGGATTATCAAAAAACCATTGATCTACATCATATCTATCCATCAACTCAAATGATAAAAAGTCCTCATACAGCGTATCTAATTGTTCTGTTTGCTCATGGTAAATTTTGTCCTGCATCGCTGCAATACGTGGTAATAAGTCTCTTCTATGTAATAGATAACACAGTCCTATCAACTGCATACATCTTTCGTACTCATCTATAGCTGTAAAGTAAAATGGTGCCCAATCTTCATCCTTCTCGTCTTTGCGTAAAGCTATTGTATATTCTTCATATTTCGTAATTATATTTTCTAATTCTATTCTGAGAGGTTGAATCGACTTACCAATTGTATAATGTAAACTAAATAATTGATAAGCTTCTTCAGCGATATAATAATTTAACCGTCTTAAATCATTTATGGATCCATTATACTCAATTTTTTTTGAACCAATCTATGATAAGAGTTTAATAAGTACTTCGTGATTTCAATATAAGTATTTTCAGTTAGAAAAATTTGTCGAATTTGTTTTTTATAGATATCCATATCTATTCCAAAATGCCCCGAATGGCATCTACTTATTCGGTCAGATACCAAATCGTTAAACCCCAAGGGTTATCTTTAATCTCAGGCATAACATCACCCTGTTTAAAATGACGTTTTTCCATGTTATTCGCAGGACTATACCATTCACCTGTTTGAGGGCAAATTTGGCCTGCTTCGCATCTTAGAGTTTTTGTACTAGGATTACTTATATCCTTCTCGCAAGGTACAAATTCTCGGGCAAATTTAACCAAATCTTTTGGATAAATCATATGTGTTATTTCGCTATCATCTAAATCTAACAGATAAACGTAAGCAGCAGCTTCTATAGCCCAATAGCCAAAATAAAAACTTTCATCCAATTTATGAATATCATGCCATGGAGCACTTTCAAATGCGGGATACCATAATTTCAAATATTCCTGTATATCTTGAATACTCTCTTTTTTAGTATCTCTATATTTACTAAAAATTAATGGGCGATATGGATTATCAAAAAACCATTGATCTACATCATATCTATCCATCAACTCAAATGATAAAAAGTCCTCATACAGCGTATCTAATTGTTCTGTTTGCTCATGGTAAATTTTGTCCTGCATCGCTGCAATACGTGGTAATAAGTCTCTTCTATGTAATAGATAACACAGTCCTATCAACTGCATACATCTTTCGTACTCATCTATAGCTGTAAAGTAAAATGGTGCCCAATCATTATCATTTTCATACTCTCTTAAAGCAAAAGTATATGCTTCATATCTCTCAATTATTATTTCTAGAAAATACCTCATTTTAGAAATATCATGACCTGCTGTATATTCTAATGAAAAAAATTGATATGTTTCGCTTGCCAAGAATAGTGAAAGACGACTTTGATCTTCTAAAATACCACTATATTCTTGTTTTTTATTTTCAATTTTTTTAGAAATTTCAAAAAAATACCCATACAAACGATCATAAATATTTTCTGTTAAGAAAACTTGCCTAATCTTCTTATTAAATTCCATATTTATTCCAAAAAATAATGCCCCGAAGGGCATAAATCATTCCTCACCATCAAACTGCCAGTACACATCACCCCAATCACTTTCAAAATCAGGGAATATATCACCTTGTTTAAAATATTGACGTGAGTTTTCTTTAGCAAAAGTATACCAATATCCTGCGTGAGGACATGGGCTACCGGCAATAACAATATCTATTCTTTCTGGTTCTTGAACTTCAACTTTCACTCGTTTTAATTCAGGCCAAGTGCTGTCTTCATCAAATCGTGCAATCCATTGCTTTGAACTTACGGCATCAAAACGTGGATTTGGATCATCTGACCACGCATCCAAAGTGGTCAGTTTTAAGTTATCACAACGTATCGGTTTAATTAGTTCATTTGCAATCACCAATAAATCTGGTACACCTTCTTCAACAGGATAAAGTGAAAGCTCTCCCAAACATATCCATAAGCTGTATTTTGTTGAATCTTCTAGGTCTATAATTTTAGTAATTTCAATTTGTGGATCATCCAGTTTTTCACGAATTTGTTCTTCACTCAAGCCTAGTTTCTCTAGCCAGTAGGGAGAAAGTAAAAAGCACCATGTTGGGGTACGAATACCACCACCTAAACCATCCCGATCTTCTGCAATAAACATATTTTCATCAGAAAACTCCATACCAGGATGATCAATATCGAGCCCGTAAAAATACTCCGTGAAAGTCCGTTCAACTGTTTCAAACTCTGGAGATACAAATGCAAATTGACTTGTGTTTCCAATTTCATATCCACTATATGCTTGAATTGGGTTAAGCATTTCTAGACGACGTTGCTGCACTACTTGACCAGCACGGCCTGAAAGAATCTCCTAAGATGGGAGTTCTAGGCGACTACGTGATCGAGCGTGCATTCGTTGAAAAATAATTAGTTTGAATCAGATAAAACGAGGCTTTTGCCTCGTTTTTTATTACTGCTAATTCATCCCACTTGGTATTTTAAATTTGGCATATAGAATCGCTTTCTAAGGGTTTCTCTTCAGGTTCATTTTGTATCTGTTCATATATAGGTCCAAGTTTTTTATCAGTTCTACGTCCTTTCCAACTACGATTAGACTCATATACAGTTCTCTGTCTAAAATAACTAAACGGCTCTACATTTGCCACAAACCCATATTTAGAGTCATGTATATAATTTGAATAAAAATCTACAGCTTCTTGAGAGACGTCTTTTTCCCAACTTTCCAACTCCCACTCATCAATATGCACAAGCATTTCATACAGTTTAAATGCAGGATAAAAAATTCTAAAAAGGTGTTTTACACCCGTAATATTTGACTGATTAAATGTAGTATAGTTCTTTGTCCACTTAATACGTTCAACTTCAGTTGCCATATCAGCAGGTCCGGTTGGAAACTCAAAACCATCCTCCTCCCTAGAAATTTGGCTAACTGAACGCGAAGCATTTGCTTGCTCAATATCACCATTAATTAAATGTTTTTGTCTTCTTCGGTGTAACGTTCCATAAGAACCATAATATAATTTCATGTAATTTTGGATATCATGTTCTGTAACACCAGTAGAAGCACCTACTTCTTTTTTAACTGAATTAAATAATTGTTGTGTTTCTTCATTAATCTTGAATTCTTTTTCAAATAGTTCTTTATGTTCGCTTTCTAATTTTAAATAGTCAAAAATTTTTACATTCGCTGATACTGCAGCATCCATCATATGTTTTAAAGGTATTCTTGCGAAATTATTATCTACATTTTGTGAATTTGGCTGATAACCTCCTCCAACATCTGAGTGCATACCAGGATAAACTATTTCTTTCCACGTTTTTGGATTGGCTAATTTGCCATCTTTACGTATTAAATCAACAGGAAAAGAAAATCTTAATTCATTACCAGCAACCAAATGCAAGCAATTTTTAACCCTAGGATCAACTACCATATCCCGCCCTCTAAAGCTCAACTTATTCGGCATATTCGTAGCTGGTAAACCAAATGAAGCTACAGTATCAAACAATCCAAGAAATTGAATATCCAAAGGTATTTTTTCAGATTGTCTTGCTAGACTGTAGTTTAAACTTAAATCTTTACTTTCGTTATTCCAAATCATTTCATTAGAGAACACTCGTGCCAATGCAGCACCGCGGGAAAAACCAAAAATTGATAGATTGATTTTTTTAATTAATCGATGCTGGTTTAAATTAGCTTCGATTTTTGCTTCAGCTTCAATTTTACGTTCCTCAACTTGTGGCTTAAGAATCGCTTCAGCTTGTTCAATTTTAAGTTTTAAAACGTTGGTTAACGTTTCACTAATCTGGTCTTCACCATATTCTAAGCGCCTAGATCCGCCAACTCCAGTAGCGCCACCAGTAGGAAATGTATCTTGAGAATTTGCTATTTGTTTGTCAATCCAATTATTAATCTCTCCATTAAATGGAGTTCCAACACCTGAAATGTAAATTGGATGACTTAACTGTATAGGCGTTTTTAGAGAACGCATTTCAAAGTTACTATAAGAAATAGCATTACGCCATAGTTTTGCAGGATTAGCTAACTTGGCAATTTTTTCATCATTCTCTAAATTATTTCCAGTTCCATCAAAAAAAACTGAAATATTAACTACATCAGAACAATCCTGTTTAGCATTAGGACCCTGATTAGAAACATCTTGATTACTATTCTTTATTTTCTGTAATTCATTAAACATAGTCTTCTCTTATTTTTTTTCTTTTGCATTCAATTCATCAATTATTTTTGCTCTCCACTCTAAACCTTTTTTAGTAGCACGAGGCAATTCATTTGATAAGGTAATTTCTACACTATCATCTGGATATAAATGTACTGCTAAGTATTTTTTACCTTTTATTTCTTCAGAAGTTAATATAGGAACATTGATTGCTGTATGTTTGCGGGAACTATTTGTTTCACCCCATTTAACAAATTGTGACCCAGTTAAAACTGCTGACCTTTTCGTTCCACTACCAAACCCACCGCCTAATTCTTCTTGATTTAATTCAACGATATAGGGGATATAATTAGCATCATAACCATAAGATGTTGTAGTCAAAACATATGTTTTTGTGGATCCTGTACTACACCCAACTAGACCCATCATTATAGTAATCGGCAGCATTACAATTTTTTTTAAAACATTCATTAACTTACCCTTAATTTTAAATATACAATTTTTAAATTAGTAATTTATTACTATTCATAGTATTTAAATCACTATAAATGCACTAGCTCAGTTGCATCAAATCTTCAGCTTCTTCCATTGCCTGATCCATATTGATGATTTTATTTTTTACTTTTAAAAGAACACTTTGCAAAAACATATCACTTTCAAACTTATCTTTATAAATCAATGTCAAACATATAAAATTTAAAATATCTCTAGTGCCATTTAGCGAATATTCTCTAGCCTTTTTAAGCATTTCAATAACATATAAATACAAGTCCCAATTATTGAATGACTTTATCAAAAAAGGATTATTTAATTTTAAATAATAAATTAGATGATCAGGAAAAGTAGCTTCGACCATTAGTTCTTCTTGTTCAATTGTAAATTCAAAGGGCTGGCGCCAGTCATAAAATATTTGTAATTCACAATTATTATAACCAATAATTGTATGTAGTTGACCTATACGATCCCAATACCACCAACTATAAATTGGCTTTAAAAGAATCTTCTTTTGTTCTTCCAATAATACTTGTTGTTGTACATATAAAGTTTTATCAGTTTTTTGCCCTACTAATGTACCAAGTATCGCAGGATCCCAAAATGCCAAATACATTTCAAGTCCCCCCTCAAACTTAACATCTATAAATTGTCTTAAGTGCGCATATAAGTCATCGAAAGTTAGCCTTGTGACAATTAAAGTCATTCGTGATGTACCAACAATCCGATGATTAATATATTCCCACTCAGAACTATTTATATTATGACTCAATTGAATTAAATGTGGTGATAACTCCGATGCTTTATCACCGGCTGCCTCAACCAATATATTACGTGATTGCAAAATGTCCTTACGTTTTAAAAAGCTACTATCTTGTGCAGCATCAATCACCCCATATATAAAATAGTTTTCTCTAGGGAATTGCTCAAAGAAACGACTTAAATCATTTTTTATTATTTTCGACATCTATTGACCATCCCCTTTATTCACAAATGCACCTCGTTGACTCGCTCTTCTTGCCAAGCATTCCCAACATACACTTTGAGGAAAAAAAGGAAGACTTATATTGACTTTCGAGCCATTTAAAAATAAATGTTGCCCGGCCTTCACCTCAAATTTTCCAGCAGTAGTTGGCAATACCCCTGCACTGCTAATCTCAATTTGACTACCACCAGCTGTCAGTACTATTTTCTTACTGGCTTTAATTTCGACTGTATCTTCCGTGGAAATAATTTGAATACCCTTTCGTGCAATCAAATCCGCCCCATCTCCTTGGGCTTGGATTTCAACTTTGCCTTTGCCTGCATACGCACGTAATCCTTCTTGTGCTGCAAATAGACTGATCTTGCTTTGTGCATGGGCAATTAAGGATTTTTGACTGCTGAGATTGATGCTATCGCCTGCACTTTGGCTGATCTGTCCATCTGCTGAAAGATGAATATCTTCCTGACTACTCACAGCAATTGAGTTTGGTGCAGATAAAATCATCAAGGCTTGTTTAAAGGCATCAGCTTTTTCTTTACTGCCTTTTTCGATTTGTCCAAGGACGTTTTTTAGGTTATCTAAGACTTCAAGTGGGTCAGTTTGTTGATTTTTCGCCACTTCACTTAAGGCTTTGCTGCTGTTTAAGTTGGCTTCGATTTGTTCTTTTGCAGCTTGTGCGTCGAGGTGCATTGCTGCTGCTTGTTGTTGTGGGTGTGTGCTGACAAGGAGCCCTTGACCTGCACGCACTGCGCCCCATTGATCGGTTCTCAGTTCAAAGCCTTCGCCTCTTCCCTCACTTTCTGCGGTTTCTTTGGGATGACTGAGGTTACCGAGGTTGAGCTGGGTGGCACCATGGGTACTTTGTAATTGTGTTGAGATTTGTCCAGTCGTGTCATCAAAGCGCAGTTGTCCAAAACCTTCACCTTGGACTTCCTTACTTTTTATTCCAGCCAATTTTTTGGTGTCAGGTAGTTTGCCTTTACCATCAAATTGGGTCGGACTGCGCTGTGCCTCATGTATACGCCCCACCACAAATGGTCGGTCGATGTTACCGTCAAAGAAATCGATGACCACGATTTCATTAATGCGTGGCAAGAAGCGTGCGCCATAACCTTCACCTGCCCATGGTGTAAGCACATCGACCCATGCAGAATCTGTGTCATTGTCATTGCTGCCTGCACCACCATCATGGCTGTGGTCATCTCCACGGGTAAATAAGAAGCGGACTTTGATACGCCCCCATTCATCGACATGTATTTCTTCACCACTTGGCCCGACAACTTTAGCCCGTTGCGGATGAGTACTTGGACGGTGTTCGAGTGGGTTATATTCAGGAACCGTCGCAATATTGCGGCGTTGTAATGTGAGCTGATTGGCCTGACGCTCGGCCTGTTCATGGATGGGTTTAATGTTCCACTGACTTTGTTCAATCAGTTGATTGACTTGTTCAGAGAGGTCTTTAGGTAAGTTATTTTGGTTATAGAATTTTTTTTCTGTGATTAAAAATTGTTTGTCTGCACCACTGTGTTGATCGATTTCTGGGTGTTCATTCAATTCAAACCAATAACCCACTTGGGTATCACGCACAGTCGATTGTGCACTGAATTTTTTCGATTGTAGCTCGTGATAGCGCGTTAGGTTTTGATTCAGTTTTTCAATCTGGCTGTTAGATGAAGCCGTAGCTTGGTCTTCGCCTTTTAAGTCTTGCATCCATGCAGGGCTGATATGCCATGCTTGTTCCAAACTTAAACTGGCATTGTCTTGGCTTTGGCTATGCTGATGTTTGCTTTGAACTGAGCCTGCGCCTTCTTCTTGGCTGAGTCCATCGGCTTGCCAGCGCTGTACATGGACCGCAGTCGGCTGAATGCTACGTTCACCGATCAAGCTGGTGATGCTGTCTTGTTTTTCAGTGGCGCTAGAACGATGAAAACGGATGCTGCGACGGCTGAGTGCTTGATATTGGCTATTGTCATCAATCAGACGAAGTTTTTGTTTTTCAATTGGCGCTGAAGAATGCGGCACTTTCAGCTGCGCTTCATCGATGAGCCAGTTGATGCCCTCACTGCGCCAAAGTCGGGTTAAAAAGTCATAATCGCTTTCATTCGACTGCATGATGAAAGGTCGTACATCATAGTTTTGGCTTAAACCGCTTAGATCTAGCGTTAGACTGGCAGCAAAGAGCGGACTTTTGCTTTGCCATTCTTTAAAGAGAGTTTCACTGACATCGCGAACAGATTTGTTCATAAACACACGGCTGTTGCGGCGCTTATGCCACAGCGATGTTGCATCTTCTAAAGTGAGTTTATACAGCGTGAGTGAACCGTCACTCTGCCCTTGGGTGGCTTCGGTAATAATACCCGTGGTGCGGAAGAGTTCGCCCTGATCAGTCACTTGATCAACGGCAACCTGTGCACCAATAAATTGTTTTAGTGGAATAAGTGCATTGGTGGATAGGCAAATCAAAGTCGCTTGCACGCCTTGGTTTAAGACATGCTCCCCATCAATACGTTGAATAAAAAGCTCGTCATTCAACGCAGGGTTGGAAAATTGCACATGAATGGCACGTTTTTGGGCGGATAGACCCAATTGTTCTAATACAGCAAATATTTTGCCTAACATAATAAAAATTCTAAATTGTAATCATGGAAATAATTTTGCTGCTAGTTTAGTCAAATTCATCAATAAACTTAATGCTTAAAACCATAGAAGATGTTTCGTTATGTAAAATCCACGATTCAAAAATTCACTTAAAAATAAAAAGCTGAGAACCCACGCACTAAATACTTATTGCATATAAAATATTCAAAAAATGGTCTTAGACCATGCACTTGCATCCAACAAGCAACGTCATTCACACAAGTGTAAAAATAGTTTTATCATCTAATTCACATCGAGCTTAATGATCAAATTTTTAATATTATCTTTAAAAATAGTAGATTAATTTAAACTAAAGCTAGATTAAAAAACACACAAACCTTTCTTTCCTGTCTTGTAATTCACCTAAGATCCCCTATAATTCAAAAAAACAGACAAGTCTGTCTATTTTGCTGCAAAAACCGAATGAATTTAGCATTCAGAGGGTAAAAGTATAAATGAGAGAAAACGTATAAAACGTTCGAAAACCAAATCATTGACTTAAGCTAACAAAGTGAATGATTTGAACGCACAATTGTCAGCAAAGCGCGATTACCCTAAATAATCGCGCTTTTTATTTTCTTAGAATCTTAAGTCATGTGAAAAAAATTGATGGTTAATCAATACAAATAAGTCGTCGCTAGATTTAAAACTTAGATGCCTACAAGCAAATTTTAAGCGGTCAATTCCAAACGAATTAAGTTTTCAACTCGCTTCCAATAATCTGCTAAATGCACTTGGTTGGGGTCAATTTGGGCTTGGATGGTCATGCCATCCAAAATACTACTCAGAAATGCAGCGAGTTGTTCAGTTTGCTGAATGCCCAGATTTTGTAAGGCAGTACTTAATTTTGATTTGAGCCACTCTTTATAGTCAATCGCAGGTTGTAATGACGAAGGATAAACTTTAGATATTTCTTCTACTGCTTTTTGAAACATACAACCATTGAAATCTGCAGTATGAAACCAAGCATCGTACCAAGCAAAAATGGTTTTAATATGCGAAAGATGGTCTTCTGGATCACATTCTGCAATAGCAGCTTCAAGTGATTCCTGTAAATTAAGATTTCGAATCACGAGACATTCTTCAATTAATTTGGCTTTAGAGGGGAAATATTTATAAAACGTCATTTTAGCAACGCCCGATTCCCCAATAATTCGATCTATACCAATCGAGTTATAGCTATAAGAATTGAAGAGTTGGAGCGCAACGTTAATGATGTCTTGCTTTTTCGACATTTAATTTACCTGATGCACCAATGGGGCCTAAACATAAAGCTTTCAAGGTAGAAAACCTAATTTTTAAACATGATTTTCGCGCGCTATTGTAAAGCATAACTTAATTGGAGTCTGTAGATAAAACCTCAGCACCCTATTAAATACAGTCTGATTTCAGATGATTTATCGAATTAGCAGTCAGGAAAATTTCGTATAAAACTGACTGCTATTTTAATTTCAACTAGCGATTTAACGACTATTCATCTGCGTTAAAAACATGGATAAAATGAATGCCATTAACGGTGGATTTAAGAGTAAGTATTTTAAGAGCAAGGGGTACTCAGAATATCTTTTTGCTTACGCTCTTGCAGTGCTTTTCGAATCACCTGATAACCACCCGTTAAACCTAAGATCGCCATGATTGCGGCCACGATCAAATCTGGCCATAGACTGCCTGTACCAAACACCCCGACTGCAGCCAAGATCACTGCGACATTACCAATCGCATCATTACGGCTACATAGCCAAACGGATTGCATATTGGAGTCACCTTCACGGAAGGCATATAAGACGTATGCACAGATGACATTAGCGGCTAAAGCCAAGATACCAATCACCCCCATGGTGATCGGTTCAGGTGCGATCCCATTTGCATAGGCATAGAGCACTTTGGCAATGACTACGATCCCAAACGCTGCCATGACAAAACCTTTAACCAAGGCAACTGTTGCACGCCAATATAAACTGGCGCCTAGCACGGCTAATGAAACCCCATAATTAACAGCATCACCAAAGAAATCTAACGAGTCCGCCCAAAGCGCAGAAGAATGTGCATAAGCCCCGCCAATCAGTTCCACCAAAAACATCATGGCGTTAATGATTAAGGCGATCCAAAGCGCGATACGAAATTTACTGTTGGGTTTGCTTGGTGCTGGCTCATGACTACATGTACATGCCATAAATGTGCTCCAATTTAAAAATCAATGGATTTGTATTATTCTTATTCAAAACTATGGACTCACTCCAAGGTCAAGCATGAGCGTACAAAAACATTATTTGATTAAAGAATTGTCCACCAAATCTGGGGTAAGCGTTGACAGTATTCGCTTTTATGAAAAGAAAAAACTGCTGAAACCTAGCTTCCGCGCAGACAACAATTATCGCTATTATGATGAAGAAATGTACAAACGTTTGGTTTTTATTAAGCGCTGTCGAAACCTCGATATTTCTCTCACCGAGATTCAAACCCTGCTTGAACTTGAGCAATCACCTACACAAAGCTGTCATGCCGTGAATGAATTAATTGATAATCACATTCGTCAAGTTTCTGAAAAAATTAAAGAATTAGAAAATTTTAAAATACAGTTAAGTAAGCTCCGTGCCAGTTGTAATGAAACCAGCCAAATCAATGATTGCCAAATTTTAAAACATTTGGAAAACGGAATATCTTGAAAACCCAACTAAAATACTTGGTTGAATCCTTTTTTTAGATCACTACAATAAAGCCATAAATTTTTTATGCCTTTATTGACATGACGATTCAACACGTAACCGAACTCCTCTCACCTGCTGGCTCATTGAAAAACATGCGCTACGCTTTTGCTTATGGCGCAGATGCCGTGTATGCAGGTCAGCCGCGATATAGCTTACGTGTACGCAATAATGCTTTCGACCATGACAATTTAAAAATTGGCATTGAAGAAGCCCATGCTTTAGGTAAAAAGTTTTATGTGGTGGTAAACATCCAACCGCATAACTCAAAACTGAAAAATTTCATCCGTGACCTTGAACCTGTGGTTGCCATGAATCCTGATGCACTGATCATGTCTGACCCCGGTCTAATCATGATGGTGCGTGAACATTTTCCAGAAGTGTCCATTCATTTGTCTGTACAAGCCAATGCGGTGAACTGGGCAACGGTTAAATTTTGGAAAAATATGGGACTGACACGTGTCATTCTGTCACGTGAATTATCAATCGAAGAAATTGAAGAAATTAAACACAATGTACCTGATATGGAAATTGAAGTTTTCGTACACGGTGCATTATGTATGGCTTACTCCGGTCGTTGCTTACTTTCTGGCTATATGAATAAACGTGATGCAAACCAAGGTGCATGTACCAATGCATGCCGTTGGGATTATAAAATTCACGATGCAGTTGAAGATGAAACTGGTGATGTTATTCCAGTCACACAAATTGAAGAATCATCATGCTGCAATAATAAAAATGCCGATGAGCAACACGCCCTAGAACAACACCAATTCGGCGAGCCGGTTTTATTACAACGCAATGAAGAAGACATGTTTGCTGCCGAAGAAGATGAACATGGCACTTATTTCATGAACTCGAAAGATTTGCGTGCTGTACAGCATGTTGACCGTTTAACCAAAATGGGCATTCATTCTTTAAAAATTGAAGGCCGTACCAAGTCTTATTTCTACTGTGCGCGTACCGCTCAAATTTATCGTAAAGCCATCGATGATGCCCTTTCTGGTAAACCGTTTGACCCTGCTCTCATGTCTCAGCTTGAAGGCCTTGCGAACCGTGGTTATACCGAAGGTTTTCTACGCCGCCATGTTCATAGTGAATATCAGAACTATGAAACCGGCTCTTCACGTTTTGATCATCAACAGTTTGTAGGTGAAGTTTTAGAACGCAATGGCGATTCTCTTAAAATCGAAGTGAAAAACCGTTTTGTTGTAGGTGATTCTTTAGAACTGATGACCACTTCAGGCAACATCACCTTCGTTTTAACTGAAATGAAAGATAAAAAAGGTAATCTAATTGACGATGCCAAAGGTTCAGGTCATATCGTGGATATTCCTGTACCTGCCGATGTGGATATGCGCTATGCCTTACTGATTCGTAACTTACCCAACTCGACCGTAGATATTTCGGCTTCATCTTTAGCGTATCAGGCTTGAGTTCGATTTATGGCTTTGTTGATTACAGATAAATGCATCAATTGTGACATGTGTCTACCTGAAT
This sequence comes from Acinetobacter sp. YH12140, assembly GCF_013418475.1. NCBI lineage: Bacteria > Pseudomonadati > Pseudomonadota > Gammaproteobacteria > Moraxellales > Moraxellaceae > Acinetobacter > Acinetobacter sp. YH12140. Next base: position 369,119 of record NZ_VPBZ01000003.1, read on the forward strand.
GTCCCAATGATGCCATTTATGAAGGCTCAAAGATTTATGAAATCGATGTCGCACGTTGTACTGAATGTGTCGGTTTCTATGAGCACCAAACTTGTGTTTCAGTTTGTCCGATTGAGTGCATTATTCCGCATCCGGAGCATATCGAAAGCCAAACTGATTTATTGGAGAAGTTTAAGGGTTTGAATTTATTTAAATCTTAAATGCATGGTGTGATTGGCGTAAGACTTGCTTAATCCACTTTATATAGAGAAACAACCTTGGGGAAAGTATAAAAATAAGGTTGTAAAACAAAAATAGCTGGGCAACGAATAGGGTTCAAAATGTGTGGGGACATTTTTGAATCCTAATTTTGCAGACAAAAAAAAAGGAACTCCGGTGTTAGCATCCAAAGTTCCTGTAAAACGAGAATATTAAGAAAAATAATATTCTAATGACAACATTCAGCGCGGCCAGCGTGTTTCTCGAAACACACTGGCCTTTCTTTTATTGACCTGAACGGATGATGTAATCAAAAGCAGACAATGATGCTTTCGCGCCTTCACCTGTTGCGATGATGATTTGTTTGTACGGTACTGTTGTACAGTCACCTGCAGCAAATACACCTTTCACATTGGTTTCGTTGCGCTCGTTAATTACGATCTCACCACGGTTTGAAAGTTCAACTGCTGTTTCTTTTAAGAAATCAGTGTTTGGTAACAAACCGATTTGTACAAAGATACCAGCCAATTCAATCGTTTTGATTTCATCAGTTGCACGGTCTTTGTAGTTCAATGCAGTCACTTGTGAACCATCACCGACCACTTCTGTAGACAATGCATTCATGATCACAGTGGTGTTCGGTAAGCTATTTAACTTGTCTTGAAGGACTTGGTCAGCACGAAGCTTAGTATCAAACTCAACAAGTGTTACATGTTCTACAATACCAGCAAGGTCAATCGCCGCTTCGACACCTGAGTTACCACCACCGATCACTGCAACACGTTTACCTTTAAACAATGGACCGTCACAGTGTGGACAGTATGCAACACCACGAGTACGGTATTCTTGTTCACCCGGAACGTTCATTTCTCTCCAGCGTGCACCTGTTGAAAGAATCACTGTTTTAGATTCAAGTTTTGCACCATTCTCTAAAGTCACTTCAACCAAGCCATTGGCTGTTTCATCTGCACCTTTGATGTCAGATACACGTTGCAAGTTCATGATGTCCACACCGTATTCACGTACATGTGCTTCCATTTCAGCAGCAAACTTAGGACCTTGAGTCTTTTGAATCGACGTGAAGTTTTCGATGTCCATGGTATCCATGACCTGACCGCCCATGCGTTCAGCTACGATACCGGTTTTGATACCTTTACGTGCAGCATAGATTGCAGAAGTATTACCTGCAGGGCCACCACCAATCACAAGGACATCAAAGGCTTCTTTGGCATTTAGCTTTTCAGCATCTTTTGCAGCAGAGTTGGTGTCTAATTTAGCAATGATTTCTTCCAAAGTCATACGACCTTGACCGATGTGGTTGCCGTCTTGGAATACCATTGGTACAGCCATGATTTTGCGTTCTTCCACTTCGTCTTGGAAGAATGCACCATCAATCATGGTTGCAGTTGTGCCAGGGTTGTAAATTGCGATCAAGTTTAGTGCTTGAACTACGTCAGGACAGTTATGGCAGCTTAGTGATACAAATACATCAAAATCAGCTTTAAGACCTAAACCTTTAATGGTATTCAGTACTTCGTCAGAAACTTTCGGTGCATAACCAGAGGTTTGTAACAATGCCAAAATCAAAGAAGTGAACTCGTGGCCCATTGGTAGACCTGCGAAGAATACACGTGGTGTTTCACCTGCTTTTGCAATACCAAAGCTTGGCGCACGGCTGTTGTTACCGTCAAAACGTGCAGTCACTAAATCAGATAAAGCAGCAACTTCAGTTACCAATTCTTTAATTTTGTCTGATTTGTCCGTGCCGTTTAAAGTCGCGACGATTTCAATCGGGCCCTCAAGGCGTTCAAGTAAGGTTTTTAATTGAGCAGAAGTATTTTGATCTAACATTGCTAACGTCTCCAGAGGAGTAAATTTATTTGATGAGAGAATGATAGAACAAACCATTAAATAGGTGAAACGGTTTGTTTTTATAAAATTAATCGGTTTTACAAATCAAGTGATTAAATTTCTTTCTAAATCATAAACATATGGACGTATATTAACATAAAAATGATTTATTTCGCACACATATATCGTGACAAATTCCTTATTTTTTTCTTTTTTATTGAAATTACACCAAGCCTATGCAAGACATACGCACGACCTGATCAATTACAAAACCTTTATAAAGCTTTAAGTTTCATTTCAGTAAGTCGGCTTTAAATCAAATGAAATATCAGATGATTTGACTGCTTTTGAGTTCCATCAATAAAGCCATAATCAATCCCTTGCATCAATCAGCCATCGATCTACAAGTATAAAATCAACAGTGAGCAGAATAATGAAAATTGAATTTGTCTTTGATATTGTTTATCCCATGAGTTATGTCGCATTTCAAAAGTTAAAACAAAACTGGAATGAACATACAGCAACCCGTGTAGAGCTATTGCCGATTCAACGCGTTCCTGAAATTCCTGAACAAGGCTTAGATGTGCTGCAGTATTTAACCAATAAGTATGGCGCAAGTGCAGCAAATCGAAAACTCGAAATGACAAAGTTTGCTGCTTATAGCGAAGATGTGATTGTCAATATTGAGCACATGAAACGTATGCCAAACAGTCAACTAGCTCATCAAGCTATTTTGGCCTTGGACAATATTCTGGATCAATATGCCCTGACTCAAGCCTTATTCCATGCATTATTTGCACACGGTCAAAATATTGCTGATATTCACGTTTTAAAAAGCATTATTGAAGGCATTGGTTTAGATGGCTCAAAAGTACTGCGCTCAATTCAACATAAAGATATTGCAGACCGTCAGCATGAAATTACACAGTATGTAAAATCAAAGGGACAACACCCCATTCCTTTTTACCTTGTGGATGGCGAAGTAAATGATCAGACTTTTTCTACACAGGAACTTCGACAACTTTTTCATCGCGCAAGTTAATCTACCCAATATCAAAAATCCCCATACTATGTGATGGGGATTTTTATTCTGAGCAATGCAATGATGTAAAAAGAAAATAGGCCTATTAATGAAGTCCCTGCTCAATTCGAATAATCCGTGATTTGAACTGCTGAGAAAGCAGATACAAAATTAAGCTCAAAATCAGCGTGAGTACTATCACGACGATCAACACCCAACGTACAACAACTTCTACTACATTGGCTTGCTGAACTTGTTTTTCCACGCTTTGCGCCATCGGTGTCATGGTTTTATCAAATAGCTGATTTTGCATCGCCCAGAGCTGTTCAGGCTGAAAACCGTATTCACGGAATTTTGCTGGATTTTGTTGCTCGGTATTGATTAAGGATTGCACCAAAGGAATTGCTGTCGCACGATCTACAGGCTTATGCATCAAAGCAGCTTGTGCAAGTAAATAGGCTTGCACGGGTTTTGCCAATTGTGCATCTTCCATTTCGAAAGCCAGCTGGCTTTCCTGAATATTTTTTTCATAATGTACCAATCTTTGATCTGCTGCACGATCATCATGATTAAGGTCATATTGCACATAGGTTAAGCCTGACCAAAGCACAATAAACGATAAAATCCAGCCGACGAATTTCAATACAAAAGATTGGAATCGAATTCTAAAAAATTGAAATTTTTTTAGAAAACCAACCAAGAAAAATGCGCCAATAAATGAAACGATGAGTTTGAGAAATAACCAACCAATAAAGGATAAAAAGTTTAAAAAATAGTCGGAAGACTGACCGAGTTGATATGTCAAATCACCTGCACTAACGGGAATATGCAGTTGCTGTACGCTAGAACTTAGGCCAAAAAAGCTATAAACCATATCATGCTGAATAAACAACATCACAACTGAAACGATCAGCACAGAAACACTGGTTAAGGTCAATAACGTCAAATTGCGCTGACGCTTCTTAATGGTTTGAAGCCCTGTTTCCAGTTGCTGCGGATTTAGCGCATATTCATCAATGGGAGGCAAAGACATACTCCTTTAGATTATATTTTCACCTCCCTCACCGTTTATGAAGAAGGGTTTGAACCACTCGATTCAATTACTAAATGATTCAAATTGTTTTGTAAGGCACGAATACGTGTCGTCGCTTCTTCACGCTTTTGTACACCTTCTTTCTGAATTTGAATCACATCATTAACGGTTTTAATGAGGGTATTTTGCACATGTTCAAGTGTTTCGATATCAATCACTGAACGCTGATTGGCTTTTGCTGTATCGACAGAGTTTTGATGCAACAAATCTGCATTGCGTTTTAACAGGTCATTGGTCGCATCATCAATGCTATTTGCCAATTGCACGCTGTTCTTTTGTTCTTGCAATGAAATCGCCAAGCTAATTTGGTTTTTCCAAGCCGGTAATGTGATGTTTTTAATTGCATAAAACTTATCGACCAACATCAAATTGTTGGATTGAATAATGCGAATCATCGGCAAGGTCTGCATGGCAGACTGTTGCAAGATCTGTAAATCACTCACACGTTTTTCAAGATTATTTGCCAAATGATTGAGGTCATAGATTTTTTGCGTAGTGGTTTGATCTTGAACTTGAGTGGTTAAGCTTGCAATTTCCTGTTGAATTTCTTGCTCTTTCAACTTACCTGCGGCGATATACACCCCTAATTGTTTATATTCGTCTTGCACGCCTTCAAACATTTTATCTAATGTATTTACACGCGCTTTTAAGCCATTTTGCGAAGTCTCAATTTCTTTGACCAACGCATCAATTTGCTCTTTGGTGGTATTAAAGTGCTGATCAAAACTTTGCTTGGCACCTTTAAATTTACTCAGTAAACCACCAAAAAATCCTGAGCTTTTCGATTTATTTAAAATGCTCGTGGTATTTAGTTGCTGTGCGACTTGTACCACCTGATTGAGCTTTTGACCTGTCGCATCTAGATCTTTATTTTGCACCAAATTTAATAATTCATCGGTATAGGTCGACGTCTTGGTGGCAATGTTTTTACCATATTCGGCAACACTATTATGACTTAAATCTGCCAATTCCTTACGTGCAGCTTCGACTTCGTGAAAATCGGAAGTTTGTAAGCCAATTTCCTGCAAATTGAGTTGCTGAAATTTTTCTTCAGTCAATTCTTTGCTTACTTCAACGGGTAAATTTTTGGCATCTAAATCGGTCATAACTCACCTTATATTTCTAAGACTTAGAGGAATTCTCTAATGATTTTTTTAAAGTTTTAATCAAATTTTCACGGCTATTATCAAGCTTTTCCAATGAACTTGTCGAGTTACTTTGAAGACTTTGTTTCACATGATATTGCCATGCTGGAATCAACACCTGCTGAGCTTCCTTATATCGATCTAATAATCCAAAAGAAAGCTGCTGAGAAAGCTGCATTTGCGTAATTGCAATATCATTACTGGCTTGTAAGGTTTGCAACGTATTCACCTTTTTCGATAAACGTTCTGCAAAGTTGTCAAGCGGATGCTGATTTTTCACAAACTGTGGGTATTCCACCAAGAACTCTTCAGCCGCGACGATATAGCGCGCCATTTGCTCACGTAAGCCTTGCAATTGATTAAAACGTGCTTGGGACTTTTGAATTTCTAACTGTAACTTTTGGCTCAGATGATTTGCCCGATCAAGTAATTGATCTAGATTTTTGTAATATTCAACTTGTCCGGACCCATATTCCAAATCGATGCCTAACCATTTTTGCAGGGCATTAAATTTGCGTGTTTTTAAATATTTTTTTGAATTGGCTAAAGCTTGAATCAACTGCTCAATGGTTTGACTAAGTTGTTTCGTCAACTGAGGGTCAACACCATCTAGCAGCACCGACTGTGCTTGAATTAATTGATCAGCATAATGATTAAGACGATATTGATCGGTCAGTAATGGCACAAGGTCATTCCGCTTAATCGAAAGCACTTCCGCCCGATCTACCGTAATATCCTTTAACGGCACCAATACATCAATTTGTGACATAGCCAATTAAACTCAATAAAATCATTTTTATACTATAAGTTTTGCCATAAAAGTCTTGTAGTATTTTGCAAAAAATACATCTATTTCATCAGTCAAATTTCGCCATCAAATTCAACCGTTGCCTATAGATCCGCCAAAGCAGCCATACAGCATCATTTGAATGGATATGATGACCTACACAGATGAATTCAAGCTTAAGATACCCAAAGATTCAATCTAGATTTAAATTAAACAACTGACTCTACATGAATTATTATCAAAATTATCGTAAAATTTAATCCATATACTTTAGAACCAAATATTAGATCAATAAATTTAGAGGCTTAAATGGAACGTTTTTTCCATAACACAATGTATGCAGCACGTTGGATTCTGGCTCCCGTGTACTTTGGTTTATCCTTTGCACTGCTACTGCTCGCGATTAAATTTTTCCAAGAAGTCATTCATGTCCTTCCGCATATTTTAGAATATTCAGAAGCTGACCTGATTTTAGTCATTCTCTCTTTGGTCGATATGACTATGGTGGGCGGACTGATTGTGATGGTGATGTTTTCAGGCTATGAAAACTTTGTTTCGCAATTAAAAATTAATGAATCGACCAATCGCTTGAACTGGCTCGGCACCATGGATGCCAATTCATTAAAACTCAAAGTTGCAGCATCAATCGTGGCAATTTCTTCGATTCATTTATTACGCATTTTTATGGATGCGAAAAACATCCCCAATGACAAAATCATGTGGTACATCATCATGCATTTAACCTTTGTTTTTTCTGCTTTTATGATGGGTTATTTGGATAAAATCAGTAAGCACTAATCTATGTAAGATCAATGAAGCCATTTGCGATTATGGCTTCTCGTCAAATTTTAAATCCAGTTATTCATCAAGTTCACTCATTCGCCTTAAACGATCAAGATCCAAGATCACGATTTGTCCATAATTCCACGCGATCACTTGTGTTTGGACAAATTGCTGCAGATGTTTATTCAACGTTTGGCGTGAAATATTAAAAGACTCTGCAAATTCCTGCTGACTGAGTTTCAGGGGAATTTCCTGCCGACATCCATATTGCTCATAGAGTCGAATCAAATGTCTAGCAATACGCTGCTCTAGCGTTGCCGTTCGCAAATAACGATTATGCTCAAACATCAAATACATGCGTCGACTGAGAGATTGCACGACATTCCAAAGCGCCTTCGGATCACGCTGTAAAACTGCTAAAAACCTTGTTCCAGAAATGATTGCCACCTCGACGTGTGTCGCAGCAAAATAATCATAATTCAAAGGCTTTTGTTGTAAGAGTGCGACAAAATTAAATACCGACTGGCGACGGATATAGTCATTTACAATCAATTCACCATTATTTTGCAACCAACCAATTTGTAGCATACCTGAAAGCAAAATATAAATATCTTGCACGATTTGTTGTTGTTTTAAGATGTGCTGCTGTGAATGAAATCGTGAATATTTCACCTGTTGCACAAGCTGTTCTAAAGTCTGATCGCTAAAGCCCTGAAAGATGTCTTCATTACGCAAAATTTGCAACAAATGCTGTTGGGCTGTGTTCTTTTGATCGCTCACGTCTATAAAAAAATGCCTAAGATCTCATTGATCTTAGGCAAGTGCTGAAAAATGTAAAACCATTGTTTTTCGCATTATTTATCTGTTTTTATGCTGTTTTAAATGACGCTCTCATACTTAAGATGCTTTCTCATAAATACGGCCTGCTTCAGAACGGAAGTTTGAAATGTCGGTGTTTTGAATATTTTTCAGTACAGTACTCGGCTGACCATTTACATCGACAGGCACATCGCCCTCGATAGTGACACGTGAGGCGATACGTAGCTCATCGCCATAGTCATTGATGGCACGGTGCTGCGTCGCACGATTATCCCAAATTGCAACATCACCAACCGCCCAGCGCCAACGCACAATATTTTCCCATTGCACGATTTGCTCTTGAAAGAGTTCAAATAATCGTCGTGACTGTGCCGGACTGTATCCACTGAAGCGTTTAAAGAAGTGACCCAACACCAAACTTTTTTCACCTGTTTCAGGATGTACACGCACCAAAGGATGCTCAGTTTCCACTTCTACTGCAGTACGGAATAAATGGCGACCTTCTTCATTGTACTGACCTTTCGGCGCCGCATAGTCATAACTGTTGCTATGCACCGCGCGTAATTGTTCCGCCAACTTTTGCAGCTCAGGACTTAAATCTTCATAAGCGGTCACGGTATTGGCCCAAACCGTATCGCCACCATGTTCAGGTGCAACTACATTTCTTAAAATTGTGGCTTTAGGATAATTGGGCAAAAACGTAATATCGGTATGCCACGAGTCTGCACGCCCACCACGTGAGTCAATTGACAAAGTATGTGCTGTACCATCTTTGAGTGGCACACTTGGGTGATTCAACGGATTACCTAAAAGTCGTGCAAAGGCTTCTTGTTCTAAATCGGTGAGATCTTGCTGCCCACGCACAAATACAACTTTATATTTTAATAATGCATGATTAAATTCATCGACCACGCTTTTGTCTAAATTTCCAGACAACTGAATGCCAGAAATTTCGGCACCAATACGACCGGTCACAGGTTTTACTTCAATATGCTGATATTGATAGTCTGGATTGTAATGATTCGATTCTAATTGTGTCATAGGGCTCTACCTTATTCTTCAAATTATTAAGCAACGATGGTGTTGTTGAAATAAAGTGTGCCGACTTCGTGCCCATGACTCTGTCAATTATTTGACAGTTTTCCCAAGTTAAACTGCTATGGTTGTAATGAAATCTGCTTAACAACATTTACACATTTCATATCTAAAAATGCAATAAAGAAAAAATAAAAAAGCCATCGGTATCGATGGCTTTGTGTGCGGATTTTATCTGTATATCACAGCGGAATTATAGATAATTCCCTTCACGCTCAGGTTGATAGAGCACTTTAATGATTTTGACTTTCATGGTATGACCATCAGGCTGCGGCCATTCTATTTCCTGCCCTTCAGCCAAACCTAAAATGGCAGCGCCCACTGGAGCCAAAACATTGACTTGACCTTTATCGCCACGAAAATCATGTGGATAGACCAGTGTAATTTCGGTTGCTTCTGTCGCAGGTGCAATGTTAATGAGAACTTTGGCATTCATACTCACCACATTGGCAGGGACATCTTGTGGAGCAACCACTTCAGCGCGCGCCATCTCATCTTCCAAATGCTCCATCGTCGGCGTCAACTTAGACTGATGCTCCAACATGGTTTCTAAGCGATGTAAATCTTGTTCTGAAAGAATAATATTGGGTTTTTTCATATAAAGTTCCTTTGCGACCTTGCCAACAGATCTATAGCGATGGGCAAATTTTTTGTTATCTCTTATTCCGTTATATCAGAAATATAAATGTTTAGATAACTTTTGAATTTTTCTGATGACATAAAAAAAGCCCCCTTGAGGGGGCTTTTCTCAAGTCTGTTTTATTTTGCGTAAACTGGGAATTTAGCGCAAACAGCAGCAACTTTTTCTTTCACTGCAGCAATCACAGCTTCGTCACCTTTGCTGTCTAGAACGTCAGCGATCCAGCCTGCAAGGTCACGTACTTCAGCTTCGCCAAAACCACGTGTTGTTACAGCAGGAGTACCGATCCGGATACCAGAAGTCACGAATGGAGAACGTGGATCGTTTGGTACTGAGTTTTTGTTCACAGTAATGTGAGCAGCACCTAACCAAGCATCGGCATCTTTACCAGTAATGTCTTGTTTAATTAAAGATAATAAGAACAAATGGTTCTTAGTACCGCCAGAAACAACATCATAACCACGTTCGATTAGAACTTCAGCCATTGCTTGCGCATTCTTAACAACTTGTTGTTGGTAAGCTTTATATTCAGGCGCCATTGCTTCTTTGAAGCAGATCGCTTTAGCCGCTACAGCGTGAACTAAAGGACCACCTTGGTTACCTGGGAATACAGCTGATTGTAATTTTTTCTCGATTTCTTCGTTTGCTTTCGCAAGGATTAAACCAGAACGTGGACCACGAAGTGTTTTATGAGTAGTCGTTGTTGTTACGTCAGCAATTTGTACTGGGCTTGGGTAAACACCAGCAGCAACAAGACCAGCTACGTGAGCCATATCTACGAATAAGTAAGCACCAACTTTGTCCGCGATATCTCGGAAACGTTGCCAATCAACAACTTGGCTATACGCAGAGAAACCAGCCACGATCATTTTTGGCTTGTGTTCTTCAGCTAAACGTTCAACTTCTTCATAGTCGATTTCGCCAGTTTCTGGGTTCAAACCGTATTGAATTGCGTTGTAAGTTTTACCAGAGAAGCTAACTTTAGCACCGTGAGTCAAGTGACCACCGTGAGCCAAGCTCATACCTAAAACTGTATCGCCTGGGTTAAGTAGCGCAAGGTAAACTGCAGAGTTTGCTTGTGAACCAGCGTGTGGTTGAACGTTTGCATAATCAGCACCAAACAATTCTTTAGCACGGTCAATGGCCAATTGTTCGATCACGTCTACATACTCGCAACCGCCGTAGTAGCGTTTACCAGGGTAGCCTTCTGCATATTTGTTAGTAAGTTTTGAACCTTGAGCTTCCATTACTGCAGGTGAACAGTAGTTTTCTGAAGCGATTAACTCAATGTGCGCTTCTTGGCGAGCATCTTCATTCGAGATCGCTTGAGCTAATTCAGGGTCAAATTGAGCAATAGAGGTGTTGGCAAACATTAGCGAGGTCCTATTAAATTAGGGCTTTTAAGCCGTGCTAAGATTGGCGCGTATTGTAGCATGAAGTTTTAGAAATGAGAGAGGGAAGTTTGTGCTGTTTTTAAATAAATAATGCCCATGTTGAATCTGCACGAGCACTATTTAAGTCAAATCAACTTATTGATTTGGCATGAGAGTCTCTACATCTTGCACAAAATTTGCCAGATTATCGGTATAAATACTAATATGATCTGCTGTCGCTTGCTCACGATAGTCAATCGATGTTCCCGGCTTAGCAAGGCTAATCATAAATTTAGTCGCATCTGCTGGAATGGTCTGATCGGCTTTACCTTGATAAATGATGATCGGCGTTTTCACCGCTGTCGTTAAAGGCTGTGAACCTTCACTCATAAAGTTTTGGATTGGCTTTAAAGTTAAGAAATCAGACTGCGTGCGGCCATAGTTATCCAAAGTCGTGTTCTGACTCGCATAACTGAGCATGTCATCTTGAATTAGCGTAGTTAACTCGCCTGAACACACTGTTTCAGCCTGAGGTGCAATCGCAGCCAGATGTCCACTAAATACTTTTGAATAATCCACACTGTTTTTATGCCCTTGCATACCCGCAATAATCTGCGCAGTAAAACTGTCTAAAGGTGCATAAATCATACTTTGCACGGTTGCAGGTTTACCTACAGCTAACTTCTCGCCTGCGTCAAGAATGAGCGCAAGATTATTTGCAGGTGCTATGGCAATCGTTCCCTTATAGTTTAAGTTAGCACGCGATGCGAATTCAGCTGCACCTAATACGGCTTGACCACCTTGAGAATGTCCGATCGAAAGCCAATCCTTCGACACCGTTTTACCTTGGCTGGTTAAGTAACTTCGAGCTGCGACAACGGCATCGGTAATCGAAAAGGCTTCACTTTTTAGATTCAGATAAGGATGGTTTTCACGCCCACTAGGTTCCCCTAATCCCTCATAATCGGGTGCCACAACGACATAACCCTTTGCCAATAACATTTGCAATAAGTATTCATACCTTGCAAACCTTTTCGGCTCGGAGCGCATTTATCAGCCACACCTGTCGTTCCATGTGCCCAAGCCACAATTTTCCAACCACCTGCCGGAGCAACTGTTTTTGGGGTAAAGACTAAGGCTGTGGCTTGAACAACTTTGCCATCTACTCCTAGCATTTTATAGGTCATCAATCGGCTGTCTGCACTCACAGCAGGCATATTGTCTTGACTATAGGCTGTTGTAGTTACCACTGGATTTTTGATCTGATTGAGATCAGCGTTTGTTTCAGGATTACTAAATTGTTGGTCATTACTATCATTACCGCAGGCTGCTAAAATAGCGCACTGCTGACAAAAACCGTTAAACGCAGCATTTTCATTCCATGATCCTTTTGTTTGTTGTTTTAAAGTCAATTTTTCATTGAAGATGAATCATTAAATACATGGAACAAACTTTTGTTCAAGCCTAATTTTTAAGCAATTACTCTTATTTTAATTGATCAAATTAATATAGAACTAAAACTTTGTTTTAGCTCGATATGTATTAATAGCATTCAAATACATCAGCCACCCCGATCTCAGAAAAATGGCTGAACTTATATTTCTGATCATTGGATACAGATTGGGCTATTTTTCGGAGGTTAAAGCAAAATGTAAAATCAACAAAAATGCTGTACCCCCTGCCAACTACACAAACATATGCACAAAAGTAAAGCCGAAAAACCACCATGCCATTGATCGTGAACATACTCTAGTGCTTAATCCACTTAGCGACATTTTTGGATATCACGATGGACAAAAGCCTTTAAAATAAGTCGATTTAGAAGATGGTTTAGCTTTATCCCACTCTAAAGTTTTATTTCGGCAGATGCGATAAAAGCAGATTATTTAAACACTGCGCAGCCATCTTCATAATATTCCTACAAATAATCACAGCATGGGTTTGTCAGTGTGGATGTGATCATGTACATTCATAAACATTATTCAACATGCTGGAACTGGACATGCAAGCCATCATTCTCGACACAGAAACCCATACACTAAATGGACAACCCATCGAGATTGCCTATGCTCCAATTCAGGTGGCAGATGCCAAAATTACCCTAGATAAATCTAAAATTTTTGATCAACTTTATCGTTGTGATGAAGCAATTTCTTTTGCAGCAATGGCTGTACATCATATTTTAGAATCAGATCTTGAAGGTCAGCCCCACTACAGCAGTTTTGAACTCCCATCAGAGACGACATATATCATTGGGCATAATATCGACTACGATATTCGAGCGCTCGAAAAATGCGGTGTAGATAGTTCAAAAATCAAAGCCATTTGTACCCTTGCGCTAGCTCGTCGAGTATGGCCTGATGCAGAAGCGCATAATATTTCTGCCTTGATATATATGATCACCAAAGGCAGTGAAAAAGCCCGTGAAATGATCCGTAAAGCTCACCGCGCAGATATGGATATTATTTTAACTGCCAATATTTTGATGCATATTGTGCATCACTTAAAAATCAACAGCATCGAAGAATTATACGAAGCTTCGGAAGATGCTCGCATTCCACGCAGTATTAATTTTGGTAAACACCGTGGTACCGCAATTGCAGAATTACCTGCGGACTATGTGCAATGGCTATTACGTCAAGATGACTTAGACCCATATTTACGCAAAGCTTTAGAAAACTCTGCTGTCATTACTCTATAAATCATTGATTGTTTAATATTTTCTTAATATTACTGTCATTATCACTGCATAGGATTGCCTTAATTCTTTTGAGCTATGGAATTAAGGCATGTTCAACTATCAAAAAACTGAGCTGGGTTTTCAAACTTTAAAAGACCGACAGCTCGCATTAAATGCTAGACAACGTCGTCTGCTACTCTTAATCGGTAGTGATGACTTTAACCAAATGCCAGTGCATTATCAGCAGCGGATTGCTGAAGTGTCCTTGCTCGAGCAACTTATGGAACTTGGGCTGATTCAGCCAATTACAACACATGATCATCAACGCCTTCAAAAATCCGATTTTTCTGCTTTTAATACACCTAAAATAGCGCCTAGCAATACGTCCGATCTCAATAACCTTAGCCCTGCATCTGATCTCACAGCGCAAGAACATGTGACTTTTAATGAAGTTTCAATGCCTACGATGGAAGTTCCTCAGATTCATTCACAGTACGAACTGACGAACACCCTCCCAATGGATGCGATGGGCTCTACACCCCATCAACTCAAACAAGCCACACCTGAAACCACGACTACAAACACCTCTGTATTAGCAGAACAAATCATTGATTTCATCGAGCACGATTTTGATGAGTTACAGAATTTTATGTGCAGTTACTTACAGCGTTATTGTGGGCTGATGGCAAAAAAATTAATGCTTAATATTCAACAGGCCACGGACATTGCAGAATTAAAAGCCTGTCAGATGCAATGGATCACCTGTCTAAATGAATCCAATATTCAACCTAAACTCTTACAACATGCATTACAGCAAATTAATTACAGTCTAAAAAATCTGCAACAACTGGTTTAACTTAGAGACTTTTCCTCACTTCTCATTCAAAAAACAACTTAATGAGGTGAGTAATTCTTCACACATATCAATATAAGAAATTGAATTTTATTAACTTTATCGATTCACTTATTTCTTTTATGGTTTTAACTGCTGTTTTATACGACCTTCCCCTAATGTCAATCAACAGTAAAAAATCGCAAGAATTAAACCGACCTCCCAGCGTTTGAGCATGTCAATGTCACAACAATTTTGTTTAGAATTTGATTCTTTCGATAATCCAATGCAACTCAGCAAAATTGGCAATTGGGTATTTACCTTCTTAACCTCACAAGACGAATTGCCTAATGTTCAATTGGCCATTACCTATGTCATGCCACGAAAAATTAGTGATGAATTACAGCCTAGACGTGTGGTCATTCAAAATACAGCCATTGAAACGATTTGGCGTATAGAACAAGTCGAGTGCTTCAACAGCCAAACGAACCAAGAACTCACCTTTACAGCAGCTGAGCCACAAGCTCAATTGGTTTTAAGCAGTATCATTGAAGAATTTGCCCGTTATGATGTCCCGCTTGTATTCAAGCCTCTTTAATTTAAAGCGAATTCCAACTTATTTTTCATAAAGATTTATGCTGTCTCAATGATTTAACCAAAGTCACCTAGATAAACATTAAATGAAAAATAATCCATACAGATTATTATTGCTCAATTCATATACACTATTCCTGCTCAATAATTTTTGACCATGGATAATAAAAATGAATTTAGCCAATTATTCTAATGATCAGGCACTCATCCTTTTCAACCTATATAGCAGCCTTGAACAATGTCTAGATGCGATTGGACATCTGCACCTTGGACCAAAACTAGTGCTGACCGACCATGATGTATCAAAAGATCATATGATCGTGCAACGTTTTCAAGCTGGGGTTTTAACTCAAGAAATCCAAGTGCGTAAACAAGACGTTGAATTGTCTTCTAGCAATCCGATGACGCGCTATCAGTTACTCTCTTATATTTTGAATCAATTTAAAGCAGATCAAACAGCTTAAATTTCAATCTCTAAAAATAAAAAACTCACCATAAGGTGAGTTTTTTTTATTCATTCAATTTAAGCTTCTAAAAGCTTGTAAATACTGTCCGATTTTTGACTTTCAAAAAGTAGTTCGATACTGGGTAGGATGATTTCACCTGCAATAATGATATGTTCAATGCGATGAAACAGCCCTCTTGAATCTTCTTCTGAAGGATTACGCACCAAAGCTTGTGCTTCATAAACCTGACTAAATTGGTCCTTTACCTTTATGTCAATCATCTGTGTCATGGTAATGTCTCTACTTGTTTTAATAATTGCATTTTTTATATCACATCTTTACACAACAACTTGCTTTGTAAATGTTAGATTTCATGGCAATGTAAACTTATTTTACTTTAGTAACTATATATCAATAACATTGGTTGACTATTTAATTATTGTTTGACAAAAGCACTATATTTTCAAATGTAAAAAGGCATTAAAAAGCCCGCATCGCTGCGGGCTCTATGTTGGAAGGCTAGTGCTGATTTATTGTCTGCAATATCTTAAGACTAAAATATTACGAAACTCAACGAGCTGTCATTGATCCGTCCAACTTATTGGTAGCGTCGTTTTATGACCTACCGTGATTTAAATATAGCACTTTCAATTCTCTTGCCAAGCCTTGCTAACACTTCAAAACAATTGATCAAATAAAATACAATTGATATTTTTTCAAAATAAGCGATCATAGCTCTGCCCAATGCTTGTGAAAGATTTAAATAAATAGGCCATTAAAAATAAATTCTACACTATCAATCTATAAACATTCTTTTCTCTTACTTTTAATTCTACCTTTGACAACCGTTGCATTAATATCTGACCTGAATTTTAAGTCTTATATTCATTTTTAACAGTCCTTAAAAATACTAGTAAGTAAGGTTGCCGTCTCAAATTAAAATCTAAAACAAAAAAAAGCCCCTGTATCACTACAGGGGCTTTTTTGAATTTGGCGGAAGCGGTGAGATTCGAACTCACGGAGGACTCGCGCCCTCGTCGGTTTTCAAGACCGGTGCATTAAACCGCTCTGCCACGCTTCCATGTGCGCCATAATACGGAGGTTTTACTCATCTGACAAGTAAAAATTACAACTAAACCTTTCAAATGAATATTGTTTCGCCAAATCCTTAAAGTTTAGCCGCAAGCTCCGCACCTTCACGTATTGCGCGTTTTGCATCTAACTCTGCTGCTAGTTTTGCGCCACCAATAATATGGTAATTGGCAAGGGTTTTCTCACCCTGTTCTGGCATCAAATGCTTTACCGATTCCTGACCTGCACAAACGACAATCGTATCTACACGTAATAATTGATCATGCCCTTCATATTCAACCCAAAGACCTTCATCAGTAATGGCTTTGTATTGAACACCACGCAGCATACGAACCGCATTTTTCTTTAATTGTGCACGATGTACCCAGCCTGATGTTTTACCTAACCCAGCACCAATTGCAGTTGTTTTACGTTGTAATAAGTAGATTTCACGAACAGGAGGTTCGAGCTCAGCAGCCTGCATACCACCTTCTGTTATGTAGTTTGGATTTGGATCAACACCCCACTCCCGCTGCCAATCCGCTAAAGGCATTGGTTGTGGCTGATGTGGTGGTTTGAGTAAAAATTCAGATACATCAAAGCCAATGCCGCCTGCACCAATCACAGCAACTTTATTGCCCACAGCTGCGCCTTTCAGCACTTCTGCATAAGACAAGACATTCGGTGCATCACTACCTTCAATTTTTAAGCTGCGAGGAACCACACCTGTTGCAATAACAACTTCCTCAAACCCTTCACGTTCAAGCTGTTCACGGTTTACACGCGTATTTAAACGCAAATCCACACCCGTTTTTTCGATTTGAACTTTAAAGTAGCGAATCGTTTCATGAAATTCTTCTTTGCCGGGAATGACTTTTGCCAAATTAAATTGACCACCCACCTCTGCACCAGCTTCAAATAATGTCACCGCATGGCCTCGGCTTGCCGCAACCGTAGCTGCAGACATGCCTGCCACGCCACCACCGACGACTGCAATACGCTTCGGTTTTTTGGTCTTTAAATAAACCAATTCAGTTTCATATGCCGCTCGTGGGTTGACCAAACACGTCGCACGCTGATTTTTAAAAGTATGATCTAAACAGGCTTGGTTACAGGCAATACAGGTATTGATTTCATCGACACGGTTGGTCGCCGTTTTATTTACCCAAAATGGGTCTGCCAAGAATGGACGCGCCATTTGCACCATATCTGCCTTGCCTGAAGCCAAAATTTCTTCAGCTGTATCTGGCATATTGATACGGTTGGACGCAATGACAGGGATCGCAACATGTTTTTTGACTTCAGCGGTATAGTCCACAAACGCTGCTCGAGGCACTGAGGTCACAATTGTCGGAATACGTGCTTCATGCCAGCCAATCCCCGTGTTCAGCAACGTCACACCTGCTGCTTCCAATGCTTTAGCAACAGTAATGACTTCTGCCATGGTGTTCCCATCATGAACCAAATCAAGCAATGACAAACGGAAGCAGATAATAAATTTCTCACCCACTTCAGCACGTATTGATTTCACAATATCAACCGCAAGGCGCATACGATTTTCAATTTCACCGCCCCAACGGTCTGTCCGTTGGTTGACATGACGGCTTAAAAACTGATTCAGCAAGTAGCCTTCTGAACCCATGATTTCAACACCATCATAGCCGGCCTTATGTGCAAGGCTTGCCGTTTTGACATAATCATCAATGGTTGAAAGAATTTGTTTGTCCGTTAATTGACGTGGTTTAAAAGGTGAAATCGGAGATTTAATCGGACTTGCTGACACTGCAAAAGGCTGATAGCCATAACGCCCAGCATGCAAGATTTGCATTAAAATTTTGGCACCATGTTTATGTACTGCATGGGTCACCAAGCGATGCGGAGCAATATCACCTAAAGTATTCATGGTACCGCCAGCAGGTAACAGCCAACCTTGACGGTTTGGCGAAATACCGCCTGTAATAATCAGGCCGACACCACCTTTCGCACGCTCACCAAAATAAGCCGCAAACTTAGGATAATTATAAAAACGATCTTCCAGCCCACTATGCATGGACCCCATCACGACACGGTTTTTAATCGTGGTAAAACCCAAATGTAAAGGCTTTAAAATATTTGCATAGCTAGTCGTTGTCATGCTGAATCCTTATTTTGGCTTTGCAACTTGTTGCATAACACTTTAGCGGTTTTTTTATATTTTGGGATGACAATTTAGAAAATATTCTTCGCATTTATGGTCAATACCTCCTGATATATAAATCCTCGAGCCATAAAAAAAGCCGTGAAGTTTCACATCACGGCATGTTGTTTTTAAAAGCATTATTTCCAATGTTTTAGCTTGCTGGTTTGTCCAATTCCGACATTAAAGCTATTGGTCGGATCTAGCTTTTGATAATGATTTTTTAATGCAGGCTTCGCCACATACAAATGCCCAACATTGTGTTCCGCAGGATATTCAGCGCCACGATCATCGAGTAAATGCCACATTGCATGTTCCATTGCCAAAGGATCTACACCTTTTTTCACAATATAATCTTGATGAAACACATGGCAGAGGAAATGACCATAATAGAGTTTATGGATAATTTGCTCATCCATGGCTTTCGGCAAAGTTTCCACCCATTCACGATCATTGCGACGTAATGCAATATCCAGTGCAACAATGTCTTCCACTTCTGAACGATGCGTATCACGATAACGAATGGCGGCACCCGCCACCGCAAAGCGATGTAAAAATGCCTTACGACCTTCTTCATCCGTACATTTAAAATAATTGCCTGAGGTTTTATCTAAAAAATACGTTTTTAAATACGCATCAACTTGATCAACATCCTGATTTTCAATACGAATCATCAAATGATGTTCATATAAATCACGAAATTCATTCATACGTTTTGGCAGATGATTCGGCATAAATTTAGTGACGAGTTGTAAAACTTTATCCGACAAACCTCGCAAGCCCAGTTTTTCTAAATAGCCATCGACTTTATCTTTCATAGCATATGCAGCAGGAACTTTTGCAGTGCCAAATTTTTCAATAAATACAAAAGAATCTTTTCCATATTCAGCCCCAATATCGTATGCCACGCGATGAATGTACTCACCCGCAATCGGGAGGCGTGCAAGATCTTTTAATAGAAAACGACGAATTTCTGTTAAGTCATCTTGCGAATTGGTTCCCACATAAAACACCTGACTAGGAATTTTTTCAAAGGTATCTAAGCGTACTGCAAAGACGCAGACCTTACCTGCTGAACCTGATGCTTCAAATAGTCGACTCGGATCTGCATTAAAACGTGCAGGTGTATTTTCATCGACTTGTTTAACATCATGTGAGTAGCGTTGATCTGATGCACAGCAACTTGAATTATTCACAATGTCATTGATTTGATAATTTTTATTTTCCAGCGCTGTGAGGATTTCTTCAGGCGTATTGCCAAGATGGACACCTAGATGATTGACCAACTCTAACTCACCTGACTCATTCACTTGTGCATACAGTGCAAGCTCTGTATAGGCAGGACCGCGGCGTACCAAAGCACCCCCTGAGTTATTGCATACGCCGCCCAAAACCGATGCCCCAATACACGAAGAACCAATCACCGAATGAGGTTCACGATTATATGGCAGCAAATCTTTTTCAAGTTTGTCTAATGTCGCACCCGGTAGACAAATCACTTGCTTGCCTTCATTAATCACTTGGATGCCAACCAAACGACGTGTACTTATCAGCACCACAGGACGGTCATAGTCATCACCAAACGGCGTTGAACCACCTGTCAGACCTGTATTGGCGGCTTGCATAATCACAATACAATTTGCATCCACAGCCGCTTGCAGCACTTGCCATTGCTCAAGCAAAGAGCCCGGTGTAACTACAGCCAATACTTTTCCTGCACCGTAACGGCGACCTTGGCGGTATAAACGTGTGTCTTTATCTTCAGTTAAAACGTGTTGCTTACCGACGATGTTGATGAGGTTTTGAATGGTTTGTAATGATTGAGTTTGCATGCTCGTAGAATTTTCCATTTTCATTATTTTCTCTCCTCGCTAAAGAGGAATTGCATTGTTATGCAATAAAAAAATATTGATTTAAATAATTTAAACAACGTAGGTTTATTTGCACATATCAAAAGTTTTTAGTCATTGTTATTAAAATCTATAATGAATATCCCTTCTCCCTTTGGGATGAGTAGCAATACTACACAAGAGGGTTAGGAGAATTAATCAATAAATACCTCTCCCTAACCCTCTCCTACAAGGAGAGGGAACTTTCATTTTTTAATTTTTTTTGATAACGAATAACTTTCCCAAGAGACCTATTCAACAAATCACCCAGCCAACTCTTTCTCTAACTTCACCAAACAATCAGATGTAATATCCGCAATGGTTTTTGCACCTGTTAACGTCATCGCAACACGCATTTCTTTATCAATCAGTTCTAAAAGATTGGAAACACCTTCACCACCTGCTGCACCGAGCGCATAAACAAAGGCACGACCGAGCATACAGGTATCTGCACCCAAAGCCAGCATACGCACCACATCTAAACCATTTCGAATACCAGAGTCCGCAAGGATTTTAATATCGCCTTTTACTGCATCTGCAATTGGCGGTAATGCACGCGCTGATGATAAAACCCCATCGAGCTGACGGCCACCATGGTTTGACACCACAATGCCATCTGCACCAAAACGCACTGCATCTTTGGCATCTTCAGGGTCAAGTATGCCTTTAATGACCATCGGGCCATCCCAAAATTCACGAATCCACTCAAGGTCTTTCCATGAAATTGATGGGTCAAAGTTATTGCCCAACCAGCCGATATAATCTTCCAAACCTGTTGGTTTACCCAAGTATTTAGAAATATTCCCCAAGTCATGCGGACGACCTAACAACCCCACATTCCACGCCCAGTGTGGGTGGAAACACGACTGCATATAACGACGCATGGCTGCATTTGGACCACTCATCCCCGAGTGCGCATCACGGTAACGCGCGCCCGGAACAGGCATATCCACGGTAAACACCAGAGTTGAACAGCCAGCTGCTTTGGCACGTTCTAAAGCATTTTTCATAAAGCCACGGTCACGTAGCACATATAACTGAAACCACATGGGACGCTGAATCGCTGGCGCCACCTCTTCAATTGGACATACAGAAACTGTAGACAGCGTAAACGGAATGCCCTTTTTATCTGCAGCCACGGCTGCTTGAACTTCGCCGCGGCGTGCATACATCCCTGTTAAACCCACAGGTGATAGAGCCACAGGCATCGATAAGGTTTCATTAAACAGTTGGGTTTCTAGACTCAGCTGTGACATGTCATTCAGCACACGTTGACGCAACGCTATTTTTGATAAATCTTCTACATTACGCTTTAAGGTATATTCGGCATACGCCCCGCCATCGATGTAATGAAATAAAAATGGCGGTAAACGACGACGTGCCGCTTCACGGTAGTCATTGGCAGAAGAAATAATCATGCTTATATCCTGTTTAATCGACTGGCACGCTGACGTCGAGCTTCTTCTTCATCAATCATACGCACCTGTTGTACTACAAACTCAATGTGTCCACAGACTGCTTTACGTGCAGCTTCAGGATCACGACGTTCAATTGCATTCATGACTTGAAAATGCTGATCATGCAATTGATCAAATCGGTGTGCTTCGCTATAAACTTTTCGACGACCTAAAACGACATTAAATTGCAACAGATCAAATAGACCACGCATCATCTGAATCAACACTAAATTGTGTGAAGCTTCAGCAATTGCTAAATGAAATTTGGCATCTGCACGCGCTGCTTCATCGTCATTGCCTAAGGCCTGAAAATGATTGATCTGATCATAATAATGTCGGATATGTGCCAAGTCCTCTGCTGTAGCACGTTGTGCCGCATACCATGCAGTACCACCTTCCAAAATAATGCGCGCCTCTTGCACATCAAAACGGTAGGCAGGGTCTTCACTAATCAAACTACTGATAGGCTGCACAATTTGATAACTCGACCAAGTCGCTGGTAATTGCTTTAAAAAAGTCCCCGCACCGACTTTACTGACCAACACGCCCATGCTGGTCAATTGAGAAATCGCTTCGCGTAAAGAAGTGCGTGAGACGCCAAGTTGTTCACACAGTTTCCGTTCAGCAGGCAGACGATCTCCAACTTGCATATTGCTTTCTTCAATCAATACACGAAGACTTTGAACAGTTTTATCAGAGACTTTCATCTGCTTTCCTTAACGTTGTTACACAATGCGTGTTATGGAATCATCCAAGGGAACACATAAGCTTGTAGGGTGATTAAAATCCCCATCATGATTGTGAACGTTATACTGTGTTTTACGGTAAAACGGAATAAATCCGACTCTTTACCTACCAATCCAACTGCCGCACATGCAATTGCAATTGACTGCGGAGAAATCATTTTTCCAGTCACACCACCACTGGTATTGGCAGCAACGAGTAATACTTCTGGCACACCAATTTGCTGTGCAGTAGTTGCCTGTAATGCAGCAAATAGTGCATTGGCTGACGTATCTGAACCCGTAAGGAAGACACCAAGCCATCCTAAAAATGGCGAGAAAAAGGTAAAGGCTTGGCCTGTATGCGCAAGTGCCAATGCCAATGTTGCCGACATCCCTGAATAGTTGGCGATAAATGCAAAAGCCAAGACCATTCCAATCGAATAAATTGGAATTTTTAATTCATTAATAGTTTCACCAAAGGTCACAATTGCTTCTTTAGGCTTCATTTTTAAGAAAATAATGGTAATGATCGCAGCAATGACAATTGCCGTACCTGTTGCCGAAAACCAATCAAATTTATAGATGGCATCGTAGTCCTTCATTTCAGGTACGACTGGCGGCATCTTTTGAACCAATTGATGTAAAAATGGCACTTTGATCGAAATAACCAAATCATGTAAGGCACCGTCTTTAGTAAATAAATCCTTAAACGGTTTAATACTCCAGATCGTAACCATCACCGTTAAGATCGCAAATGGCGACCACGCTTTTGCAATTTGACCCAAGCTATATTTTTGCTGTTTTTGCGCAGCAACATCTTCACTCATCGTCGCATCTTGATCTGCAAAGCGGAAAATATGTTTAGGCTGCCAATATTTAAATAAAATCGTTAATGACACTAAAGAGGCAATCGCCGCGGTAATATCTGGTAATTCAGGACCGACAAAGTTCGAGGTTAGGTACTGCGCAATCGCAAAGCTACTCGCGCCAACCACAACTGCAGGCCAAGTTTCCTTCACACCGCGCCAGCCATCCATAATCGCCATAATCCAAAACAGTACAATCGGCACCATAAATGGCAGCTGTCGACCAACCATCTGACTGATTTCCATCGTATCAACACCAGACACTTGCCCAGCAACGATAATTGGAATACCCATCGCACCGAAAGCCACTGGCGCAGTATTGACGATCAGACAAAGACCTGCCGCATATAAAGGCTTAAAGCCTAAACCTACCAATAGTGCTGCGGTAATCGCCACAGGGGCACCAAATCCCGCCGCACCTTCTAGGAAAGTACCGAAAGCAAAGCCGACTAACAGCATCTGTAAACGTTGATCTTCAGTAATCGAAAGAATCGAAGAACGGATGATGTCAAACTGCCCTGTTTTGACAGAGATTTTATACAGGAACACCGCACCAATAATGATCCATGCAATCGGCCATAAACCATAGAAGAAACCGTAGACCATCGAAGCCAATGCCATAAGCGCAGGCATGTCATAGGCAAATAAAGACACCAAAAGTGCCAGTACAACGGTGATCGTACCTGCCACACTGCCTTTTAAACGAAATACAGCAAGCGCCAAGAAAAAAAAGATAATCGGAATGAGCGCAATTAAACTTGATATCCATATATTCCCCATTGGGTCATATATTTGCTGCCATTGAAGCATTGTCATCTCCTTGAAATGCTTACTAAGATTTAATTATTGAGCAATATCAGCATGTGGTCTTTTCTCATTGGTATGACCAATAAAAGAATCAAAGACATAAAAACTCATACAATTGCTGAAATACTCCGCAATTTTTAATTATTTCAACTCAATCATTCAAGCTTTTCTTGTTTTTGGTATGACCAATATAAAATACAAAAACATTATTTGTCCGTTTAAAAACATCCATATCAACTTTTAAATAATTGTTTTGTAGTTATTATTTATGAATAGATTTTATAAAATATACTTTAGTCTAATAACCAAGCTTTGTTTGACTTCAGTCTCATTTCAGCGAAAAGAATAAAAACCAAATCAACCCAATATTGGTATGACCATTTATTTAAATCAAATAGATTTCTTTATATGTGCATCCTATTTCTTTCAGAAAATGCATTTTCCGCCTGCAAAAACTAGATGAAGTATTCAACAATAGATTTCAACGATCATTTTTTTCCACCTCATCGCTTGTATCTCATGATTTTTTAGAAAAACCGTGCAGAAAAGTGCTACAATCGCGCACATATATGTATTCTTTCAGGCCACCCATTCTCGGTGCCTATATTTATATCGTTAGGATTAACAATGACTGATAATGCAACTATCTTGCAGAATGTCCCAGTTGGCAAAAAAGTTGGTATTGCCTTCTCTGGTGGTCTAGATACTTCAGCTGCGCTTTTGTGGATGAAACAAAAAGGTGCGGAACCTTATGCTTACACAGCAAACTTAGGTCAACCTGATGAAGACGACTACGATGCGATTCCAAAAAAAGCGGAAGCGTATGGCGCAGTTAAAGCTCGCTTAGTTGATTGTCGTTTACAACTTGCTTTAGAAGGTATTGCGGCTATTCAATGTGGCGCTTTCCACATTTCAACTGGTGGTATGCCTTATTTCAACACGACTCCTCTTGGTCGTGCAGTTACAGGTACGATGCTTGTAACCGCAATGAAAGAAGATGACGTAAACATCTGGGGTGACGGTTCGACTTATAAAGGTAACGACATTGAACGTTTCTACCGTTATGGTCTATTGACTAACCCAGCACTTAAAATTTACAAACCGTGGTTAGACCAAACCTTTATTGACGAATTAGGTGGCCGTGCAGAAATGTCACAGTTCCTGATCGACAATGGTTTTGACTACAAAATGTCAAAAGAGAAAGCGTACTCAACTGACTCAAACATGTTAGGTGCGACTCACGAAGCAAAAGATCTTGAATACCTTAATGCGGGTATCAAAATCGTAGACCCAATCATGGGCGTTGCGTTCTGGAAAGATGACGTAGAAGTAAAAGCTGAAGAAGTTTCTGTAACTTTCGAAGAAGGCTTCCCTGTTGCATTAAATGGCAAACGCATCGAAAACCCAGTTGAGTTCATTCTTGAGGCTAACCGTATCGGTGGTCGTCATGGTCTAGGTATGTCTGACCAAATCGAAAACCGTATCATTGAAGCAAAATCTCGTGGTATCTACGAAGCTCCGGGTATGGCACTTCTTCATATCGCTTATGAACGTTTAGTGACTGGTATTCATAACGAAGACACCATCGAACAATACCGTATTAACGGTCTGCGTTTAGGTCGTCTTCTTTACCAAGGTCGTTGGTTCGATTCTCAATCATTAATGCTTCGTGAAACTGCGCAGCGTTGGGTTGCTAAAGCAATCACTGGTACTGTGACTTTAGAACTTCGTCGTGGTAATGACTACACTATTCTAAACACTGAATCTCCTAACCTCACTTATGAAGCTGAGCGTTTAACTATGGAGAAAGGTGACTCTATGTTTAGTCCTGCTGACCGTATCGGTCAATTGACTATGCGTAACTTGGATATCACAGATACTCGCGCTAAATTAGGTATCTACACAAACTCTGGCTTACTTGCAGTAGGTACAGGTTCTGCAGTGCCTCAATTAAAAGACAAAAACAAATAAGATTTGTTGAGTCATAAAAAACCGCGCATTTTGCGCGGTTTTTTATTGCCGATTTCAGAGAAGTTCTCAATTTTATTAAACATTAAGCCACATGTGCTGAACGAATCGATTGATAGTAAATTTGATTCCGTCCGAGCTGTTTTGCACGATATAAAGCCTGATCAGCGATCGTTAATAGCTCTTCCTTGGTCAGCATCTCCGCACGATATACGGTTATTCCCAAACTGATGGTGACATGATTGGATACCAAAGATTTTGCGTGTGGAATCTCTAAACGATCAATTGCTTTATAAATATTCGAGGCAACCGCATAAGCGCCATGTGCATCGGTTTCAGGTAGTAAAACCACAAACTCTTCTCCGCCATATCGTGCCACAAAATCCATATGTCGAATGGCATTTTTAATGGTTTTGGCAATGGTTGAAATTACATCATCACCTTTTTGATGACCGTAGAAATCGTTATAGTTTTTAAAATGATCAACATCGATAAATAGCACAGCAAGCGAGGTGTTATTACGTCGAGATTGCTCATAAAAGGTATCAAGCATTTCATCAAAAGTACGTCGGTTTGAAATCTTGGTTAATTCATCATGCTGACTTAAATGTAAAAGCTCTGTGGTATGAATACGATGGATTTTTTCACTAATATCCGCGCGCAGCATATTCAAAAATATCATCCGTTCACGCGCACAGAGCATCTTACTGATTGCAAAACCCAATACACAGCTTCCAATCAGTACACGCCCCAACACCATCACATCAAATTTCACTTCTAATGAAAAAAGCATCAACATGGTGACCACAGCAGCCAACAATCCAGACATCAACATTTGGACCGGTTTTACCCCCGTCAAAATATAGCTCAAGATGTAAATCATACAAAGGATCATCATGGCCTGATGTTTAAGTGCTTCGGTATACACGGTCATGGTGAGCCAAGACATTGAAATAACAGCCCAAAACACTACAAACATACTGGCATGTGAAAAATAAGGCTTCAGACGGTCATAACGGGCAAAGGTATATAAAGCCAAAAGACACAGCGCACCATTGAGCTGACCGACCAAACAACGAATAAAATCATGCACAAAATGCTGTTGATTAATTATCCAGTAATCTCCGGGAATGATCAGCATCGTGAGCACAAAGTAGATCAACACTCCCATCCAAAAAAAATGACGTATGTTGGTTTGCGCACGATCGAGGCTTAAAGTCCAAAATTGAGTTTCCAGTTTTTTAGGAAACATTTCCCCTACACGACGGGTTTGCCGTGTAATCAGTTCCTCTATTTTTTCTTTATCGTATTGCAACTTTGCAAGGTTATACTTGTATTCCATTTCCAAGCATTTATCTAATTCTTTTAGTCATTTAAAAATACCACAGTTTTATTCTATATTTATATCTGTTCAGTCATTTGTACAGAAATCTCGTTACCATTTTCACATTATTTGCATTATCATTTGTTTTATTTCCAAGCTTGGAATCGCTGTGAACACGATTACTCTTCTTCAGCCAGATGATTGGCATGCACATTTACGTGACGGTCTAGCCCTAAAGCGTACAGTTCCTGATTTAGCACAACAATTCTCTCGCGCGATTTGTATGCCAAATACCGTACCACCGGTAAAAACCGTTGAAGAAGCAAATGCATACCGTGAACGTATCATGGCAAATGTTCCTGAAGGCGTTCACTTTGACCCGCGCATGGTGCTCTATTTCACAGACAACACCCCAGCGAGTGAAGTTAAAAAAATTAAAGAATCTGAGCATGTTAATGCCATCAAGCTCTATCCAGCAGGTGCAACCACGAACTCAGACAGTGGTGTCAGCGACATTAGTAAAGTCTATGGTGTGATTGAGCAACTCGAAGAGCACCAAGTGCCATTACTCTTACATGGTGAAGTGACCCACAACCATGTCGATATTTTTGACCGTGAAAAACGTTTCCTTGATGAAGTACTTTCTCCACTGTTAAAACAGTTCCCTAAATTAAAATTGGTGCTAGAACACATCACCACCAGTGAAGCTGCGCATTTTGTATTAGAACAAGACCGTAATGTGGCTGCGACAATCACACCGCAACATTTATTGTTTAACCGTAATGACATGTTGGTGGGTGGCATTAAACCGCATTTCTATTGCCTACCGATATTAAAACGTCAAACCCATCAGCAAACTTTGCTCGAAGTTGCGACCAGTGCGAACCCTAAATTTTTCTTAGGTACAGACAGTGCGCCGCACTCAAAAAATGCTAAAGAAAATGCATGTGGCTGTGCAGGATGTTATAGTGCACCAACAGCAATTGAGCTATACGCTCAAGCATTTGATCAAGTCGGTAAAATCGACCGTTTAGAAGGTTTTGCAAGCCACTTTGGTGCAGACTTCTACGGACTCCCTCGAAATACCAATACCATTACTTTGGTAAAAGAAGATCAAGTGATCCCTGAAAGTTTAGACTACTTGGATGGCGAAAAAATTATTCCGTTGTATGCGGGTAAGACCATCCAATGGAGAAAAGTGTGACAGATGAAACTCGACCAGTCATTGGTCAACGTTTCCGTGGATTCCTACCTGTTGTTGTCGATGTCGAAACAGCAGGTTTTAATTCACAGACCGATGCCTTACTGGAAATTGCAGCGATTCCTATTGTGTATGATGCAGAAGGTAATTTTGTACCGGGTGAAGCCCACCATGCACATATCAATCCATTTGAAGGTGCCAACCTTGACCGTCGTTCACTGGATTTTATTGGTGTAGATCCATTTAATCCGATGCGTATGGCCATGGCTGAAGATGAGAAATCAGCATTAAAACGTATTTTTAAGTCAGTGAATGAAGTACGTCGTCAACAAAACTGCACTCATGCTGTTTTAGTTGGTCACAATGCACATTTTGATTTAGGGTTTGTACAGGCAGCTATTGCACGTACAGGAACAAAAAATCAAAATCCTTTCCATAGTTTTTCCGTATTCGATACAGTGACATTGAGCGCTGTAATGTTTGGACAAACTGTGCTGGCAAAATCATGTATTCAAGCTGGTATTGAGTTTGATGGTAAAGAAGCACACTCTGCACTTTACGATACTCAGAAGACCGCTGAACTGTTCTGTTATATTTTGAACAAACTCGGCCCTCACCTACTTGACACTATGATGGCGGATCAATAAGATACCGCCATCTTCTAAACGTCCCTATCGTCTAGAGGCCTAGGACATCGCCCTTTCACGGCGGTAACCGGGGTTCGAATCCCCGTAGGGACGCCAATTCTTATTCAGACTTTCTCCAAGCTGAATATTCAAGTCTATTGAATACACATCACCATCTCTTCTGATTATTCAAAATTTTCATTGAATTCGCTGTGTATTAAAAAATCACTTATTGCAAATAATTCTCATTTCTATTGATTATTCTTGTAAAGTTAATGATAATCGCTATCGTTTTTATCTGCATAATTGTTGACAGCCATGCGCTTTGCCTATTCTCCCCTTAATATCGCAATTTTGACTGCTTTAGCATCTCAAACGTATGCAAATGAAAGCCAGATCTCCGAAGAAATCAAAACCAATACGGTGTCGATGACACCTATTGAGGTTGAAGTCAAAGCCAAGCCAGAAGTAGGTAAAACCGTCTACACCAAAGAAGATTTAGAAAAAACGCCGAATAGCTCAAAAAATATCACAGACTTTTTAAAAGTTAATCCAAATGTGCAGTTTAGCCGTGAACAACGTTCTGCAGATTCACAGGCTGAGCTACGACCATCCGAGATTTCTATTAATGGCGCGCAAACTTACCGAAATAAATTCGTAATTAACGGCGTCAATACCACCAATAACCTTGACCCTCTGGCAAGCGGCAACTCCTATTCAGGCAAGCTTGATGGTGGCTCACAAGGGATTGCCCTAAATACCGATTTAATTTGTAAATTAGAATTGATCGATAGTAATGTTTCTGCAGCATACGGCGAATTTACAGGTGGTGTAGTTAATGCTGAAACTTGTGCACCAAATACTGAAATTGGCAAAATCCACGGCTCCGTTACTTACGACTACACGGAAAGTGATTGGTCACGTTATCATTTTACCGATGAAGAAGAAGCTGCAGAGTTTGAAGATCCAACATCATCAAATAATAAAGAATATAAAAAACACGGCCTAAGCCTGAATCTATACAGCAAACTCTCTGAACAATGGGGCATCAATAGTTATGCCTCTAA
This sequence comes from Acinetobacter sp. YH12140, assembly GCF_013418475.1. Taxonomy (NCBI): domain Bacteria; kingdom Pseudomonadati; phylum Pseudomonadota; class Gammaproteobacteria; order Moraxellales; family Moraxellaceae; genus Acinetobacter; species Acinetobacter sp. YH12140. Next base: position 399,653 of record NZ_VPBZ01000003.1, read on the forward strand.
ACGTGAATCCATCGTTCCAGTAATGAGTGGTTTAGAAGATCGCAGTAAAGTCAAAAGCGAGCGTAATAATATCAACTTAGGGACTACCCTTTTTTACACACCTTCGGACACAACCAAAGCGAAGTTTGGCTTTGATTTAGGGGATTTGGACAGTCTAAATTTCGTTGATAAGCGAATAAATTCAAAAAGTATTAGCAATACAGAAACGCTGACATTTTTTGGTGAATTAGAAAGTAAACTCAATAATTCAACATTAAAACAAAATATTAGCTATCAAACGCTAAGCCAAGCACGTGAAAATGATTCAACTACCGGCATTCTTTGGAAGCAAACACCAACTAAAAACTGGAGTTCCAATCCTGGTGAAGGTGCCACAAGTAGTGATATTGAATTACACCAAGATACATTTTCGTATAGTCTAAAAAATGCGTTTGATACCATTCAGATTGGCAACAGCATGCAACAATTAAGCTTTGGTATGGGCTATGACTATTCTAAAGTTGCATGGGAACGGCCTAACGATGCCTATATGTATAATCAGCCTAAGACTTTTACATCTAGTTCAGGCATTAGCTGTACGACAGGTGATATTCTTTGTGATGAAGCAACGGATGAAAATAACTATCAAGGCCAATATCAAACAAATGGCAAGTATTATCAAAAAGGTAAAGTTAATATTGACCAACAACGTGTGCATACCTTCATTGAAAACACATCGACTTGGGATAATTTTTCAGCACGTTTAGGTTTACGTGCAGATTATGAAAGCTTGTCGAAAAATTTAAATATTGCACCTCGTACTGCCTTTAACTATAAACCGCTAAAAAATGATCTTTTGTCCTTCACTACGGGATGGAATCGATATTATGCAAACTATACCTTAGCCACTGAACTGCAAGATCAACTTGCATTTTTGGAATACAATTTAAAACGCACAAAAAATCAAACTGAAGACTATTGGACTCAAACTGGGTTATCAGATTTAATATTAGCTAATTCCAATATTCAACGTGCCAATTTAAAGACCCCTTATGCTGACGAAATTGTGTTTGCCATTAATAGCCAAGTTAAAAACTGGAACCTTGGTCTGAAATGGGTGAATCGCGATAACAAAGATGAAATTACAAAAAATCGTTTTATTGATCCAACCACCAGCAACACCATCGATCATTTTGAATATAGTAATAGTGGTAAAGCAAAAGCTGACATTTACACACTCACACTCAGAAATACGCTGCCAGTCGTATATAAAAACTCTCTGCACGGGTTTAACTTTGGCTTTGATTACACTGAATCAGAAAAAAATTATTTAGACTATTCTGAGTCATATAACGTTAACAGTAATACGACTGCTGAAGATCGCGATATTATCTTTAACGGCAGCCTCATCCAATTTAATGAACGTCCCGTTGAAAATTTCAATCAGCCTTGGACTGCTCGTTTTGGTTGGGACATTGAGTTTTCAAATTTACCATTAAAAATTAATAACTTTTTAAGCTACAAATCTGAATATAAAGATACGTATAAACTAAAAAACAAAGTTGAACATGATGGTGTCCTGTTGGAAGCCTATGCTACAGATACGATTAGACCTCGATTTAGTTGGGATATGCGTACCACTTATGATTTCAATTTCGCTAAAGACTACAAAGCAATATTCGGTTTAACCATTAACAATATTACCAATCGACATAATATCTATACCACCCCAGGTATTAGTGAGTCGACCAACAGACTTAGATCTGAAATTGGGCGACAGTTCATTGCTGATGTCACATTTAAATTTTAAACTTCCCCTATCAAGAGCGCCTAAAAACGCTCTTGATTCATTTTCAAATAGAATAAAACATGAAAAAAATAATCTTACTCTTTGGCCTGTGCATAGTATGTCTCGGTATCTTTATCTACATTTTTAGACCCGAAGCCAGCCTACCGACAAATCCTTCTAATACTGTTGAGCACGATGCCAATCAGACAAATCAAACAGCATTGAATGATGACCAAGAATCTTTTATTCCCAAAACCAACGATCGTGACACTCAAATACAAGCGAAAAAACCCAAAAAATTGAGCGAAGAAGCAATACAGTATTACCGAACAGCAACCAAATACGGTTGGGAGTCAATCGTTCGTGATTTCGAAAATGGAACCATTCTAAAAAGTAAAATGCCTAAAGGGGAAAAAGAAAAACTTTGCGAAATTGCACTGAGTCTAAGCACTGCCGATCAAACCAAACGCTTATTTAAAGCAAATTGCAAACCACTCAATGGCCGTTCATCCTCTATGATTATTAATGGCGCATTAACCAATGCAGAAGGCAAAATAGATCAAAATGAAATCATTGAAAAATTAAAACTCTACAAGTCGGAAAATGTTTTACAAACACACGTTACGTATAAATTTGGCCCGTATGAAGAAAAAAGCTCTTTACAATCCAAAACAATTGGTTGGGGACTAGAAGACGTTTCTGATTATTTGCTGAGTATTGGTGTCGATTACACGGGCGTGGATGGTAATTTAATTTTAGACAATATCATAGGCCGTAACCCTTCTGTGAGTTTGGTTCAAAAACTACTGAATGCAGGAATCGAGCCCAATAGTAACGTTTATAAACAAATAGAACAGAATGACTTTTCAACCAAATATCCTAACGTTTACAATTTATTAAAAGCACACAAACCATGAAAAACATCGTTATTACCAGCTGCCTGCTAATGAGTATGCATTGCTTTGCAAATGCTCCAGTGCCACAAAATCACGCTACCAATGCACCATCAGTGAAAAACATTCACGACTTTAAAAAGATCAAAGGGATGACAAATGATGCATCTCGTTATTATAAATTTATAAACATATATGGTTGGTCAGCCATAGTGCAGGAATTTGAAAATAAAAATATTCAAAGCAGTAAAATGAAAAATAAAGAAATTAAAAAAATGTGTGACACAGCACATCTTATACTTCCACTTCAAGATATCAAGCGACTGATTGCTGCTGATTGCAAACCCAGCTCAAACGATGTGACTTTTAACACCATCAATAGGATTTTAAAAAATGGCGATGGTTCTATTAATGAACAAGAAATTATTGCTAAATTAGAATTTTATAATGCATTAGGATTATTAAAAACACATCAAACATACGGCCGTGGCTATCGTGCAGAAACATATAATTTACTCTACAAAGCTGCCGGTTTTGGTTTGCCTGATGTTTTTGATTATCTCCTGAATATCGGACTCACAGTAAAATATACCGATGGTAACTTACTAAATACACATTTTGATGGTCGCTCCCCTCAACTCGCTTTAACCCAAAAAATTTTAAAACTGGGTGTCGAGCCAAATGCTTCAACCATCACAATCATGCAACAACGGAACTTTAAACAACACTACCCTGACACCTACCAAGTCATCCTGTCCAATCTAGAACAGAAAAACCGTAAACTTTAATTAATTACAGCCTGACTGGTTTTGTTTATACTTCAGCTTGATCTATTTTGATGTAAGAATACCCTATGTTTAAAAAGTTGCTCTTGGTTTTAGCCATCTTATTTCCATCTGCACTCTATCTGTATATTGTGAGCCGCGATGACAACAAAGCCCCTGTAACCGAAGAAACTCAAGTACCTGCAACCTCCGAAGCCGAATATCAAACTCCTGACCATTAATCTAATGGTCAGTGCTAAAGATTTAAATTTTAGATCAGTATTATCACATTATAAGAAAAATTCGATTTATCAATCATTTCACTGCATTCAATCATAAAATATACCTTTCATTCAATTTTCATTTCACTATGCAATCTCCCTCTGAACCTTCGCAACACTCGTCTGCTGAAGGTAAAAGTCCATCGCTTAAACGTGCGATGACGACTCGACACCTTGTGATGCTCTCACTTGGTGGTGCAATTGGTACTGGTTTGTTTATGGGTTCAGGTGAAGTTATTTCACAAGCTGGGCCTTTAGGCGCTGTTCTTGCCTATATTATTGGCGGTTTGATTGCCTACATGGTCATGCTCTGTTTGGGTGAACTTGCCGTACATTTACCTGTTTCTGGCTCTTTTGGTGCTTTTGCGACAAATTATATTGGCCCTGGTACCGGTTATATGGTGTCTTGGATGTACTGGTTGGGCTGGTCTGCCACCTTAGGTACAGAATTTACTGCGGCGGCTATTTTGATGCAGGAATGGTTTCCACAAACCTCTATTTGGCTATGGACACTGATCTTTGCAGCTGGCGTACTGATCTCTAATCTAAGTTCTACACGTGCGTTTGCAGAGTCAGAATTTTGGTTATCCATGGTGAAAGTTGCAACAGTGTTGATTTTCATCATCCTTGGTTTTGCCTGCATCTTTGGTTTCGTGCCTTTCCAAGGCTATGAATCAGCTCCAATGTTCCACAATTTGACAGAACATGGTTGGCTGCCAAATGGTTTGTTCCCTCTGTTTGCCACGCTATTGATCGTGAATTTTGCCTTTAATGGTACGGAGATGATTGGTATCGCTGCAGGTGAAACTGAAAACCCTGAAAAGAATGTGCCTAAAGCCATTCATGCTGCGGTATGGCGCTTAATCATTTTCTTTGTCGGCACTATTATCGTTATCAGTTCCCTGTTGACCTATACCGATGCAGGTTTAAATGTTGGTGGACATGGCGGCTTAAGTAGCAGTCCATTCGTTTCCGTATTTAACCTGATGGGCATTCCCTATGCAGAAGACTTGATTCGTTTCGTCATTATTACGGCCTTACTGTCTACAGCTAACTCTGGTTTATATGCTGCATCGCGTATGATGTGGGCGCTGTCTGCACAAAAGCAATTGCCACGCGCTTTCGGCAAATTAAGCAAAACTGGTGTGCCTTATATTGCTGTATTGGTCACTATGATCGGTGGTTTACCAGGTCTATTGTCAGAACAATTTGGCGCAGATGTGATCTTCAAGAACTTGATGGGGGTTGCCGCTTTCACCATGGTGATCGTGTGGATGAGTATTTGTTGGAGTCAATTTAACTTCCGTCGCCAATGGCTGAAACAAGGTCATAGCGTGTCAGAACTTAAATTCCGTACACCATGGTTCCCGCTGGTTCCAATTCTTGGCTTTGTCTGCTGTACCGCAACAGGTTTAAGTATGGCTGCAGATCCTGAAATGCTTTCAGGCTTTATTGGCTGCCTGATCTTTATGGCAGCATGTTATGCAGGTTATTATTGGTTATATCACGATAAATAAAATAGTTAAGGTGGCTCATTAGCCACCTTTTTTTATGAAACTATTTCTCTTCCCTATGAGAGAAAAATTAGGGTTTCCATATAAATTCAAAAATGATTTGTGGGAGCAGTTTAATCCACAAAAACCACTGTACAAATTATAATTTAAAGAAATAGTTCAACTGCTTTTCGTCAATGAGTTTTTATCCTCGCTCAACACCAAGATATAATCCCATACTTTCAACTCCAATGCGTCCTTTTCGGATTTTGCCCCCTTAGAAACATTAGCTAAAAGACACGCAGCTACTATTGCTAGAAATATTTGGATAGATACTCTCAAACTTGTATTAGATATTAATTCAACAAAAGTAAAGTTAAAAACTATTAATGAAAGTGGCAAAAGCACCCGACTTGAATTCATCTGTTTTTTAAATTCAGGAAAATCACGATTAATAACCAATAAATCTTGTTTGTCTTTACTCCACAACATTGGCTCAAAACATACATCCAATTTTTTTTCTAATCTTTCAAGTTCTACATCATCACTAGACAACTGATATCTTCGAACCTTTAAGATTAAATATAATTTAAAAAAGCTCTGGATATCTAAAAAATAATGAGAATCATCTAAAGATTTGAGGTGATTATACGTAATTCTACTTTCCCCATCTAAATCCCTAAATAAAAGTTCATCAATAATTCTTTCAAACTCTGATTTACTGATATACGAAGAAAAATTATTTGGATAAACGTCAAACCAATGCAAATAATTCAATAAAACTATATAGAATCTTTGATGGACTTTGCCCACATTAAATTGATTGATTTCAAATAAAATTCCAGAAATAAACTCATTAAAATTATTTTTCATTAAAAAAATTCTGTTTTTGTTTCATTTATATACATTTAGAATATAACAATGAAACTCTATTTTGACAAATATAGATGGGCTATGTACTATACACCCACCTCAAAACGTCCCTATCGTCTAGAGGCCTAGGACATCGCCCTTTCACGGCGGTAACCGGGGTTCGAATCCCCGTAGGGACGCCAATTTTTCTGTCAGCTCTGACAAACTTAAAGTTTATTTATCTATAATTTATATTAATTGATTGCATCATCATTGCATTCTTCTCTACAATTACTCGCTTCATTATTTGATTCTCCTTTTTCTCTATGCAGTCATCACATTCTCCGAATGATGCTTCGCATCAGGGCAATTCTGCGCCGTTAAAACGCGCTATGAGTACTCGACATCTGGTGATGATTTCGCTTGGCGGCGCAATCGGTACTGGTTTATTTCTTGGTTCGGGTGAAGTCATTGCACAAACGGGGCCTGTAGGTGCCATTATTTCGTATTTTTTAGGCGGTATTATCGCCTATATGGTGATGCTTTGCTTAGGCGAGCTCGCTGTACATATGCCTGAATCTGGTTCATTTGGCGCTTATGCTAAACGCTATATCGGACCGGGTACGGGTTATACCATCACTTGGCTGTATTGGCTGACTTGGTCCGTAACGCTAGGAACTGAATTTACTGCTGCTGCACTTTTAATGCAGGAATGGTTCCCAGACAGTTCTATGTGGATGTGGACCTTAATCTTTGGTGCTTTTGTATTCTGCTTGAATATGATTTCAACTAAATGGTTTGCTGAATCTGAATTTTGGCTAGCCTTAGTCAAGGTGATTACCGTTGTAGCCTTTATTATTTTAGGTCTATTGGCCATTTTTGGTATTTTAGGCTATCGAGGCTATGAAGCTGCACCGCTGTTTAGCAACCTCACTGCACAAGGCTGGTTCCCTGAAGGCTTGTTCCCAATCTTCGCTACAATGTTGATTGTGAACTTTGCATTCTCTGGTACTGAGCTGATTGGTGTTGCTGCGGGTGAAACCAAAGATCCAGCGAAAAATGTACCTAAAGCCATTAACACGGCGATTTTCCGCTTATTGATTTTCTTTGTAGGTACCATTGTTGTTATTACTGCATTATTACCACACCAAGAAGCCGGCTTATCTGCCGAAGGTGTAAGTAGTTCACCTTTCGTAACGGTATTCCAGCACATTGGTATTCCTTATGCAGAAGACATTATCCGCTTTGTGATTATCACAGCCCTACTTTCTGCTGCAAACTCAGGTTTATTTGCTGCATCTCGAATGATGTGGTCATTATCCTATAGTAAGCAATTACCTGCGGTGTTCTCTAAAGTGAACTCGCGCGGTATTCCTTATGTTGCAGTAATTGTGACCATGATCGGTGGTATGCCAGGCTTACTTTCTGAGCAATTTGCACCAGAAACCATTTTCAAAAACTTGTTAGGTGTTGCTGCATTTACCATGGTGGTAGTGTGGATGAGTATTTGTTTAAGCCAATTCAACTTCCGTCGTCAGTGGTATAAAGAAGGCAAAACTGCAAAAGATTTAGCTTTTGCTGCACCATTCTTTCCAATCGTGCCGATACTCGGTTTTGTATTCTGTCTGATTACCTGTATTAGTATGGTATTTGACCCAGAAATGTTAACTGGCTTTATCTGCTGTATGATCTTCATTGTGGCGTGTTATATCAGCTACTACACCTTGTATCACAACAAAGATTGATCTGCGTTGTCATACCAAACACCATAAAAGAGTAACTTCGGTTGCTCTTTTTTTATGGCTATATTTTAATAAAAGTAGAATAAAAACTGGTCCGTCGATGAGGTGCAATATGCAGATCATCTTTATCCATGGCATGAATCAACAGCAACAAACTGCACGTTCGCTCGAACAGCATTGGCTTGCACTGTTGTCTCAAGGCTTAAAGCAAAGCCATCAAGAGACTTTTTTATCGTATATACAGCACCATATGCGCATGCCTTTTTATGGGGACTTACTCACGCGTTATCATTTGCAGAATATGCTTCAAGCCAGCACCTTGACGCCTCAAACGTGGCCACATTTTCCGTTTATCCATCGTACTGAACTCCCAGAAAAATCACCAAAAGTACTTGAGCATCACGCTGTACAAAATAATCTATCTGACATCACCCTCAATGATGCTATTGGATTGAGCCAGTCATTCAAATCGATCACCGCACTCGGCAAAGATCTTGCCCTACGCGATTTTGCAGTTTTAATGAATTATTTCCCAAAATTACATGCCACACTTTTGCATAAATTTTTGGTCGAAACTTATCTCTATTTATCCAATCCACACTTTATTCAGGCAGTTCACACTCGTCTGCATGAGCAATTACATCAAACGAAACCCACCCTGTTGATTGCACATTCATTAGGTAGCGTGATTGCGTATCATTTTTTACTGTTACATCCTGAACTCAACATACAGCGCTTTATCACCTTGGGCTCACCTTTGGCTTTTCGTGTCATCCAAGCCCACTTACCTCAGCCTTTACAGCGACCTGATGCAATTTCAGGCGATTGGTTAAACTTTTATTCACATGATGATTTTCTCAGCGCTTTTCCGCTGAGTCAGGCACCTTTTGATTTTCAACCCGCCATTTTCAATCAGCAAATTCAGACATCGATTGAACACCCACACGACATTGCTGGATATTTAACGCATCCAGAAGTTATTGCTGCAATCTTACAAGTGTTGAAAAAACCGACATAAATAATGTATTTTTCAAACATTTTTAGCAAATTGTTTTAATTTTATGCACTCAACAACAAAAACTGAATTTATTTATAGAAAAGCGTTTGACACCCCCCGATTTTCACCCTAATATACGCCCACCTCTGAAACGTCCCTATCGTCTAGAGGCCTAGGACATCGCCCTTTCACGGCGGTAACCGGGGTTCGAATCCCCGTAGGGACGCCAATTTTCAGAAGTACATTTTATTAAGTCCCTATCGTCTAGAGGCCTAGGACATCGCCCTTTCACGGCGGTAACCGGGGTTCGAATCCCCGTAGGGACGCCATTATTTAGTCTAAAAACTTAGACTGAAATAAACGGTTTTAAAATTTGCTTTCTGTACTGTCCCTATCGTCTAGAGGCCTAGGACATCGCCCTTTCACGGCGGTAACCGGGGTTCGAATCCCCGTAGGGACGCCATATTCGAGTTGGTTTTAACCACTCATTAAAAAGCTCAAGCATTGCGACTTGGGCTTTTTTATTGCCTTAATTTCTAAATATTTCTTTTAAAAGTTTTGAATCATAAATGGCCTTAGGGGCAATCACCTGCTCATTTAGCGGAATATTTTGACCATAGCGCTGCCGCATTAGGCGCTGCACTTCATATTGTTTTAAATCAAATTGTTTCAGTTGTTGTAATGGAGAAAGTTCGATTCCTAAAGCATGCTGATAAGCTTTCCAAACAATTTCAGAACAGTAAATTGCACGATCATCCCATTCAAAATAAATATCATAGGGTTTGCCCAAGTACTTTTCTGCATTTTGTACCAGCGTCGTTTTCTGCTGCACATTTAAGGGTTGTTTGAGCCTTTTTACCACATAATGAGCATTTTCCCCACGCGCGATCCATTGATTTAAAGTGGTGTATTGCACAGGTTGAATGGCTTCAAGCACCCACGTTTGGTTATTTTTATTTACGATCATGCCCATGTGACTATAGGGCGAATGTGTGGCCTTTTGAATGCTTAAACTTTGTTGTGACTTTGAGATATGAAAAATGATATCCCCCGTCTGAAATACAGACTGGGCATAGAGGGCTGAACTGAGCCCAGAAAGAATAACTATTAATATTAAAATTTTAGACATTTTTATTGTAAGCAATATTGATATGAATGAAGGCAACCATAACATGAATATATGTCGGTTGCCCTGATTCTAAAAATTCAATGATTGATTAAGCTGACTTACGTGAATTGACTTGCCCTTTAATGACCGCGGTTAAATTTCCTTTAAGATATTTAAAAAACACTTTTAAGGGTGAAAGTTTAGGATTTGGCTGTTTGCCTTCACCAATCGATTTAAACTGAGCGGCATACCAAATAATTTCCATAATCGCCATTTTATCAATCATCGGTATGCCAGTTTTAATTTTGTCCACACCGTAACGAACATCCTGCCCCGCCAATAAACGATCAGCCAAATCGACTTCTACAGCGAAAGGACGTGCAATACCAATAAAATCACAAGCTCCACTGTCTAGTGCAGCATTCATGCCTTGCACGGTTCTAAACCCACCGGTAACCATTAACGCGCATTTCACTTCTTTACGGATATTGTCCGCAAAATCGAGGAAATACGCTTCACGAGCAATGGTACTGGCTTTACGTTTTTCTTCTTTAGCACCCGCCATCGCTGGCGCTTCATAGGAACCGCCCGAGATTTCAATCATATCAATCCCTGCGGCATCTATTGCTTTAAAGACCTCAATCACATCTGCTTCGCTAATTCCGCCGCGTTGGAAATCAGCAGAATTCAGTTTGACCGAAATAATAAAATCATCTGTCGTCGCTGCACGAACTGCCTTATAGATTTCAAGCAAAAAGCGCATGCGATTTTCATTTGAACCGCCCCACTGATCTTGACGTTTATTGGTCAGTGGCGACAAAAACTGACTAATTAAATAACCATGCGCACCATGCAATTGCACGCCTTCGAAGCCTGCCTTTTCACAAATGTGTGCGGCACGTGCAAAACGCTGAATGATATCTAAAATTTCATCTTCACGAAGTTCGCGCGGTGTTCCAAACGTTGTGGCTAACATCGGACTAAATGGCACAGCAGACGGTGCAACCGTTTCTTTATTTAAACCTTTAGGACATTGGCGGCCCGGATGTGAAAGTTGAACCAATTGCACCATGCCGTGCTTCTTGCCTAGCTCAGCCCACTGTGTTAATTGTGCTAAATCTCGCTCAGTTTCAGCGACAACAACCCCCGGCTCATTTTTAGCACGAAAATCCACCATGACATTACCCGTAATGGCACAGCCTAAACCACCCTTCGCCCAAGCTTCATATAATCCAAAATGTAAGTGATTGGGTTGGCCTGCGGTATTGGCCAATGCTTCACTCATTGCACCTTTAATGATGCGATTTTTAAATGTGGTATTACGAATTTTAAAGCTTTCAGCTAAATGGCTCATGACAATGTCCAAAATGAAATAATAAGTCCTGAGTATTTACTCTAATTATTATTTTCTAAAGGTCAAGGATATTTTGACAATGACACTTGTCAAAATATCCATAAGTTTGATTTTAGTATTGGCTGGCTTCAATTAATTTACGGGTATAGTCCGTTTGTGGTCGCGCAAATAAATCTGCGGTGTCTTGAAATTCCATGACTTTGGCATGTCGTAGTACCAAAACTTTTTGACAGAGGGCTTTGACCACGTGTAAATCGTGACTGATAAATATATAACTCATATTAAATTCTTGCTGCAAACGCCGTAGTAGCTTCACGATAGCTTTTTGTGTCGTCCGATCAAGTGCCGATGTAGGTTCATCGAGTATCAATAATTTAGGACGTAATACCAACGCACGTGCTAAGGCGACTCTCTGCCGTTGCCCACCCGATAATTCATGTGGATAACGCTGCTTAAACGAGCTGGCTAATTCAACTTTCTGCAAAGCTTCATCTATACGCTGTGCAATTTCATTTGCAGATAAATGCTGTAAGACCAGACCTTCGCCGATGGTTTGCTCTACATTGAGCCGTGGATTTAAACTACTGAATGGATCTTGAAAGACGATTTGAAATTCACGACGTAAAGGTCTGAGCTGTTTTTCTGAAAGTTGATTGATGGCGTGTTGATTTAACATAATTTCGCCATCACTTTCTATGAGCCGAGCAATAGCCAGTGCTAGGGAGCTTTTCCCAGAACCACTCTCTCCAACAATACCGATCGACTCACCTTCAGCCACTGTTAAATCCAAAGCTTCTACCGCAATGACATAATCTTTGATGCGGTTCAATAAGCCTTGTTTGACTGGGAACTTTACTCCTAACTGGCGTAATTCTAAAAGTGTCTGCGTTTGCGAAACCTGTATTGCTTTACCAAAATCATGGTCTAATAAATTTTGGGTATACGCCTGCTTCGGTTGCTCAAAAATTTCCTGAACATTACCTTGCTCCACCACTTGACCACGATTCATCACAATCACATGTTCGGCATAGCGCTTGACCAAATTCAGGTCATGGCTAATTAATATCATCGCCATATTACGCTGCTGTTGTAGCGACTTTAATAAATTTAAGATTTGCGCTTGCAAAGTGACATCTAAAGCCGTGGTTGGCTCATCAGCGATTAAAATATCAGGATCTAAGGCCAATGCCATGGCAATCATGACACGTTGTCGCTGCCCCCCTGACAACTCATGTGGATAGCGTCTTAATTTATCTTCAGCATCCGGAATACCCACATCATTTAATAAGTCTACAACCCGCTGCCGAGTTTTTGCCTTCGACCAACCCTGTAACAACAGTGACTCACCAACAATCTTTTCAACCCTGTGTAAGGGATTTAAAGCTGTCATCGGCTCTTGAAAAATCATGGCAATTTTCTGTCCACGAATGTTTCGATGCTGCTCAGGACTCAGTCCAAGAATATTCTGTCCATTCAGGCTGACACTGCCTGTGACCTGCAGATCACTCGACAACAAACCGAGTATAGCTAGGCTGCTAATCGATTTACCTGAACCGCTTTCTCCAACAATGGCTATCGTTTCACCTGCATGTAAATTAAAATTCAGGTCTTCAACCAAGACCTGTGCTGCATGTGAAATATGTAAATGTTCAACCGCTAATACGATGGGAGGTACATTAACTTGATGATTATTGACGTCTTGGATCGAATGCATCACGTGTCGCCTCCCCAATGTAAATCAATAAAGACAGCACGATCGCTAAGGTAAAAAACCCCGATAAGGCAAGCCATGGTGCATTCAGATTGTTTTTTCCTTGAAGCAATAACTCACCTAAGGACGCTGCATCAGGCGGTAAGCCATATCCCAAGAAATCTAAGGCTGTTAGTGCCGTAATATTTGCCGTAAGCATAAAAGGTAGCTGTGACAAACTGGAACTCATCGCATTTGGTAAGATATGCCGAAACATAATGGTGCCATCTGTGACGCCAAGGCTTCGTGCTGCACGTACATAATCAAAATTACGAGCACGTAAAAACTCTGCACGAACCAAGCCGACTAAAGTGGGCCAACCAAACAACAGCATAATGACAAAGAGCCAATACACACTCGGCGTAAACATGCTGACCAAAATCATCACCATGAATAGCATCGGTAGTCCACCCCAGACTTCCAAAATTCGTTGACCAATGAGGTCCAGCCAGCCACCATAATAGCCCTGTATCGCCCCAACGATGATGCCCAATATGGCTGAAGCGAAGGTTAATGCAAAGCCAAACAGGAGCGACACACGTAATCCATATAAAATACGTGCGAGCACATCACGTCCTTGGTCATCGGTACCGAGCCAATTTTGTGCAGTCGGTGCAGATGGCACAGGCACAGCCAACTCTAAATTCGGTGTTTGATAGGAAAATTTAATCAGTGGCCATACAGCCCATCCTTTATCATCAATCAGTTGCTGTACCACAGGATCTTTATAATCTGCCTCAGTTTCAAATACGCCACCGAAAGCAGTTTCTGGATAACTTTTTAATACGGGAACGTATAAAGAATCATCGTATTTGACCAAGAGCGGTTTATCATTGGCAATAAACTCGACAGCTAGGGACAACATAAAAATCAAGGCAAAGCTAATAAAGCATGTAAAGCCTAATTTATTTTCTTTAAAACGTTGAAATCGCGCTTGCATGATCGGAGACATTATTTTGCCCCCTGTGAGTCAAAATTAATTCGTGGATCAATCATTTGATACATGACATCACTGATTAATCTTAAGATCAGCCCCATCAAGGTAAAAATAAACAAGGTGCCAAAAATCACTGGATAATCGCGCTGTACGATGGCTTCAAACCCCAACAATCCCAGACCATCTAGATTGAAAATAATTTCAATAAATAGATTTCCCACAAAGAAGATGCCAATTAATGCTTCTGGTAGACCAGCAATAACAATGAGCATTGCATTACGAAATACATGCCCATACAGCACACGTGATTCGGTCAAACCTTTAGAACGAGCAGCAAGAACATATTGCTTATTTAGTTCTTCCATAAAAGAGTATTTGGTCAGATAAGTTAAGCCAGCGAAACCACCAATTACCATAGCAAACAAAGGCAACGCCATATGCCAAAAATAATCTGCAATTTTGCCAAACACACTTAACTCAGCAAAATTCTCTGAAACTAAACCTTGTAAAGGGAACCACTGAAAATATGAACCACCTGCAAAAAAGACAATGAGTAAAATGGCGAAGGCGAAAGCAGGAATGGCGTAACCTATAGCCAATAAAATAGACGTGCTTTTATCAAATAGCAGACCATGTTGACGGGCTTTTTTAATGCCTAATGGAATAGACACCATATAGATCAGCAAGGTACTCCATAAGCCAAGGGATAAGGATACAGGCAGCTTTTCCCAAAGTAGCTGGGTCACAGGCTTATCTTTAAAGAAACTGGTACCAAAATCTAGCGTCACATACCCCTTTAACATGAGCCAAAAACGTTCGAATAATGGTTTATCGAAACCATATTGCGCTTCGATTTTTGCCACCATTTCTTCACTGAGGCCTTTAGCACCTTGGTATTTACTGCCTGTCGTCGCAGTTTCACCACCACCTGTGTTTCCCATACCTTGAAAGGACTCAGCTTGCTGTATGGCTTGTTCAACAGGTCCTCCCGGTGCAATCTGAATCACGACAAAGTTAATCAGTAAAATGAAAAACAATGTTGGAATAATCAGGAGCAATCTTTTTAAAATATATGTGCCCATGTTGCTTTAACATTCCCTGTCATTCATTAGTATTTATTGTTGGCGCAAATAGTTTGCAACTTTTTTCGATTGCGCTTCATTACTCCACCAATAATCAATACCTGTTGATAATTTTGGTTTTACTTTTGGCTGTTGATACATATTCCAATACGCAAACCATTTTTCACCTTTACCATAGGTTGGAATTTGATAATACCCAGCTCTTAATAATCGATCCAATACTTTGGTACGCACCACCAATTGTTCACGATTTGGTGCACGAATCACCTGTTGTATGACCTCATCAATGATCGGACTTTTAATTCCAGCATAGTTATAATTGCCAGGCTGATCCGCCGATGCACTTCCCCAAAATTGCGCTTGCTCATTACCCGGATTGAGCGACTGTGGCATAACATTTGTTGTCATATCAAAGTCTTTCGAACGCATCCGCTCTATATATTGAGGCACGTCCACTTGACGAATATTTACAGTCACACCTAAGCGTTTCATATTGCGCACAAAAGGCATTAATGTTCGCTGTAAGCCATCTTGGTGAATGAGAAACTCAATACGAATGGCTTGACCATGTCGGTCTAATAATTGACCATTTCTAAATCGATAACCAGCATTTATTAATAGCTGACGAGCAGTCAATAAATTATTTCGATTAAATCCACTAGCATCTGAAACTGGATATTTCCAGTTGGATAACACCCCTTTACGCTCTAAAGGGGTTAATTTCGTTAACAATGGTTTTAAAATTTGCATTTCAGCATCTGAGGGTACCCCTTTAGCTTCTAACTCACTATTTGAAAAATAGCTTTGTAGGCGCTGGTATTGACCATAAAACAGAGCTTTATTTTGCCATTCAAAATCATAAGCATAGGTTAAAGCTTGTCGAAAACGAATATCATTAAAAGGCGATCGACGCGTATTAAATACAAAACTTTGAGTTGCAATTGGATTTTCATGCTTATCACGATACTTCACCACCATTCCTGCAGTGATGGACGGAAACTTATATTCCGTCACCCATTTTCGTGCTGTAAATTCCTCATGCAAAGTATATTGTCCTGATTTAAAGCCCTCAAATGCGACATCTAAATTTCGGTAATAGACATATTTCAAATGATCAAAATTATATCGTCCGCGATTAATCACTAAATCACGTCCCCAATAATTAGGATTGCGCTTAAAACTAATACTACGGCCAGAATCAATTCGATCAAGTAAATAGGGTCCAGAACCTAAAATCGGCTGCATAGTAATTTTAGTAAAGTCTTTTTTTGCCCAATCTTTTTGGGAATAAATCGGCATTTGCGCCAATATTAATGGCATTTCAGCGTTATTACCCGACTTAAAGGTCATTTTGACTTCATATTTAGATAACACTTGGGTTTTATCTAAATCTGCCAAATACATTTGTAAACCTGGATTTGACTTGGTCTGAAAAGTATCAAAACTAAATTTAACATCTTCAGCAGTGAGTTCTGAACCATCACTAAATCGTGCTTTTGGATTTAAGTGATAAATGACAAAACTCGTATGATCGGGATCGAACGTTACCTTCTCAGCTAATAATGGATACATCACGCCGGGTTCATCTAAAGAGCTATCCATAAGGGAGTCAAATAAATAATTTACCCCCTCAGCCGCACTGCCCTTACCATTCATACTGTTTAAATTGTCAAATGTCCCATTTGATGAAGTACTTAAATATCCACCTTTAGGTGCAGAAGCATTGGCATAAGGCATGACTTTGACAGAGTCATATTTGGGTGTGCTATGAATCGCAATATAAGGCGTGGTCTGTATCGCAGACCACACACTTTGACCGAACAGAGTAAGTACACAAATCCCAATAGCTTGATGTGCTGATTTGAACGACACCAACATCACTGACAACTCCCTGTAGTCGTTGCTTAATTCGGTACTTTAATCACTTCACCAATACGTAACTGAGCAGACGGTTGCATATCATTCATTTCAGCGAGTTTTGATGTGTCTAGTCCATAGCGACTTGCCAAACCAATCAACGTATCGCCGCGTTTAATACGGTATTCACTAATAGTTTTAGGGACTTGTAAATTTTGACCGACACGCAGTCCTGCACGCGGGTTCAAGTTATTTAATTCAGCCAATGCTGCCACAGTTAAACCTGTCCGACTAGCAATCGAATTTAAAGACTCGCCTGATTTCACAGTATAGCTTTCAGTATTTGCTGGTTTCACATTGCTCGTAGAGGATTTAGCTTCCGTTTTTTTGGTTTCAGTTGCTTTACTAGCTACATCAGCAGGTAGTTCACCATCTACTTTTAAACGCTGCCCTACACGAATCGCACTATTGGTATTTAGGCCATTTAATTCAGCTAAATAACGTAATTGAAGATGATATTTCTTCGCAATCACACCCAATGTTTCACCTGATTTCACCACATGAATATCGTTCGCATCAACAGAATTCGTTCGTGTATTGGTTTTGCTTTCAATTTTGGTTGCCTCAGCTTTGGTTTCTACTTTAACCGGTGCGACATCACCTGTTAATTTTAATTTCTGCCCAACGCGTAGACCAGAACTACGCTCTATACCATTTAAATTTGCGACATAGTCCATGCCTAAATCATAGCGACTAGCAATGCCTGTCAGTGTATCGTCAGACTGCACCACATAAGTATCTGGAACAGTTGAACTTGCAGGAACTTTAATGCTTTGCCCAGCCATCAGCCCACTATTTACCGACATATCATTTAGACTCGCCAATTCTGACAAACTGATTTTTGACCGCGTCGCAATACTGTAAAGGGTATCACCACGCTGCACTTTATAGCTTTCAACTTTATACGCAGGATCAACTTTGACATTTTCAATGCGATTCACGACTTTGCTTTCGAGCTTCTCAACTTCTGCTACAGCTTGTAATGGCACATTAATTTTTTGCCCCACCATCAAGCTACTGCCAGCCGTTAAGCCAGTTGTTAAATCTGCCAACTCTTGATTTGACAGCGCATAACGATCTGCAATGAGTTTTAGATATTCACCACGTTTTACCGTGTAGGATTTGGTTTGAACTTTTGCAGGTTTTTCGACAACTTGAGCGGCTTTCTTGTCAGCTTCCAATTTTGCTTTCGATGCAGGCGTTTCTTTTAGGGATAATTTCTGTCCAACATATAAACCACTCGTGGTGGTTAAACCATTGTAGTCGGCGAGTTGCTTCGTACTTAAACCAAATTGGCTCGCAACAGCTGTAAGACTGTCATTTGCTTTCACCACATAGCTATCTGCGATAGGCTTAGCTTTCGATTCTTCATTATTTTGCACAATCGGTTTCGCATCATATAAATAGATGGTCGTACCGACATACAAGGTCGAATCTGGCGAAATTTGGTTCCAAGCTGCAATATCGCGCCAATTCACGCCATTTTTCATCGCGATCAATGCTAATGTGTCGCCCGCCAAAACTGTATAAGTACTGCGTTTACCTTTAGGTGGTACAACTACAATTTCAGAATCTGTACGAATGACATTTTTACCTTGGTTGCGTTTGGCTTCTTCGGAATCTGCACCTGTATTTTCAGCCACGCTTTTCGGGTAAGAGAACCCTTTCGTCAGTTCTTTTCCTTGTTGATCCGCAATCGACTGACTGGTCTGAATCGCAGTTAACTTAATTTTGCCATCGTAAGGATCGACAATTTCAGTGCCCTTCGGCGCAATAGCTTTAATTTCCTGAACGACTTCTTCTTGTTCTGCTTTAGTCGCTACTGGTTTTAATACCTCATCGACTGTTTTGGTCTCACCTTCAGCTTTAATAGCCGCCATGATTTGCTCACGCTCATTTGCGCTGAGTGGTGGCTCGACAGACACGGCTTTCACAGGCGTCGAAGGTGTTACAGCGACTGGTATACGCGGCGCACTTGGAATATCACTATTCGATGCAAATGCAGCTAAAGCAGATGATCCCATTGGTGTTTTGCCTTTCGTACCTGATGGAATACTTGGCGTTACCGTTGCAGCAACTACAGGTGGTTTGGCAGAAGCGGTCACTGTCGGCTGTGAGGTTAGCGTAGGCGGCGTCACTTTTGCAGGCTGAATAGTTTTACTATTTAATTCCGGCGGAGTAACACGTGACGGTGTTATTGCAACATTATCTTTTGGTAAGTTATAAGTTGAATTACTTGCCCAATAACCTGATGAACCACCTGATTGTAATTTTTTCAAACGCGCATCGACTGATGGACTCACATCCGCAGGAATTAAAATCCGCATTGGGCTACTGCTGTCAATCACATCGCCACGATGCCCGGGATTTAGTGCATAGAGTTCTGCACGGCTTAAACCAGTAATAGATGCAATTTCATTTAAATTTGCAGGCCCTACAGCCACTTCACGAAAGTGTGGACGGTTGGCAATTGGCGGTAAACTTACGCCATAAGCACTTGGATTTTTAATAATTTGAGCAACAGCCAAGAAACGTGGGACATAGTTCATGGTTTCTTGGGGCAGTTTTAGTGACCAATAATCCGTTGGCAAACCTGCCGCACGGTTACGGTTAATCGCCTGTTGAATGCGGCCCGGCCCTGCATTATATGCAGCCAAAGCCAATTCCCACGAACCGAACTGGTTATGTAGCGCACCTAAAAACTCATAAGCTGCACGCGTTGATTCCACTACGTCACGACGACCATCATACATTGAGGTTTGTTTTAAGCCGTAAATACGTCCAGTACTTGGAATAAATTGCCATAAGCCTGCTGCGGCTGCACTTGAGGTTGCTGCTGGGTCATAAGAACTTTCAATCACTGGTAATAACGCCAACTCAGTCGGCAAACCACGACGTTCTGCTTCTTTAACCGTGTGATATAAATAACGGGACGCACGCGCACTTAAACGATCAATATATGGTTGACGTGAGATAAACCAACCACGCTGCGCTTCAATTCGCGTATCCCAGTGGTTCAAATCCATTTTGAAACCCACAGTCATACGCTTCCAGACATCACCATGCTTCAGCACTAAAAGGCGATCGCCTTCTACGGCACGCATGTCTGTTGCAGAAAGTAAATCTTCGAGTGAATCTAAACTATTGGCATCGAGAAAGTTTGAGCCAACTTGTTTACTTGCTGAGTTCTGCTTAGTCGTTTGCGATGAAGAACAGCCCGTCAGACCAAGAGCTGCGAGCGCAGAACCCAAGACTGTAAATTTAAAAATTTGTGGTAACGTAGGCTGCCAGACAGTCGCAGTTGATTTATACATAAAAAAATCCAGACAACTCATATAAAATTTATTTTTTAGATATGCCATTGTAGTGAAGCAGAATACAGACACAAGGCGTTAATTTAACGCTATTTCAGTATAAATGTTACAAGAAATTAAAAAAATCGCTAGAAATGGATTTCTCCCCGTCATTTGCGTTATACAATATACGGTTCTGAATGCTCGTTTTTCTCCGGATTTGATTTATGTCTCAAACAATCACGCTTTATGTTGATGGTGCATGTAAAGGCAACCCTGGCTTAGGGGGGTGGGGGGCCTATATCATCCGTGAAACTGGAGAAGAAAAACTCTGCGGCGGCGAAGCTGAAACCACCAATAACCGTATGGAATTGACTGCTGCAATTGAAGGCATTCAACACTGTCCGTCCGATGCAAAACTGATTATTTGGACAGACTCTAACTATGTCAAACAAGGCATTACCGAGTGGATTCATGGTTGGAAAAAGAAAAACTGGAAAGATGTTAAAAATCCAGATCTGTGGAAATTACTGGATGCAACTTGTCAGGGTCGGGAAATTGAATGGAACTGGATTAAAGGGCATGCAGGCCATCCGGGAAATGAAATGGCCGATCAATTGGCCAATCTAGGCGCAGAAAAAACCCTCGAACACATCAAACAAGCGACATCAACTACAGCTGAAGCACCTAAAAAAAAAGCTGAACCCGACTGGCTATTAAATGATCCGTTTGGACTCGAATTTGCTGATAGCGAGGATGACGAAGAAATCTCTGAAGAAGCAATGATTGCAAATGAAAGCATTATTGATGCTTCAATTCAGGAGTCTTCAATTGCTCAGCCGCTAGAAATTGCTCCGTCACGTGAAATGACTACTGACACAGCGATCAATGCAGAGCAGATTGATGACATTGCGATAGAACAACAAGCAACAGACACTGCTTCAACGTTGAATGAAGCTGCCCCTATACAGTCTAAGCAAGCTGCTGAAATCCATCCAATGATTGTCATTACACCAGCAACCGTCGATGTATCTGGCCCACGACAATTAATTTTGGATACGGAAACCACAGGTTTCTATTTCCAAGATGGCGACCGTATTATTGAAGTCGGTGCGGTGGAAATGATTAACCGCAAACTGACCGGTAGCTCAATTCATATTTATATCAACCCGCAAAAACCTGTCGGTGAATCTGAAAATATTCACGGAATCAGTGATGACTTTCTAAAAGACAAACCACTGTATGCTGAAATTGCTGATGTCTTATTTGACTATCTAAAAGGCGCAGAAATCATTGCGCATAACGCAACCTTCGATATGAACTTCCTTGATATGGAGTTCAAACGTGCCGGTTTTGTGGCCTTATCTGAAGTTTGCGAAGTCACCGATACCTTGGCTATGGCCAAAGCCAAGCATCCAGGCCAGAAAAACTCACTCGATGCATTAGTGCGTCGTTACGAAATTCCACAACGTGACCGTACCTTCCATGGTGCCTTACTCGATGCGGAAATTCTGTCTGACGTATACTTAGCAATGACGGGTGGTCAGGTATCCTTTGATATCGATGCCCTGACCCACTCGCAAAATGAAGATGGTTCGCAAACCCGCGCCGCTGTTGAAATAGAATTACCTGTGATTTTACCTTCAGCAGATGAACTTGAAGCCCATGAGACATGGGTCAAACAATTTGAAGAAAAACATGGTACACCTTGCCTTTTTGCGAAATAAAATCTAAATTTCGTGTTACTTTTTGTATATAAACAATTCTTACATACGCTATAGTAAAACCATAAACATGGACCGCCTTAAGGGGCGGTTAATAAACAAGATAAAACATCTAGGAAAGGTGCAGATACATGTCTTACCAAACCTCTATCCATTTTGATCCAACGGCTTTGCTGATAATAAAAAATGAGGTTGATAACTCAATCAAGTTAGTCGAATCAGCAGTCAGCACCTTAGTTGAAGATCAAACTTTACCTTTCGGGATTGATGATGCACTGATTCAATTTGAACAATGTGCTCAAGTACTAGCTTTAGTTGATATGCCAAGTTTGGCAAAAATCGCTCAATATTCAGCAGAGTTAATGCGCAAGATCATGGGGAATCCTGCGCAAATTAACACTCAAGAGGTCATCGCACTGAGCGAAGGCACGACTATGCTGAAACGCTACATCGAATTTATCTGCCTACGTGAAGTTAAAATTCCACAATTCCTGCTGGACAGTCTTAATCGTCTAGAACTATCTTTAGGTAAAACTCTAACGTCGGAAGGCCAACACATTGAGTCCCTACTCGATTGTATTACCCCTGACTTTGACTTACCTCAAGCTCCTACACTTGAAAAATCAAAATACGTTCACCGTCTGTATAAGTTGGCGTTGAATAAATTGATTAAACAAGAAGAAACTGAGCTGGATTTGCAAGCGATTAAATTGGTCGGTACGTATTTAGCAGGTCTTTCAGACAAACATCCAAGCAAACAATACTGGAACTTGGTTTTTGTTGCGTTTAATCAAATTGATCAAATCTTAATTACCGATGCTCGCTTACGTACCTTGGTAAGCATTGAACGCAATATGGCTCAATATTTTGCAGGAACTGAGCGCTTTAAAGCATCCATTTCTGATTTAGCCAATGTCTTAAGTCTAAACATTAGCCAAGAAGATGACATTTCTCATCATATTCGTGGCAAATTAAATATCGGTGAAGACCTTCTTACCGACACCCAATTGCAAGTTTTCAGTCGTCATTTATATGGTCCTGACTTCGACACCATGCATACCATTGGTGAATTGGTTACGACTGAAATGACGCAAATTCGTAATGATATTGAATTTAACTATCAAAATATGACGCCTGAAAAAACCCAAGAACTTCAAGCGAAATTAAACGAATTGGCAAATATTTTCAAAGTCTTGAACTTAAATGAAGCGTATAACGACTTGTCGCGTCAAGCTGCGTCATTAGGTAATGCTGAGATTTTACAAGATGAAAGCTTTGCCCAGCAGTTGATGAACAATATCTTGTCTGCCATGAACTCGATTGGTGTGCTTGAGCGTCATCACACTTCTAGCCGCTTACAACTTCGTGTGAATAATATGAATATTTCACTCGACCGTTTAGATGAAGCACACGCTGCTCTGTTAAATGAGACCAAGGTTTTAATTGATGCTGCTAGCCAATCTTTGGTTCAGTATTTACAAAACCAAGATTTGACACAACTTGAAGCGACTGCAACTCAATTCCGTGAAATTGGTGGTGCAATGTTGTTCCTCAATGCAGATGCAGCTCAAAATGCGCTGAATTCAACAGCTCAATTCATTTTGAAACGAGTTGAATCTTCAACAGCGATTGAAGCAAACGAAGTGAATCAAGCATTAGATTCATTGGCAAGCGCAGATATGTTGATTGACAATTTAAAGAACAAACAACCTGTTTTACAGGGCATGTTTAAGGTAGCATTGGACAGTAGCGAAAAACTGAAATCAGCAGCAGCCTAATGTCTAAATTATCACTTGCGTATATCTTCAAACAACAGCAATTGCTGGTCGATGAAAACTTTCAACTTCCCGAAGTTGAACAACTCGCAAGTGATTTAAATATTGGCACGGGTGATCAAGTGATTGCCCGTGATCTACTTGAAAATGAGCCAATTCCTGAAGGCTTACAACTCATCCCTATTCGTCAGCTTTTACAACTTTGGAATGTTCAGCAATTTGAACAAGCCAGCCGTGCTATTCAACTCTTAGAATGGCGCCGTAATCATAAATTTTGTAGCCACTGCGGTACTGCAACTCAAGTCCACGCCACAGAATATGCTATGGTTTGTCCCGCTTGCGGATATCACCAATACCCTCGTGTCAATCCTTGTGTCATTACCGTCATTACCCGTGGTGAAGATGAAATTTTATTGGCAAAAAATGCAAAAAATGTCCGTGCCATGTATGGATTGATCGCAGGTTTTGTTGAAGTGGGTGAAACTCTAGAAGAAGCAGTTCGTCGTGAAACTGAAGAAGAAGTTGGGCTGAAGGTCAAAAATATTCAATATTTGGCAAGCCAACCTTGGCCCTTCCCAAGTAATTTAATGATCGCCTTTAAAGCAGAATATGCTTCAGGTGAGCTTCAATTACAAGAAGAAGAAATAAGTGATGCGGCTTTCTTTAAATTTGATGCATTACCTGAAATTCCGTTCAAAGGAAGTATCGCCCATTCGATGATTATGCATGTCATCCATGGTTCTGCGGTTGCAGATGATACCCAAGCATGGTTGTAAACAGCTATTTTTAATAAAAAAGCAGTAAATAAAAAACCGCCATACTTGGCGGTTTTTTATTCTCAATCATTTAACCACAGACATTAAGGTGGACTAATTTCATCGAGTACACGCATGATTTCAGCTTTGGTTTTAAAGAAGCGACTAAATAAACTCGAAACTGAACCAATCATCGTGATGTGCCCAACGCGTGGAATTTGAATCAACTGACTGTGGTTGCCTGAGGCTTTTAATCGACGATCAAAATCTTCACTATTGCTATGGCCAACGATATTGTCTTTATCCGCAGTGAATAGATAATGCTTCACTTGATTGTGCTCAACAAAATAATATGGCATCACTTGTTGATACGGTACATTTTGATCAAAGGCATCTGCACAAATCGGATCACCTTTATAATCAAAATGATATGGCCCTGCCAATCCCACGATTGCACGAATATTCTCTTTCACTTGTAGCTGATAAGGCGTCGGATGATACAGTGCAGACATGACATTAAATGCCCCTGCCGAATGTCCCATTAACACCACATTTTCCACTTCAATCTGCAACTTATGCTGAGACTGCGTCAAATAGTTTAATGCAAGGCTAAGATCATCAATTGAAGCCGGAAAAATATATTCAGGTGCGAGATGGTAATTGATGACAGCAACATCGAAGCCTTCTTTTGCAAAAGCCTCACCAATGAATCCATAGTCCTTTTTGTCACCATGCATCCACGCTCCACCATGTACAAAAACGATGAGTGGACGTTGCTGACGAGGTGCTGACGTGCGATACAAATCTAGGCGATGGCGCGCTTTTAGACCATAAGGGATATTGTTTTGAACATGATATCCTTGTTTGGGTGTCAGTCGATTTAATGCATAACTGCCAAAATCATATAACCGAAAATTTCGGTATAAAGATTTAGCCAAATCCATTTTTTGCTGAAGCCGCAGAGACCATTGATTCATATTTTACAGCATCATTTCCGACATTTTATTGAGCATTTGGATCGACAACATCCGGATCTATCGCTACAGGCGTTTGTACTTCAGGTTGCACATTGCCTACAGCAGGTGTGGTGTAACTTGAGTTAATTGAACGTGCCTGTGGATTTGGGTTCTGATCAATATTATCGATTAAAGTGACAATTCGCGTTACATTACCCACTTGTTGCAAGATTTGATTTAAGTCTGTGATTTCCGCACTGTTTAAACGGCCCATCACATAAAGAACAGCATCTTCAGTATGAATGTGTACTTTGCTGTCAGATACCACAGGCGCTTTCATAATCAAACCACGGGTATTCGCAGTGACCGCAGTATCTTGCATGATGGTGCTATAGCTGATCTGATTACCCACTGTAATATAGTTATGTACAGTTTTGACATCACTCATTGAACGGACATTTTCTTCTGCCAATTCTTTCAAATGATTATCTGGCACTTGCCCAGTCAATAAGACATTGCCATGAAAACTTTCAATATTGACACGTGACTGTTTAAAACGAGTATCTAATTTATATAAGTTAATTTTTGCTGTTCGAACAATGGAAGAGTCAATAAAAACTTGTCCCAATGAGCGTGCGCCGCTTTCAGTTCCTACAGGTGCTGATCCTGTTCCATTCGAAATAAAACTCGCACAGCCAGATAAACTTGCGACACAAAGCATCGTTATTGCAATACGCTTAACCACTCAGCACGACTCCTCAAATTTCCACACGTATTTTTCTATGCGTTTACACAGTTTGTTTTATCAGAGATTAATCAACTCTTGATCAAAAGTAAAAGCATTTTCAATCCATTGCTGATGATACGGGTATTTAGAAAAGTCTTGCTGTAGTGTTTTTGCAAAGTGTTGATAAAAATCAAAACAAATTGCATCAAAGCGACAATAATAATTTTGAAAATGTGACTGTTCATTTAAAAAAAGCAACGCAGTCTTCATCATCTTACGTTGTTTGTGAATAGAGATACTTTCGATGGCTTGGGCATAGCGGGTATTTGAACGGGCTTTAACTTCGATAAACACCAATTCTTGTCCACGCGCAACGATCAAATCAATTTCACCATAACGACTATGATAATTCAGTTGCACTTGTACATAGCCTTGCTGCTCAACCAAACGAAGCGCTTGCCGTTCTGCCCACTGCCCAAGATTCATCTGTCCCAAATTCAACTGCTCTAAATTCAGCTGCATCGTTTCATCCCTAAAGTGAGATCGCCACGATGCCTTTTTTACTTCGCTCATAGCAGTGAGGAACACGCTGAATATTGTTTTGACTAATTTTGATTAGCCCTGTGCGTCCCTGAAACTCAATGCTTTTTAATTTCGGTTCTTGCAAATATTGTTTTGCGATATGCCATGTATCTCCGCCAAACGCTAAAAGACGTTGATATGGCATATCTACTGGATTTTCCTCATAAGCTCGGATCAGGTCAGGCCAACGTGCGTCATGTAAGGCAGGTGCATCACAAAATTTCAGCCCTACAGGTATGGGCTTAGTGGCTTCAATCGCATTGGCAACGCTATATAGTTTTGCTTTAGGTAGTTTTTTTTGACTGTTTAACCATTCATTATTGCCTAGCAACAGCACCCCTTGATTTTTGTCTAGCTTCGTTGGGAGCTGTTCAATCACTTGTATAGGCACTGAACTTTGACTGAGCAAGGACATGAGCAGTAATTCATGTTCTGCCTCGGTTGCAGGCTGACGTAACACTAACACTTGCGCTAATTTATCTTTTTCGAAGACTTTTTGGAGAGCTAAGGCATCATCACGTTTTGATAAACTGTACTGCCAGACATTGGGAATCTGGCTAGTCGTTTCATTTAAAGCCAACACACGGACTTTAGGCTTTGCTTTTACAAGTGCTTCAACATCTTGACGTGCTAAAGGGCCAATCACCAATTGAGTTTTTTTATTCACGTGTTGCTTCAATAGCGCTGCAATTTGCTTTTGATTTGAATCCACAAACTTAATGGGCACTTTGTAGTCTGACGATTGATATGCGCTATTGAAACCTTGCTTAATACTGGATGCAGCTCGCGCCATAGGGCCAGATTCAGGTAGAATGACCAAGACGTCTGCCTGTGCAGCAGTAAACAGACTGCTTAAAAGGCAAAGACCCAAAATTTTGTTCTTATTATCCAACATGGAGAAACCTATGAGTGCTCAGTTATTTGTTGTTGCAACTCCAATCGGGCACTTAGATGATATTAGTTATCGTGCAATTGAGGTATTGAAGTCGGTTAAAATTATTGCCGCCGAGGATACACGAACTTCCGCACAATTACTTAAACATTTTAGTATCAATACACCTTTAACCGCCTGCCACGACCATAACGAAAGCAACAAAATAGACCAGCTCATTGAACGCCTCGAAAAGGGTGAAAATATGGCGCTGATCAGTGATGCAGGCACGCCATTGATCAGTGACCCCGGCTTTAAATTGGTTCGAGCTGCACAAGAAAAAAATATTCGTGTCATTCCTGTGCCGGGTGCCTGTGCTGCCATTGCAGCTCTCAGTGCTGTTGGCCTACCCAGTGACCGTTTTAGTTTCGAAGGCTTTTTACCTTCTAAACAGTCACAACGTCTTTTAGCACTCGAAAAACTGAAAGACGAAACTCAAACCATGATTATTTATGAAGCGCCGCACCGTATTGTGGATTGCCTAAAAGATATGTCGAATGTCTTTGGTGCCGATCGTCCTGTGGGCTTTGCACGTGAAATTACCAAAACATTTGAAACCATTAAAAAAATGTCTTTAGGTGAATTGGTACATTTTGTCGAATCTGATCATAATCAGCAAAAAGGCGAAATCGTTTTGGTGATTGGTGGTGCGACCGAAGAAAAAGACCTAGAGCAAGAAAAGTTAGACAAATTGCTGACGCGTTTACTTCAAGATTTGTCCGTGAAAGCTGCCTCTCAGTTGGCTGCTGATTTAACTGGGATTAAAAAGAAAGTGGCCTATCAACGTGCTTTAGAGTTAACCCAAGCGAACGATTAAGCTTAATTTTTTTATTTTTAATTTGAACCACTTATGGGACCTACGGGTTCCATAAGCTATCCCATACAATAATTTAAATAGAATGAAAAAAGTTGCTTATAACATGTCCATAAATCTGTCTGTCAAAAAACCGCTGGTGTTCATTCTCTTTAATCTGGTTTGGCTCACGGCCCTTGCATATATTATTTATACTGGCATTCAACCCTATCCGCACTATATTAGTGGCGAGCAAATGACGGCCGATCATAGCGCGATTGCGATGGTCTGTGGATATTATTCCCTCTATTTTGTAGTCGGTAATTTACTGAAACTGAGCCAATTTTGGGATAGGCATCGTTATTGGGCTTATGTCGTTTTGAGTGCGGTATTACTTTTTCAATCTTTTGTCGCTGCTGTGGCGGCCATGCATGCACCGCCGTATATTGCTGCATTTATTATTAATTGTATGTTTTTGCTTTTACTGCATTTTGTGTTCTATCCTATTTACGCGATCAGTCGTAAATATATGAAGCCAAAGACGGCTTAAAATAACTTCACAACGTCATAACTAAACATGCTTAGTTTAAAAATGAATGACCTTCAGCCTCGCACAAGCGAATGAAGCAAAAAAAAACACCACATGACGTGGTGTTTTTTCATTTTTAATCTTTTGCCGATTCGTCTGGAGGGACTTCGGTAATACGACCACCACGCGCTAAGAACGCAGCAACTTCATCTTCAAGCGCCTGACGTTGTTTTAGTTTTGCAGTCACTGTTAATGTTTCAGCTTCAGAGGTGTCACCATCAGAGGCAGAATCAGCTGCGTCACCTGCACCTTTTTCAGCTGCTTGTGCTTCATCTTCATCAACTACTGAATCTTCTGGATCATCATAATCGTTCATATCAGTCATTGTGTTCTCCCCGCGAATGACTTCTGTTTGCCAGCGAATGGCTGGTTTTAAATTAACAGAAATTTAGCAATCTCTGAGCATTTCGACTAGTACCCACAATCAAAAAATCGTATCTTTTTTAATCAAAATCGTAACCTTGTTTATACGACTGTCTAAAAAATATCTGACTTTGACCTAAGCTGCGTAGATTGTATCTTTTAGAATACTCAAACCATTGGCTTGAGCCATAAACGCATCTTTTAGAACAGTCTGATTTTCCACTTGTTTTAAACCAAAGTTTCGCGCCCACACCACAGGAGAAAAAGTGGTAGTTTCTAACCAACCAATTGCGGACATACTATGCATCATGGCATCGTTTTGCCCTTTACGGCGGTGCTCATAGCGCTTCAAACTTTGTTCATGTGCCCACACACCCCGTTTTTTATCGGTCAAAAGCACATCGCAAAGTACTGCTGCGTCTAAACAGCCAATATTCACGCCTTGTCCTGCAAGTGGATGAATCACATGAGCCGCATCACCAATCAACGCCAGACCATCATGAACGTATAGCTGCGCAGCTCGTGCCTTCAATGGAAATTTGGCACGTGGTGTTGCTTCTAAGACTTCACCGAGCATGTGATGACTTTCTCGAGTGAGCAACGCAGTAAATTCAATATCGGATAAAGCCACATATTCATCGGCATAATCATCT
Organism: Acinetobacter sp. YH12140; assembly: GCF_013418475.1. Taxonomy (NCBI): domain Bacteria; kingdom Pseudomonadati; phylum Pseudomonadota; class Gammaproteobacteria; order Moraxellales; family Moraxellaceae; genus Acinetobacter; species Acinetobacter sp. YH12140. Next base: position 429,732 of record NZ_VPBZ01000003.1, read on the forward strand.
GGTAAGGTCCACACAATCGATTGCCAATAACCGCTTTCTTCTTTTTTCAGACTCGCCATCGGCAAAAATGCCAAAGGTCCTGTTTCTAAGAAAATTTGACGCGCTACATGCTGATGCGGTTGGGCGGTTTTAATTGCACAGCTCACACCGGCTTGTTTATAGTCCAGCACATCTAGATCGATGAAAGCTTGCTCACGGACAAATGAGTTTGCACCATCTGCACCTATCACCAGTTTTGTTTTGAGCTGGGTACCATCTGCGAGGTGAATGATCCACACACCAACGCCGCGCTCAACACGACTGACCTTGACTTGGGTTCGGTAGTCTTCGAGTTGTTCTAGCATTTTTTCTTGAATGGCTAAATTCAATATGCTTGGTTCAACCATTGAACCTAAAGCTTGCTCAACTGATGGTGTTTGGTCTGCAACATGACCAAAATTGATTTCTCCATAGCCATTTTTATTCCACACTTGCATGCCTGTATACGGCTGCTGACGGGCAAGCTTTTCCCAAACACCCACAGTCTTGAGTAGATGAATGGTGGCTTGACTAAGTGCCAAAACCCGAGGATTCGCAATACTTTTGGTTTTTTCTACATCCAAAATAGGTGCCGCATCCAATACCGTAGCCTGCACACCGCCCTGCGCCAATAACAATGCCGTTAAGCCACCGACCAAGCCGCCGCCGACAATCACGGCATCCAGTACATTTGTTTGATTTAAACTCATGCTTTTAGCCCCATTGCATAATTCGCGACCAAAGGCTTAATCCCCGGAATGGTGTCAAAGGCAACTAATCCAGTATTGCGAATCAATTTTAAAAATGGGTTCTTGTTGCTGAAACCACGAACGACTGAATCACAGAATTTAATCACACGCTGCTGATCGGTCAGGCGCGATTTCTCATAATCAAGCAACATAGCTGCATCACCCAAATCTGCATTTTTTTCAACTTGTTCTGTTAAATAACGGCGCAGTACATAGGCATCGCGCATACACAAGTTAAAGCCCTGACCTGCGACAGGATGAATGGTATGTGCAGCATTGCCCATCAGCACTACACGACCGACAGCTTGTTTCTCTGCAAGTACTTGCGACAATGGGAAGCTGAAACGTTTACCAGTTTTTTGGAATTTACCTGCACGGTCGCCATAGGTTTCTTGTAAAGCATCTAAGAAGTGCTGATCATTTTCATCACCCATCCACTCGCCTTCAGTTCCTTTAGGAACAGGCCAAACCACTGAGCGACGGTATTCACCTGGAAGTGGCAGCAGCGCTAGCGGACCAAGCGGACTAAAACGCTCGAAACCGACATGACCATGCGGTTTAGAGGTTTGTACTGTAGTGACAATCGCCACTTGGTCATAATCATGCACCGATGCGCCAATACCTAAGGCTTTACGGCAGAATGAATCACGGCCATCGGCGGCAATCACAATTTTAGATTGTAGTTTGAGCTGTTCTTCAGCACGCTTTGCTTCAATATAGGCATGGTCTGCATCCTGCGTCAGCGAAGTCACTTGTACGCCGTCAATTAATTCAATGAATTGTTGTTTTTTGACTTCTGTGAGCAGCACACGGCCTAACCATGCATTTTCAATAACTTGTCCAAAGCTTTCGACTTTTTCTTGTTCTGCTTTGAGTCTTGCCTTACCAAAACTGCCTTGCTCTGTAATATTCACTTCTAAAATAGGTGTGGCGTGTTCCTGCAAAGCATCCCAGAGGCCTAGTTCTTGATAAATTTGCACCGTACGGCGTGACAAGGCGCTGTTTCGTGCATCAAAACTCGAGTGATAAGGCTCAAGGTTTGCATCATCATAATTGGGGTATTTAATGGCTTCTAAAAGTTTTACGCCAATTTTGTCTTTGGCCAACATGAGTGCCAGACTTAAACCGACCATACCACCACCAACTATGATGACTTCTTGCTGCATGCTTGTTTCCTTTTTTATCAAGTATTCGAATTTAGGACATTCACTCGAAATACATATAATCTGTAATGAATTTTATCTTACATCAAGGGCATGATTTTTTATAATGAAATACAAATTAGTTGCAGGTATTTGCACTGATTAAATACAAAATTAATCATCTCTTACCGTAAACATTGATCTTTAAAAAAGAGAAAATCACAATAAAAATGGCTGAGTCCATCAGTATGAGCCATCATTTGCGTAAATCAGCGTCATTTGAACATGTCATGTTTTGATGCATTCAAAAGGACGATATCAAGCTAACTAACTGATGATCAGCCTTTAGCCATTGTTCAATTAGTTGAATAAGTGATTGCAGCGGCAAAACCCAATTATGTTACACCATTCGGTTTAATGAGCTTTTAATTACACAACATTTTCTGGATATATTCCGCAGCAGAATATCCAGAATATGTAATTTTTGTTGTGTTATTGGCGCCTTATCCTAAAGTTGATGCATGTACCAAGCTTTAATTTGAGTTAGGTACAGAGCAACTCTAAAGCGATGTCGAGCACTATTATTCAAACAGGTTTTAGCGCCAATTTTACCTTGGCATGGTGTGAAAATACTATGGCGCAAACCTTAGAAAATACGCTGCAAACCAATAATTGAGAAAGATTTACCCACCAAGCTGAGTTGTAGATTCATACCGATGTGATTGAGACAGCGAAAAAAAAATCAACAAACAAACATTAGTGAATGGCTGTAATTATGATTATATGCACCCGAGTGTATGGTCAAATATGCTATAGATCTGATTTCACATGCTGAATATGCTGAACCGGCAACCGGACATTTGGCCGTATATGAAAAACCGGAAGAGTTTTTAAAATTAGCGACAGAATTTTTACAAAAGTCTTAATCGCAAAGTGAAGCTAAAAAGCCGATCAATAGATCGGCTTTTTTTATATTTATTTAATATTTTCCATGATTTGGTCAAAATATTGCGCTCATGTATTCAATTTATTTTCATTGCTATAGATAAAGATATAGAACACAAAAGACAGAAACGATCTCCTTAATACGGAATAATTTAAATGAATGGCTTAAGCATTAAAATGCTGGATTAATTTCTGCAATCGAATTTCTGCATCTTGATTAAAAGCATTCGCCGCTTGGTGATACCAGCGTTTCGCCATCTTTAAATCTTGAGCTGCGCCATTGCCTAGCTCATACATTAAGCCAATTTTATAGGGAGCAATTGCACAGCCTTGTTTTGCCGATTGCTTGTACAAGCTCATTGCTACATTATAATCTTGATCAAGAATTTCGCCCTTTTCATATATTTCAGCAAGAGTCGTTCTTGCGTTTATATTTCCCTTTTCCACTGACTGATTCAGTAGATCTAAAGCGATATGAATATCTGTTTTAAATGGCTTTTTGAACAACAGCACGGCTAACTTCAGCATCGCTGCATCATCACCCTGATCAGCCGCTTTTTGATACCATCCTTGTGCTGTAACATCATTTTTTTCGACGCCGCATCCCGTTTCATACATTTCACCCAATTTAATTTGGGCTGCAATATCCCCTCTTGAGGCTAAACTCAAATAATCATCATAAGTACGCTGATTGTTATACTTAAACTTTATTTTCTTTACTGGATTATAATCACTATCAAAGATTTCAAAACCGACATAGTTTTTAAAGAGTTCAATCAATAACTGCCGAACCAATTGAGTATGATAAATTAAATGATCCTTTTCGCTAAAATAATAATACTGATAATAGCTTTCCAAATCTTGATTGATTTCTTCTTTTAAACTGTTTAAATCAGTCGTCCATTTTTTTTGAACTTTGCCATTTTCAACATATTCGTATAAATACCTTGTTGAAAAGTTTAACCATTCCTTTTCAAAATCTTGTCTTTCTCCATCCATGTAAAGTTCCTCTTCTTCCGCTTGAATGACACATCTGATTTCTACACCCTCTTTATAAAGCGCATAGCTATAGCTTGAATTTGTGTCTGCAAAATCAAAGAAGATCATCCATTTCATCGGCAACTGACTGCTTAGCAAACTGCTCCATTTTTCAGGTTCAGTAAAAGCAAAATGTGCTAACCCGGCACTATTGATACAAACAATATGATCCGTCAGCCACTCTATATCTAATGCAGATTTTGAGTTTTCTTCAAAATAAACCAGCCAATCATTTACCAGTCTTTCAATATCCTGTTGATTGCCATTAAAGGGAATAACCACCCCAGCTTTTCTAACGCCCATAATTATGATTAAAATAAAAAATTTATACGATTAATTTAAAAAGACTTATATCTAATTTTTGTAAAAACTTAACATAATAAAATCAACTACATTGCTAATTAACCTTATCTATATGACTAGTATTTATAAGACTGCTTGTAGATAAAAAAGCCGATCATCTGACCGGCTTTTTTAATTACTATATTAACTTAAGCGGCTTTCGCTTTCGCCATCAGCGCTTCAATGTCTTCTACAGATTTCACCACTGCAGCTGTTAAAACACGTGGACCATTTTTAGTCGCTACAACATCATCTTCAATACGAATACCGATACCACGCCATTTCGCATCAACGCTTTCATCATCTGGCGCAATATAAAGACCTGGCTCAACAGTCACAACCATACCTTCCTCATAGGCACGCCATTCACCCTCTTGTTTGTATGAACCGACGTCATGCACATCCATACCAAGCCAATGACCCGTACCATGCATATAAAACTGACGGTAAGCTTCTTTTTCAATGATTTCGTCAATATCTCCTTGCATAATGCCAAGATCCAATAAACCTTGAACTAAAATACGCACTGCAACGTTATGTGGTTCTTTATAAGAGTTGCCGATACGCACCGCATCAATCGCCGCAATTTGCGCATCGAGTACGATATTATAAAGTGCTTTTTGTTCAGGGCTGAATTTACCGTTGACTGGGAAAGTACGGGTAATGTCTGAAGCATACAGCTGATATTCACATGCTGCATCAATCAGTACCAAATCACCATCTTTGAGTTCTTTGTCATTTTCCACATAGTGCAAAATACAGCCATTTTCACCGCCGCCGACAATGCTGTTATAGGAAGGCACACAGCCATTTTTACCAAAGACATAATTCAGTTCTGCTTCTAGTGCATATTCCATCATGCCCGGTTTAACCGTTTGCATGGCACGAGTATGCGCTTCTGCTGAAATATCCGAAGCAATTTGCATCAATTCAAGTTCATCATCAGATTTGTGCAGACGCATTTCATCAATGATGCGATCTAGTTGAATGACTTGAGCAGGCGCACTTGCACCCTTACGTGATTCACCACTTGCAGCCGAAATCCACTGCGCCACACGAGCATCAAAATCTGGTTGCTGCCCAATACGGTAGAATAATTTATCTTTATTTTGTAATTTTTCTAAAATTTCTTCGTCTAATAAATCAATGGCATAAGCCTCATCAGCTTCATAATCTTCTACAGCCCCATCTACACCCGCACGGTAGCCATTCCAAATTTCCATTTCACGGTCACGTTCACGGCAGAACAAACTATAGCTATAACCTTCTTCTTCGCTATCAAAGGTTTCAATCACTGCAACCGCTTCAGGTTCAGCAAAACCTGTTAAATAAAAGAAACTACTATCAGCTCGAAATTTATAATCTGCGTCGCGATTACGCATGGCTTCTTTGCTCGTGGCAATAATTGCAATACTACGTAGTCCCATTTCACCCGCAAGGATGTCTCGACGTTCTTGAAAATCCGCTTGAGTTAATTTCTTCATTTAAATACTTCTTATACCTGCTGGCTGATATTGTTTAAATTTTGATTCAATTGAATATGAATCTCTCAATCTATGTGAGGCATGTATAAAAACACGTAATACCTCACATAGATATAAGCAAAATTAATGCCTTAGCTTGGACGATGTGGGGTGAACATTTCAACCACATTCCCCACTTGAGCCGATGAATTTTTAGCGCTCAGTTGTAGCAACGGTGTTTCTGAAACATCAACTTTGGTACGTCCCATAGACAGGCTCACTGGGATTAAACGAACAAATTCGTATAATTCCTGATAGCTTTCTTCACCTTCTTCATCATCATCTGAATCTTCAAATTCTACTGAAGCGACATCCTGTAAATGCTCAATCAATTCTTGTTCATTGGTGCGCAGATGACCTGCCGCCAAACCAAAACCAAGAACCACACCTGCACACCAATCTGCCAAGGCTTGCACACGCTCACCTAGCAAGTGATCATCATCTGGTAATAAAGGAAGATAGTCGAGTTCATCATCTGAAAGTGAATGAGCTACATCTTCTGCTTCTTCAGTCAACAATGCCACCGCATCTTCGTCTAATTCAGCTACATCAAGCGTTGCTAAAATTTGTTGCCACTCTTCACGACTCGGGGGTTGTGACACACAAACTATACCAGTGAGTAGACCGTGTAACTCACTTGGGCTTGAAATTTCTTCAATTTTAGAAAAATTCTGGGACCAATCTGACCAACCTGAAATATCGTCTTGCATTCGCTTATCCAATCTCTATACTTCGTATATATTACCTTTGTTTGCAAGACTGTGCGACTACGTTATGTTAGAAGAATTACAGCGTCTCCAAGCGCATATTAGCGTTTTAAAAAAGCGACTGGCGCAATTTGAAAGCGAAAATAATGCCCTACAAGATGAGAAAAACTCGTCTGATGAGCACCATCATGCTCAAATTGTACATAAGAACGGTATTATCACCTCCAAACAAGAAGAAATTGATACGCTGAATGAGCAATTAACTGATTCACGTGCTCAACTTCACCAGCTGAATACTGATGCAACTGCTTTGGCTGACCGATATAGCCGTCTTGAAAAAAGCTGTACTGATCTAAAAAATCGTTTTCAAGAAATTTTGGCAGAACGTAATGAGCTACGTATCGTTAAAGAAAAGATGCAAAATGAACAGCGTCATGCTCAACAAGAAATTCAAGGTTTGCAGCAAGAACGTGAACGTTTATTGCAAAAAAATGAACATGCCAAAGCAAAAGTTGAAGCGATTATTCAACGTTTAGCTATTTTAGGTACAGCTCAAGATCAACATGCGCAAGAAATTCAACAATTGGCACATCCGACTGAAAGTAATGAGGAAGTTTGATCATGAGTGAACAAATTGCAGTTGATTTAAAAGTTCTAGGTCATAGTTTCCGTTTAGCAACTACTTCTGACCAACAAGCCGATTTAGAACGCGCAGCACAATTACTGAATGACAAATACGATGAATTTCGTCGTAAAGCACCACGTATGGAACCGAGTAAGCTGATCATTATGGTCGCACTTGAATTAATGCAAGAAGTCCTGTCAATGAATAAGAGTTTGCAAGAATATGCAAACTGCGAACTTTTGTTGCAAAATATTTTGGAACAAGTTGAAGAATTGACTGATTAATCGGTGGTTTAGTGATTATACTTTGCCCGATTGCTTCATTTTAAACACTTTGTCAGTGTTTGGTGATTTGCCAATAACGCTGAATTCGTTATACTGAGCACATCTCTGAGGTGTTCGCCAGCTAGGTCTAATCCCCTGCCGATACTTAAACTTATGGATGTGTTCTGTATATTCTGAGCGTATGCCCTCCTCGAGTGGGAAACCCAGCGAGTGTACGTCGCGTCCACCTTGAACTCATCGGGTTCAGGGTCACGACATTTGCAGCGGCATCTTCGGAGTGTTTATTTTCCAAATCCTTATTTAAATTACAAGCATTTGATTTAAAAAATTTTTTTAATTTACTATTCTATTTCCGTGCCCCTCTACTTTTGTTCTTCACCATAATTATTTCATTTAAGTTTGGTTAGTTTAAAAGTTTATTTATTCAAGTTAATTCATTTTTTGAGTTGTTCCAGTTTAGCTAACTGTCTATCCAAAGCTCTGTCCATTTCAGGAAGAATTTGTCGTAAATATTGAATTGATGAAATGGCTTCATCCAATTTCACGACGCCTTTTTTAACCAAGTTATATTGTTGCTCGAGTAGAGCGAGTACTTGATTTTGATTCGGCTGCTGTCCCTGACTCATCAGCGTATTTATTTGCTGAAATTGTTGATATACCTGTTCACGTTGCTGTAATAGCTCAGAGTGCGTTTCACTGTCGAGTATTGATTGTTTGGAATTAAAACTTGAATGCTGCAATACATTTTCTATAGTTCGCTCTGAACGTGTTTGAGACACTTTTTGTTGATCTAACGGTAGCTGTTCATGAACCTCCTGCTGCTTTGGTTTTAATAACTGAATCATCAACAATAAAATCAAGCCAACCACTAACCCGATAACAATCCATTTCTTATACATGATTCAATCTCTAAATATTCTTCAATTAAAAAATTCAGAGCCTATTTGACTCTGATTTTTCCATTTTCTTTTGATTTAAACTGTTTTACTGACTGCCCCATCCTGCTGGTGCATAACCTAAACGAACACGCTGTGGGTGATTGCCAACTGGAACTGTGATGACTTTTTCACCTGTTGCAAAATCAATCACGGTTACTGCATCTGTGGCACTTTCAGAAATGACACAACGCTTACCATCTGGACTTTGCGTTGCCCAATACGGTTTGCCTGCAGCAATCAATTTCGCCGCGGTCAAAGTTTTACGATCGACGATGGTGGCATAATCATCCATCGTTCCTGCAACACATAGTTTTTCACCATCTCCACTGATCGAAAGCCCATGATGGCGTGAGTCATTTACCCATTTCGTGCGATCAGAGGGAATAGTTGTACTTCCCGGAAGCTGTGCAATGCGTGTGACTTTGCCTTGATTGAGATCATATTCGACCAAGCCATTAAAAAATGAGACCTGAGCATAGATTTTGGATTCATCTTTACTAAATACAATCGGTCGAACTGAGTTAGACAGGTCTTTACGTCCTACGGCATCTAAAGCAGGTCTAAAATCGATTTTTTTGAGGACTTTATAGCTTTGAGCATCTGCGATCGTGATGTAGCGTTTGCCTTTGGTAAAGTCTTGCCAAGATGCATCCATGGCTGTTTCGACATTACCAATGGCTGAATTTAAGATTTTAGTACCGTTGGCAAAATAGATATTTTCATGTGGCTTATCTCCTGTGGCAAAGCGCCCGAGTTCCTTGCCTGTGTTGATATCGAGTACTTGTACGACATTCCCTGAAGATGCTGAAATAGCAACTTGTTGCCCATCGGGTGAAACCGCCATATGGTCTGCTCGGAAACCTTCAACGGGTGTGCGCCAATTGATTTTTCCTGTTGCTATGTTAATCGAGACTACATCTGCATAACTTGGGCGTGATGCAACCACTGATTTGCCATCTGGTGTGGAATACATGTCATCGACCAATTGATCATTTCCCTCTCCTGCCGTATTACGAATATAGCTATAGGCAATCAATTTTACTGGGTTGAGGTAAATTTCAGTGAGCCGTTCCTTTTTGTCGGGCACCATATTGATGACACCAACTTTCTGATAGTTTTTTGCAGGATTGATGACTGTAACCGTACCATCCCAGTTATTGCCGACAAAAAAGACTTGCTGGCTATTGGGTGGAACGGGTGCAGTGCTGGTCGCTGCGAAAGTAAGTGGTGACACCGCAACCGTCATACAAAGAAGTGTCCTGATCCAGAGATTCTTTTTCATTTTTATTGTCCATCAATTTGTTTTTATGCATAGCTTTTGAGCTACGTCATCAGATAAGTGTCGCTTTTTAAGCGCAAAGAAAGCTTATTCAATATACAAGTGTAGATATAGCGTATTTGTTTTAATTCCGATGAGTTGTTGATTAAAACCAAGTCTTCAATCTGCATTCACTTTTTGGGAAGCAAAAAAAAGCACCCGAAGGTGCTTTTTTAGTTCATCAAATTATTAGTAAATAATTTGATTATTGTTGATTAGGTCATATAGTTCGACTTTGTTGGTTTGATTGAGCAAGACTACAAGATCTTGTGATTCATATTCCGTACCTGATGTGCCATCACGGTCAATTGAAATCACAGCTGAATCAGTTTCTTCGTCATATTCTACTGTTACAAACTCTGCGAGATTCGCTTCAGTTGCATCGTCAGAAAGTAAAGATGAGATGTCGATTTGGTCAGTTGTAGAAAAATCATTTACGGTTGTTAATGCATTTCCACCCAAATTATCGTCTGCAAGAAGGTCGAAAACAATATCATCACCAATAAGTAAACTTTCACTTTCTAATGAGAACATCGCAAACGATGCTGTCGCAGTCACTGTTTCCTGAATAGGATGCACATTGTTACTGTTTCCTAACTCTGTTTCGAGCTGGGTTGTAAGTACATTTACATCTTGAATTGAGGTTTCAGGGACTGTAACTTTCACTACAAAATCTTCAACTTGACTACTTGAAGTGCCTTGATAAGTATAATACCCATCTGAATCTTTGCTTACTGATATACCATTTACCGAAACTTTGGCATCAACTAAAGCATCAAGAGCAGCAGATTTAAATTTCACACCATTTACATTCACATTTTCCTCTGCATCATTTAGAACTTCTGCATGTAAAGTAAATTGTAAAACTTTCTCTGGAACGCCTGCTTCCGGAGCTATTACACCAAGTTGATCCTGTCCATTTTGATTTTTCTCACCTGTCTTAGCAATTTGAGTTCCATCCGCAAATAGCACACCTTCCAACATATTAATTTGGAAACTACTTACATTTTGGACACCCGTAATACTCAAGTTAAAACCATCAATATAGTTGGTTGTATCAGAGTTGTTTAAAATCATTGAATTGACAGGATATTTTTCACCTGAATACGCTTCATCAAATACAATCCAGTCACTAGGTGAACCTTTAGAACTTGTAAATCCACGAGGCATTTTCTGCAAGAAATCTTGACTACCAACTTTTATAGAAAGTACATCATAAATATTCACCCAATTAATGATAACGATTTCAGAATTGCTATCATCACCTCTATAATTAGCAAATTTATCTAAAGCACTAGCAATTTTATTAAAGTCACCATCATTTGCTGGATCTTGAATAATTACTTGCATCTCTGCAGCAATATCTACAATTTTCGCTCCCGCAACAAGATCATCAGAAACATAATTACCTTCAGCATCTTTATAAATCGTACCTAGGTTTGGAACGTTAATCACTGCACTTGATGCACCACCACCAGTTCCACCTGATGTTGACCCTGATACCGAAATTTCACTTGTTAATGTTGCTTTTAACTCAATGAGTTCAGCATTGCCAGTTACAGGAGTTGTAACTTTACCATCAGTAACTTGAAGACTTATCGAAGGCAATACAGCACCTGAATTTAGCTGATCCGCACCTTTCTGAGTTAAGGTTACAGATTGATCAGCCACTGATAATTGATAGAAACCGTCGGCACTAACTGTCGAGCCATTAGCAAATGTCACATTCAGACTATCATTATCTGCATCCGATGCAGCATAAGCAGCAATTTTTTGACCGGCAACAGCTGCACCAACAGTGACTACTTCTGGTTCAATTTCAATTTCAGGTGCAGCGTTTGTTACAGAAGCAGGATACAAAATTACACCGAACTCTAATTCTGAACTTGCAGTTGAACCATTCGATTTTTCAGTTGCAAGAGATTCAAGCTTCACGTTCAACTGTAAAGAATTACCCGTAACAACCAAACTTGGTGGTGCAATCGCCACTAAGTTTGAACCTTCGATACTCATTCCATCAGCTACAAAACTTAAATTGCCATTTGTATCCGCAGTTCCAAGCAATACTCGAGTTCCGTCCTCTGTAATAGCATAAATTTTCATACCTTCAACTAAACCAGAGAAATTCAGTGTTAAGCTTTCAGAACTATCGAGATCATTCAAACTAGTATTAAGTAGACCAAGAGAAATATCCTGTCCAACTTCACCACTTAGGTTGAAATATGGTCTATGGAAACCATTTTGATCTTTATCGGTACTACTTCCTTGAATCAAGTCAGATACTTGCCATTCCACAGAAGGATTAGTCTGTTGATAAAAATTATTCAGATCTGATACAGCAGCATCAAGACTAGGATAATAACTTATCTTATCACCATGTGACTGATCGATTAATTGGAAATCATAGTTACCCTGACCTGCTTGGTTATGCATGTAGAAATCAAAGGTATAGAACCCTGACTCTTTAGCGGTAAAGCTAAGGTCTACCGATTGGCTCAAGCCTCCCCAACTCACAAATACAGGATCTTGGTTTCCAATAATCAACATACCACTATCATCTGCTTTACCTTTATAGCTATAAGTATGCCCAGCTTCCAAATACACATAACCTGTAATTGCAACGCCTTCATAGGTTGCTACACTTGAATCAACCAAACTTGTAGTTTCACTAGTGCTTGCAGGTGGAAGAGTTGTATTTTTCGAACTGGTTAAGTATTCAAAAACCGTTCTCAAGGTATCTGCTGGCATGCCATTACCATTACCTTGCAATAAATTATAAGATTTTCCATCAACAGTAACAGTTTTAAGATTATTCCAAGTTTGAATATTTAAATTAACAGCCGTTGGGCTCCAATCTAATAAATCTAATGTTAAAGAAGGCTTATCTGCAACTGCATCAACAACAATTTCCAATTCACCTGAAGTCACATGTTTACCATCAGAAACATTAAATTCTAGGCCTGCATATACTCCGCCGTCAGTTGCTGAAGCTTCGTTAGCATCTGGTGCAAATACAACTTTTCCGGCATTAATATCAGCATAAGATAGTGTTTGACCCGCGATGATTGGTGTTTTATTCCCAGCAGCATCTACGATTGTCAATACACCGTCTTTTGGCAGATTTGTTACCGTAATAACAAGCTGATCATTTGCTGTATTTGCATCTGAAATACCAAAATGCGCCCATGTTAATGTCACACTTTGATCTTCTGTCGTAACCACTTGGGTTGTTTCAACTTCAGGAGCGATATTGTCCACTGGGACAGTTTTATCGACTTCCTCACCCGGATTACCTGATTTATCTTCATAGCTTTCTGTTGGGACAGTTACTGTAATGTCACCATCAACACCCAGAGGAACTTCACCAGTCACCACATATGAGCCATCTGGTTGTTTCACAGCAGGTGTAAATAGTACTTCGATTGGACCATTTGGACCTTCAACAACAATTTTGTCTTTTTCAATCGTGTCAGGGTCCACATCATCCGGATAAATCACAGTGATCTTACCGTCTGGTGTAATCGTCACTTCTGCTACAAGCGGAACCATATTGATGTTTTCGTTGCCTGTACCTGGTAGACCCAGGTTACCCGAAGTGTCTTCATATGAACCTTCTGGTACATTAACCGTAACTTTGCCTTCAACGTCCTCTGGCACTTTACCCGTTACCGTAATTGAACCGTCTGGTTGAGTCTCAGGTGTACCAAACTCAACCACAATGTCTTTGCCATTTGGATCTTTAACCGTAATTTGGTCAGGCGTAATTGTGGATGGATCGGTGTCATCAGGGTAAGTCTGTACGATGTCACCATTCGGTGTCACAGTCACTTCAACTTGTGGACGCTCAGTTGTCGCATGTTCAACTTTTCCTGGCGTAAATAAATATGCAAAACCAGATAATTTATTGTTTCAAAACAATATGATTGATGCATACAAAATACATGTTCAACGTGATGAAAAATTATGCGCAGATGATCAAGCTAAGAACCAAAAATGTGCAAATAAGCTCTATATAGATGACTTTAAAGCCGGTGATTTTTATATTAATAATTCTGCTGATTTTTATTTAAAAGAAGGTGAATACCAATTTAAGGTGAAAAATTGTACAAATCTTTGTGAAAATTATTCAGTTAGCTATTGTGTAAACGAAAATTCACTTTTGAATAACTTATTACTTACAGTTGATAATAATGGCAAACCTATTATATTAAATAATGATGGCACTATAATTAATAACTGCCCCATTAGAGATAATGCTCTAAAAAATGTGATAAAACCAATTGAACCGAGTTTAGATAATATAAATTTAGCTGCCGATTCTTTATTTAAATTTAATGGTGGCAAATTAACCGATTTACTTCCTGCTGGTAAATCAAGCTTGAATGAACTAGCAACTAAACTTAATTACCAATATGCACGTATTGATATGATTAAGCTTACCGGCCATACCGACCGTTTAGGCAGTGAAAAATATAATCAGCAACTTGCATTGCAACGTGCACTAACTGTCAAAAATTACTTAATGAACCAAGGGATTGCTGCTGATAAATTAAGTTTCGCTTCAGCAGGTGAAACTCAGCCTGTAACCAATGGTTGTTTTGATGTGCAAGATCGAAATGCCTTAAAAGCTTGCTTACAAGCAGACCGCCGTGTTGATGTGCAAATTCTTGGTATAAAAAAACCTTAAATAAGTATGCGTTCCTTAAGCAAACTAGTGTTTAAGGAACGCTTTATATAAAAAAGATAAAACCTATTTTTTCGGACTTTTAAGCTTGAACGAGTTAAAATGCCTTGAGAATTTTGTGCTACTTTGAAATGAATCATGACTTTCAGCACCACCAGCCTTCGTAAACAACTCCGCAAGCAGCGTCGTAGCCTAAACCTATGGACCCAACGACAAGCTGAACAACAAGTCCTACAGCGTTTAGTCAGACTCAGTCATTTTCAGAGCAGTCAGCATATAGGCGTGTATTTACATGCATTCGGTGAAATTCACACTCAAAAGATCATCCACTACTGTTTTGCACATCAAAAACACGTGTATTTACCCATGATTTGCAACATGAATCAGCAACTGGTTTGGGTTGAAATCTCACGTCATCAATATATTAGTAAACGTTTTTCTCATCACCCGCTCGGTATGAAAGAACCGATGGCAAGCCGCGGGAAGCATGTTTCTCACCTTGACCTTTTAATAATGCCCTTGCTGGCTTGCGATAAGTACGGCACACGTATTGGTATGGGGGGTGGCTTCTACGATAAAACATTAGCGACTGCCCACTCTACCCCATACCGTTTAGGACTTGGCCATGATTTTCAACTCATTCAAGATCCCTTGGTCCGAGAAGCATGGGATCAACCGCTAGATGGCTTTATTAGCCCATCTCAAACTTTAAGTTTCAAACGTTAATTTGATATTTTTGACACTGAGTTACACTTAAAAATCACATATTTAGTCATTTTTTATACATTTTAATTGGCATGACCCTTGTAATTTAAAAAATACACATCACTATAAAAAACATGGCAACACCGTTGTCACTCATTAGGAGTGCCCATGTCTGAGATTATTATGAATGAAGAAAGCTTGGAAACTACAATTCCGAGCGTATTACCGCTCTTAGCGCTACGAGATGTGGTTGTATATCCTCACATGCAAATTGCACTGTTTGTGGGTCGTGAAAAGTCGATCAATGCAGTCAATGTCGCACGTGACAGTGACAATCTTGTATTCGTAGTTGCACAAAAAGATTCGCTTACAGAAGAAATTGATCACGACAATTTATATCAATACGGTACTGTCGCGAAGATTGTGCAAGTTGTGAATCATGAGAATGATGAAAACTGTATAAAAGTACTGATTGAAGGCTTATATCGTGCCAAGTTAGAAAAAATTATCGATACCGATGATTACCTGACTGCCGAGCATTCATTAAGCCCAATGACGGTTTCTGTTGACTCAGAAACTCAGAATAATCGTGTGGAAGAATTACGCACCTTATTTGCTCAATATGCAGAAGCAAAATTGCGTAACGCACGTGAATTGATTGCAGCAGCCAATAAAATTGATGATTTGCTACAATTATTATTCTTCGTAGCAACACGCGTGCCTTTGAATATTGATGTAAAACAAAAATTCTTAGAGCATGATGAATTTGAAGCACATTTAGCTGAGCTCATGACGTATTTATTACAACAGTCAGAAGAACAGCAAATTGAGCAAACCTTACATGATTCTGTAAAACGCCAAATGGAAAAGAATCAGCGTGAATACTTCTTAAATGAAAAAATGAAGGTCATTCAACGCGAACTTTCTGACATGAATGGCGGTGCTGAAGATGACGTTGCAGAAATTGAAAAACGTCTAGCTGAAGCCGATTTACCTGAACATGTACGCAAGAAAGCTGAAAATGAGTTCCGTAAGCTAAAAGCAATGCAACCTGCTTCGAGCGAAGCTGCTGTAGTGCGTAACTATCTAGAAGTTATTTTAGATACGCCTTGGAACAAAGCCAGCAAAGTCAGCATTAACCTTGCGAAAGCTCAAGATATTCTTGATGCCGATCACTATGGTTTAGACGACGTGAAAGACCGCATTGTGGAATACCTTGCTGTTCAATCACGTGTGAAAAAACTTCGTGGGCCAATCCTGTGCTTAGTTGGTCCCCCAGGTGTAGGTAAAACTTCACTCGGTGAATCTGTTGCCAAAGCAACTGGCCGTGAATTTGTCCGTATGGCGCTTGGCGGCGTGCGTGATGAAGCTGAAATCCGTGGTCACCGTCGTACTTATATTGGTGCGATGCCAGGTAAAATTGTGCAATCTTTGTCTAAGGTTGGCGTAAAGAACCCACTGTTCTTACTCGATGAAATTGACAAAATGGCGCAAGACTACCGTGGCGACCCTGCTTCAGCATTGCTTGAAGTCCTAGATCCATCACAAAACAGCAAGTTCAATGATCACTACTTAGATCTTGATCTAGACCTTTCTGAAGTGATGTTCATCTGTACTGCAAACAGCATGAATATTCCAGAAGCTTTGCTTGACCGTATGGAAGTGATTCGTCTACCGGGTTACACCGAAGATGAAAAAGTGAATATTGCTGAACGTTACCTTGTTCCAAAAGCCATCAAGAATAATGGCCTACGTGCAAAAGAATTAACCGTTCACGAAGAAGCTATTCGCGATATCGTACAACGTTATACACGTGAAGCCGGTGTTCGTAGCTTAGAACGCGAAGTGTCAAAAATTGCACGTAAAGTGGTAAAAGAAGCAGTGAGCAAGAAAGCGAAAAATCTTCAAATTGAAGTGGATTCGAAAAATCTTCCTGACTACTTAGGTCCACACAAATTCGACTTCGGTATGGCCGAAGAAGAAGCTGAAGTGGGTCGTGTAAACGGCTTGGCATGGACATCTGTTGGTGGTGAACTGCTAACGATTGAAGTTGCGGCAGTAAAAGGTAAAGGCAAGTTCATTACCACCGGTTCTCTTGGCGATGTCATGAAAGAATCGATCACAGCAGCGATGACCGTTGTACGTACCCGTGCAGATGAACTGGGTATTGAAGCGATTCGCTTTGAAGAAACTGATGTACACGTGCATTTACCAGAAGGCGCAACACCGAAAGATGGTCCATCTGCTGGTTTGGCCCTGACCACTGCTCTGGTTTCAGCGTTTACAGGCATTGCGATTCGTCCAGATATTGCGATGACAGGTGAAACCAGTCTTGGTGGCCGTGCAATGCGCATTGGTGGTTTAAAAGAGAAACTTCTCGCTGCTCACCGTGGTGGCATCAAGCTTGTCTTTATCCCACAAGATAATGTTCGTGACTTAACTGAGATTCCAGACAATGTCAAAGAAGGTCTAGAAATTAAACCAGTGAAATCGATTGATGAGATTTTACCTCTAGCCTTGGTTGATATGCCGAAACCTCTTGCAAAGACACCGATTGTCAAAGCAACTGAAGGTGGCAAAGCTGCTCGTCACTAAGCGCTAACAACTAGCAATAAAAGAAAAAAAAGCCCTGTTTGGACAGGGCTTTTTTTATCCATTATTCATACTGAATATTCTAAACTTGTCGTTCAAATCCATCGCTATGACAAGACTCAAGACAATAGCTACAACCTTTAATTGGATAACTATTTCAAATTTGACGTCAAGATCAAGAATAGCCAATTAGAAAGTCTTACAAAATTTGAATACTATTACTTGAAATATCGCCCTCTATCCCACATATATAGTAGAGAGATATACGCGCTGTATGTTTCTTTATTGGTTCCAATCACGTCTAAAAGCGTGATGATCATTGGAACAAGATGGTCATCTACATCTCCAGGTAGATGACCTTTTATCGCAGTCCACAGGCTTTCGGGGCTGCGTTTTTTATGTCATGTTTTTAAAGACATGCTATTTCAAATTTAAGATGGTTTTCACTAAACCATCGATCACTTGAGCCATTTTGTCTAAGTTTAATTTATCCAGGGTATCTTGCTCGGTGTGATAGTGCTTATTACGATAAAATGCCGTATCAGTGATCATCATCGCTGGCATATCAAATTGCCAATAATTCATATGGTCTGAAAAATCCACACCCTGAATAAATGAAGGTGAAATCAAGCGCTCACATTGCAACTGCTTCAATGACTCCATCGCCGCACAATACGATGAGGTTAAGTCACGAGACTGAATGTTCCCCACCGATGCAATAAAATTCGTATGCGATGGATAAATCCATTTCAGTCCAACAGGATATTCTTGGGTAACTTTCGGATCAAAATAACCAATCATTTCAAGAATATACACACCTGAAATTTTATCCTTTTCCTTTGCTACCGATTTTGCATGGATAAAACTGCCCATCGACTCTGTTCTAAAATACGGCGGTTCTTCAAGGGTATAAAATACAAATTCAATATTTTGTTTTAAACGCGCTTTTTCAGCCGAAAGAATCCGTGCAGCTTCGAGTACACCTGCAACGCCAGAAGCATTATCATCAGCGCCATGCTGCTCCTCAAATACATCGTAGTGCGCACCAATGATCACTCGGTTGCTATGCCCTGCATTTAAGGGACAGACCACATTACGGTATGGTTGGCTGTTTACGGTATAGGTTTGAAAACGACAATTCACACCAAATAAACGCATCTGCTCACGAATCCAAGCAGACACCCGGTTTAACTCTTGAATGTTCTTATAGTTACGATATTCAGCTTCATTACCAATAATTTGCTCTAAATAGACTTTTAAATTATCTGGTTCAGCGGTTCTAATATTGTTGGCATACGCCGCAAATGAACACCATGCAAAAATTGAAAGCATTGCTGCTTGCTTGAGCAAAAATAATTTACCGTCCTGCCATGTTTTTTTCATTGTTATTATTCCAATTTTCATCTTCGATCTAATCTGCTTATGCTGCGTATTTAAACAGCAAGCAGAACACGATTTCAATTGCAAATTGTGTCTGAACATACAAAGTGCAAGCGAACCGTTATAATGCTCTTTTGTATACTTTCAGGCGCTGTATGAAAATTCGTATTCTGACAATCGGTCAAAAAATGCCAGCATGGGTACTGACGGGTTTTGAAGATTATTTCAAACGTATTCAGCCATTTGTTCAAACGCAAATCATTGAACTGCCTATGGCCAAACGTGGCAAGAACGACTCAGAAGCCGACATTTTAAAATACCGTCAAATTGAAGGTGACAGCATTTTAAATGCCATGAAATCGAATGAAGTACTGATCGCCTTAGAAGTCGGTGGTCGTGAGTTCAGTACCGAAAAACTGGCTGAAACGATGAAAGGTTGGATGCTTGAAGGCAATGATGTGGTTTTAGCTATTGGTGGACCAGATGGACATTCTGAGGCGGTACGTAAAGCAGCAGCATGGCATTGGTCTTTATCTAAACTAACTTTGCCGCATCCAATGGTTCGTGTCATGCTCATCGAACAGCTATACCGTGCAATGAGTATTAACCATAATCACCCTTACCATCGTGCGGGTTAATCCGAACTGACATCCAGCGTATACAGCAGTTACAGCGTTGCAACAATGAAACAAACCGTTGAAATTATCCGAATTGTTACGCTGAATAATTTAGTGCATGATCTTCATATTCCTTTAAACAACCAACGGCGACCGCGATGAATTTACAAACACTTCCAGGTTTATTTATTTCCCATGGCTCACCTATGCTTGCCATCAATCCTGAGCAAGTCGGTCCTGCGTTGGAACGTTTAAGCCTGAATCTTCCAAAACCGGAAGCCATTATTATCATGTCCGCACATTGGGAAAGTAACGCACTAGAAGTAAGTACAAGTGCCCGTCCTGAAACTTGGCATGACTTCCGTGGCTTCCCTGCGGAACTTTATGATATTCGCTATCCAGCGCCGGGTAACCCAGAGCTTGCAGAAGAAATCCTTCATTTGCTTGCCAATGCAGGATTACCTGCACATGCCAACAGCACCCGTCCACGCGATCATGGCGTTTGGATGCCGTTATTGCATATGTATCCTGATGCCGACATTCCTGTAATTGAAATATCACTGCCGATGACCATGTCTGCGCAAGAGATCTATAAAATTGGACAAACGCTTGCACCTTTACGTGACAAGCAAATCCTGTTGATTGGATCGGGCAGTATTACTCATAACTTACGTGAATTGGCTTGGGATGCACGTGCCGCAGCCGTGCCTGAATGGGCGTCTACATTCCGTAATTTTGTGGTCAATAAGCTCACCCATCAAGATTTTGATGCAGTTCTCGATTGGCAAAATATCCCGTTTGTACAACGCAACCATCCGACCATTGAACATTTTGCACCCATCTTCTTTGCGATGGGTGCAGGCCCCCGCTTCTCTATTGTTCACAGTAGCTTTAGTATGGGTTCACTGGGTATGGATATTTATCGTTTTGATTAAGCGTGAATAAACTTGATAGCTCGACTTATTCATAATTTATATTAATAAGTTAACAAATTATTATTTATGGATACATTTTGCTACTTATTTGAGCTGAATGTATTCATATTTTTTTTAAATGAATGGGTTATGCTACAGGCTGAAATTCACTTAGAACAGTTAGCGTAATGAAATTAAAATATTTAGCGATCGCCCTCTTCCCTTTAGCCCTTGCAGCATGTCAATCAAGCGATATCCAAAAAGCTGGAGATTTAGCCGTGAGCGTATTACAACAACAAAATGCTGATAAAACTTTAGCTTCATATCAATGGAGCACCACCACTGAAAATGCACCAAAACCTTTAGTTTTAAATTTTCTAGAAAATGGCACTTTAGGTATTTCAACCAGCTGTAATAGCATGTCAACCCAATGGAAAGTTGAACACAATACCCTCGTGACAGGTAATATTGCATCTACCATGATGGCGTGTCCTGATAATGCGATGAAACAAGAAGGACTTGCATCTTCACTCTTTAGTGACCGTAAAGCACCTTTTGTTTTAAATACTACAGATCCACAAAATCCAACGTTAACCATTATCTCTGCAACAGGTGAAAAACTGGTTTTCACTGGAAAATTAACACCTGAAACCCAATATAACTCACAAGGCGAAACGATTTTCCTTGAAGTCAGCCCTGAAACTAAACAATGTACAGGCGTTGCTCCACAAACTTGTTTGCAAGTACGTGAAGTGAAATACGATGAAAAAGGCCTAAAAACACAAGTTGATAAAGACTGGACTTTATTTTACGATCAAATTGAAGGCTTTAAGCACACTCCTGCAGAACGCCAAATTATTCGCGTAAAACGTTTTGAACGTAAAAACCCTGCTGCTGACCAATCAAAATATGCCTATATTTTTGATATGTCAGTCGAACGTGAAGCCGTAAAAGGTACCTTGTAAGTTACAGCCGATAAAAAACCGAGGTCATCGCCTCGGTTTTTTTATATCTACACAACCGCAAACGCTGATTGGATATGCATAGTATTCAAATCACGATGTACTGTTCAGCCAACGCTTTAGCGATATTAATCTAAAGCTACTTCTTGCAAATTACTGAATTCATCCTGACGAATCACAATCAACAGACCCATATCTTTAAAGGCATACAGCGAATTGCTGATTTACATGATTTTGAAGCAAAACAATTAGCTCAAAAGACGTGGGTTCTCGTAGAAAATAAGGCTTTACCCGCCCAAATAACTATCAAATTAACGATGGCAGTTTGACATTCTTAGTGGCTGTAATTACATTGGCCACAATTATGATGTAGAAAAGCATACTTTGCGTTTTATAGGAGATGTAGGGAGTACTCTGAAGTTCTGCACACAGTTACATCAGCTAGGGCTTCATATTAAACATTTGCTCGACCAACCCTTAAATTTTCACTTCAGTGTTATGGATAGCGAAATCCAACTTACCCTGATGAGCACTAATTAACAATCCAATATATTCCACACCATTCAGCCATAAAAAAACCGAGGCTTGAGCCTCGGTTTTCAGTTCAACTTACGGAGAACTTAGTAAACGCCTTGAGCAAGCATTGCGTCAGCAACTTTTACGAAGCCTGCAATGTTCGCACCGTTTACATAGTTCACAGTACCATCTTCTTCAGTACCGTATTTCACGCAGTTGCGGTGAATTTCTTTCATGATCGCGTGTAGACGCTCGTCAACTTCTTCGAAAGTCCAACCCAAACGAATTGCGTTTTGAGACATTTCAAGACCAGAAGTTGCAACACCACCTGCATTTGAAGCTTTACCTGGTGCATAAAGAATTTTCGCTTCAACGAATTTCTCAACTGCAGCCAAAGTAGATGGCATGTTTGCGCCTTCAGCAACACAGATTACGCCATTAGCAAGAAGAGCTTCAGCATCAGCTTCATCTAATTCATTTTGAGTTGCACATGGCAGTGCGATATCACATTTGATTGACCAAGGGCGTTGACCTTCTAAATATTCAAAACCGTGCTTAGATGCAAATTCAGAAATACGGCCACGCTTAACGTTTTTCAATTCCATTACTTCAGCAAGAAGTTCAGTTGTGAAACCGTCTTTCACGTATACAGTACCAGCTGAGTCAGAAAGTGAAACCACTTTCGCACCTAAGTACATTGCTTTTTCAGCAGCGTATTGTGCAACGTTACCAGAACCCGAAATCGTTACAACTTTATCTTTAAAGCTATCGCCACGAGTTTTTAGCATTTCCTCAGCGAAATACACAGTACCGTAACCAGTTGCTTCAGGACGCGCAAGTGAACCACCGAAAGTTAAACCTTTACCAGTGAACACACATGCTGTGTCATTGCTTAATTTTTTCATCATACCAGCCATGTAGCCAACTTCACGGCCACCTACACCAATGTCACCCGCAGGGATGTCAGTGTTAGAACCAAGATGACGGTATAATTCGATCATTAATGCTTGGCAGAAACGCATGATTTCGCCTTCAGATTTACCTTTAGGGTCAAAATCTGAACCACCTTTACCACCACCCATAGGAAGTGTAGTTAAAGCATTTTTGAAAGTTTGTTCAAAACCTAAGAATTTAAGAATTGAAAGGTTCACTGATGGGTGGAAACGCATACCACCTTTGAATGGACCAATTGCTGAGTTGTATTGAACACGGAAAGCACGGTTAACTTGAGTTTGACCTTTGTCATCTACCCATGAAACACGGAACTGAATTGCACGCTCAGGCTCAACAAGACGTTCTAGCAAACCGTAGTCAGCATATTGTGGGTTCTTTTCGATGAATGGCCAAAGGCTCGTCATCACTTCTTCAACAGCTTGAAGAAATTCAGGTTGATGTTCATCACGTGTTTTAACGTAGTCTAGGAAGTCGTTAAGGCTGTTATATTTCAACACTTAATCCTCAGCAGATGTATGGATCAAAATTGATCACAATTTTGATCAAAGATATATTTTGGCGCAAAATATTAAATATCTTTTGTAACTAATCAGCAATAGTTTTTTTAAAAAATCTTTAAATTCTTTAAAGAACAGCGATTTAAATTGATTAATCAGATATTTTGGTTATAAATATTATTACTTTTAGGAATATTTTAATGAATTATTTTGCTCATTTATGATGCATCTATAGACCCATTTTTGCGCACAGCAATTCATACTGAAACATGCTAGAATTCAACGTCCTCTTTGGTTTTTCTCTGCCTTCATTTGTACTCGCGACTACCCATGACTTCTGAAATTTCCCTCATCCAACAAATTGATGCCCTATTGCCACAAACTCAATGTGGACTTTGTGGACACCGAGACGGCTGCTTACCCTATGCCAAAGCCATCAGTGAAGGAGAAGAAGCCAATAAATGTATACCCGGTGGTCAACCTGTGGCAGATTCACTAGCAGCGTTATTAAATCGTCCACACTTAACAGCAGAAGCCAGCGTTTGGCCAATCCAAAGTGATGGACGCCCGCAACGGGTTAAAGCTGTGATTCGTGAGGATGAATGTATTGGTTGTACCAAATGTATTAGTGCCTGCCCTGTTGATGCCATTATTGGCTCAGGCAAATTGATGCATACCGTCTTGACGGATTTATGTACGGGCTGCGAACTCTGCATTCCACCTTGTCCAGTGGATTGTATCGACCTTGTTGAAGAGCTTGATCAAGTGCCATCTGAAGCCGTTCGAATCGCAGAACAGAATGATTTACGTCGCCGCTACTATGCACATATTCAGCGTGAGGAAAAGCGCCGAATTCATCGTAAAGGCCCTATTGTACGCGCAGAAATTGATACGGAACTTTTTGCCCAATTTTCGACCCAGACAGACTCAGTACCGGTCATTGAAGTCGTGGAAAAACCTGCTACGCCAGTCGTTCAACTCGATGCAAAAACCACCATTGAACTTGCAAAAATTCGAACACAAATCAAAAAGTTAGAAAAACAACTGAGTGTTCGAGACGATGCAAAAAAACGTGAATTACTCCATACGCTAACGCTACAACTAACACAACTGCAAGGGGCTTAATCATGGCTGTTAAAAACATGACTAAGAAGCAAATTCAAACTTTTTTTGAACGCTTACGTGAGCAACGCCCCAACCCGAAAACTGAACTCAATTATAGTAGTCCATTTGAACTTTTAGTGGCTGTTACCCTATCTGCTCAGGCCACAGATGTCAGTGTCAACAAAGCTACAGATAAACTTTTTCCAGTAGCAAATACTCCTGAAGCTATTTATGCGTTAGGTGTTGACGGACTGAAGGAATATATCAAGACCATTGGCCTGTATAACTCAAAAGCGGAAAATGTCATTAAAGCCTGCAAGATTCTCATTGAGAAGCATAACAGTATCGTTCCGAATAATCGTGCAGATTTGGAAGCCTTACCCGGTGTCGGTCGTAAAACTGCAAATGTGGTGCTGAATACTGCTTTTGGTCAACCAACCATGGCCGTTGATACGCATATTTTTCGTTTAGGTAATCGTACAGGATTGGCTGTCGGCAAAAATGTTTTGGAAGTCGAACACCGACTCGTCAAAGTCATCCCCAAAGAGTTTATTGTTGATTCACATCATTGGTTGATTCTGCATGGGCGTTATACCTGTATTGCCCGCAAACCCAAATGCAATGAATGTATCGTGTCTGATGTATGTAATTGGAATGATAAGTATGAGTTTGGTGCAGTGAAAGAGTTAAATCTTAAGAAGCAATGATGAAAAAATATGTTGAGCTTTTTACTAATAGCAATATTTCGAAGTGCGTTCCTAGTAGCGATTAAAAGCATCTTTAAATCAATTTAGCTAGATTAAATGAAGAATTTCTGCCTACTAAATCAGAGTAGCCTTTCAAATAGAACTATATTGCTCCCTTGTCTGACAAAATGCGCATATTATGGGCAGCATCCTGATGCCCTTGACTTGCTGCTCGTTGGTACCAATATATAGCCTGCGCATTGCTCTGTTCTACATGAATCCCCTGCTCATAAAAAACACCAAGATTATACTCAGCTTCCGCATTCCGATATTCAGATGCTTTGATAGAATATTCGTATGCCTGTTCATATTTCCCTTGTTCAACATATAATTTTGATAATCCTTCGTAAGCCTTGCTTGGATCATCAGCTACTCCCTGAAGATACCACTTTTCAGCTTCCGCATTTCTTTTCTGTTTTCGGTACAAAGTACCTAAGTTATTTTTAGCATTTTGCTCATTTAACAGGCTTGCCTGCATGAAGTATTTTTCTGCTTTTATAAAGTCTTGATCTCGTCCTGCTCCATTCATATAAATCATACCCAATATATTGATTGCTTCAGCATCTCCTTGTTGTGCAGCAAAATTTAATAAATTAAAAGCCTGCACATAATCTTTTTGAATATTTTTCTGGCCTGTAAAATACAAAAAACCCATACCCGCTATTTTCTCTGTCGATGTTAAATTCTTATCATATACAATTTTACATAACGGATTGCTTTCAACTAATACAGGACATTGCTGTTTTAGAATCTCTGCTTCTGTTTGTACGTCACTCTTACAGGCAATAAGGCATACATTTATAAGAAATAACAAGCAGGTATGTCTATTCAAATACTCCATTATCTAATTCTCATAATCTGAAAAAATCCTATTTATTTAGACATTTTTATTTGGTGTCTTTGTTTTCTAACTCTTTTTTTAACTTTTCCAAGCGTTTTTTTTCTTCTTCAACTTGCGGATGTACCTCATACTTTTCAGATACATGTAAAAATTTACGCATTTCACGGCGTTCAGCCAACTCTTCCACTTGCACTTTACGCAACATTTTAAAGCTGACAAATAATAAGCCCAATAACACCGCCACAGCGATGATGACCATTATAACCAAAGCAAATTTCATAACAGATTCGCCCTAAAAGCCACATAAAAAAAGAGCCCCACTATGCAGTAGGACTCTTTGATTGTCAAAAATTCAAAAAAAACTGAATTATTTAGACTGATCTAAAATCGCGAACAAATCAGTTTGAACTTGATCGATTGGACGAAGACCATTTAATTTGTCATAAGTCGGTGCGTTTTCGCCAGAAGCTGCACGACCTTGGTAGAAACCAACCAATTGCTCAGTTTCAGCGTGGTAAGAACCTAAACGCTTACGAATTGTTGCTTCTTGGTCATCCGGACGTTGAACAAGATCTTCACCAGTTTCGTCATCTTTACCTTCCACTTTTGGTGGGTTGTAAACGGTGTGATATACACGACCAGATGCTGGGTGTTGACGACGACCAGATAAACGTTGAACGATTTCTTCGTCAGGTACATCGATTTCAATTACGTGATCGATGCTGATACCTTCGTTTTCAAGCGCTTCAGCTTGTGGAATCGTACGCGGGAAACCGTCGAAAATGCAGCCGTTGACACAGTCAGGTTGAGCAATGCGTTCTTTTACAAGACCAATAATAAGCTCATCAGATACAAGGCCGCCATTATCCATGACGCTTTTAGCTTGTAGACCTAATTCAGTACCTTCACGAATCGCAGCACGGAGCATATCACCGGTTGAAATTTGTGGGATATCGTAGCGCTTACAGATCAACTGAGCTTGTGTCCCTTTACCTGCTCCAGGTGGTCCGAGTAATATAATGCGCATAAAAAAACATCCTCATTTTAAACATTGTATATGACGCTATGTAGTGATCTAAACCCAAGATTCAGATCATCTTCCAGCATCTAATTATAAGAAAGCCACAAACAAATGTATTGTACCCGCGATAAAACCGGTTACACCACCCAAGACAATTAAAATCCATTCGTCTTCCTGAAATGCAGGACGTAATAGATTTTGAAATTCTTTCGGTGTTAGCTCACGAATACGGTCTCTAAACATTTGAAAGATTTTCTGTGCACGGCTCGCATTAAACGCAGGGTCGCATACAGGCACCATCGTAATTTCAATTGAGCGATCGATCAAGTCTGTCTTGAGTTTTGCGTACTCTTTTGGACCTAAAGACAACTGTAATGAGGTACGAACCAGTGGAGATTCCATAATTTCATTAATATGACGTTTCACAATGCGACGGGTCTTATCTTTCTTCCCGCCATACATCATTTCGGTCATGATGGATTTTAACGTAATTAGGTCTTCTGTGACTACACTTGCGAATACATCCGAAACTTCTTCTTGGCGTTTCATAAACGCCCCTTGAACATTGTACGTTCCAATACGTGGAATCACAGGTTTAATCCAAGGAAATTTACGATCTTTAGTTAATTCAAATAATTGTAAATACTTTACGGGGTGCGGCTCAATAGGATTAAATACCATCCAGATGGCAATCCAGTTGGTCAAAAAGCCCCAGATTGCTGCCCAAAATGGAACCGTCCAATGCCAAGGCACCACAAACCAAACGATCATCTGGAAGATACCAAAGAACATCCCAATCAAGGCACTGATATGCCAAATAAAGTTGATTTCTTTTTGGCCAACTTTAAGGAACATACGCACCATCAAGAGACGATCCGCTTCCATTTGGCTCACCACCATTTCACGCATATCAACAAGTGACTCTACGTTCATGGTCAGTTCGGTCACGAGTTCTTTTAAGGTATTTGGCAGCTGTTTGTGTGCTTGGGCATAAATACGACGTTTAATCGAATACGGTAGGTTTTCCCAAAGCACCGCATTTCGGTCTAGCATGACTTCATCAATCAAATGTTCAAGCTCAAAGCCAACTTGTTCACCAATGATGCGCGCCATGTCCTCAGGATCCATTGCATCCAAAAACTCACGCAAGGAACCCAATTTAGACAATGTATTATCCGTAATAATGCCAGAAATACGTCCAGCTTTTCTTGGCACAATCCCCTGCCATCCCACGGGTAATGGACCTAAATGGAATCCCCAGAAATTAATTGGGTAAAATACCATTTTCAGTGCCATCCAAACGTGTGCCCAGGTAACGAATGCGGTAACGGGGATAATACTCAGCACAGCCCAAAAATCGGGACGTTGCAAAAAGGTTTGCCACAATTCGTTAACGTACTCAAGCATGCATAACTTCCATATTTAATTTTATTCAGTGAGTGCGGTTATAAAATAAAGTTGATTATTTTCACTACAAACCAAAACTTAAAGTATATGAGATTTGTAGTCTCGGTTCGGTTTCCACAATCACATTACCTGATTTGTCTTCTAATTTTTCACCCGCACCCAAGCCTACACTAAACGTACTAATACGCTCGGCACTCAACATCACATAAGCAAGATCGATACCACCACCTAAACGCGCTTCATCCTCACCATCTACTTTCTTGGAGTCGATGTGGCCCGCATAAGCTCCGATATAATAACCATTTTTATCTTTGCCAGTGAAATGAACGGGGTAACGAAAGCCGACTTGCCCACCAGGTGTTTTATCATCGTTCAAGAAAACACCAGCTTTTGCATAGGCAATGCCATATGGGTTTACCCACTCACCATTCACGTGAATAATTTTTTGAGTAAAACCTGCTCCAACATTCCATGGTTGATAACCCTTACCTGTTAACTTTGCCTCAGGTAAAAATGAATTGTCATTGGCATGTGCGATGCTTCCGAGCATCATAAATGCAAGCAATGGATATAATTTATTCATTGTTTTCACAAACTTCCTTAGTATTATTTTTTGGAATATTCCTTTTTTATACGTTTCGACTTTAGCAGAATAATATGAACTGTTATACACAAAGCCCCATATTTTTCATGTCTGCAAAGTCAAAATATAGACTGCAATCACAGCAGAGTCGTTTTTATTTATCAAAAAAATGTCAGTTGCGCTAGAATATGCCTCTTCCGTTATTTTAGCTCTCAGTCTTTAAGTCGATCGCGTATGAAGCAGCATTATCCTTTAAAAAATGTCCAGCAAGAAAAGCGGATTTATCGTAATCGCGTAGTGATTTCGATAGGGATTGTCTCCTTCTTTATGCTGTTGCTTGTGGCACGTTATGCATATTTGCAAATCAAGAGTTATGAGACCTTTTCGACTGCGGCAGATCAAAACCGAATTCGATTGCAACCGCTTGCACCTTCTCGTGGTTATATCTATGACCGTAATGGCGTGTTATTAGCCGATAATTATCCGGTTTTCTCGGCAACCATGAGCCGTGCGGATGTTGAAAACATTGATGATACGGTAGAGCGCCTAACGCCTCTGTTAGAACTGACTGATGAAGACATCGAACGTTTCAAAAGTCGGATTAAAACCTCTAAAAAGACTGAACGTGTTTCGATTAAACTGAATTTAAATGAAAATGATATCGCCCGTTTTAGTGAGGTGAAATATCAATTCCCGGGTGTCAATATAGAGACCCAAATGACTCGCTACTATCCACATGGTGAACTGTTTGCCCATGTGATTGGCTATGTAGGTCGTATTAATGACAAAGAACTAAAATCGATTGATAAAGATTTATATGCTGGCTCAAACCTGATCGGGAAAATTGGCGTTGAAAAATCATATGAAGAACTTTTACATGGTATGCCGGGGAATGAGTCGGTTGAAGCCGATGCCTTTGGTAATGTGTTACGTCATCTAGGTCGTAAAGATCCGATTCGTGGTAATGACTTATATTTATCCCTAGATTATGGACTGCAAATGGTCGCTTCAGAGCAGCTTGCAGGTCGACGTGGTGCAATTGTGGCGATTGACCCACGTACTGGGGAAATTCTTGCTCTCGTGTCTAGTCCAAGTTTTAACCCTAACTTATTTGTTACCGGGATTAGCAGCAAAGATTATTCTGAACTACGTGATAGCCTCGATCAGCCATTATATAACCGTGCTGTGCAAGGGGCTTATCCACCGGGTTCAACGATTAAGCCAATGTTTGGTCTAGGTGGTATTCATTATGGTCTAGTGGATTGGAGTACAGCCATTTCCGATCCGGGCTATTTCACGCTTCCGGGTGACAGCCATCGTTTCCGTGACCACAAAAAAACTGGTCATGGCTCAGTTAATTTACACAAAGCTCAAGTCATTTCCTGCGATACCTACTTCTATGTCTTGTCTTATCGCATGGGCATTGAAAAAATGAATACTTGGATGCGTCAGTTTGGCTTCGGTGAAAAAACCGGTGTAGATTTACCAAGTGAAAGTACGGGGCTATATCCAAATCCTGAATGGAAGCTCCGCACACGGAAGTCCAACTGGCTTAAAGGTGAAACGATTTCCGTCAGTATTGGTCAGGGTGCATTTACTGCAACACCATTACAACTGGCGATGGCGACTGCTATTACCGCCAATCAAGGCTCTCATGTTACACCTCACGTTTTGCGTGAAAGTAAAGGCGCTAAAGTCCACAAAGTACATAACGCCCCGAATGGTCGCATTCAATTTAATGGTAAGCCAGATGATTGGATCAAAATGCGTGATGCCATGATTGATGTGGTTCAAACAGGGACCGGTCGTGGTATTCGTACCCCAATGTATCAAATCGCAGGTAAAACAGGCACCGCACAGGTTAAAAGTATTGCCCAAGGTAAACGCTATAACGAGTCCTTATTGACAGAGCGTCAGCTTGACCATGGTTTATTTGTTGGTTTTGCCCCTGCGGAAAAACCTGAAATTGCGATTGCCGTCGTTTGGGAAAATGGTCGTCACGGTGGTTCTGCTGCTCAAATTGCTAAACCAATGTTTGACTACTGGTTATTAACACGTAAAAAGAATCCAATTCGTCCTGCAGGCCATCAAATTAGCGGTGGTCTCATGACTGCGGGTCTAAAACCGAGTGAATTACCAAGCGGCTCGAATATTTTATCTGCCGATCCAAATGCAACCCCAACAGCTCAGCAGAACAACAGTGCAACTCAACAATCGAATACTGCAAATACAACACCTCGTGCTGCCAGTGCCGCACATGCAACCGATGAGGAATAATTCATGAAAAATCAATTAAGAATCATTGGGGGTGAATGGAAACGCCGTCAACTGCCTTTTGCCAGTATTGACGGTTTACGCCCTACACCTGACCGTGTACGCGAGACATTATTTAACTGGCTCATGTGGGATGTTCAAAATGCCAAAGTTCTCGACCTTTGTACAGGTTCAGGTGCTTTGTCATTTGAAGCACTCTCACGTGGTGCAGCAGAAGCTGTTTTAATTGAACCTGATCGCACCCAAGCGAAATTTCTCATGGACAATTTAGAACTTTTAAGAGTTAGCAAACAACGTGTGCAACTCAAAAACATGACGGCACAACAAGCCATTCCTAACTTGAAAGACCAATTTGATCTGATTTTCTTAGATCCCCCTTATAGTCTTGATTTATGGCAGGAACTTGCTGAATTGGTCGATCCGTGCATTGCAGACAATGGTTTAATTTATATCGAAGCTGATCGTGATCTTGCTCAGTTAAAACTCCCGAGCAGTTGGCAGCAAATTAAACAAACCAAAGCTGGAACGGTGCGTGCAGGCTTATATAAAAAGGCTTAATGCAAATGCAGACAATAAGAAAGGACGCCAACGCGTCCTTTTTTATTGCTTGAAAATCATTAAACCTGTGGTCGAAGTGGACGTTGGCTGTTAAATCCACCCGTGTTTTTAGCTTTATCTACGGGCGTTACTTTAGGACGTTGTTGCTGCGGTTTTTGCTGCTGAGGTTTACTTGTATTAGGTTTAGCCGAAGTCTGAGGCTTTGAGCTTGGACGCTGCACATTTGACGGATGCTGAGATGAAGAATTGTGTACATTCGGTTTATGCGCATTTGGTTTATATATATTGTCTGGACGGTTATTCGAATTCGGTCGTGGTGAGTTTGGTCGATGTTGCGGGCTATTCACTCGACCATATGAGCGGTCATAACGCTGACTTGAGTCATAGCGCTGTCCGTATGAACCACCATATTGACCTGAATAACCATATTGATTTGCATAGCCATATTGATTCGAATGGTATCGGCCATCATCAAATGGCGCCACGACACACCCTGTAAATGTAATTGCAACCACAGATAGCAAAGCAACTTGTTTAAGCATGTGTAGCACTCCTCTTTGATGAAGAGCATTTTCACTTATCGAAATGAATTTAATTGGAAGTCTGTGTACATCTGCTGTATTTAAATATTCATGTTCTATTCATGATCTGATGTCCAATTTTGCTACATTTACTCAGTCAGCCACATTTATATAGAAAAATTCACTACAATAGCGCCACGTATTTCAAAGCTGTAATTTAATGACTTGGCTGATTTTTATTCTTGGTGCCATCTTTGCGGGATTCGTACAAGGATTAACAGGGTTTGCATTCGCCCTTATCGCAATGTCATTTTGGGTTTGGATACTCCCCCCGCAAATAGCTGCACCGTTAGTGGTCTGCGCTTCAATTTATAGCCACTTCATTTCATTATCATCAGAACGTAAAAGCATTCCGATCAATAAAAAAATCATTTATCCCTATTTAATTGCAGGAATTTTAGGTGTACCACTCGGTACCTATTTATTAGACAGCATTAATCCAGATACATTTAAATTGGTTTTGGGCGCTTTTTTAATGTTTTGGTGCCCAATTTTATTTTTTAATCCTAAATTTTCATTCATCCATAAATCAGGGAAATGGGCGGATTCTAGTATTGGATATATTGCTGGGATCTTGGGTGGTCTCGGTGGCTTTTGTGGCGCATTACCCTCTGCATGGCTCATGCTAAAAAATACACCCAAAGCAGAACAACGCTATATTTTGCGACATTTCAATTTAGCCATTCAGCTCGTCACACTCATTAGCTATCTGCTACAAGGGATCATCCATCGTGAACATCTGCCCTATTTAGCCGTGCTTTTGGTGATTATGGCTTTTCCAGTGATTTTTGGTGCCAAACTTTTTTATCGCATTTCAGAACGCCAATTTAAACATATTGTATTAGGTCTTCTATTCTCTTCAGGCTGCTTCTTGGTGACGATGAGTATCTTAACCTGATGACTCCAAACCTAAAGATATTTGTCCAAATTGTTCTAACAAAAAGCCTTTTCAGTTAGACATTCACATCTTGTAACAATGACACAGTTCACATTTAAATAAAAATTAGCCAAATAGTAAAAAAGTGATTAATTTTTTTGTCGAAAATTAATAGAATATTGCACCTCATAATTTTGCTTAAAATAAAACCATGAAAAAGTTCATCCTGCTTGCAGGTGTGACTCTGCTTAGCGGCTGTATGTTTGGCACGTCCAGCGAAATTAAAAAAGCTGAAAAACTACTCTCCCATTTTCAATGCAATAATATTGAAAGTTCACATATGACTCATAGCTCGATTACAACTTTCCATGAAGAAAAACTAGCATCAAGCAAACAAAAAGTCGTGTCTTATATCGATAGCTATAAGCAAGGCGAAAAGTTATTTCGTATCCCGCTCATCGATGTGGTTGACCAGCAATACATTATTTATAAGGCGGCATGTCAAAATCTGGGCGGTATCCATCCCGATTTTCATGATTAAATTCAATATAAAAGTCTAAACAAAATCATCTAAACGTAAAAAGGACAGCCGATGCTGACCTTTTTTATTGGATGGTTAGATTAGTAATAGCGTGTATCGACACTGAATTTTTCAGGAAATTTGGCATGAATTTGCGCGTAAAAATCCATGATTTCAGCCATATCTTTTTCATAATCGCCTGTAGGATAAACAATTTTACCCACACCCGTTTTTTTCTGCGCATAGTCCATATAGGCTAAAGCAATCGGCACACCTGCTTGCATGGCAACATGATAAAAACCGGTTTTCCACTTCTCTTGTTTGGCGCGTGTCCCTTCAGGCGTTACCAACATGACTAATTTCGGATGATGCTTAAATAAGTCAGCCATGAGCTCAACCATACTTTGACGCGCTTCACCATCTTGTTTTGGACGACGATTAATACCAATTCCGCCCATAGCACGTACAAAAGGCCCAAACGGGAATTTCATATAACTGTCTTTAATCGTGATACGAACATTTACCCCTAAAGCTTTCAGGGCAAGGCGTGCATAAAGTGCATCCCAATTACTGGTATGTGGCGCTGCAATCATGACACATTGGTCAATATTTAAATCCCAATGGTTATCAATTTGCCACCCCATTAAGTTCAGACTTTTTTCCGCTGTTTTTTCAAACACAATTTGCACCGACAGTTTTTTCTATGCCGCAGAGTTTAACAACGCAAAATAATTATAAAAGCCTATATTGTTCAGTTATTCACCAATTAATATATAAATGTCCTTTAGCGTTCATTTTTAGGTAAGTCACCAATATTTCACTATTTACGAATATTTAAAAATCAAATGTCTGTTTTGATGTATTAACCAAACACACAATTGTTAACAAGAATAGGCTATTTTTCTTGAGCAAGAAAAGCCACGCTTAGCATTATATTGGGTACGTACGGTGTATAAATCTCATGAAAAAACTAATCCTCGCTCTCTGTATGGTCAGTGCAACCTTAACGGCATGTTCAAAAACCAGCAATGAATCTGAAACTGCGACACCACCAGATAATAATGTCATTGCCAATACAGACGCAGCCTCAGAAAGTCCGATTGCCACAGGTGATAACACCGAAAATGCACTTGATTGGGCAGGTGAGTATAAAGGGATTCTACCTTGCCATGATTGCAAAGGGATTGAAACTGAACTTGAACTCAAACTTGATAAGAGCTATGAACTCAGCCAAGAGTTTTTAGGTAAACCTGCGAACACTGAAAATAAAGTGAAAGGCAGTTTTAAGTTCTTGCCAGATCAACCTGGAATGATTCAACTTGATGCCGAGGGCGACAATCGAATTTACTTTGTAGGTGAAAACTTTATTGAGCTTCGTGGTGATAAAGGTGAAAAACTAGAAATGCCTGAAGTAAATCTTAAACTCACCAAAAAGCTTGATTAGTGTTTTATTTTAACTAGGATTGTTATAAAAAAATCCCCGCAAGTAGCGGGGATTTTTTAGATCGGATGATCAGTATGAATTACATCATACCGCCCATGCCACCCATACCGCCCATATCAGGCATAGCAGGTTTGTCTTCTGGGATTTCAGTAATCATACATTCAGTTGTAAGCATTAAGCCCGCAACAGATGCAGCATGCTCAAGCGCAGAACGTGTTACTTTAGCTGGGTCAAGAATACCCATTTCTAACATATCGCCATACTCTGAAGTCGCAGCGTTATAACCGAAGTTACCTTCACCGTTTTTCACAGCATTGATTACAACTGATGGCTCATCACCAGAGTTTGCAACGATTTGACGAAGCGGTGCTTCAATTGCACGACGTAAAATGTTGATACCAACATTTTGGTCATCGTTAGCACCAGACACACCTTCAAGTGCTTTTGCAGCACGTACAAGTGCAACACCACCACCTGCTACAACACCTTCTTCAACTGCAGCACGAGTTGCATGAAGTGCATCGTCAACGCGATCTTTCTTCTCTTTCATTTCAACTTCAGTTGCAGCGCCGATTTTGATTACAGCAACACCGCCTGCCAATTTAGCAACGCGTTCTTGAAGTTTTTCTTTGTCGTATTCTGAAGTTGATTCTTCAAT
Organism: Acinetobacter sp. YH12140; assembly: GCF_013418475.1. Lineage (NCBI taxonomy): Bacteria > Pseudomonadati > Pseudomonadota > Gammaproteobacteria > Moraxellales > Moraxellaceae > Acinetobacter > Acinetobacter sp. YH12140. The sequence continues at coordinate 465,796 of NZ_VPBZ01000003.1, forward strand.
TTGAGCACGAATTTGAGTTACACGTTCAGCAATTTGCTCTGCAACACCTGCACCATCAACAATTACTGTATTTTCTTTAGAAACAGTAACTTTATGCGCTGTGCCTAAGTGCTCAAGTGTAGTTTGGTCTAAAGACATACCAACCTCTTCAGAAACTACAGTCGCGCCAGTTAAAATCGCGATGTCTTGAAGCATCGCTTTACGACGATCACCAAAACCAGGTGCTTTAACAGCACAAACTTTGATAATGCCACGCATGTTGTTTACAACAAGAGTTGCAAGTGCTTCACCTTCAACATCTTCAGCAATGATAAGAAGCGGTTTACCTGTTTTAGCAACAGCTTCAAGTACAGCAATTAATTCGCGGATGTTGCTGATTTTTTTATCAACAAGAAGAATGTATGGGTTTTCAAGTTCAGCTGTTAGTGTATCTTGCTTGTTTGCAAAGTACGGGCTGATGTAACCACGGTCAAACTGCATACCCTCTACAACATCTAGAGAATCTTCAAAGCCTGAACCCTCTTCAACTGTAATTACCCCCTCTTTACCAACTTTTTCCATTGCTTGAGCAATAAGTTTACCAACAGTAGTGTCAGAGTTCGCAGAAATAGAACCAACTTGTTCAATCGCTTTAGAGTCAGATGCAGGTTTTGCAGTCGCTTTAATTTCAGCAACTACAGCTTTAACCGCGATATCGATACCGCGTTTAAGATCCATTGGGTTCATACCCGCAGTTACTGATTTAATCCCTTCATTAAGGATTGCTTGTGCAAGAACAGTTGCAGTTGTTGTACCGTCACCCGCGATGTCGTTGGTTTTTGAAGACACTTCACGAACTAGCTGAGCGCCCATGTTTTCAAACTTGTCTTTTAACGTGATTTCTTTAGCAACAGAAACACCATCTTTAGTGATGTGCGGTGCACCGAAAGAACGATCGATGACAACGTTACGGCCTTTAGGACCTAAAGTCACTTTTACAGCATCTGCAAGTACATTTACACCCGCGATCATTTTTGAACGCGCTGAATCACCAAACTTTACGTCTTTAGCTGACATGTCTAACTCCGAATCTTTTTAAAATTTTTAACAATTTATGATGAATAAAAGGGTCTAAATGCGTGTACGAAACTTAAGCTTCAAGTACCGCTAAGATGTCAGACTCTTTCATAATAAGAAGCTCTTCGCCTGCTACTTTTACTTTTGTACCGGCATAAGTGCCAAACAATACGTTGTCACCAACTTTAACGTCTAATGCACGTACGCCATTGTCAGTTACTTTGCCATTACCTACAGCGATTACTTCGCCTTGAGCAGGTTGTTCAGCTGCTGAAGTACTTAAAATAAGACCACCAGCAGTTTTAGTTTCCTTTTCAACACGGCGAATCACAACGTTGTCATGCAAAGGACGAATATTGCTCATAGTTAACTCCAGACTAAGTCTATTTACTAGATAAAAGACGATGACATTTTGATTTCCATAAGCCATCGACAAAAAATAATTTAGATGACACTTTTGTGGGGATGGAAAAAAACCCTTCAAGGGCAAAATTTAATTTTTTTCATTTTTTTGTATTTTTTTTCTTCAAAATTTAAATTTAAAGGATTAAAGCTCATCCAAAATATGAGTACTAAGATTTTCTTCGAATATTTTTAACTTTGAATGATAAAAATAATGCTGCACATTCATCTGCTCATCAATGACATTAAAACTGTTGGCAAGGTTATCGTGTAGGCGATATGACGTTGCAGTTCCAGCATGAATATCCCAAACTGGATGCGCAGCACCTAAAGCATAAATCTGATTGAGGTCATAGCTGGCTGGAACATGTAAATGTCCATGCAATAAACCATTTAAACCGTGTTGACTCCACTGTTCGAGTGCCAAACGCCCTTGAACAGGACAATCTTTCACACCATGCGGGTCATTCGGCGGCGTATAAAAAGGTTGATGCGCTATGATTAATTTTACTTTATTGGGCGGTGCATGTTTAAGTAAATCATCAACATAATGTATTTGCTCGAGAGACACATGCCCTCGCGTATGGTAACGACGGCGAATACTATTGATCCCAATTAAATAAAAATGCTCGGTTTCCAGTACATTTTCCATGGCACCAAAAAAAAGTTGATAACGTGCAAAAGGGCTAAAAACACGGTTCCATAAATGATATAGCGGAATATCGTGATTCCCTGGTACAACGATATATGGCAACTTTAAGCTTTCTAAAAATTGCTTACATGCATAAAACTGACGATAGCGCGCACGTTGGGTCAAGTCTCCACTGGCAACCACGGCCTCGATACGCTGTTCACGACAAAATTGCTGAATAGCGCGCATACACTCTGGCTTTTCAGTGCCGAAATGCAGATCAGACAGATGCAGTATCATGTGGCACCCGTATCTTTAAGGCTTGTTTTTGCACTCGAATTCTAAGCGGTGGTTTCATTTCTACAATCTCACCATCCACAGCAACGGTCATTTTTTTTCGTTGGGTATGTATTGTGACTTCATCAGCGGCAAAACTATACACATCTGGTGCATTGTCGATATTGCCACGGATCAATTGCCATAAAATTTTAAATAACGTTTTCTTATCACTTTTTGCGACCACCACACCTGCAACTTTACCTGCCTCTGCATCCTTAGCAATTTGCAAGTTTAAATCGGCCAATTGCAATTGATTATTGCCAAAAAAGATCAAGGGCGTTTTGACTGGATAAATATGATGATCCACTTCTATTTCCAATTTCAGCTCTTTACGATCTCGAATCAGCACATCCAAACCTGAGGTATAAGCATGCAATGGGAAACGCCCAAACTTTTGATTATAAAATTCTCTTTTTTGTATAAATAAAGGATACAAGCCCAAACTGGCATTGTTTAAATAGATATGTTCATTGATTTGCGCCACGTGCACCTGTCGATTATTGCCTGTCGCAATCATCTGTGCCGCTTGAATTAAATCGAGAGGAATATTGAGTACCCGCGCCACATAATTAAATGTGCCCAAAGGTAAGACCCCCATAGGAATATCGGTATGCATCAACTGATGAGCAACAGCATTTAAGGTTCCATCACCACCTGCAGCAACCACAACACCCAAATTATCAGGGTCTTTATGGCGTGCAAATACCTTGCTCATTAAAGTATCAAAACTCGCTTCCTGCCCAAGCTCAAATGACTGTATTTCGAAATTATGATCGGATAATATCCGCACAAGTTCCTCGTAGACCTCATCTTTGTTTGCAGCATGAAATCCTGATTTTTTATTATAGATAATAGATAAAGGCTTGGCTTGTTTAATCACTTTTTATACATCTTGGCCGCTTAGGATTGTATTTTGTCGAATTTAACAGCAAATAATAGCGCCTTTATGTAAAAATCGAATTACCACCATTTATTTAATCAATAATAATTCTCAAATATCAATTACATGCAACTTTTTGTTTTTATTAAAAATAACTACATAAAATATTGTCCATCACGTTAATAAATAAAGTGAAAATTCACCACATAATATGTTAAGTTATTGTATTTTATATATATTTAATATAAATAGCATTAACTACCAAAAAAAATCTACCACTTCTTTAGTCTTATTTTTTTTATGATTTTATGCTTTAATACAGCCACTTTTTTTTCATCTTTTATCTGCATGATGTATCCCATGATGCAGATTATACTTTGTACGGTTAGTACATTTTTGAGATAGGCCTCACCATGACCCAAGTGAACGCACCAGAATTCGTTCGTCACCCTAAGCTCATTGCTTGGGTGGAAGAAATTGCCAAATTAACCAAACCAGCAAAAATCGAATGGTGTGACGGTAGCGCAGAAGAATATCAACGTTATATCGACTTGATGATCGCTAACGGCACTATGCAAGAACTTAACCAAGAAAAACATCCTGGTTCTTACCTTGCTAATTCTGATCCTTCTGACGTTGCTCGTGTTGAAGGTCGTACTTACATCTGTTCTGAAAAACAAGAAGATGCAGGCGCAACAAACAACTGGGAAGCTCCAGCTGAAATGCGTGCTCGTCTGAATGGTTTATTTGACGGTTCAATGAAAGGCCGTACTTTATACGTAGTTCCTTTCTCTATGGGTCCTTTAGGTTCTCATATTGCTCACATCGGTATCGAACTTACTGATTCTCCTTACGTTGCTGTAAGCATGTCTAAAATGGCTCGTATGGGTAAAGCTGTTTATGACGTACTTGGTACTGACGGTGACTTCATTCCTTGCGTACACACTGTTGGTGCTCCGCTTGAAGAAGGTCAAAAAGACGTTGCTTGGCCTTGCAACCCTGAAAAATACATCGTTCATTATCCAGAAACTCGTGAAATCTGGTCTTACGGTTCTGGTTACGGCGGTAACGCATTGTTGGGTAAAAAATGCCTAGCTTTACGTATTGCATCTTCTATGGGTCGTCAACAAGGTTGGTTAGCTGAACACATGCTCATCCTTGGCGTGACTAACCCACAAGGCGAAAAACACTACATCGCAGCTGCATTCCCTTCTGCTTGTGGTAAAACAAACTTCGCGATGTTGATTCCACCAGCGGGTTACGAAGGTTGGAAAATTGAAACTGTAGGTGACGATATTGCTTGGATCAAACCAGGTGAAGATGGTCGTTTATATGCAATCAACCCTGAAGCTGGTTTCTTCGGTGTAGCACCTGGTACAAATACCAAGACTAACCCGAACTGTATGGCGACTCTTCATAAAGACGTAATCTATACTAACGTTGCTGTAACTGACGAAGGTGAAGTATGGTGGGAAGGTCTTACTAAAGAAGCGCCTGCTAACTTGACTAACTGGAAAGGTCAACCACACACCGGCGAAGAAAAAGCAGCTCATCCAAATGCTCGTTTCACTGTTTCAGCTGGTCAGTGTCCTTCTATTGATGCTGACTGGGAAAATCCAGCAGGTGTTCCAATTTCTGCGTTCATCTTCGGTGGTCGTCGTGCAGACACAGTGCCTCTAATTTCAGAAGCATTTGACTGGGTTGACGGTGTTTACAAAGCTGCAACTATGGGCTCTGAAACAACTGCTGCTGCTGTTGGTCAACAAGGTATCGTTCGTCGTGACCCATTCGCAATGCTTCCATTTGCGGGTTACAACATGGCTGACTACTTCTCTCACTGGTTAGAACTTGGTGAAGAAGTTGCTGCTAAAGCTAAAGCTGCTGGCAACAAACTTCCTGGTATCTACAACGTGAACTGGTTCCGTCGTGATGCTGAAGGTAACTTTGTATGGCCTGGTTTCGGTCAAAACATGCGTGTTCTTGAGTGGATCATTGACCGTTGTGAAGGTCGTGCAGACGCTGTTGAAACACCTATCGGCCTTGTTCCAACATACGAACAATTGAACTGGACTGGTTCAGACTTCACTAAAGAGCAATTCGAGCTTGTAACTTCTCAAGATAAAGATCAATGGATCAAAGAACTTGAAAGCCACACTGAATTGTTTAACAAACTTGGTGATCGCTTACCAAAAGCACTTAAAGTACGTCAAGACGAACTTTTAGAAGCTGTAAAAAAATCTGCTTAATCGGCCTTTAATTTCCCTCCTTGAAAAGAGGGATTAAGAAAGATTTAAAAGACCGCCTTGCGCGGTCTTTTTTATATCAACTAAGCCACATCTTGAGCTTTTTGCTTTATACGTATTGCCATTAAGTACTCGTCCAAAACATCAACTTCAGATGCACTGAATTGCAAATATAACTTTGTGCGTCTTTGCAAAATATCTTCAGAGCTTCTCGCCCACTCATGCTCAACCAAATAATCTACTTCTTGAGCATACAAGCCATGCCCGAAGTTTTGCCCAAGCTCATCAATCGAAGTTAAATGATTTAGCAATATCCAGACACGTGTCCCATAAGCATGCGCCCAACGACTTGCTAGACTGCTTGAAACACCTTTAACATTTTGTTGGATTTCAACTATCAACTGCTCGATTGATTCTAAATTTTCCGCACCAGGTAATGCTGTATCAGCAGTCCAAGGCTTGGATCGATGATGAAAAACAGTTTTAAGTTGATCTAGCGCCGCTTCTGCGAGTTTTCGATAGGTGGTGAGCTTGCCACCAAAGATTGAAAGTAATGCAGCACCTTCTACATCGGTCAGTGCTAATGTGTAATCTCGCGTGACTGCTGCTGGATTATCTGATTCATCATCACACAGCGGACGCACACCTGAATAAGTTGAAATGATGTCCGTTTGCGTCAATTGAGTTTTAAAGTGATCATTTGACACATCAAGCAAGTAATCGATTTCTTCTTGGCTTATCTTTACTCGATTTGGGTCTGCATGATATTCACGATCTGTCGTGCCGATCAGAGTAAATTGTTCTAAATAAGGGATTGCAAAGACAATGCGATGATCATCATTTTGCATAATAAAAGCTTTATCACCTTCAAAGAGGTTTGCAACGATGATATGGCTACCTTGTATTAAGCGTATACCATAAGGTGACTCTTGCTTTAAACCCTGTTTTATAAAGTCAGCGACCCAAGGACCTGCCGCATTCACCAATACTTTAGCCTGCACATTTTGCAAACCGTTGGCATTTTTTAAACACACTTGCCAAATGCCAGCTTTACTGTATGCATTTAAACATTCTGTTCGAGTCAGAACCTGTGCACCAAATTCGCGTGCTTGTATCGCATTGAGTACAACCAAGCGTGCATCATCCACAGCGCAGTCGGAATATTCAAACCCTCGGGTAAATCTGGGTGCTAAAGGACTAACTTCCACATCAAATTCAATTCCATTGGAGCCTGCAAGCTGTTCTCGCTTACCCAAATAATCATAAAAGAATAATCCAGTACGAATTAGCCAAGCCGGACGTAAATGCGGTTCATGTGGCATGATAAAACGCATCGGTCGAATAATATGGGGGGCTTTTTTAAGCAGAACTTCGCGTTCTGCCAGTGCTTCTCGTACCAAACGAAATTCTTTATGTTCTAAATAGCGAAGACCACCATGAATTAATTTGCTACTCGCAGATGAAGTGTGGCTCGCGAGATCGTCTTTTTCACAGAGTAAAACACTTAAACCACGCCCCGCTGCATCACAAGCAATACCAACACCATTGATTCCACCACCAATGACCACCATGTCATATATTGATTGTTGTTGTGTATTCATCGCTCCCTCCCACTATGTCTTTTTTATTCAACAATGCATCGCTTTCTTTGCTTTATTATTTTTCTCATTGATCATGATTTTTTGATCAAGATACCTATTTTGATCAAGATATCTGTACGCTGAGTTTTTTATATCCTTCAATAAATGAGAAGTTATATTTTAAATGTACGTTTAAACAATTGCTGGCTCAAGCATGAAATCAATCATTTTATATACAAACCCTTATTCAAAGCAAAATTCATGACAAGCCGTTGATTTGTACACTTTTTCAACAAAACCTCTTTTTTAGTTTACATTTCATGCTTTTCGATACGCATAAGATATTTTCACACAATAAAAAAAGATGGATTTTAAAATGACGGAAGAAATTGTTACTCAATCAAATTTAGATACAAAGACCCGAGTAAAATCCATTCTCGGAGGTTCAGCAGGTAATCTTGTTGAATGGTACGATTGGTATGTCTATGCGGCATTCACCCTCTATTTCGCCCATGCTTTTTTCCCTCAGGGCAGCCAGACTGCACAGCTTCTCCAAGCTGCGGCCATCTTTGCAGTCGGTTTCCTCATGCGACCCATTGGTGCATGGATTATGGGGATCTATTCAGACAAAAAAGGTCGAAAGTCAGGTTTAACCCTCTCCGTCACACTCATGTGTATCGGCTCATTGATGATTGCCATTTCTCCAACGCATGACCAAATTGGTATTTTGGCGCCGATTATTCTTGTGGTTGCACGACTAATTCAAGGTTTAAGTGTCGGCGGTGAATATGGTGCCAGTGCTACCTACCTCAGTGAAATGGCTGACCGCGACCGTCGTGGTTTTTTTTCAAGCTTTCAATATGTGACACTGATTGCAGGTCAGTTGACTGCACTGTGCGTACTACTTATTTTGCAATGGTTGCTGACAGAAGAACAATTGCATGATTGGGGCTGGCGTATTCCGTTCTTTATTGGTGCGTGCTTAGCGGTAGTGGTTTTCCGTATTCGACGTGGCCTGCTAGAAACCCAGTCCTTCAAAAATGCACAAGAGCAAAAGGACCAGCCTGAATCAGGCTTATTTTCTCTATTTAAGCATTATCCGAAAGAAGCATTCACGGTGTTATTTTTAACAGCTGGGGGTACATTGGCTTTTTATACCTACACCACCTATTTGCAAAAATATCTGGTCAATACCTCTGGCTTTAGTAAACCTGAGGCCACACAAATCACCACCTTAGCGCTGTTTATTTTTATGTGCTTACAGCCACTTGCAGGCGGTCTATCCGATAAAATTGGTCGTAAGCCTCTAATGATCGCCTTCGGGATCTTAGGGGTGCTGTTCACCTATGTTCTATTTAGTGCCTTAGGACAAACTCAAGATTATTGGACCGCATTTTGGCTCTGTCTCGCAGGTCTAGTGATTGTCACGGGATACACCTCGATCAATGCGGTTGTAAAAGCAGAAATGTTCCCTGCACATATTCGTGCATTGGGTGTTGCGCTGCCTTATGCACTTGCAAATACCATATTTGGTGGTACGGCAGAATTCTTTGCGCTAAGTTTTAAAGAAGCTGGTCACGAGTCATGGTTTTTCATCTATGTAACCATCATGATTTTTATTTCGTTATTGGTCTACGTCTTTATGAAAGATACCAAACACCACTCCAAAATTCAGGAGCATTGATCAGGGTCATTTGAAGATGACTTATCGATCAAACTGATCAAAAACAGCATGTTTTTTTCAATCTAAGCCTCAACTTATGAGGCTTTGTTGTTTTCATTTAGTCGTGAAAAATGTATCTGTTTAAAAAAATCGCATTTTATAGACTAAAGTCGCATGATTTTCTGCGACAACAGGAGTATAAATTAAATAAATATAGTTCCATCTCCCATTTCGACAAAATATATTGATTTAAACTTTTCCCAAAGAGTTTAAATGGATATGTTTTGCATTCATTCCTTGGAGAATGATGTGTCAAACTCATCTGAGCCAGTTGTTCCTGAACAATTGGATAGAAAAACTCGTGTCAAATCTATCCTCGGCGGATCTGCCGGCAACCTCGTTGAATGGTACGACTGGTATGTCTACGCTGCCTTTACCCTTTACTTTGCACCGCAATTTTTCCCTGACGGTGACAATACTGTAAAACTCTTACAAGCAGCTGCAGTCTTTGCACTCGGTTTCTTAATGCGTCCAATCGGCGCATGGGTCATGGGTATTTATGCTGACCGTAAAGGTCGTAAAGCAGGTTTAACGCTGTCTGTATCGTTGATGTGTGTCGGCTCACTGATGATCGCATGTGCACCAACCTACGATTCTGTAGGGATGCTCGCACCCGCTATTCTACTTTTAGCGCGTTTACTCCAAGGCTTAAGTGTCGGCGGTGAATATGGCTCTAGTGCGACCTATTTGACTGAAATGGCAGGTAAAAACCATCGCGGTTTCTTCTCAAGTTTCCAATATGTCACACTGATTTCAGGTCAGCTATTGGCACTTTGCGTTTTAATTATCTTGCAACGCAATTTCTCAGAACAAGCTTTAACTGAATGGGGCTGGCGTGTTCCCTTCTTCATCGGTGCGTTGCTCGCTATTGTGGTGTTCTGGATTCGTCGCGGTTTAGTTGAAACTCAATCCTCTAAAGAAGCTCAAGAACAAGCTAAAAATGGTGGTCCAAAATCAGGTGCTTTAGCGTTATTTACCAAATACCCTAAACAAGCCTTCACTGTGATCATGTTGACTGCCGGTGGTACTTTAGCGTTCAACACTTTTACCACATATTTACAAAAATATTTGGTCAACACGTCTGGCTTTGAAAAAACCACAGCAACTGAAATTACCACTGCTGCAATTTTCATCTTCATGCTTTTACAACCTGCGGTCGGTGCGCTTTCAGATAAGATTGGTCGTAAGCCAATTATGATCGCCTTTGGTGTGCTTGGTGTGCTATTTACCATTCCAATTTTCAATGGTATCGGTTCTACGACTAGCCCAACCACAGCATTTATGCTTTGCATGAGTGGTATGGTGATTGTCACTGGTTATACTGCGATTAATGCTGTAGTGAAAGCAGAGTTGTTCCCTGCACACATCCGTGCCTTAGGTGTTGCATTGCCTTATGCCATTGCAAATACACTCTTTGGTGGTACCGCAGAACTTGTGGCTTTGAGCTTCAAAAATGCAGGCCATGAAAACTACTTCTTCTACTATATTACGTTCATGATTGGTTTATCTTTGATCACGTATGTCTTCATGAAAGATACGAAAAAACATAGCATGATCACTGACGATTAATTCGCTCAGCCCTGCTATTCCACTTAAGCTCATCAAAGCCTATTTTGATGAGCTTTTTTTATATCAATTTCCATCTACTCATCGTTTCGGCTGCATCAAAGATTTAATCAAACTTCTTTGGCTTTCTTTGTTTTCGCCATCGAGTCGACAGACGGACTATGGCATACTGAGCATACAAATAAAGACGGCGAATGAATGATGAAAAATATTTACAAAGTTTTAAGTTTGAGTATTGTTGCAATGTCGATGGCTGCTTGCCAAAGCACTCCACGTGCTTTTAATGGTCAAACGGGCTTTCAAATAGAGTCCAAATCTGCAGATAGCGCAACACTTGCATATACTTTAGCGGGTCGCCAAAACCAACAACTGGATGCCAATAAATTACAACGTGCTTGCCAAAAAGTATTAAATACGCAAAAGACCTATAAATTACAAATCTTAAGCGTGAACGAAATTGCAAATCCTGCTTTGGAAAATACCCAGTACGGCCGTCAAATTGGTAATACACGTGCGAACTTTGGACTGTCAAATACCCCAGACCTACGTAACTCTGAAAACTTAGGCGCGCGTGATGCACTCGATGCTCGCCCTGCCACCTTACGTGTGGTTCGCTATACCTGTTCTTATTCAAATTTGCTGTTCAAAAGATAAAAATAAGACGCTTTAAGCGTCTTATTTTTTATGGGTTCAATATTTATAGGGTTTTATAAAAACTCACATTACGAAACTCAGGTGATTCATCCAAATCAGGCCATGTCGTCGCGCTTCGTTCATCGAGTTTTTCATATTTAGGATGACTAAAGTTTTTCACACGACTATCTGCCACCCACACTTCTGGAGCAAACTTTAAAAACTCATCCAAAAAGAAACGGTTGCATTGGTCATATAGCACATCGGCAGCCAATAAAATATCGACTTGTTCGGCTTTATACAGATCGTCCAAATATTCGAGTTCGACATTATTCAGCTCAGCATTCGCACGGCAGGCATCTAGGCTCACTTGGTCGATGTCACAGCAGATCACGCGTTTCGCCCCTGCCATTTTTGCTGCAATCGCCACCACGCCTGAACCTGCACCAAAGTCCAACACCACTTTATCTTTGACATGATGCGGCTCTGCCAACAACCACTGCGCCATTGCAAGCCCTGAAGCCCAACAAAAGATCCAATACGGCGTATCATTCCATATACGGCGAATGACTTCATCATCCAATTTATCGGTTGGAAATACCGGTGGGATCAACCATAGAGAAATAGGTGTTTCAGGCAACTGTTGAGCATGTAATTCACAATGCGGAATAACTTCATGCAGTGCTTTAAGGAGGTGCTCAGGGGCTTGGGGGAATTGGAAAGTACAGCTCATTGGAATTTTATTTTTCGAATATGCAGAGTTTTAGTGTCATAAAAGCCTAAATTAAGATCGGAAGTTCCCTCTCCTTTTAAAGGAGAGGATTAGGGAGAGGATTATTTATAAAAAAGCACCCTCACCCCAACCCTCTCCCACAGGGAGAGGGAGCAGCATAGAATCAATTTGAGACGATCAGTTCCCTATACTTTTAGGAGATGAGAAGCACTGCTTCGCAAGGGAGAGGTCTAAAGATTAACCCAACGCTTTTTCAGCAGCTTCAACAGTTTGACGAATCAATGTTGTGATTGTCATTGGACCTACGCCACCCGGTACTGGTGTATAAGCAGAAGCAATTTCTTCGATACCCACCAATTGGATATCACCTACACCGCCGCCATCACGTGGATGAAAGCCAGCATCAACAACCACTGCACCTGGTTTGATCCAATCTTTTTGAATCAATTCAGCTTTACCTACCGCACCTACAATAATGTCAGCTTGTTTAACAAAGTCAGCTAAGTTTTGAGTACGTGAGTGGCAAGTGGTCACTGTTGCATTCGCTTCAAGTAGCATCGCAGACATTGGTTTACCCAAAATTGCAGAACGACCCACAACAACCGCGTGTTTCCCTGCGATTTCAATATTGTTTTCTTTTAGAATGGTCATGATACCTGCAGGAGTCGCAGAACCATATGCTGCTTCACCCATTGCCATACGACCAAAACCTAAGCAAGTTACGCCATCTACGTCTTTTTCAAGAGAGATCGCATCGAAACATGCACGCTCATCAATTTGAGCAGGTACTGGGTGTTGTAACAAAATACCGTGAACATCTGGGTTTGCATTTAATTTTTCAATTTCAGCAAGTAATTGTTCAGTTGTGGTTTCTTTAGGAAGCTCAACTTTTAATGAATCCATACCAACACGGCGGCAAGCATTCCCTTTCATACGTACATAAGTTGCAGATGCACCATCGTCACCTACCAAAATAGTCGCAAGAATTGGGGTACGACCAGTTTTCTCTTTTAGCGCTTCTACGCGAGTCAACAAGTCAGCTTCAATTTTCTTCGCCAATGCACGACCATCTAAAACTAATGCCACGGCACTTCTCCAAGTGATGATATGAATCAATTTTGCACATAATACATGATTATTTTAAATTTTTTACCTTGTATGCTGCTTTTATGCTCATACAGATGAATCTGCTATTGTTTTTTTTTCAGAGCTTGCTAATATACGCATCAACAAGACATGGCGGGGTGGCAGAGTGGTCATGCAGCGGACTGCAACTCCGTGTACGCCGGTTCGATTCCGACCTCCGCCTCCAATCTTGTTAAGCCCGAGTGGTGAAATCGGTAGACACAGGGGATTTAAAATCCCCCGCCCACAAAGCGTGCCAGTTCGAGTCTGGCCTCGGGCACCATTCTTCTTCTACTGAAGATGGTGTAATAAAGAACCCAGCGATAAGCTGGTTTTTTTATGCCTAAAATTTAGCAACAGATGTTACGCACGTAAAAGTAATTTCACATTATTTACCGATATTTAAATCTACTCGACAGAGTCTTACATCTAGGGATTGAATAAAGGGATTAGCCTTCGGCTGGAGGTACTTTTGTTTCGGCAAAATGAGAAGCGAAGCTTCGCAAGGAAACCATCTTGCGGTGCAATGCACCTCACCGACAAAACTCGTTCACTAGCGTCTACTTATTCAAAGTATTGCAAAAACATTTTTGATTAAAAACAACCCTGTCTCATACACTTGCGGATGACCTTACCGCGTATCATTCTTTTATTTGAATCAAATTGTGCTTTTGATGTTACTGCGTCAAATCAGATAGGAATACAATAAAAAAGAGGGACATTGCCCTCCTTAATTATTTTAAAACACCCTACAAATACAGCGTGTTTTAAAAAGAAAACTTTAGATCACTTCAACCACAATCTTACCCACATGGTCGCCTGTATCCATGGCTGCATGTGCTTCTTGAATTTGGTCAAACTTAAATGTTTTGTAAATCATTGGCAAGCATTCACCTTTAGACCATAATGGAACAACATTTTCCTGAATGCCTTTAGCAATCTCTGCTTTTTCTGCAGTATTACGCGCACGCATGGTTGAGCCTGTAATGGTCAAACGCTTCATCATGATTTGACCCAACTTCACTTCTTTGGCTTTTGCACCACCTAAGAAGGCGATATAGACCAAACGACCATCACGACGTAATAGATTGAGGTTCTGTGCTAAATACGGTGCACCCACGATATCTAAAATCACATCGACGCCTTGCTCATTGGTCGCTTCATTAATCACTTGCTCAAAGTCTTGAGTTTTATAGTTAATGGCATGCGTGATATCAGAGATCGCTGCCACTTTTTCATCTGAACCTACCGTCGCAAAGGTTTTCATACCTAAAGCATTACACAACATAATCGCTGTAGTACCAATACCGCTAGTACCGCCATGAATAAGTACCGTTTCACCTGCTTTGGCTTTACCCATTTGGAATACATTTGCCCAAACTGTAAAAAACGTTTCAGGAATGGCCGCTGCTTGAGTAAAGCTCACACCTTCAGGAATACTCAAGGTTTGGCTTTCAGGTACAACACAATACTCAGCATAACCGCCACCATTGGTTAGGCCACAGACTTTATCACCCACTTTAAACAAAGTGACATCTGCACCCACAGCAACTACTTCACCCGCCACTTCCAGACCCGGTACTGGTGTTACCCCTTTCGGCATTGGGTACAAGCCTTGGCGCTGTAAAATGTCTGGACGGTTAATACCAAAGGCATGAACCTTTACTAGTACTTCATCAGATTTTGCAGTAGGCACGGCAACGCTTTCATAGGCCAATTTTTCTACGCCGCCCGGTTCAGTAATAATGACCTGTTGCATGCTTTGCTGTGACATTGTTTTTCCTTTTTCAATTATTGACTATTCATCTATCTCTGCACTATTTGAACATAGAAAGCATACAGATTGAATAACAATGGACTTATGTATAATTGGCTGACTATTTAGCAAATTAATAATAGGCAGCACATGGTTCAGGTTGTTGAATATAACGAAGATAACGCCAGCGACTATGAATGGTTCGATGGTTTTGCCGTGATTCGTTTCTATGCAGACTGGTGCGCGCCCTGTGTGCAGAACTTCCCTGTATTTGAGCAGTGCGCAAGTCAAATGTCCGCACAGCATGCACAGCTCAAATTTGGCAAGGTAAATATTGATTCCTCACCGATACTAACCTTGCGCTATAACGTTTATGGACTACCTTCAACCTTAGTATTTTATCGCGGGCAAGTCATTCAACGTATTGCAGGTGTCAAATCACTGACTGAATTAACAGCCATCATTCAAGATGCTATGCAGTCACACTCAATACATGACTAAATAGATGTGCCTTTTATTTGGATGCAGCCTCATTCGGCAGACGGACAAACTTCATTAGCGTATTACGCACCAATGGCAACACGATCAAAATGAGCGGAAAGACCATCATCCACGACATGCTCCATGCGCGCAGCCAAATGCCAAGAAAGCCTTCAACTAAGCCTTTATTCATCAGCATGTTAAAGCAGGAAATTGAACCGCTCATAATGCCGGACAAGATTAAGGGCATCAGCCAAGTCATGTGTTTGGGATGAAATTTTGGGAGTTGATTCATCTGTAAATACCTATTATTCGTCTTGGGCTGCATTCTGGGCTTTTACTGTTTGTTTTAGTGTTTTCATAAACTGGCCGAAATGCGGCATGAAATCTCTAAATAAAGGATGGTCTTTATTTTCCAGCAAAGTTTCACCAAACAGTTTCAGACCCACGGCAAAGGCTTTGGTTTTTTCATCATCTAACAATTGTGCTTTGATCAAATGCTCTAGCACCTTAAACATGTCATCATGGTTGTAAGCATTAAACTGCAAAGCTTCGGTATAGGTCGAAGGATTGCCCTGCGCATCAGCAATGTGTTTGAGCGTGATTTCATATTGATGCTGTTTCATTGTGTCACCTCCATACGGCTGATTTCGACTGCCGCCTGATCGATTTTTTCTGCAATGGCATACACCTGCTCGGGCGTCAGTTCACAGTGCTGAATTTTGATGCGTAGTGATGCTTTTAGGTTTTCCATCGCACGTTTGATATCGACATATTGTTCGTTGTTATGGATTTGCTTGCGGGTATCAAAACGGCACAGAATTTTCTCTACTGTGGCTTTTTCTGCATCTAGATGCGCTAAGCCTGACTGCGTGACGCTGTATTGTTTACGGTCTTCGGCATTTAGTTCTGCGTGTATGTATTGCTGTTCTTCTAAGTAATTCAGCGTTGGGTAAATTGTCCCTGTGCTTGGGCTGTAGCCACCGCCCACGATTGCACCGACATCTTTGATAATATCGTAGCTGAACTTAGGCGCTTGGGAGATGAGATGCAGTACCAATAGTTTCATGTGCCCTGCTTCAAACAGGCGTTTTCGGGTTTTGACTGGACTATCGTTACTATCGAGAAGGTCTGAGTTTGACATCGCAAAGATACACCTTAAGATTATTTAAGATATATCTTAATATATTTTTTAAAATTATCAAATTAATTTTATGTGATAAAAAAGCCACTGCTTAAGTGGCTTAAAATTAAGTTTTGTAAATATCAGCAATATGCCTTTCTAGAAACTTTATTTTTTCTACAGCTTCATTACTTTTAAATGCATATTCATCTGTGATTTGCTCTTGACTCTTAGTAGCTAGAAACAAAATTTTACTCGATAAATCAATCAAGATCTCATATGTTTGATCATAAACATCTGCATTGGCATGCTTCCATCTAGTAATACAACCATACGATAAGCTCGCTAATGGCTCATTAAAACGTAGTTTTTTATTAACAAAAGCAATGATATGCCTCTGTAAGTTTACTCGATTCTGAAATTCATTCATTTACAATCATCCAATAAACGTCTCATCCATTCATCAATTTTGTTAAAACACGAAATTAGTCTACTTGAATCTACTTCATTAGGGAACGTTCCTACTCCTCTTGTAGCAAGCAATCTTGCCAACTCAAGAGCTTTGTAATCTTCAATAGAAATTTGAATTGATTTTTTTCCAAGGTTAAGTGCTGAATTTCGCTGAAAATTTATTTGTCCTTTCGTTAATGAATAACAAGTAGCAAAATTACGAACTGATAAAAAAATAGTTGAGATATCAAAGAGAAATGAATCTCTCGTTATTTCAATATGTTTAACACTATCTAAAAAAATATTATAAAACTTATTTAAATCCTCCAATCCATTTTTATATGGTGAAGGCTCTCCGAGCCTTTTAATTAAATCATCAGCTTTACTAGAAAAAATTAATCTAGATTCTTTATACAAATGCCATGCAAATGGATTACCAATTTCCCAATATTCTTTTAAACGTTTTACTGTGTAGATAGAAAATTTATTTGGATCTAAATTTTCAAGATCTGATTTATTATCTGATATAGCAATTAGATCAATATCAGAATAAAAGTCAATCTCTCCACGGCAAATAGAACCAAATGCGTAAATATACATAAATTTATCTTCTACTTAAGCGCTTAACAAGAATTGATACAAAAAAGGCAAAAAGTACTAGGCGAGTAAACATAATAAAAGTGATAAAACCTTTAGCAAAATGATCTGCAGGCTCAATGTTAAAAAATACAGATAAAGAATTCTTTAATGAAGAATATAGATATTGGATAGAATCTCTCTGCGGCATACCTACATGATACATGTCATAAAGTACTATAATTAAAAGAACTATAATAAATGTTCTTAATAATTTCTCGATTTTCTCGCCATTCCCCCAGATAAAATCCCAAAAAACAAAACAAACTAACTTTAAAAAAGAAATACTTCGCTTTTTCCAACCACCATATTTCTTTTGATAATATTCATCTGGTGAGAATGAGGCATCCCATAAGTATTGTTTTGTTGCATGTAATTCATACAAAATTGCTTTATTTACATTTTCACTTTCACCTAACTGTTGAAAGTTTACTCTTAATGATTTTAGTAGCTTATATCTTAAATTTGATTCAACTGGTAAATTACCAAAAATAAAATCATCATCAATTACAGTTTTTTCAAAAATTGCATATCTAAAATCACATTTAACAAAACTTGTTCCTTGTAAATTACTATTAAAAATTTTTGCACCAAGAAATATACAACTATCAAAAGAACAATTTCTGAGGTACGCATGATCAAGAATACAATAACTAAAATCTACATTAAAAAACTTAGTATGAGGTGAAGCAACTACTCGTAAAAAGTGAGTATTTGAAAAACTAGCATTGTAAATTTCTTTTTCTTTAAAGTATTTATCAGTATGTGATCTTCTTACACTTTCTTGTAAAAAGTTCTGTTCACTTTCATCGCGAACTCTATTCAACTTATCAGAATAAGACTCATCTGTTTTTTTATCTACTTGTTTAACATTATTAGTAGCAGACTTTTCCATATAAATCTCAAACTATCTTCCTAATAAAATTATATATTTAATACAAAAAAAAACCACCTTTAAAGGTGGTTTTTAGAGTGATCAAGTCTTACAGACGAACCAACTCAACAATTTTCTCAGCAACTTCTTCAGCAGTCTCGACTGCATAAGTCACATCAGTGCCTTCAGTCGCATCTGTAATCACAACCACACCAGTTTCACGAACCAGCGCAACTTGCTCTACAGTTAAACCAGCTTTCGCAATTGCAACCACACCTTGCTGAATCAATAAGCTTTCAATCGCTTGCGCATTTTCAAGGGCTTTAGCAGTCACAGTTACAGCAGCAGGTTTTTGACCTAAACGTGCAGCACGCGCTTCAGCAGTAACAGGCTCGTTGTGTGCAGTCCATTCCACTGCAGACTCAACCATACCCGCACCAACAGTCACGTTGCTTAAACGGTCAATAAAGATGAATGAACCTGTGTAACGACTGTCTTGGTAACGGTCAAATACCACTGGCGCATCAAACTCAATCGTTACATCTGCAATCGCATTCAGTTCAAGCTGTTCAACTTCCGTTTTTTCCAATGTGTTTACATTGGTACGGTAGTTGATTTTAGCAACTTTCGCAGGAATAGTTTGTGTACCAAACTTCACGTTATATAGTTTGCCAACCACTAAAGGCGCATCTGTCATCCATACCACAGAGGCACGTGCAGAACGTGAAATGAGTGGCTGTTCGCCCGCTTTTACCAACACGTTACCGCGTGAAATATCAATTTCATCGTTCAGTGTTAAAGTCACCGCTTGACCTGCAACAGCATGGTCTAAGTTACCGTCAAAAGTTACGATTTCTTTAACAGTCGAAGACTTACCAGATGGTAATGCAGTAATGGTATCGCCAACTTTCACTTCACCAAGTGCGATCGTACCGCAGAAACCACGGAAGTCGAGGTTCGGACGGTTGACATACTGAACAGGGAAACGGAATTCGTGCTTGCTTGTATCATGCGAAATTTCAACAGTTTCCAAAGTCTCCATTAAAGTCTGACCTTGGTACCACGGCGTATTTGGTGATTTGTTTACAACGTTATCACCATTCAACGCAGAAATAGGCGTGAAGATAATGTTCGCAGGTTTACGGTCGCCCAATTGGTTTACGAACTCGTTGTACTCTGCTTGAATTTCATTGAAGCGCGCTTCAGAGAATTCAACCAAGTCCATCTTGTTCACTGCAACCACAATATTACGAATACCCAAAAGACTCGCAATAAATGAGTGACGACGAGTTTGCGTTTGAACGCCATAACGCGCATCAATCAAGATGATCGCTAAATCGGCAGTCGACGCACCAGTTGCCATGTTACGTGTGTACTGCTCATGCCCGGGGGTGTCAGCAATAATGAACTTACGTTTTTCAGTAGAGAAATAACGGTAAGCCACGTCAATGGTAATGCCTTGTTCACGCTCTGCTTGTAGACCATCGACAAGTAAAGCCAAGTCAGGCGCATCACCCGTAGTACCGACTTTTTTAGAGTCACGAGTCACAGCTTGTAATTGATCTTCATAAATCAATTTTGAATCGTAAAGCAAACGACCAATTAAAGTCGATTTACCGTCATCTACGTTACCGCAAGTCAGGAAACGTAGAAGGTCTTTATTTTCGTGTTGTTTTAAATACGCCAAGATGTCTTGGCTAATTAAATCTGATTGATGAGACATTGCTCAAAGCTCCACATATTCTTTTGAAATCGGTTTCTGAATCTTTTTAATCCCTCTAAATCTCCCTTTAAGAAAGGGAGACTTTGCTCCGTTCTTTCTCGGGAGCTCCCCCTCTTTAGTAAAGACGGGGAGCAGCACTGCTGCGCAAGGGAGATTATGAGATTCTTAGAAGTAACCTTCCTGCTTTTTCTTTTCCATCGAACCTGCTTCGTCATGGTCGATCATACGACCTTGACGTTCAGATGTGGTGGCTAAAAGCATCTCTTGGATAATTTCCGGTAAAGTTGTTGCAGTTGATTCAACCGCACCTGTAAGTGGGTAACAACCTAAAGTACGGAAACGCACCGATTTCATTTGTGGCACTTCACCTTCGTTTAAACGCATACGCTCATCATCAACCATGATCAGTGTACCGTTACGCTCAACCACTGGACGTTCAGCAGCCAAGTACAAAGGAACCAATTTAATATTTTCGAGGTAGATGTATTGCCAAATATCCAACTCAGTCCAGTTAGACAATGGGAACACACGAATACTTTCACCTTTGTTCACTTTACCGTTGTAAAGATTCCAAAGTTCAGGACGTTGGTTTTTAGGGTCCCAACGGTGTTTGGTATCACGGAATGAGTAAACACGTTCTTTGGCACGAGATTTCTCTTCGTCACGGCGCGCACCACCGAAAGCCGCATCAAACTGATATTTATCAAGCGCTTGTTTTAAGCCTTGAGTTTTCATAATGTCAGTATATTTTGAGCTACCGTAATCGAACGGATTCACGCCTGCGTCTTTACCTTCTTTGTTTTGATGCACGATCAAATCAAAGCCATGCTCTTTTGCCATGTTGTCACGGAAAGTAATCATGTCTTTAAATTTCCAACCCGTGTCTACATGCAGTAGTGGGAATGGAAGTTTGGCAGGATAGAATGCTTTTAAAGCAAGATGCAGCATGACCGCTGAATCTTTACCGATTGAATACAGCATGACTGGGTTTTCGAACTCAGCAGCAACTTCACGGATAATATGAATACTCTCAGCTTCAAGCTGTTTAAGATGAGTAAGTCTTTCCTCATTTAATGACATGGACAACACCAGCTTAGAATATGTGTACTTATTACACTTTTAAAGATATATATACATTATAGTGATTAAGCTTTCATAACGATTGCTTGTTTTGTGATATTGATATTCTTATTCGTCATATACAAATTGTCTGATACTGCTTATCAATTTTAATTAATTTAATACGATAGACTTATCAATTTCATTATTATTCTAGTCCGAGATCCGTAAGTTTACGCAATTTTTTATCAATTAACTAATCGCTAAATCCTCTAAACAATCGGTATTCAAACTCGCTCAAAGTACCTAAAGTAGCTATATCACTCTACAACAGTTATTGATATGCCATATAGTCACTACACGCTTGAAACCTTAAAGTCGCTGATTGAAGCAGCAGGTCTTGCTGGCTATATTTATCAGCATTCTTCACACATGCTTGTGCTCCAAGAAGCCTTAAATGATGACGGCAGCCCGCTGAATAACTTTATCCAACATGAGCTGAGTGCTGACCAAATTGGCCTTCAGTTCGGCCTACGACTTTTGGACAATAAACTCGAATTTTTGATTGGGGTGACTCACAGTAACCAAGATCGCGGCTACGAAATTGGCGCTGGCAATTTAAAGGCCGATCAACGCGCATTTAATCTGCTCTATGCTTTTTATAATTTTCCCAAAGCATTTCACTTAATCCATTTCCCGCTCGCAGCCAATAGCACCCAGTTAGAAGAAGAGATCGAAAAGCAATTGTTTCAACTTGAAAGCATGGGCTTTTTAGACACTGCGATTAAAACCAATCCGATGGGCGAACAAGTGAAGTGGATGAAAACCTTTATTGTTCAAGCGGCTTTAGATATGAAAGTACGCATTCAAACTTCATTGTTATAAAAACGGTTAAAGCCACCTAAAAATAGCTCTTTTGAACACCAGTTCAAATCTCCATATGACATCGAAAGTCACGGTAAAGCTCTCAGCACTGCCGTGACGGTTATAAATTTACATTTCCTAACATTGTTTTCTGTGCCTTTTAACAAGCCATTTTTCTCCGTTAAGCACGACCACTTATATATCTGCAATTAGACTGAAAATTTGATTGATCACAATGACTTAAATCTTAAATGGGTAAAGCAGAAATACTATTAACTTTAGATTTAGATAATCCTGACTTAATTGATCACCTATTTTTAAAGAAAAACTTAGTAATAGCTCACATAAAAGCCGACTTTTTGTTAATCTGATCTGTAATTTTTTTACACAATTTCGACAGATAATGTTATTTTATTTACTGAAAAAAATTCAGCCAGAATTATTTTTTTTTGATTTTTTATAAGCATAAATATAGAGATAAATATAATGTGGGAATTGTTTACTCACCCGTCTAATATCGTGTTTAGCATCAGTCTCTGTTTAATGTTCTTGTTTGGACTTTTTGAGATTGTGTTAACAATTTTAGGGGGTGGTTCTCAAGGCTTCTTAGATCAATTCCTACCTGAGGATGTTGGTCATAATGCAGAGCTAGGTGTAGATGCCGATGCAGGTATCGTGACACGTGTGCTCGATTGGTTGTATTTGGGTCGTATTCCACTGTTTGTATGGCTCATCATTTTCTTATGTGTCTATAGTTTATTGGGCTTTGCTATTCAAGCCATCGTTAACCAAATGACCAGTATGATGTTCAGTGCATGGATTATTGCACCAGCCTGTATTTTTCTGTGCATGCCCTTCGTACGTTTTAGCGCAATGCTCATTGCCCGTATTTTACCCCAAGATGAAACCACTGCCATTTATAGTGATGAATTGATCGGTAGAACGGCCACGATCATTTTGGGTGATGCACGACCCCAGTCTCCTGCTCAAGCCAAAGTCAAAGATCAACACGGATTGACCCATTATATTTTGGTTGAACCTGAACAAGATGAAATTTTCAGCCAAGGTCAATCAGTGGTTTTAACCCAAAAAACAAATGTAGGCTTTCAAGCCACAA
The DNA here is from genome assembly GCF_013418475.1 of Acinetobacter sp. YH12140. Classification (NCBI taxonomy): domain Bacteria; kingdom Pseudomonadati; phylum Pseudomonadota; class Gammaproteobacteria; order Moraxellales; family Moraxellaceae; genus Acinetobacter; species Acinetobacter sp. YH12140. Next base: position 488,789 of record NZ_VPBZ01000003.1, read on the forward strand.
TGCTCTAAATTTTGAATGAATTGATGCTCGATCAGTTCTTCTAACACCATATAAATACATTTAACGCGTCATTCCTTCTGTAAATCTCGAAGTCATGATGAGTCAACAAAATACTGATTTTTAAACCAAACTTGTTAGCACTTTAGAGGGTTAGCTTGAACTACAACAAAAGAGATAAACGTCCATGTTAGACATTATTCCAAGCGGTATCCTTGTTTCAGTCGGGATAATTTTTGCCGCACTTATTTTTATTGGTTTTATTATTGCTCGACTTTATCGTCGCTCAAGTAAAGAAATTTCATTTGTGCGTACAGGCTTCGGCGGTGAAAAAGTGATTTTAGGTGGCGGTGCTATTGTGCTTCCTGTGCTGCATGAAATTATTCCAGTCAATATGAACACCCTACGTCTTGAAGTACGCCGTGCAGATGACCAAGCGCTGATTACACGTGACCGTATGCGTGTCGACGTGATGGCGGAGTTCTATGTCCGTGTGAAACCAACCGCAGATTCGATTGCTACCGCAGCACAAACGTTAGGTCAAAAGACCATGTCGCCAAATGAGTTAAAGAATTTGGTCGAAGGAAAATTTGTTGACTCATTGCGTGCAGTTGCCGCAGAAATGGCGATGGAAGAGTTGCATGAAAAACGTGTCGACTTCGTACAAAAAGTTCAGCAAGTGGTGTCTGAAGATTTACATAAAAACGGTTTGGAACTTGAAACTGTTTCATTAACTGGCTTAGACCAAACAGGCTTTAAATACTTTAACCCACAAAATGCGTTCGATGCTGAAGGTTTAACTAAACTGACAGAAACCATTGAAGACCGTCGTCGTAAACGTAATGCGATTGAACAAGATGCAGATCTTGCGATTAAGACCAAGAACTTAGAAGCAGAACAAGCACGTCTACAAATTTTGCGTGAAGAAGAATATGCAAAACTGCAACAAGAACGTGAAATTTCAGTTCGTCGTGCAGAACAGCTTGCAGAAATTGCATCACAAGAAGCTTCGAAAAAACGTGAAGCCGAAGAAGCGCGTATTGCTGCTGAACGTGAAGTTGACTTAAAGCGTATTACTGCTGCACGTGACGTTGAAAATCAAAATATTCAAAAGTCACAAATTATTCAGCAAGCCCAAGTGGAACAAAAGAAAACCATTGAGTTGGCTGAGCAAGACCGTGCCATTGCTATTGCAGAAAAATCTCGTGCTGAATCTGAAGCTAAAGCGCATGCCGATCAAGCCCGTGCTCAAGCGGTAAAAGCCGAAGAAGAAGTCATTACCGTTCGTCAAATCCAACAAGCTGAACGTCAAAAAGCTGTTGAATTGGTCTCTGCGAAAGAAAAAGCGGAGAAAGATGCGATTGCCATTACTGTCGCGGCTGAAGCGGGTAAACAAGCAGCCGCAGATGATGCAGAAGCGATTCGTATTGCAGCTGAAGCCGAAGCTGAAAAAGTTCGCTTAAAAGCCAAAGGTGAAGCTGACGCAAAAGTTCTCTTGGCTCAAGCGATGGAAAAACAATACCAAGTTGATGCTGAAGGTACACGTGCAGTGAACGAAGCAAACAACGTATTGTCATCTGAACAGGTTGAAATGCAAATTCGTTTAGCGATGCTGAAATACTTACCAGAAATCATTCGCGAAAGTGTTAAACCAATGGAAAACATTGATGACATTAAGATTTTGCAAGTAAATGGTCTAAATGGTGGTCATGCAGGTTCTTGCCAAGGTGATGCTCACCACGAAGGCAGCGGCAATGTTGCCTTATCAGACCAAGTGGTGAATAGTGCCTTACGCTACCGCAGCCAGGCCCCACTAATTGATAGCTTGATGAGTGAACTTGGTATCCAAGGTGGCGATATTAACGGTTTAACTCAGAGCTTAAACAAAAAAGCTGGTTAATTCGTTTTACACGCTAAAAAAACCGCAGCTTAATCCTGCGGTTTTTTTTATTGAGATCATCGACAAGGAAGACTTACGAGAGCTTAAAAAATTCGTTCAGTACCAAATCATGACTTTAAAATGATGAAATACTGGATCACAACAAAGTGCAAACCAAATCACACTTTTAAGAATAACCCTTCCCCTGCAATCTTGCTACAATCTTCAAATTCATCATATTCTGCTTAGCTGTACTTGCTAAAACGTGCAGCAAAATATGCGATGAAAACATTTACGAATGATAATACGCTCAGTGCAAGTATAAATATGACTTCTTCCTTAAATGCCGTTACTTCCCTACGCCCCTTTAAAAAATTAATAGGTCTAATGACCTGCTTCGGTTTGGTCTTTTCAGGCTGTAGCAGTGCTGAAACGGTACGTATTACCCACCACCCTATACAAGATTTGGTCAAGCAATATGCATCAGCCAATTCTGTACATCAAACCCTGACCAATAATACACAAAAGCCAAGTACTCCTGAACGTATGCGCATTATGCATATCGACTTAGATTATGTATATGATGTCAATCAGGCTCAACAAGAACAAAATATCCGCGCATTGATTGAACGTATCCGTCACATTGAAGCCAATATGATTTTTCTACAGGCTTTTGCAGACCCTGATGCCAATGGTTCGGCTGATGCTGTGTATTTTAAAAATCGCTATATCCCAATGCGCTCAGATTTATTTCAACGTGTTTTGCATGAGATACGACAGCAGACTCAAGTAAAAACCGTATATGCATGGCTGCCTTTAATTGCGTGGGAGTTTCCGAAACAATACCCTCTGCAATATGTAAAAAGCCAAAGTGAAAAAAAAGGTTATATTCGGATATCGCCCTTTGACCCGAGAAACCAACAATACACAGCAGAAATTTTTCTAGACTTTATTCAGCAAAATAAAGTAGATGGCATTCTTTATCATGACGATATCACTCTCAATGATTTTGAGGATAATAGTGCCGCAGCACTTCAGACATACAAAACGTGGGGCTTCGATCGACAATTGATTGGACAGCCAAAGCATGCGCAGCAGCTTGAATTTTCACGCTACAAAACCGCCTATTTAGACCAATTTGCTGAAGGCATCAGTCAGATTTTAAAACAGCAACAACCCGACTTACATTTTGCTCGCAATATGTATGCTGAAGCCGTGCTGAACCCGAACAGTGAAAAATGGTTTAGCCAGTCTAATGCCAGTACATATCAACATTATGATTACAACGCCATCATGGCCATGCCCTATATGGAAAAAGCAGATGACCATCGTCAGTTTTATTTAAACTTGATCGAGCGTGCCAAAAAATATGACCCCAATTTGAACCGTACCATTTTTGAACTCCAAGTGACCGATTGGAATCATCAAAAACCCATTTCCAATCAGGAGCTCACTGACACCATCCGTTTACTAGAACAACATGGTGTGCAACATATTGGGTATTATCCAGATGATTTCGTGCAAAATCATCCAGATGCACAGCAAATAAAAAAGGCATTTGCACCCGCCCTAGCTAAGGACTGATACCAATGCCTACATCATCAGATCTAGGATTCTAGATCTGATGAAGAACGCTGATTAGCTGTTGATTTTATAGTGTTCTAATTGACCTTTATCCGTATAGTGCAAGGTGATATTTTTTGATTCTCGCATCGTGGCTATATCACTGGCTTTTACATGAAAGCTTTTCGCCAAATCTTCATCTTGAGCATTCTCAGGCGCCTTTCGTCGGTCTTCACCGTGAAAACGCAGCCAGTTATAACTTGCCCAAACAAATAGACAGCAAATAAAGATTCCGATTGAGAAAATCAATTTCATGATCGTTAGACTGGTCATCGGTTGGGACTGATCCATAACCTGTGAATACACCACCGTGCCTTCAAACCACCAAAACACAAGTGTTAATAGCGGTAAAAACAACCACATCCAAAGCATCCACCCGACTGCCATCAGACCATAGCCTGCTGACTTGCGTTTGACGTATTCAGGTTTATCAATATATTCAGGTAATTCAAGCAATGATTCATCTTGAATAATTTTAAAATCTGAATTCGCAACTGGCTTCTGATTTTGTAAATTAACTTGGTTCATTGTTTTACTCCCCTCTAAATCCACGGTCTGGACTGACCCAACGCGCACGCTTTTGGGTTTTAAAAATAGTCTTTGGCAAAGCAACGACCGTTGTCAGCATGGCTAAGATCCAGAAAAATAAGGGATACCAAATCACCCAAAAATAATTTCGCAGTAAGCGTTTTTTGTCGTAAGCGCGATCGATCCATAAACTCACGAGGAACTGGAATAAACAGGTCACGCCTAAAATCACTCCATACCATTGAGGTAAAAGTGATTGAATCGCCCACTCACCCGGTAATGAGAAAAATAGACCATAAAAATACAAGACAAAAATACTGAACATGACATATGCCCAGATCACGCTAATGATAGATTCGAATGCAATCGGCCACATCCGACGTAAACGCCATTTAAATATTTTAGGTAAATAGGCAAATAGTACTTCGATGCCGCCTTGAGCCCAACGTAAACGTTGTTTCCAAAGTCCATTAAATGTTTCTGGCATATAGATATAGCAAAGGGCTTGCGGTACATAGTGCAAATCCCAATGATCAAACTGCAAACGCCATGACACGTCAATATCTTCTGTGATCATGTCATCACGCCAATAACCGATGCGGTCTAGTGCCGTTTTTCTGAAACCTGCAATTGCACCTGATACTGTAAAAATACGACCATAGGTTCTTTGAGATCGCTTGATTAAGCCAATAATCGAAGAAAACTCTCCAACCTGAATTTTACCCAAGATGCTTGAACGGTTCACAATACGTGGATTACCGGTTACAGCGCCCACGCGTGGAAAACTGGTCAGATGATGCATCATCCAAAGTGCCGAATGCGGATGCAGCAATGCGTCACCATCTATACAGATCAAGTATTCAAATTGGCTGACCATCGCGCCTGCACGTAATGCATACGCTTTACCCTGATTCTCAGCCAAATGCACCACACGCAATCTCGGATATTCGAGTGCCAATTGGTCTAAAATTTCAGCGGTTCGATCTTTGCTGCCATCATTCACCGCAATCACTTCAAAATTTGGATATTGGCTCTGCATCGCATATCGAATCGTGTCACGTACCTGTGCTTCTTCATTAAAGCAAGGAACAATAATGCTACAACCGTGTACGGTTGGCACGGGAAGTTCAGGTTGTTTCCATTCTCGCTTTAAGTAGAACCACACGCCTCCAGCAATCCAAATCCACGCCATAAACAAGGGGTATAGGAAAGCAAAGGCAAAAAACAGATCGTTAAAACTCAGTTCCCATTCTTGCATTACTGACCTCCTCGTATATACGGATCACGATAAGTCAGTGGACTGCCATTCAAGCTGATGCTTTGATATAGGTGATGTTGAACGCGTTCGCCATCCTGAAGCTGATAATTATTCAGTCCGATTTTTTGAACCGACGCTGCCCGTAAAGCCTGATAGTTTTGCTGATACTGTGTCCAATCTTTCTCGCTCATATTTGGATTGATATCTAAACTGACAATCAAACGTTGCTTTTGCTCTGTATTCAAAGTCTTCAATGCGGACATAAAAGCTTTAAAACTTTGCGGATGCTGACCTGGATTAATACTTAAATACAGAAAGTCCGATGCTGTTAAGGCACGAGTCACTAAAGGTTTTAATCCAGAAAATTGATGTCCAGTTAAATTCACTTTGAGCGCGGTTTGGTTGTCATTACTAATATTGGAATAAAAATGCGCTTGCGCCTTACTACGCTCTTTAATCGCAATAATTTTTTGCACTTGCTCAGTACATGCGATTGACCACTGTGCTGAATGAATAGCGCAGTCCAAGCTGTTACCGGTGTTAATAATTAAACCTTCAAGCGAACTATTGTTTTTCAATAGATCTGCCGTTAGGTCTGTCAAATTAATCCCCTGCTTTAACTCCAAACTGATTGGAAGCTGTGCATACACTCGATTACCAATTCGTGTACGGGCCTGCCATACAGTGCGATTCAGTAAATCTTGTTGCATCGGTAGTTTTGAATTTGGGAAAAATAAGGCATCAATTTTGCCGTCACCATCATGATCAACCGCAGCATTTAAAAGCAATGTATTGGTTTTTAACGCATTGACCTGGTCTAATAATGTCCCCAACTTCTGATCTGATTGCTCAGACGTTGGCGCTTGTAATTCAGCCAAATTAAAATTCAGGAATGTTTTACGCTGTTTATAGGGCGCACGAGCCTCAACAATAAAGTCTTCCATATTTTGGTGGATAAACTCTGGTGTTGGGTTATCCATAATCAAGGCACGCTGATAGGTATGCACTGAATCTGCCTGACTGACCAAATTACCTAAGCTAAAGGACATGGGCAGTCCTGCTTTACGTGCATATCCCTCAATTTCCGGTGTAACTGCACCGTATGGCCAGAAGATTGCCATACTATGAATACCCAGTTGACGATCGAGTTCTTGTTTAGATTTCTTCAAATCTTGCACAATACGCTGCTCAAACTCAGCATCGGTTTCATAACGATTTTGAGCTGGAAAATACTGACGTGTAATCGCAGCAGGTTCCATATTTTTTTGTGGGTTTGCCAAAATACCATGATGCAGATCATCCGAATGCGACACAAATTCGGCATATCCCGACTTTTGCATTTCCCGCATTTGATCCCAATTCATCAAATTACCCACACCATAAGCTTCATAAGCATCTTTGGTATTACCATTAATCCAACTGGTTGGAATAGCAAAAACTGCAGGAAATTGATATTGCTTTAACAATGGAAAAACTTTGCTATAACTACTTAGCGCACCATCATCAAAGGTTAATAACAGTGCCTTTTCAGGTAACTTTTTCTTTTGTAAGCGAGCCTGCATGACATCTTCTAAACGAATGGGTTGCCAACCTTCTCGTTGAATCCACGCAAAATATTGCCCAAGATTTTGCGTACTAATCGCATAGACATCTCGGTCACCACGTTTGGCAACATCATCTCGAACATCATGAAAGGTCAGCGTTACAAATTGGTTATGTGCGGTACTTTCATCAAGTTCAGGCATCGCCAAATTTGCAGTTTTTGGCACATTATTGTCAGCAAAAAGATATGTCGTACTGATGGGCAAAGTCACAGCTAGAACTAAGCTTTGCTTCAACATGCGGTGTATTAATGTATTTTTCATTAGAAGCGCCCCTCAAATCCAACAACTGCATAGCTACGATCTTCATCTTTTCCGTCATACGGATGTGAACCCCAACCTATGCCGTAGTTCAATTTCCACGTGCGTGAGAGCTGCCAATCATGTTGATAATACAAATTATAAATCGGACGACTTGAGTAGCCTTTTTGTCCGAATGTACCGATAGTTGCTGCAAAGTGCTGGTTAAAATGACGTTCATAGTCACGCCATGTCATCCAATCATGTTCCAATGTCACTTCAGCGCTATAGCTATGTTCAGGGTTAAAATAAGGCACATCAACCGGATCATTTTTTCCGTAATAACCACGCAGTGTTGCCGCAGAAATATGATGCGGAGATTGCTGGAATTGTTGTTTAAAATATCCCGATAGTTCTTGGCGTAGATTGCCATCATCAATATCGGTCAATTGATAACTTGCACCTGCTTTGCGTGATTCATTTTGTTGCCAGTTCAATGCAAAACGATAAGCCTGCCCTTCGTGGTCCTGTGCCAAAGATTGCAATGGAATATCCGCTTGGCTATCGTAACCCAGTGCATAGTTCCAATGATCATTCAGCCAATGTGACCAATCTAATTGCACACCAAAACGGTCGCCATCGGTGCTTTGAGAGAATAATGCAGATGCAGCTTTACGATCCGAAGCCCACTCTAAACCCATGCCAATCCGCTGGTCTTTTAATTTGCCAGACTCATACTTCGACCAACGATTGCTATGGTCTGCAAAGAGTCGATAATTATCGTAAAACCATGGGCTATTGATACGCGTCCAGTTTTCCTGTTCACGTGAACCTTTCAGGCGATTTTGTACACGAGGATCATCAGACTCACTTTTTGCAAAGGTACTTTGATGTTGAATTGACGCACGATTCCGATCATCCAATTCTTTTTTACTTTGTTTTACGCCCGTATCATCACCGATATGGCTGACCATATATTGATTGAGTTCACGCCAAGCTTGAATTTGACTCAAGGCTTGGAAATTCTGCATGCGGTTAATTTGCGTTCCCTGTGAAATGGGCTCCAAGCTATTCTGCTGCGCCAAAGTGTGCTGGGATTGCTCTGGTTTTTCACGCCAACGTTGAATTAATGCCAAATTATTTTGATAACCGATATTGCCGGGAGCCTTTGCGGTTAAGTCATTGAAATAACGTTCCGCTTTTTCATGCTCGTTGCGATAAGCATAGTTCAATCCCTTCAAGGCAATAAATTCAGTACGATCATCGTGTGGCGCCTTATCCACCCCTTTCGCATTACTATAAACAAAGGTCGGCAATTGTATGTCCATAGTGTCGATTAACTGATTGGCTTGTTTAAATTTTTCTTGTTCGATCAAGCTATAATACAAACCAGCATAGACGTTATAGTCCGCATAATTTTTTTCAACAAATAAACTCTGATATAAAGGCTCAGCTTTTTCAGGTTGACGTAATTTTAAATAACTGTCTGCCAAAGCATGTCGTACATAAGCAGGCATTTCTTTAGCTGTTTGACCTGTTTTATCTACTTGTGCCAGTGCCTGCTTCGAAGCATTACGTGCATTTAAGGCATAGATATATTCATAGTAAAATTTACGTTTACTGGCTTCATCTGCAGGAAGTGAGTCTTCATAAGCTCTCATTTCAGCCAGAACACGATCTAGTGGTTCAAATGCCGTTGCTCCACGCTTCATATCAAACGCATTTTTTGAAGCTTGAATGCCTTGTTGGATACGCTGTGAGAACTCATTCATCTTGAGCAAATATTGCAACACTGGCTTAGAACTATTGAGTCCATTGGCCTGAATGTAGCTTTGCGCAGTGGCAAAATCGCTATTTTGCAATAGAGCCAATACGAACTGTTCTTGGGTATCTGCATTGGGCTGTTTTTCTAACGCATATTTCGCTGCATTGAGGGATTCAGCAGGCATATCCAATAATCGATAGGCATAGGCCAATTGCGAAAGATAATCTGCACCAAGCGACTGTAAGTTGAGATTTGCCAGTTTTTGTTTTGCTTGATCTTTTTGACCTGATTCTGCAAGCAACACACCCTGCCAAATCAACCACTGTTCCGATTGATCCTGCTGATAAAATTTTTGTGCCCACTGTAAGGCTTGATCATATTGTTTAAGATCGCGTAAAGCTTTGATGACACTGACTTTGCCATAATCTGGAAACGTCGTTGGACTAATCTTCGCCAAGTAGGCCACATCTGTAGAGCTAAAGGTTGCATTTGCATAACGCAGGAGCGTGTAATCTGCAATGAGCTTCTGATTTTCAGGATGTTGCGCTAATAAAACTTGTAATTGGTTAAATCCCTGATCCAATTTACCGACACGGATATCTGCAACACTTTGTTCTCTTTGCTGATCGATATTATCAACTGCAAATACAACCGTAGGAAGGCTCGAAAAAATCGACAAGAAACATAGACGAGATAAATAAGATTTATAAATCATGATTATTCACGTTAGAAGAGTAATTATTCATCAAATTAAATTAATGTGACGTGCTTCACATTATATCATATTTTGACCGATTAAATTTGGTTAATTATTCATACTAAAGTGTTAATAATGAATGAGAATATGCTGAATTTATAAATTTTCTTTACTATTCACCCACTATTATTAAATAAAAATAAAAAAACCCCTTATTTGAGGGGTTTTTATTAACAGAAACTTACCGTACTTAAGCAAGACCTTTTGACTTTAAGACTTCAAACATAGCTGAGCCTAATTCAGCAGGACTACGGGTATAGGCCATACCGGCTTTTTCAAAGGCAGCGAATTTCTCTTCTGCTGTGCCTTTACCACCCGAAATGATTGCGCCTGCATGTCCCATACGTTTACCTTTTGGTGCAGTCACACCCGCGATATAACCGACAACAGGCTTAGTTACATTCGACTGGATATATTCAGCCGCTTCTTCTTCTGCTGTACCACCAATCTCACCAATCATGATGATCGCTTCAGTTTGCGGGTCGTCTTGGAACAGCTTTAAGCAATCAATTTGGTTCATGCCCGGAATTGGATCTCCCCCAATACCGATACACGTCGACTGACCTAGACCCAGCTTCGTGGTTTGCGCTACAGCTTCATAGGTCAAAGTCCCTGAACGCGAGATAATGCCGATTTTACCCGGTTGATGAATATGACCTGGCATAATACCGATCTTACATTCACCCGGAGTAATAATTCCTGGACAGTTCGGACCAATTAGACGTGCATTATTACCATAGGTTTCTAGGTAACGTTTGGCTTTTAGCATATCAAGTGTCGGCACACCTTCCGTAATCACGACGATCAGCTCAACACCTGAATCAATAGATTCAATAATTGAATCTAGGACAAATGGTGCCGGTACATAAATCGAAGTTGCCGTTGCACCCGTTTCACGTACCGCTTCTTTCATGGTATTGAATACGGGTAGATTCAAATGTTGTGTGCCGCCCTTGCCCGGTGTTACACCGCCAACAACTTTAGTGCCATAAGCAATCGATTGTTCTGAATGGAATGTGCCGTTTTTACCGGTAAAACCTTGAACTAAAACTTTTGTGTCTTTATTTACTAATACGCTCATGATCTCTACTCCCTTAGCCTTTTACCGCAGCAACGATTTTTTCTGCAGCATCGGCCAAGCCATTTGCAGAAATCAATTTCAAACCTGATTCATCAAGTAATTTTGCACCCAACTCTGCATTGTTCCCTTCTAAACGAACAACCACAGGTACAGTCACATTTACTTCTTGAACCGCTGCAATAATTGCTTCAGCAATCATGTCACAACGTACAATTCCGCCAAAAATGTTGATTAATACACCTTGTACAGAACTATCGGCCAAAATGATTTTAAAGGCTTCAATTACGCGTTCTTTGGTCGCGCCACCGCCTACATCTAGGAAGTTTGCAGGTTGACCACCATAGAGTTTAATAATGTCCATGGTTGCCATCGCTAGGCCAGCACCATTGACCATACAGCCAATATTGCCTTCTAAGGCAACATAGTTCAGATCAAATTCTGATGCTTTCAGCTCACGCTCATTTTCTTGCGTTTTATCGCGTAGTGCTGCGATTTCTGGTAAGCGATATAAAGCATTTGAGTCGATACCAATTTTTGCATCCACACATAAAATCTCGCCATTTTCACGTACGGATAACGGGTTAATTTCAAATAAAGCAAAATCATTTTCAATAAATGCTTGATAAGCCGCAGACATGATTTTGACAAATTGATTCACTTGACCATCTTTTAGGTTTAAAGCAAACGCCACTTCACGTGCTTGGAATGGTAACAATCCAACTAGAGGATCAACTTCAACTTTAATAATTTTTTCAGGCGTTTCTTCTGCAACTTTCTCAATTTCAACACCGCCTTCAGTCGATGCCATAAAGGTCACACGACGGCTAGAACGGTCAACTACAGCACCTAGGTACAATTCACGCTCTACAGGATAAACATCTTCGGATACCAAAATACCGCTGACGGGTTGACCTAATGCATCTGTTTGATAAGTGACTAAGCGTGAGCCGACCATTTGGTTCACATAATCAGTGGCTTCTTGTGCAGATTTTACGACTTTAACGCCGCCTGCTTTACCACGACCACCTGCATGCACTTGGGCTTTGAGTACCGCAAACTTACCACCCAGTTGCTCAAAAGCTTTGACTGCTTCTTCTGCGGTAGTTACAAATACGCCTTCTTGGACTGGCATACCATATTTTTTTAATAACGCTTTAGCTTGATATTCGTGTAGATTCATTGAACAACCTTTTACTCTTTCTTCGCTTTGTTATGACCCATTAAAGCCCAGACATCCGTCAAAGCAGCTTTAACCTTTTTAAATCTTAAAATATTTCTTATCTTTATTTTTAGATGATTATTCAAATTAAAACAACCATCTGAAACAAAAAAGAGCGGCCTAAGCCGCTCTTTTTACATCTTATTTACGTTTACGCTGAATCGCGTGAATTGCACGTCCATCGACTGCAAGTGCAGCTTCGTGAACGACTTCAGAGAATGTCGGGTGACCGAAAGTCATTAACTGTAGGTCTTCAACACTTGATACGAACTCAAGTGCGATCATACCTTGGTGTACGATATCAGACGCTGCAGGTCCAATCACGTGCATACCGAGTAGACGATCTGTCTTCGCATCAGCAACAAACTTAACAAAGCCTGCGTTTTCACCAGCAGCCATTGCACGACCATTTGCAGCGAAACCAAATTGACCTGTTTTAACTTCGTGGCCTTTTTCTTTCGCTTGCTCTTCTGTTAAACCAACCCACGCCGCTTCTGGGTGTGTGTAAATTACAGAGATGATAGTGTCATAGTTCACTTGAGCTGCATGACCGTGGATACGCTCAACAGCCATTACGCCTTCTTCCATTGCTTTATGTGCAAGCATTGGACCACGTACCAAGTCACCAATTGCGTATACACCTTCAACCGAAGTTGCACACCAATCGTTTACTTCAACTAAACCGCGTTCAGTGAGTTTAATGCCTGAATCTTCAGCCAATAAACCTTCTGCATATGCTTTACGGCCCACACAAACGATCAATTTATCGAAAGTTTGAGTTTTGTCTTCGCCGCCTTGTGTGTACTTAACAGTAACTTCACGGCCATTCACTTCTGTACCAGCAACTTTAGCGCCAACACGGATATCAAGACCTTGTTTAGTCAATACTTTTTGGTAGTCTTTCGCCAAAGCTTTATCAGCCATTGGTAAGAATGCGTCCATTGCTTCAAATACAACAACTTCAGCACCTAGACGACGCCAAACAGAACCAAGCTCTAAACCAATGACACCCGCGCCGATTACGCCAAGACGTTTAGGCACTTCTGGGAACTCAAGCGCACCAGTAGAGTCAACAATAATGTCTTGGTCTACAGGAGCAACAGGAATATTTACCGGCACAGAACCCGATGCAAGGATTACATATTTAGGTTCTAAAATTTGAGTTTCACCTTCGTGAGATACAAACTCAACTTTCTTACCTGCAAGTAATTTACCTGTACCTTTTAACCATTCGATACCATTGCCTTTAAGTAGGCCATCAATACCCATCGTCAATTGGTTAACAATTTTGTCTTTACGATCAAGCAGTTTTGCAAGATCAAATTTCACTTCACCAGTCGTAATACCGTGGTCATCTAAGTGATGAACAGTATCTTCATAGCGGTGAGATGAATCAAGTAATGCTTTAGATGGGATACAACCCACGTTTAAGCAAGTACCACCTAAAGATGGTTTACCTTTATGAATACGTTTTTCAATACAAGCTACTTTAAAGCCTAATTGAGCAGCGCGGATAGCAGCTTCATAACCACCAGGACCGCCACCAATAACAACTAAATCAAATTGAGACATGTGTATCTCCCAAAATGGGCTTAGAGGATCGCTCTAAGCCCATTGCATTATTCTGAAGTATTAAAGATCAAGGATTAGCTTAGCTGGTTCTTCTAACAATTCTTTGATTGTTACAAGGAAGCCTACTGCTTCTTTACCATCGATTAGACGGTGGTCATAAGAAAGCGCTAAGTACATCATTGGCAAGATTTCAACTTGACCATTTACAGCCATAGGACGTTCTTGGATTTTATGCATACCCAAAATCGCAGTTTGTGGCGTATTTAAGATAGGTGTAGAAAGCAAAGAACCGAAAGTACCACCATTAGTAATAGTGAATGTACCGCCAGTCATATCTTCGATACCCAATTTACCATCACGCGCTTTACCAGCGTATGCACGGATACCATTTTCAACTTCAGCATAGTTCATGCGGTCAGTATCACGAAGAACTGGAACTACTAGACCACGGTCGCTTGATACAGCAACACCGATGTCGTAGAAACCGTGGTAAACGATGTCATTGCCATCAATTGAAGCGTTTACAGCTGGGTAGCGTTTAAGTGCTTCAGTTGCCGCTTTAACGAAGAATGACATGAAGCCAAGACGTGCACCATGACGCTTTTCAAAAGCATCTTTGTATTGCGCACGCATTTCCATGATTGGCTTCATGTTTACTTCGTTGAACGTAGTCAACATTGCAGTTTCTTGAGTTGCAGCAAGTAAACGTTCAGCAACACGCTTACGAAGACGAGTCATAGGAACACGTTTTTCGATACGTTCACCAACAGCAACGCTTAATGGCGCAGCAGCAGGAGCAGCTGGTTTAGCTTGATGGTTTGCAACATCTTCTTTAGTGATGCGACCGCCACGGCCAGTGCCAGCAACGTCAGCAGCAGCAATGCCAGACTCAGTCAATGCTTTACGCACTGCAGGAGCTTGATCAGCAACAGGTTGAGCACGTTCAACAACAGGAGCAGCGCCCGCTTGAGTTTGCGCAGCAGCTTGTTCTACTTTCTCTTCTGATTGAACAGCTTGAGTTTGAGCAGCGCCAGAAGCAGCACCTTCTTCAAAAGTCGCAATCACCTCAGCAGAAAGAACTGTATCGCCTTCGTTTTTAACGATTGCAGAAATCGTACCGTCAGCAGGAGCTACAACTTCTAAAACAACTTTATCTGTTTCAATATCACAAATCACTTCGTCACGTGATACTGCTTCACCTGGTTGTTTGTGCCAAGTTGCAACTGTACCGTCAGCAACTGACTCTGGGAATACCGGTGCTTTAATTTCGGTTGCCATTATTAAGAATCTCCTGTTATTCAGCTACGATAGCTAAAGCATCATTTACGAGCTGAGCTTGTTGTTTTGCGTGCAAATATGGTGAACCACAAGCCGGTGCAGCAGAAGCTTCACGACCTGCATAACTAATACGAACTTGTTTGCCCGCTTTCATCACGTCGTCATAAAGACGCGGAGCGATGAATAACCATGCACCTTGGTTCTTCGGTTCTTCTTGAGCCCAAACCAATTCTTTAATGTTTGGATATTGTGCCAGAACTTCAGCAAGACGTGCTTCTGGATACGGATACAATTGTTCAATACGAACGATTGCTGTGTTGTTCAATTCTTTTTCACGACGTTTTTCAAGTAAGTCGTAGTAAACCTTACCACCACAAAGCACTAGACGAGTTACGTCTGACTTGTTGATATTGTCAATTTCATCGATCACAGTTTGGAATGAACCATTTGCAAGTTCTTCTAAAGTAGACGTTGCAAGTTTGTGACGAAGAAGAGACTTCGGTGAAGTCACGATCATTGGTTTACGGATTGGACGAAGTGCTTGACGACGCATCGCATGGTAAATCTGCGCTGGTGTAGTCGGTGTGATCACTTGCATGTTTTCTTCAGCACATAGCTGTAAGAAACGCTCTAAACGAGCTGATGAATGCTCAGGACCTTGACCTTCAAAGCCGTGTGGAAGAAGCATAGTCAGACCGCATACACGTTCCCACTTAGTTTCGCCAGACGCGATGAACTGATCGATTACAACCTGTGCACAGTTTGCGAAGTCACCAAATTGCGCTTCCCAAATGACAAGGCTCTTCGGAAGAGTCGTTGCATAACCATATTCGAATGCAAGAACCGCCATTTCTGACAATAATGAGTCATAAATAGCTGTACGTGGTTGGTTTTCTTTCAAGTTACATAATGGAATGTAAGTTGAACCATCTACTTGGTTATGAAGTTTTGCATGACGGTGTGAGAATGTACCACGACCAACGTCTTCACCTGTTAAACGAACAAGGAAACCTTCATCTAGAAGAGACGCGTAAGCTAATGTTTCAGCAGCACCCCAGTTCAATGGCATTTCACCAGTCTGCATTTTCAGACGGTCATCAATCACTTTAGCAACCTGACGTTGCATCACGAAGCCTTCTGGAAGCTCGCGCATTTTCGCACCAAGCTCTTTTAGACGTTCGATTGGGAAAGTGGTATCCCATTTGTCTGTGTATTCGTGGCCTAGGTAAGGTTTCCAGTCCACAAACATTTTTGTATTTGGCTCAAGTACCAACGCATTTGCAACGTGTTTACCTGCTTCAAGGTCAGAACGATACTGTTCAACCATTGCATCAGCAGAAGCGCGATCAATAACACCTTCTTGTACAAGCTTGTCAGCATAAAGCGTACGTGTAGTCGCTTTTTTATTGATGATTTGATACATCATTGGCTGAGTTGCAGCTGGCTCGTCGGCTTCGTTATGACCACGACGACGGTAGCAGAACATATCGATTACAACGTCTTTACGGAATGTATGACGGAAATCGTGTGCCAATTGAGAAACAAATAATACAGATTCAGGATCATCACCGTTCACATGGAAGATCGGTGCTTGGATCATTTTCGCGATGTCAGTACAGTATTCTGTAGAACGCGCATCACGTGGGTCAGACGTTGTGAAACCAACTTGGTTGTTCACGACGATATGAACTGTACCACCCACGGTATAACCGCGAGTTTGTGACATTTGGAAAGTTTCTTGGTTTACACCTTGACCTGCAAATGCAGCATCACCGTGAACGATGATTGGTAATACATCATCACCACCGATATCTTTACGACGTACTTGACGTGCGCGTACAGAACCTTCAACTACCGGTCCAACGATTTCTAAGTGTGATGGGTTAAACGCTAATGCCAAGTGAACTTCGCCACCCGGAGTCATTACGTTTGAAGAGAAACCTTGGTGGTATTTAACGTCACCAGAGCCTTTTTTATGAAGTGATTTACCTTCGAACTCACCAAATAGATCAGCTGGGTTTTTACCCATGATGTTTACAAGAAGGTTTAAACGGCCACGGTGAGGCATACCGATAACCACTTCTTTACAACCTACTGAACCTGCGCGTTGAATAAGTTCATTCACCATAGGAATGAAAGATTCACCACCTTCAACACCGAAACGTTTCGCACCAACGAATTTGTTACCAAGGTATTTTTCTAGGCCTTCAGCTGCAGTTAGACGTTCAAGGATATGTTTTTTCTGGTCTGCAGTGTAGCCAAATTGACCACGAGTACCTTCAAGGCGTTGTTGAATCCAACGTTTTTCTTTTGTATCAACAATGTGCATGTATTCAACACCAATCGAAGCAGTATAAGTTGCTTCCATTGCTTGAACCATTTCACCAAGTGTTGCTTCAGACTTACCGATTGCAAGGTTACCTGTATTAAATACAGTATCTAAGTCAGACTGAGTTAGACCGTGCGCAGCAAGATCTAGATCAGGCACGATTTCACGTTTTGCAAGACCAAGTGGATCTAATTTTGCGTTTTGATGACCACGGTTACGGTATGCAGCGATCAACTGTAATACACCGATTTGACGGCGTTCATGCTCAGAACTTACTGCACTTTGCACTACTGGCTGAACACGGCTTGAATTACGGCCTAATAATAGGAATTGCTCACGTACATTGCTGTGTGGTTGATCACCTTTCGGGAATTTATCGAAGTATTCACGCCAATCAGCCTCTACTGAGTCTGGAGCCGTTAGATACTGCTCATAAAGTTCTTCAATATACGCTGCACTGTCAGCGCTAAGTTCAGTGTCAAGACGCAGTGCGTCAGCAACTTCTTGCATTTGTGGACCCATTTCCTATTGCAAAACATTTCAGGATGCTTTTTAAGCGAACCCATGATTAGTAATGTCAAATTGGTAATATGACATTAGTCCCCATTAGGCTTAAGCCTTGAGGCGTTATCACTACATTAGGATTACCCAATGTGATTAATGAACAATAACGCCCTCAGCGGCATCATTACTCATTGAGAAATACCCGACATAAATCGGGCAATTTTTGCAAATCGTCTTAGAAAAAATAAATTTTGCGCAATTATCTTTTCTAAAACGACTTTATTAACATTTATATACCTTCTACAGCGCTTAAATTGTAGAAAAAATGTACCTAATTCAAAGTCATTTTTTACATATAGTGATACTCTAAATGCTAACACGTTCGAGCATTTTCAATTGATTTTTTTGACACATACCCCTCATAAATTAGCGAAATACACTGTTTGTATTTTCATCTATGATATGGTGCTACATATAAAATGATCTTTCAATTAAGACAAAAGTCTACGTTCGATTATTACCTCATCTCATATACAAAAACAAAAGAGAGCTGACATTCCTATCCTCTCTCTTTTTACTACGTTACATAATAACATCTTCTAATCCTTTTGACAGACTTGAACGAGCGTTTCATCAATAAATAACCATTTATCTATCACTTTATACTTTTAATTCACTACGTTTCTATGAAATCCATTTATAACAATCTGCAATGACAGCGAATAACTTTCACTATCATCACTTTTATATATGACAAAAAAAAGCGCACCCAATGGTGCGCTTCTTTTTACTGCTAAATCTATTAACCTAGATCTAAAAGCATATTACGGATGTGACCGATTGCTTTAGTTGGGTTAAGACCCTTAGGACATACAGATACACAGTTCATGATACCTTTACAACGGAACAATGAGAATGGGTCGTCAAGACGAGCCAAACGCTCTTGAGTTGCTGTATCACGAGAGTCAATGATGAAGCGATATGCGTTCAACAATGCTGAAGGACCCAAGAACTTGTCTGGGTTCCACCAGAATGATGGACATGAAGTTGAACAACATGCACAAAGAATACATTCGTACAAACCATCTAAATGTTCACGCTCTTCAGGAGACTGCAAACGCTCTTTAGGAGGCGCAGGCTGATTGTTGATTAGGAACGGATGGATTTTATTGTACTGATCGTAGAACTGATTCATATCTACAACCAAATCTTTAATTACTGGAAGACCTGGAAGTGGACGAATTGTGATCACTTCTGGTAAGTCGTTTAGGTTCCAAAGACACGCCAAACCATTTTTACCATTAATGTTTACACCATCAGAACCACAAATACCTTCACGACATGAACGACGGAATGTTAATGATTCGTCTTGAACTTTTAATGCTAGAAGTGCATCAAGCAACATACGATGCTTATCAGTCAACTCTAGTTTAAAAGTTTGCATGTACGGAGCTGCATCCTTATCAGGATCGTAGCGGTAGATATTAAATGTACGAGTACCTCTACTCATCTTACTTCTCCCAATTAGAATGTACGTGGTTTAGGCGGAATAGCATCTACAGATAAAGGCTTGTAACGTACTGGTTTGTACTCAAGACGGTTATCTACAGAGAACCATAAAGTGTGTTTCATCCACTCATCATCACGACGACCGTATGGGTAGTCAGCATGATCAGGTGGTAATTCAAAATCTACCACTGTATGCGCACCACGACATTCTTTACGTGCAGCCGCAGAAATCAGTGTCGCTTTCGCAACTTCATACAGGTTTTCAACTTCTAGAGCTTCAACACGCGCTGTGTTAAATACTTTAGATTTGTCTTTCAAGTGAATGTTACGTACACGTGGTTCGAGCGCAAGAATCTGTTTCACACCCTCTTCAAGAAGTGCAGATGTACGGAATACACCAGCGTGATCTTGAACGATGTCACGGATTGCATCTGCAACTTCTTGAGCATTTTCACCAGAAGTTGATTCATCAAGATGACGAACACGATTCAAAGTTTTTTCAAGAACAGTTGTAGGAAGCGGTGCATATTCATCACCGTGGTGTTTAGTTACATAGTCAACAATATGTTCACCAGCAGCTTTACCAAATACAACCAAGTCAAGCAATGAGTTTGTACCTAGACGGTTAGCACCGTGTACAGATACACATGAACATTCACCAATTGCATAGAAACCTTTCACTGGTTTAGTGAAATCACGGTCACCCGCATTGTGTGAGTACACACCAGTTTCTTTATTGTAGTTCGCAACCAAAGCTTCAGTTTCACGAGATACAGGAACAACCACTTGACCATGAATATTTGTAGGAATACCACCCATTTGGTAATGGATTGTAGGTACTACAGGAATTGGCTCTTTAGTGATGTCAACGTTCGCGAATTTCTTACCAATCTCAAATACAGATGGAAGACGTTTCATGATTGTTTCAGCACCAAGATGCGTCATATCAAGCAAGATGTAGTCTTTCTTAGGACCACAGCCACGACCTTCTTTAATTTCTTGGTCCATAGAACGTGATACAAAGTCACGAGGTGCCAAGTCTTTCAATGTCGGAGCATAACGTTCCATGAACGGCTCACCAGCATCGTTACGAAGGATCGCACCTTCACCACGACAACCTTCTGTCAACAATACGCCTGCGCCCGCAACACCTGTTGGGTGGAATTGCCAGAATTCCATATCTTGTAATGGAATACCTGCACGAGCTGCCATACCAAGACCGTCACCAGTGTTGATATAAGCGTTAGTAGATGCACGGTAAACACGACCAGCACCACCAGTAGCGAACAATGTTGCTTTACCTTGGAATACTGCAATTTTACCTGTTTCTTGGTCAATTGCTGTCACACCAAGCACATCACCCTCTTCATTACGGATCAAATCAAGTGCGATCCATTCAACGAAGAATTGAGTACCCATTTTCACGTTGCTTTGATAAAGCGTATGAAGAAGAGCATGACCTGTACGGTCGGCAGCAGCACATGCACGTGGAACTGGTTTTTCACCATAGTTCGCAGCATGACCACCAAACGGACGTTGGTAAATTGTACCGTCAGCATTACGGTCGAATGGCATACCTAGGTGTTCAAGCTCATATACAACTTGAGGCGCTTCACGAGTCATAAACTCAATTGCGTCTTGGTCACCTAACCAGTCAGAACCTTTAACTGTATCGTAGAAGTGGTAGTGCCAGTTATCTTCTTGCATGTTACCAAGAGATGCACCAATACCACCCTGCGCTGCAACAGTATGTGAACGAGTTGGGAATACTTTAGTCAGTACAGCAACTTTCAAACCAGCTTGAGCAAGTTGGTAAGAAGCACGCATACCTGAACCACCACCACCAACGATGACTGCATCGAAAGTTAGGTGTGGAATATTTGTGTAATCTTCTTTAGGGGTTATAGCGCCCATGATATTTTCCTATCAATTTGCCCAAAAAATCTGGATCGCCCAGATCGCGTATGCAAATACTGCAACAATCACTGCAGAAGTCAGCACTAAACGCAGACCGTTTGCTGAAGGACCCATTTGACGAGTAGTCACATAGTCAGTGAATACTTGCCACATACCAATCCAAGCATGCGCAACAAGAGATAAGACAGACAATAAAGACATAATCTTCATTGGTGTTGTCATCATAAAGCCATACCATTGCTCAAAAGTGAATCCGCTATTGCAAAGGATCCAGCCCAGTACAACAATAGTATAAACAGCCAATACAACGGCACTTACACGCTGGATAAACCAATCGCGAGAACCTGATCCTGTTAAACCTGTAGCACTTTTCATTAGAGAACAATCCATACAAATGCTGCAACAATACCGATTGCAGACAAGATCAATGAAATAGTAGCTGCGATACGACCACTTTGAAGTTCTTCAGCAACGCCAAGATCTGCAA
This sequence comes from Acinetobacter sp. YH12140, assembly GCF_013418475.1. Taxonomy (NCBI): domain Bacteria; kingdom Pseudomonadati; phylum Pseudomonadota; class Gammaproteobacteria; order Moraxellales; family Moraxellaceae; genus Acinetobacter; species Acinetobacter sp. YH12140. The sequence goes on from NZ_VPBZ01000003.1 coordinate 510,333, forward strand.
ATAGATGCTTGATACCACCAATAAGGTGATAAATTAAGCCGGCTACAAATACCCATACGACAAAACGCACAATAAAGCTATCAAACACAGCTTGAACTTGCGCAAAACCTTCAGGTGAAGATAAAGATTTGTCTAAAATCCAAAGAAGGACCGGTACGAGTAAAAATACGATAACACCTGATAGACGGTGTAAAATTGATGCAATAGCCACAGGGGATTTTAAGTTTACGTCTAAAACTTGACCCATGGACAAATTGACAGGTCTGTTGCTTTTCACAGCGGGCATCCTGTAAGTAAAAACTCCATCCGGAGTTTGTTGGAATTAATTCGTAGGAAAGCTAGCATAGTCAGACATTACAATATAATAAACTCTGCAGCTGTCTGATCTTATAAACGACAGGGAATTATAAAACGTGAACTTTCAAAACACAAACGAAGACAATTAGGAATTTTGCAAAATATCCTTAAATAAGAATCATTAACAATAACTTTTCTAAAAACAAATACCTTATTTATCTAAGAAAATCATACTATGTTGTTGGTTTTAATCAGTTAAATGTAAATCCCACTTATTGTTTTTGTGTGTATATGGCGATTTAAACTTTTAGACTAAAGATGAACAAATCTAAATCTTTCTTTTCCCACTACATTTTAAAATTTTCCAACACATTCGCCAAGCCATAATCATAAAAATAAATGTGCATCATTTTCTCAAATAATAAAACTCAAAGATCATGAAACGAAATAAGTACTTAGTCTGTGCATAAAAATCTCAGCAACAGCAAATCTGTTTAATAAAACTCCATTTTTTACCTTTCCAATGACAAAAATGCTTATTTATTGATCTTTTAAAGGCGTTTAATTAACTATTTTTTAACCAAACGAACTTTTTTTTAAGTACGATTAAGTCGTTTTAATTATGAATAAGAAAAAAGCAATTTAGAGCCAAAAATGTGTGTAAGTTACGAAAATTATAATAATTTAATGAAATAGCGGTCTTGTAATTCATATTTGTTTCAGAGTTTTTAAGAATTAAAAATTGCTTACAATTAAGGCAATAGGCTTTTTTTAATCTGCACCTCCCCTGCAAATTGACTTATTATACTGCGTCGGCACTGTGATTTTACTCATTTTTTAAGCGGATGAATTGTGCTTCATTTCAAGGAATGATCCTCAATTTATATCCATAAGTATAATTGACAAAATTTCAGTTCCCTCTAATCTTAGAGCAAATTTTTGATCTGTCTGATTCTCGCATTAAAAGATTAGTACTGAGTCAGATAAAACATTCACCAGGACAGGAGATCTATTGAATGTCTGAAGCAACTGGCAAAAAAGCCGTTTTACAGCTTGATGGCAAAGAAATTGACTTACCAATTTACAGTGGCACTCTAGGCCCAGATGTAATTGACGTTAAAGATGTGTTGGCCGCAGGTCACTTTACTTTTGATCCTGGTTTTGTCTCAACGGCTGCTTGTGAATCTAAAATCACTTTCATTGACGGCGGTAAAGGTGTTCTTCTACACCGTGGCTACCCAATCGACCAGCTTGCTACTAAAGCAGACTACTTAGAAACTTGCTACCTTCTTTTGAACGGCGAGCTTCCTACTGCTGAACAAAAACAAGAATTCGATGCTAAAGTTCGTAACCACACTATGGTTCACGATCAAGTTGGCCGTTTCTTCAATGGTTTCCGTCGTGACGCTCACCCTATGGCGATCATGTGTGGTGTTGTTGGTGCGCTTTCTGCGTTCTATCACAACGGTTTCGATGTTGAAAACATTGACCACCGCGAAATCACTGCTATTCGCTTAATCGCTAAAGTTCCTACTTTAGCTGCTTGGACTTACAAATACACAGTAGGCCAACCATTCGTTTACCCACGTAACGACTTAAGCTACGCAGAAAACTTCTTGTACATGATGTTTGCTACTCCTGCAGACCGTGATTACAAAGTTGACCCTATTCTTGCTAAAGCAATGGACCGTATCTTCACGCTTCATGCTGACCACGAACAAAACGCGTCTACTTCTACAGTACGTCTTGCTGGTTCTACTGGCGCTAACCCATACGCATGTATCGCTGCGGGTATCGCGGCTCTATGGGGACCTGCTCATGGCGGCGCGAACGAAGCTGTTCTTAAGATGCTTGATGAAATCGGCACTGTAGAAAACGTTGCTCCGTTCATGGAAAAAGTGAAAACTAAAGAAGTTAAACTTATGGGCTTCGGTCACCGAGTTTACAAAAACTTCGATCCACGTGCGAAAGTAATGAAAGAGACTTGTGACGAAGTGTTAACTGCACTTGGTATCAACGATCCACAACTTGCTTTGGCTATGGAACTTGAACGTATTGCGCTTTCTGACGAATACTTCATCAAACGTAACCTATACCCTAACGTAGACTTCTACTCAGGTATCATCCTTAAAGCGATTGGTATCCCAACAGAAATGTTTACTGTAATCTTCGCTCTTGCACGTACTGTTGGTTGGATCAGCCACTGGTTAGAAATGCACAGCGCACCTTACAAAATCGGTCGTCCTCGTCAGCTTTACACTGGCGAAACTCAACGCGATATCCAAGGTCGTTAATTCGAAAGAATTGTGCGAATCTAAAAACCGTCCCTTTGGGGCGGTTTTTTTATGCAGCTAGATATATTTTGCACTTTAAAACAGCCCTATCTGACTGAATTTTCCTGCTCAATCATTAGATAAAACGATGCCTCACAAGCTATAAAGTATGCTGTTTATTGCTGAGTGTATTTTAAATCGCCATTTTCTAGAAAATCTCACACTGCTTCATCAGATATCGTCATAAAAAAAGCCTAATTCCACGTAGAAATTAGGCTGTAAACAAAAGGTTTAAATATTGATGATGCTTTATTTTGGCTTATTAAGTTAAGTAACTTTTATTAAGCAATATTCTCTAGGCAACCGTCTCATAGTCTGCCAAGTCCATATGTTTAAGACGCAGCTTTAACTGTTTCAGTGACCACGGCCAAGCTGCAAAATTGCGCCCATTGGCATCTAAGTAATAACTCTTACAACCGCCACTATTAAAGACCGTAGTCTGTAAATGCGTCTGTACTTTTGCATTGTGATAGGCCAATACATTTGGCTTAATTTCAAGCCGTTGTATCTTCTCTTGTTTCATTTTTACTAAAGCATCAACGATATACCCAACCTGTGCTTCTGCAATCCCAATAAATGAGTCATAAACCAAAATATTTGGCCCAAGCACCAAGAAGGCATTAGGTACTTGCGCGATACTGGTACCCAAAAACGCTTCAGGAGAACTGTTTTTCCAAAGTTCTGACAATAACTCCCCTTTGGCATTTTTTACACGCTGCCCAATCGGCGGATGAGAAACTTCAAAACCTGTGCCCCAAATAATGACATCGACTTCATGACGTTCACCATTCGCAGCAATAACAGTATTACCTTCTATTTCAACTAAACCATGTGGTACAAGTTCGACATTGGCTTGCTGCAAAGCAGGATAAAATTATTGGCAAATAAAAGACGCTTACAACCAATAGAAAAGTTTGGTGTAACTTTTTCACGTAATTCAGCATCTTGAATTTGTGTTTTTAACAACTGACGACCCAAATAATTCACAGGCTCTAAAAGCGAAGGATTACGTAGTCCTAAATTAATACCATTTAATATACCGGCCACACTTTTGCGCCAAGTTTCTTGTACTGTTGGAAAGCGGGTAATGATGCCTTTCGCACGGTCATTCAGTGGTAAATCTGCTTTTGGCAATACCCATGGCGCGGTCCGTTGAAACACCACCACTTTTTTGGCAATAGGTTGAATCTGAGGAATAAACTGAATCGCAGATGCCCCCGTACCAATCACCGCAATACGTTTATCTTTTAAGTCATAGGCATGGTTCCATCGCGCAGAATGGAACATTTCACCTTCAAAGCTTTCAATACCTTTAATTTTTGGAATTTGAGGTTCAGTAATCGGCCCAGTGGAAAAAATTACCGTTCTCGCCGCATACTTACCTTTGCTCGTCTCCAATTGCCATTGCTTTAATTCCTCATTCCATTCCGCTGCAATCAATTCACAGTTGAACTGAATGTTACGATAAAGCCCATGCTGCTCTGCCACATCCTCTAAGTAGTTCAGAATCTCAGGTTGCTTGGCAAATAAATGACTCCATTTATGACTCGGAGCAAATGAAAAAGAATACAACGCCGAAGGAACATCACATCCACAACCTGGATAGGTGTTGTCGCGCCATGTACCTCCCACGCGATTGGCTTTTTCTAAAACCACATAATCTGTATAACCCCGTTCATTCATTTGATGAGCAGCAGCTAAACCTGATATCCCCGCACCAATCACAATGGTATCGTAGACACGCACTTGATTTTCTACGCTTGGTTTTTCTAGGTTAGGCTCTGACTCTGATTGGTCTTGTACTGCTTTTTTTGCTTTGGCAGAAGACGTTACAGTACGACTTGCATTAGTTTGCGTTGTTGCCTTTTTAGTTTGAGTTTTCTCTTGATCTAATGCTTTTACATCTTCATCATGTAATTGTGTCGGCATGTTCATGCTTTTGCTCCCGACTTTTTAATATAGTTGTTAAATAAGGGATAACCCACCCCCAATAAGCGGGTATAGGTTTGCGGGGATAGACGCTTTAACCACCAAAATAATTTGGCATCAGGTTGCGGAATGGTATACAACTTCCCTGCATCTAAATTATTCAATGTCAAATTGACGACATCGTCGCTCGTCGTAAATGCATGATTCATCAGCAGTTGATCAGCCAAGCCTGAATATCGATTGGGTAAGCGTCCATTTTTCATGATATTGGTCGGCACCAAAGTTGGGCATAGTACATTCACACGGATATTTGCCGATCTGAGCTCTGCCGATAAAGTTTCAGACAATGCCAACACACTCGACTTCGTCACGTTATATGCTGTCATTTCTGGTGCAGCGGTATATGCCGCAGCAGAAGCAACATTAATAATCGCGCCCCCCTGCTTATTTTGTTTCAACTTGGGTACAAAATAATGGCAGCCATGCACCACACCCCACAAATTGACATGCATACACCACTGCCAGTCGTCTAAACTCAGTTCATCAAATTTACCACCCAGCCCGACGCCTGCATTGTTGATCACCAAGGTCACAGCATGCCCCATCAACTGCTCAGCTTGCTCTGACAATGCTTTTACTTCTTCAGCTTTACCTACATCACACTGCACCGCATAAGCATTTGATGATGTCATGGATTGAATTTGATCCACCGTTTCTTGCGCTGCCTCTAAATGAATATCGGCACAGACCACTGTCCCACCACGACGTGCCAACTCCAAAGCAAAGCTTCTTCCTATACCACTGCCTGCACCTGTGACCACCGCATAGGCGTTTTCACTTGGCTTGTTCTTTTTTCCAAATAGACCCATGGTTTTGTCCTTTTATCGTTTTAATGCTGGTGTAAATTCTTTGACGAAATAAGGTGTCAACACACCATCAACAGGGTTCAGCAGGCGCTTTTTGTAATATTCAAGAAATGCAGAAGTGTCATGATCATTCGGGTGAAAACTTGGTCGTAGATAGTCAAAAATATGCCCGAGGCTGCTGCCATAAACACCATCTTTTAACCCAAAAATCAGTTGGAAACTGCGCGGAACATCTTTCCAATAACTTAGGCTAATCAAGTTCGACGGTTTTCTGTAAAACGGCACAATCGAAGCGCCTATCGAAATCAAACCCAAAATGGTAATTAATGCAGGGAAAAAGCCAGCAATACGTAAAGCATAATTACCTGATAATTCTTGATAAACATCATAGGCAATATCTTTGTGTTCAGACTCTTCCAACATATGCCACATCCAAATGGCGCGCTGCTTTTCATCTATTGAATTAAAAAAGATTTCTTCATGATTCATCATGTATTCCGCAAGTACTGCGGTGAAATGCTCAATTGCTGCCATTAAAGATAACTTCATTGGCTGTGGCATACGTTCAAAACCATAGGCAAAGACGTAGTGTTCTAACTTTCTAAAAAATTGCACAGGCAGATTTCTTGCGCGATATGCTTCATTCATTTCTTCATGCATACGTGAATGAATGGCCTCTTGCCCAATCAACGACGTGACACGTTGTCTTAATACAGGATCTTGAATAAAGTCACGATGATATCGAGCAGTATCAATCACCAAATCTTCGCCACGAGTTAAGAAAATAGACAATGACGCAAAATAGGCACTGGCCAATTCTGCATTCATATAAAATTTTGGATCAATTTTTTCGGGTTCGAAATCAAATTTCATATGACGAATAGGAACAACGGCAGACTGTTTTGTTGGGTCAAAGACAGGGCCTGCAAATACGCGTGCTAAAGTTTTTTTTATCGGTTGAAAAGCGCTCATGATTTTGCTCTCAATTTGGGTGTTTCCCCTTCATTGACTTCATGTCGATTGAAGTAAAAACACATAGATTGAGATCAAATTAAGTGAGATAGATCACTAGGCCATTAGCAAAACCGTCCTCTAGATTTGCAAAAATGCTCAAATATTTTCTTTGTCAGACAATCTTTAAAACATCGATGCTGTATGGCTCAAAAGCTTGTCATTAAAGGTCATGGCGTATTTTTTGTGAGGGACGGTTATTAGATTTTTTGCACTTCGCCAGTCGCAGATTGATAGACCCATTGATGATCAAACAGGCTGTCGTCTAAATGATCCAGTTTAAAATTACCGATAGCCACAGCATAGAATCCATTGCCCTGCTGCTTAAAATGTGTGATCTCTTGCATGAGTTCTTCAGTCAGTTGACCCATTATAAAGTCGGAAATCACCACCACATCGGCATGTACAAAATTCGGTTGTTTCAGCATGTCTACGGCATGATTCATCGCAGGGATAATATCGGTTCCCCCATGAAATGACTGCCCTAAAAAGTGAATGACATCATCCAAAGCGCTGTTACGCTGTAAATTCAGCGCAGTTAAATTGGTCGAGAAATTCACCAAATACATCGCTCGCTTTTCTTTTAGCGCTAGAATAGATAAATACAAACAAATCGCTTTGGAAATCAGTTCAGGTTGCCCATTCATTGAGCCACTGGTATCTAAGCAGACAATCATCGGGCCTTTTTGTCCGACTCGACGCTGTGTATGGCGTGGGTCTTCGATCACCCGCCCCTGTTGCTGACCTTGTCGATTAAAACTCATCAGATTAGATTCTAAATATTTCAAATCAAATAAAACTTGCAAGTCTGGATCGGCTAACAGCGCCAACTCGCTAGGTAAAGCCATACTGAGTTCTTGTGCCAATTTAATTCCAGTAATTTCCTCTTGCGCCATCGGGGTGTGAATAAGCTGCTGTGGCTCTTGTTCTAACTGAGCAGAAATCCGCTTACGAGGCCTATTCGGCTGTGCGCTTCCGATCATTTGACATAGACGTTTAAGCGCCCGATCTTGCTCGAGATAATTCGCCCATTGCTCAAAGTTCTGTACATCATGCTCAGTTAATTGCCCTTTGGAATAGTCCAGAAAAATCCCAGTTTCAAACCCGACACTGTCATGGTGCTTGACCATTTTCGACAATGTCGCAAGAAAATCTTTGATTTCATCTAAAAAGGCATCTCGTTGTAAACGGAGCTGCTCAAACTCCCAATGCGCAATAGCTTCAGTCAATTTGCGCTGCCATTTACCTTTGAATAGCTCAATGTGTAATTGACGCTGTTGCTCGGTCAGCAACGACTGTTGGCTCTGTTGCCACATTTCAGTGAATTCTGGAATCCCCAAGGTTTGCATGAAGGCAGCATATTCAGTGTGGAATTGAACAAAATCGCCCTGTTCCCAATGCTTTATCGCAAGCCAATGTTCCAATTGCTGCTGCGCCATTGCATAGGGATGCTGCTGATCTAAACTCGACTTTGCCTGAAAGGCCCATTCCTGAATTTTTTGATCGAGCTTTTTTGCAACTTTATGATCATCCAACCAATGTTTTAAACTGGATTGTTTTAATTCATCATAAAGTTGTGAACTTAATTCATCGAGTGCCGATTGGGTTTGTTGTCGTGTCGGTTTTAATTGCGACATAACTGTTCCAGACGCTCACAATCTTGCAATTGCAACTGATATCGTGCCAATTGCTGCTCAATAGATTGAATTAATTGTTGAATATCCTGTTCAGTGACAAAGACAGAATTGAACTGATGCTTCTGGCTATTAAAGCGTTCCGTCAACAGATCCAATTCTGTTTGAAACAGTGCTTTGAGCTGTTGAACCTCGTGTAACAGCTCAAATTGGCTTTGTGCTGAAAGAGAGCTGCGCGGACTACCTTTGGTATGTTTTATGTACGGCGTCACCACTTCTTCTAGGCCGTAATAACCACCTTTTAACGTACACACTCTTGAACCATTAAAATTACACACGATGCCACGCACTTCTTCACCAGTATCATCTAAGGCAAAGAAGTCCTTTTTCGTATCCATTTTATCTAGTTCGAGATACAATACTTTATCTTTATAGTGTCGATCTAGATTGGTCACTGCACGCAAGTAATCAGTGCCATGAATTAAATAACTCTCATACACATCATCAGTATAATAAAAATGATTGAGCACCCGCTGTTCAAGTGCATCCTTCTCTGCCACATGCTGTTCGAACTGTAACCTGTAATTTAAGCCATTTTCAGCCAATACTTCATCTATCTGCTGCGATACAAAGGCAATGTCTTCAGGCTGATTCCATAAACAATGTTTTAAAATTAATAAATCACTCAAAATCACCGATGAACGATCATTTAAAAATGCACAGGCTTTGACTAAATAAGCCACACGTTGCCAACGACGGTCAGAGACATAGACCACGTGATCTTCAAAGTTATGATTGAGTCGAGTTTTAAGTTGATCAAACAGATTTAAAATCGATTCGGGTAAATCCACCTGATAAATCTGTTCCCGCCAATCTTGTAACTCTGCTTTTGTTATTTTTAAAGTTGCATCGACTTCAACACTGACTTGACTCGGTTTGGCCTCTAATAGTGCATGGAAGTTTTCTGCAATAGCAATCGGCGGCACTTCTAAACGCAAAATAAAACGATCATACAATGCATCTAGACCTTGATTTGGTTCGGGAATTTCATTCGATGCACTAACCAAAACATTCAATGGAACTTTTTGGACAATGTCACCATTTTTAAAACTCCGCTCATTCACCAAGGTCAGTAAAGTATTTAAAATCGCAGGGCTGGCTTTCCAAATTTCATCTAAAAAAGCAAAATCTGCCCGTGGTAAATAATGTTCTGTTTTACGTATATATTGATCTTCTTTTAAAGCTTTAATAGAAACTGGCCCAAAAATTTCTTCCGGCGTACTGAAACGATTCATCAAATATTCAAAATAGTCATGGACTTCAAAAGCAGAGGCTATTCGACGCGAAATCAAACTTTTTGCTGTGCCGGGCAAACCATATAAAAAGGTATTCATACCCGCAACACCAGCCAACAAACTCAAAGCAATAATCTGCTCACGTTCATACATATTTTTGCTGATTTCAGAAATTAAAGTATTGATCCGTGCTTGCATCTGATTATCTGTTTGACCGAAAACTGAATTGTAACGCCCTAACCGATGTTTCGCTGTAGCAGATGCAAAAATATCGCTTTTTAAATACAGCGCAACAGCGTGATATTGTATTTTCAGGTTATAGTAAAATTACACATCCCTTTGGAACTCTAGAAACTTTTCATCATGTTGCCCTTCTTTCCTACACTCATCCGACTGTTAAAACTTGATGGTTTTAAATATCGATCCCTCACGGCAGGTGAAATATCCATGTGTCAGAGTGTGTTTGGGGATTTGATTCAATATGAACAAGTGAAAGTGATGAATCACCCTTTTTTGCCTTGGCAATCGGCGCATGTGGTCATGGCGCCTCAGGGGTATATCCATGCACGAAATTTACTGTTTAAAGCGGACTATGCCAAAGCGTCCTTAGGATATCGCGCCCTGTTTATTCATGAGATGGCCCATGTTTATCAATACCAGCAGCAGATCAATGTTTTGGGCCGGGGTGCTGTTTTACAGATGGCGTATTTCTTCAGTTTTAAAAAATATAATCCTTACCGCTATACCCTCAAACCACACAAGGCATTTTTTGACTACAACATTGAGCAACAAGGTGACATTGCTCGTGACATCTATTTAAAGCGAATTAAAAATATTATTTTATATCCAGAACTTGTTCATCAAATTGAGCTGTAAAGCGTCAATGCTCTTTGACGAATATTTATAGATAAAATTAAATATCGCCTGATCATTCTATTTCACGCTATTGCTCGACCATTGACGCTATTTTAAGTACAAAAAAACAGCATTAATATTTACTTTATGGCACATAAGCTCAGCTAGGCTTTTAAAAGCTATGAATACCTCTAGTATCTCGCTTAAATTCAGATAAAATAGGTTCACCTTATTTTTTTGCTTTGCATCAAAACAAGTGAATTATCATACGATGATGGTGTTTTGTTTTCGCCTTTCGGCAGTATTTTTCGTATCTAAATACACTCGCTGAATAATCACAATAATACAAATCAGTGTGTTAAGTGTATTCACCTATAGGAATAGGATTTAGTTGGAATGAATAGTTTTAAAATTGCACTTGCTCAGTTCTCTCCGCATATTGGTAACCTAGAATCAAACGCAGCAAAAATGCTTCAACAAGCCAATGCTGCAAAAGAACAGAACGCAGATATTATTGTTTTTCCTGAACTTTCTACAGTTGGTTATCCTGCTGAAGATTTATTATTACGTCCAAGTTTAAATAAACGTACACAGCAAGCTTTTGAACAATTGGCGAACGTTAAGGACATCGTTTTAGTCTTTGGTTTTGTGAATCAAACTGAAGATGGTCAGCGCTATAACTCTGCTGCTGTCATGAAAAATGGTCAAGTTCTCGGGATTTACAATAAACAAAATCTTCCAAACTATAGCGTTTTTGATGAAAAACGTTATTTCAGTGAGGGTCATCAACACCTTGTCTTTGAATATTTAGGTCATAAGTTTGGTGTGTTGATTTGCGAAGATGTTTGGGCTTTACCAACTGTTCAACAGCTTGCTCAGTTAAATGTTGAAACCGCTTTGGTGTTGAATGCTTCACCTTATGAAGTTGGTAAACCACAGCATCGCATTGAAACCATGGGTGCATTGACCAAACAATTGAACATCAATCTGGTTTACTGCAACCAAGTGGGCGGTCAAGATGACCTTGTCTTTGATGGCACAAGCTTTGTGATGAACAATTCAGGTGAAGTTGCGTTGCAAGCACCAAGTTTTGTTGAAGATCTATATATCGCAGAATACGATGCTGAACAAAAAGCCTTTAAAACAGGTGCAATCACGCCTGTATTAAATACCATGGCTGAAATCTACCAAAGCCTTGTGATCGCAACACGTGACTACGTACAACGTTCAGGCTTCCCTGGCGTGATTTTAGGTCTATCTGGTGGTATTGACTCAGCATTAACTTTAGCGATTGCTGCCGATGCGATTGGCGCCGATAAAGTTCAAGCGGTCATGATGCCATATACCTATACCGCGCAAATCAGCGTTGAAGATGCTGCTGAACAAGCCAAGAATATGGGCGTAACTTTTGGTATTGCCGAAATCAATCCAATTGTGAATGGCTTTATGCAAACCTTATTCCCTTTCTTTGGCGCTGCACCGACTGATGCGACTGAAGAAAACCTACAAGCGCGTTCTCGTGGTACGTTGCTAATGGCCTTATCGAACAAGTTCGGCAATTTAGTCCTTTCTACAGGGAACAAGTCTGAATTATCTGTTGGCTACTGTACATTGTACGGTGACATGGTCGGTGGCTTTGCGGTTCTTAAAGACGTTTATAAAACGATTGTATTTGAACTAGCAAAATACCGTAACAGCATTTCAGAAACACCAGTGATCCCTGAACGTGTAATTACTCGTCCACCTTCTGCGGAACTTCGTCCAGATCAGAAAGACCAAGACTCATTACCTGAATATGAAGTATTGGATGCCATCTTGTATGCGTATATCGAAGAAGACATGAGCCAAGATGACATCATTGCCAAAGGTTTTGATGCTGAAGTCGTGAAAAAAGTCATCCGTTTGGTTGATCTAAACGAATACAAACGTCGCCAAGGCGCGATTGGTCCACGTATTAGCTCACGTGCATTTAGCCGTGAACGACGCTACCCAATCGTGAATGGTTGGAAACCGGGTATCTAATTACTCGATTCAAATTAAAAAAAGCCCAGTTCTATAACTGGGCTTTTTTATAGGCGCAAAATACGCAGCAGTAAGAATAAAAAATAATTGAGATGTGTATTTCAAAAGTTAGGACATCAATTCATAACATCAAAGATTTGAGTTCTCTTTTATTTCTACATTAACATCGTAAATAGATTATTTTATTAGTGCTGTAATTATTTCAATCTATTTGACTTTTTCTAGGCACAAAAAAAGAGACCAAGCTGAGAGCTTGGTCTATAAAAATGGTGGCTATGACGAGACTTGAACTTGTGACCCCCGCATTATGAGTGCGGTGCTCTAACCAACTGAGCTACATAGCCGTAAACTGTGGTGGCATTATCTAGATTTCACACATTATCGTCAAGCATTTTTGTTTGCAATTGTTCAGAGTTTAAACAAGCAAAGTTCAAGATGTTACTATTTAAGCAAATTATGCTATTTTTAGCCCTATTTACTATATTTTTTGATTAAAAATTAGAGTTTTATCATGCAATTCAATTCGATAAAAAAAGCCTGTCTGACCCTCAGCCTTGCCGTCATGACCTTAACGGGCTGCCAAATCGTCTCACCTATTTTTGTTGACTATAATGGTGTGCGACGTGATGTGGCGACTTGGATTAATAAACAGCCTTTATTGAGCATGCAACAAAAGCGCAGCATGGCTCAACTTAGCCGAGCACAGCAATCAATCATTCGTCTCGACTTCAATGATCAGGAGAAATTAGTCAGTGTTGCGCGCGCTAATGAAGCTGCGATGTATTGTGCCAATCAGCATTTATCAGCGCGACAAATTCAACGCCTGCAAAAACAGATTTTCCCTGAAGATGCGTTGCATAAATTAAGCTTGCTTGAGCAACAAGCGTTGCATATTACCCTGACAGAGCAAGAGAAACGGTGTGATTGAAACCATGTCCACTGATGGATGAATTATCTAGGCTTAATTTTTTCAGCACCAAATTGTCTTACAATCTAGACATAGCTGCTTACATTATTGAGCATTTTTGCTATCGCTAAGCGAGGTGAAAACAAGTCTATATTTTTGCAATATTTTTATTGCAAATTTCGCAATATCCTTATGAATTTACTTGGTTTTATTCCCAAATAAAAAAGCGTATGATGAAACTATGATCAATGTAAGTAGCACTTTTTTTCAGGTTTTTCCATCCAAATTCAATTGATCAGATAAGGAGAAATAAGATGGCTTTAAATAATATTTTAGTTCCAGTGGACGGTTCAGAAACTTCTTATGCTGCGGTGGCTAAAGCTGTCGAGTTTGCAAAAACTTTTGGCAGTAAAATTACTGTGGTTCAAGTACTGACGCTCGATCCATATATTGCTGCAGAGTATATTTCAGCAACACAAACCAATGATTTAATTGAACGTGCTCGTGCATCGATTTTAAATACACTTGAAGAAGCAAAAGCGAAATTTTCAACTGAAGGTGTCACTGTTGAAACTCGCTTACTTGAAGGTCAAGTGGTGCATACTGAACTGGTTAAAGCTGCAGAAGAAACACATGCGGACTTGATTATCATTGGTTCACATGGCCGTACAGGGATCAAAAAATTCTTCTTGGGCAGCGTAGCTCAAAGCGTACTAGGTGCTTCAGACATTCCTGTTTTGGTTGTACGCAAATAAGCCATTAGATTTATAGCGTGAAATAAAAAGCCTTCTGATCCTAGAGGGCTTTTTATTGACTACTTCATCAATTATAAAATTAAAATTCTATGTTTAAGGCAAGGATTTTTTAAGGTATCCATTGATATTGTTTCAATGAGATGCGTCCATTCACCACAAAGACATTTTCAGCTGCCAATTTCAATTGCTGGATATTTTCACCTTTTTCATTGCAACGCTGCGTGCTGATTTTTCCCTGAGCATTCACCACCCGATGCCATGGGATCGTTGATGTTGCATCTAAATGCTTGAGTACATAGCCAACCAGTCGTGCATGCTTCGGTAAACCCGCTAATTTGGCAATTTGTCCGTAAGTGGCAATCTTCGCCTGCGGTATCAATTGAATGACCGACAAAATTTGCGTTGCCAATTCATCACTCTGCTTCATCTGATCTCCTTTGAGCCGCATAAAAAAAGAGAACCCGAAGGTTCTCTTTGATTAATACTTAATTTTGACAGATTAGTACAGTAATTGGTTGTGATCGATTAAGTCTTGCAAAGTCACATCGGTATTTTTCAAAGTGAGTAATTCAACTTTATCACCAAATTTAGACCCTGTTCCATCACGATCAATGCTGATCACAGTGTTGCCCTTGCCATCAGATTTCACCGAAACAAACTGATCAATATTCGACTGATTGACATTTTGACCTTGTAACAAGGCTTTGATATTCACTTTATCACCTTCAGACGCATTAAAGTCATTCCAAGTATCATGTCCATTGCCACCCGTTGCATCTGCTTGATCCAATACTTTATAAATAACTGTATCAATGCCCGCTTTGGTGGTGAATTGATCATTGCCTACTTTATCTGTCACAGTGACTTCAATGGTTTCACCATTGGTTAATTAATTTTTAAATTCAACATCAAAATTCCCTGATAAATCCACTGTGCCTGCGCCAATGACTTTGCCATCTTGATCTTTTACTTCTACCGTTGTACCCGGCTCACCTTCACCTGTGACGTGCTCACCATCATCGGTGATCACCACATCTTTAGACGCGTGAGGTTTAGTCGTATCCTTAGAACCACCAGAATAATCAGATTCACCAACAATAGCTGCCCCCAATAAACCAGCACCATCTGCTCCCGCAATTCAGGGTAAAATTACATCCGTCAATGAATCGTTATAAAGCAGCAGTTTAATTTCTTCTAAAAGTTGATACTGAATAACATCCGCAATATCACCATTGGCTGTTGTAAATTTTGCCCAATACCATGTACCGTCTTCACCCTCAAATACCAAACTATTGTCTGGTGTCGCCTCACTAAAATAGTTTTGTACAGTAATCACTTCCCCATTTTTTTAAGGTGATTATTACGTCAGCACCATTCTTTGTAATTGAAGCAACATCCTCTTTCCGGATTTTGACTACGATGACAGAATTTTCGATAAGCCCAATTTGATTGGATTCAACTTGATCTAAGACTTTATGACTTTCTTTAGAAATGACAGAAATTTGCGGCATAGGTAAAACCTCATTTATTTGTATTAGGGCCGTTTTTATGCTTTTTGGTTTTGTAATGAATTGTTGGTGACTAATAATTTCTTTGATTACAACTCATTAAAAACAATTTTTTTAATTGTGTGCGTTCTATCATGCTTTGTGTATTTTTTTGCATAATTGTTTGAATATTTTAATATTTTTATCAATACATTCAGATTTTAGATCCATCTTTATACAAGTAATAACAAACACTTATTTGTGTGATGCAAGTCACAATAATACCGATGAATGACCAGTCATAATTTCCCGACTTTTGATGTTACTTGATGGAACACAACTAGAAATAAAAAAGGAAATGCCCAAGCATTTCCTTTTTTAAGTCAAACAAATCAGTTTTAGAAGTTTTCGGGGTTCTCTAAACGACGAACTTCTTGCACTTTTTCTGGGTTATGTACCGCAGCTACACCATCATCTGCTTTAGTATCGATTAACGCTTCTGGGTTATAAACCGTAATAGTTTCATTACCATGGATATCTTCACCCACAATATATTGGAAGCCCTTTTTATTCATTTTATGGCACATTCTTTGGTACCAACCTTTAAAGCCTTTGGTTTCTTCATTGGGATTGTAATAAAAAGCATTCATCACAGCAGGTAAACCTAGACCACACACGAGCCCCGACATTAATACCGCAATAAATGTATATCCAATCAAAATACTACTGTATTCACTAAGTTCAGGAATATTGGCAACAGCGAGAATCAAAGCCAATGAAATGCCTCCACGAACCCCACCCCAGGATAAAATCGCAAGACTACCGTTATAGCTTTTTTTACGGAAACTCGGGAAAAATGCGAAGGATAAATAGTTTGCTGCAAAGCGCGATGCATGCAAAATAATAAACGCTACCATACCACCTAAAATCAAGCTGATACTTAAATCTAAGATAAATAACTCGAGACCGATCAGGGTAAATAAAAAGGAATTGATGATTCCTTCCACGGTATGCCAGAAATGGTTCACTTCCCTTATTTCTCGATCTTGAAGAATTTCTTTCCATTTATTCCCAACGATCAAACCACCAATAACACATGCGATTGGTGCAGATGCATGTGCGAATAAAGCGACTAGATATGAACCACTTGCCAATAATGCTGTGGTTAAAATCAAGGACTCCATTTCATGTTTACCGCGGAGTAAACGTAAAATCCCTAAACCAAATGCCCAACCAATAATGATTGCAACAACAATTTCATATAACAGTGTTTCAAGCGTACCAAGGACGGTAAAATGCTCACCTTGCAAGACATTGAGTAAAGTCATAAACACGGCAATACACATGGCATCATTAAAGAGAGATTCGCCTTCTAATTTCACCATCAAATGATGTGGCGCACGTACCGAACTTAGTACACCTTTGACCCCAATCGGGTCGGTCGCACCTAAAGCCGCACCTAATAATAACAACACCAATAAATCAACATGATGACCAATTAAGAACTGATAACCATATAAAGCAACACCAAAAAACACCGCACAAAGCACCAAGGCAATACTGGCCAATATACTGATCGGCTTCCAATGCAAACGTAAATCTGAAACTTTAAATTTCAAGGCAGATGAGGTCAAAATAAAACAAATCACGCCATTAATTAAAAAGTCATAAAAGTCGATATGACGAACGGCCTCTTCAATATTGTGCAAATTAATCGTCACAAATTGATTGCCATTGAGCAGGCTTGCGCCCCATTGCAAAATAAAGACAAAAATTGCAGAAACAATGGGAACACCTATGGCTTGTGGAAAACCCAAGATACGTTTATTAAAAATCGTGGTTGCAATCGAAAGTGCAAAAATAACGGTAAAAACCTGTAGAAAAAAATAATTTCCCATTTCGTTCCCAATTTTGGTGCTGTGTCGCCTACAGAGTGAGATATAGGTATTTTAAAAATAAATACTAAATTATTTGGTATTTAAAAATAAAATATTTTAACGAATTTTATCTAAATACCGTGTATCAATTCAGTTTTTTTCACATCTTTTATCAAGATCATTTAACATAGCAAGCCTGCATAGATTTTATGCATTTTCATCATCTACATGATTTCTCCTATGCATCAGACTATTAAAACTGTTTTTCGACTCTTTTTTGCTGCGGTGATCTTTATCATTACGGCGGCCCTGATCCTCACTTGCTATAGTAAGACACAGGAAATTTTACGTGCTGAGCACTATTTTAGTCAGGCAAAAACGATCTCACTGGATTCAACACCCAAAGAACAATTGGTTTTGGTCTCCAATAATGAATCACCCGATCGTGCGATATTTATCATGCTGGCGAATAATGGTTATCTTGCCAAAATGAATTGTGAAAACTATGCACAAGATATTTGTCTCGATGAATTTAATCAGCAACACACCCGACAAATTCAACACCTCGATTTACTGAAAATCGGACAATTTCAATATATCCAAAATGTGAGTTTCATCAATAGCCGCACTGGACAAAAACAACAATTACGCTATAGCGATGCCCAATTAAAACAGTTCTATCAAAACGATATTTCAGGCCTTAAATATACAGTTTTTGGCGTGGCTTTATTTGCATTTGCCGCATTGTATGTCAGCTATCGTATTGTTCGAAACTTCAAATCATTTCTCAACAAATAAGCTTCAATCTATTTTTCAATGAAAAAAAGAGGATGTTTTGCATCCTCTTTTTTGTTTTAAATGGCTTGATTAAAGGTATCACAGCTATTGATATTGCCTGATTTCAACCCTGTCTGGAACCATTTCATACGTTGTTCACTGGTGCCGTGCGTGAAGCTATCTGGGACCACTTGCCCTGTTGCACTTTTCTGTAAATAGTCATCACCAATCTTATGTGCAGCGTCCATCGCTTCTTCTACATCACCCTGCTCTAAAAATTGGGTACGCTGTTGATTATGATGCGCCCAAATACCCGCAAAGCAGTCTGCTTGCAGTTCTTGCATAACCGAATAACGATTACCCTCAGCTTTAGATGCTTGCGCACGGGCCTGCTGGACTTGCTCAGAAATGCCTAAAATCGTTTGGATATGATGTCCAACTTCATGGGCAACGACATAGGCTTGCGCAAAATCTCCCGCCTGATCTTGGCGACTCAATTCTGTTTGATTTTGTTCACCCGTGATGCCCATTTGCGTACGCATATCTTTAAAGAATGCAGTATCAATATAGACCTTCTGATCTGCTGGGCAATAAAACGGCCCCATTGCCGCTTGTGCTGTACCACAACCTGAATTGACCACACCATTAAACATAACCAATTTAGGCGCTTTATACTGAGCATTTAACTGTTCTTGGAAGACTTTAGTCCATGTATCTTCCGTATCGGCCAAAACCGTTCCAACAAAATCCATCGCTTCTTGTTGTTCAGGCGTTGGATTATCCAGACCTTTAACTTCAGCCGTTTGACCCTGTGAAGTCACTTGTTTAGTCGCCTGATAAGCTTGCTGCGGATCTACACCAAAAAATTTCCACGCAACAAATGCCACAACCAAACCGAGAATACTGATACCACCCGCTTTTGCACCGCCACCACCGCGACGGTCTTCTACGTTTGAACTAACTCTTCGACCTTTCCAGCGCATAGTGATCTTCCTTATATAAAATAGTTGATATCCGTGCGTTTACAGATTAATCCTTTTGCGACTTTGGCCATACTTTTTGAACTAAAGATACGACGCACAGCACGATTAAACCTGCAATAAAACCTGTCACTAAATTGATTAAAGTCGGTGTTAATGCACCCACAATACTGCCAACTGTAGGAATATGTTCTGCATAATCTACAGAGCCTTCAATAAAATGGTGTAGTAAAGGCACACCATGGGTAATGATGCCACCACCCACTAAAAACATGGCAATCGTACCGACAATGGTCAATGTCTTCATCAACTTAGGTGCAAATGCCAACAAACCTTGTCCAACGGTCTTTTTAAATTGTGATGCTTGTTGAGTGAGATAAAGCCCTAAGTCATCAATTTTGACAATCATCGCGACAAAACCATAAACACCAACGGTCATTATAATTGCAATCACCGAAAGCACCATGACCTTGGTCCCAAATGCAGCGGTTGCAACCGTACCCAATGAAATCACCACAATTTCAGCAGATAAAATAAAATCGGTCCGGATGGCACCTTTGACTTTTTCTTTCTCAAAAGTTACCAAATCCGTTTCAATATGAGTCATCTCTTCACGAGCAACTTCTTCTGTTTTGGCTTTTTTATGATGCAAACTATGCAGGACTTTTTCCACACCCTCATAGCATAAGAACAAACCACCAATCATCAAAAGCGGTGTAATCAGCCAAGGTGCAACCACACTGATCAATAAAGCAGCCGGAACCAAAATTAATTTATTAACAAAAGAACCTTTGGCCACAGACCAAACAACTGGAAGTTCACGATCCGAGCGGACACCACTGACTTGTTGCGCATTCAGTGCTAAATCATCTCCAAGGACACCCGCTGTTTTTTTGGCTGCCATCTTACTCATGACAGCAACATCATCCAGCACAGTTGCAATATCATCAAGTAAGATTAATAAGCTACTCGCCATTATTTTTATCCTTTAGGCATTTTTTAATATTCTAATTCTATTTAACGCTAAAATTGTATTTAGTTTTTTAATAATTAACAAAATATTCACCCATTTTTTCAGTCAATTGTGCTGTGTCAGTAACAATCAAAAATAGAATGCCGTACAATGGGGACATTCTTTGAAAATCAGCCGTAGCTTTGACTACCACTTTGGAACAGATAATGAGTACTCAAGATAATCGTCCAGTGATTTTGACTGGCGACCGTCCGACTGGACAATTACATTTAGGTCATTTTGTAGGTTCTTTACGTTCACGTGTAGGTTTACAAGATTCGCATCATCAACATCTTCTTTTAGCTGATGCTCAAGCCTTAACTGATAATGCTGATAACTTCGAAAAAGTTCGTCGCAATATTATTGAAGTCGCAACCGATTATCTTGCTGTAGGAATTGACCCAACCAAAACCACGATTTGCGTTCAATCATGCTTACCAGCATTGAATGAATTGACCATGTTATATTTGAACTTTGTGACGGTTTCTCGCTTAGAGCGTAATCCAACCATCAAATCTGAGATTCAAATGCGTGGATTTGAGCGTGACATTCCTGCAGGTTTCTTATGCTACCCAGTGGCTCAAGCTGCCGATATTACAGCGTTTAAAGCATCTGTCGTTCCTGTCGGCGAAGACCAAATTCCAATGATTGAACAAACCAATGAAATTGTTCGTCGTTTAAATCGTCAAATTGGTCGTGACGTACTTCCTGAATGTAAAGCTTTACTCTCTAATGTAGGTCGCTTGCCAGGTTTTGATGGTAAAGCAAAAATGTCTAAATCTTTGGGCAATACTATTGTGCTTGACGCAACTGATAAAGATATCAAGAAAGCTGTTAATGCAATGTATACCGATCCAAATCATTTACGTATTGAAGATCCAGGTCAAGTTGAAGGTAACGTCGTATTTACTTACCTCGATGCATTCGACCCTGATAAAGATGCTGTTGCAGAATTAAAAGAACACTATCGTCGTGGTGGCCTAGGCGATGGTACTGTGAAAAAGCGTCTTGAGGGTGTGCTAAAAGAGCTCATCGGCCCGATCCGTGAACGCCGTTTAGAATTGCAAAAAGATCCTGACTACATCATGGATATTTTAAAAACCGGTACCGATAAATGCCGTGATATTACCCAACAAACGTTGGATGAGATTAAATCTGGCTTGGGTGTATTCCACTTCTAAATTTAAAAAATTCTATAAAATTAAGCCTTTCCAATGTGAAAGGCTTTTTTTACAGGCACTTTTTGTGAAGGCATTCACAAAATCTCCTTAGTTTTAACGTTAGGTAACATCACTTAACGTGAACACCAATGAAATGACTGACCGTTCACTCTATTATTTACTTATGTTTTAGGAATACCTAAATTCATAACATTTCTCCTTTACCGAACCTGTGAAAGCAGATTCGTTGTTATACGCAATGAACACCCCAATCATTGCGTATTTTTTTGTCTGAAAATTGGCTAAGAAGAATTAAATATACCCTATTGAAACAATAAAAAACCCGCATTAAGCGGGTTTTTTATTTCAAAAACTAAATTAGTTTTTATGACGCATATGTGGGAACAAGATCACTTCACGGATACTTGCAGCATTCGCAAACAACATCACCAAACGGTCAATACCGATACCCTCACCCGCTGTAGGAGGTAAGCCGTATTCCAATGCTTCAATGAAGTCTGCATCGTAATGCATTGCTTCATCGTCACCCGCATCTTTTTCAGCAACTTGGGCTTGGAAACGTTCAGCTTGGTCAATCGGATCATTTAACTCTGAGAAACCATTTGCCAATTCACGACCACCGATGAAGAATTCAAAACGGTCCGTAATATGTGGATTTTCATCATTACGACGTGCCAATGGTGAAGTTTCCGCTGGATATTCTGTGATGAATGTCGGTTGACGAAGTTTTGTTTCAACAGTTTCTTCAAATACGATGGTTTGAAGTTTGCCTAAACCAAAACCAGGCTTTACTTGCTCTTTTAGTTCATTTTTAACGAAATTTGCAAGAAACTCACGGTCAGATACATTTTCAGCGGTGAACGTTGGGTTATGTTCAAGAATCGCATCAAACATCGAAATTTTCTTGAATGGACCTTTGAAGCTATACACTTCATCACCATAAGGCACATCAGTCGAACCTAATATGTCAATGGCCAATTTTTCAAGCATATTTTCTGTCAAAGCCATCAGGTCTTTGTAGTCTGCATACGCTTGGTAGAATTCAATCATGGTGAATTCTGGGTTATGACGTGTTGATACACCTTCGTTACGGAAGTTACGGTTAATTTCGAACACACGCTCAAAACCACCAACGACCAAACGTTTTAAGTAAAGCTCAGGCGCAATACGTAAAAATAAAGGCATATCTAATGCATTGTGATGAGTTTCAAATGGACGCGCAGATGCACCACCCGGAATCACATGCATCATTGGTGTTTCAACTTCCATGAAACGCTCATTGCTCAAATATGAACGAATACCTGACACCACTTTTGCACGAATTTCAAAAGTTTTACGTGTTTCTTCGTTCATGATGAGGTCTAAATAACGCTTACGGTATTTAACTTCAGTATCAGTCAAACCATGGAATTTGTCTGGAAGTGGACGGAGTGATTTGGTTAAAAGCTCAAAATGTTCAATATGAACATAAAGGTCACCTTTACCAGAACGACCAATATAACCTTCAATGGCAATAATATCGCCCAAATCGAGTGCTTTAATTGTTGCAAGAACATCAGCATCCAACTCTTTACGTGGTACATAAAGCTGGATACGACCAGTCATATCTTGGATTACGATGAATGAACCACGGTTCAACATCACACGACCAGCAACTTTTACATAAACCTTTTCGCCTGCTTCAATTTCTTCTTTTGATTTTTCAGCGAATTGATCTTGTAGGTCTTGTGCATAGTGTTCACGCTTAAATGTGTTAGGCCACGGGCTAACACCTGTTTCCTTGGCGTGCTCTTTGATGTGCTCTAACTTGGCATGACGCTGTGCAATTAAATCGTTTTCGGAAATGGCTTGTTCAGAAGTCGATTGAGCGTTATGTTGCGTCATCTCTGTCTCAAATAGTTAAAAAACGGTAGTTGCATAGCATAGCAGATTTCCTTTGAATTGAGCAGTAAGCAATGCGCGCATTTTTTTAATAAGTAGAAATTTATCGAAGTAAGATGTTTTAATCGTTATACCTTCAGGTAGACATAGAACCTACCTTACAGATGTGCAGTAGATAAAAATTAAATACTCAAGCTCGAAAACCTACATTTTAATGATATCAGATGATAACTAAAAGCTTTAAAAAAATACTCATAACTATCAATACATTAAAATATATATCAATAACTTAATTCAACCTTTTAATCTATTTTCTTTAAGACTAAAGTCTTTTAAATGCCTACAAATTAGACCAAAAGCTAAATTCTCTTTTTGACAATTCTCTCTACAATGAAGTCATAAAATTGTTGAAAAATAAAATATTCAACACATCCAAAAATGTTTGAAAACAGTGTGTAGAAAAACAATGACTTCCTGCTTATCGAAAATTCTGTTTTTACATGGATTGGATTCTTCCCGTGAATCTACGAAGTTCCATGCCATCAATGCAAAACAAAAATTCTGCATTGAAGTGGACTATCGCAACTTAAATTTTCAAACTGTTGCGGACTTTTACCACGAGAGTATTGAAACCATTAAACCCGATATCATCGTCGGTCATAGTCTCGGGGCATACTGGGCTTTGAAAATGTCGCTGTTTCATCGCATTCCTTGTGTGATTGCTAACCCGAGTCTGCATCCAGACTTTCGTGACGACTACCCGGCAATCAATGAAATGGATTTGGATCACGATATTCCACAAATTGCATATATCGAACGTGGTGATGAAATCTTGGATATGTATGAGGCAGAAAAACAACTCGAAGACTATATGCAGGTTCAAGTCATGGATGGCGGACATCATCGCCTTCAATGCCCTGAAAATATTAATGATTTAATCCAACATATCGAATTAAATTACTTAAAAAAATAAGTCATCATATAAACATAAGCAGCAACGTCGTTTTATCGGACATTAAAAAGCCTTGTCATAGACAAGGCTTTTTACATTTTAAAACTGACGCTTAAGCTGCATCTGCTTCAGGACGTGTTTTATCATCTAAAACAGACCAAATATTTAGTCCTAAATCTTTATGCAAGTCAGGTAAATCTAAGAAAATGCTTGCGCCTAAAACTTGGTGTTTACATTTTTCAGCCAATTGTTTCACTGCACGAAGCGTACCGCCCGTCGCCAATACGTCATCCACAATAATTACTTTTTGTGATTCGATTTCAGCTGACATTTCAAGACGATCTAAACCGTATTCAAGGCTATAACCAACACCGACAACAGGTGGTGGTAATTTTCCGGCTTTACGTACCAACACCAAACCTTTGCCTGTACGCTGAGCAAGTAAGCTTGCCAAAACAAAACCACGCGCTTCAACTGCAATAAAGCTATCTACTTCTGCCAATTGCTCAGCTGGAATACTTGCAATTAGGGCATCAGTTAACGATTCGATGTTATTCATAAATAACGGCGTAAGGTCAAAGAAGCAAATTCCTGGTTTTGGGAAATCTTGGACAGTACGAATGTTAGACCACAATGCCGCAGCAGTAGAATTACTCATAATAGGAGAAAATAAATTAAGGAAGGAATGTGTGAATTTTAACGCGATTTGAGAGAAAAGAACAGCTAACCCCCGACTAAAATGCATATTTAAGATACAGCAAATTTACATAAGTTATTGATTATTAATATTGTATTTATTTAAAAAATATCAAATATATATTTTCCTAATCATAAAATAAAAGATTTTAGAGATTTTTTCTGCAAGACTTTAGTCTATGAAGATAGAAAAAGCGGTATTTAGAACCCAATTCACGGAAATGAATTCCAATATAGCTTTCAATAGGCATAAATATTGTCAGACAATTTTTCCCAGATCTGGGGTTTTGATGATATTTATTGTCCCTCACTGCCATTCTGCTTTTAATTTCACTCATTAAACTCTTAGCCACTTTACTTTATCGTTAGAACTGCGTAAAAATTTAACATAAGAGTCTACTGTATAAGGCTAATTAACCTTAAGGTATAAACTTATACAGTTATGAAGTATTTACTGACTTAATTTTGTGTCAGTTTTTGGAGAATGGAATGAAAAAGTATCAGTGCATCGTTTGTGGATGGATTTATGACGAAGCAGAAGGCTGGCCACAAGACGGTATCGTGGCAGGAACGAAATGGGAAGATATCCCAGATGATTGGACTTGCCCAGACTGTGGCGTCTCAAAAGTAGATTTTGAAATGGTTGAAATCTAATAAATAGAATCTAAGGCCATCATCGTTATGGTCTTTTTTTTGTCTTTAAAAAATATGAAATGTGTTTGGAGTTGAGTATGCACCCTATTGTCATTATTGGTTCTGGTATGGCGGGATATGCCGTTGCACGTGAATTTCGAAAGTTAAATACTGAACTAGAACTTATTATGATCTGTGCGGATGATGCCATTAACTACGCTAAACCGACATTATCCAATGCGCTCGTTGGTAATAAAACTCCTGAGCAAATCCCTCTAGGGGATGCCGAAAAAATGTCGGCTCAACTCAATATGCAAATCATCAATAAGAGTTGGGTTAAATCCATTGATGCAGCAAAACATGAGCTTACTATTGAAAGCCAAAATGGAACTCAAACACAACTATATTCAAAACTCGTTTTAGCCGTCGGCGCAAATCCAATTCGCTTAGCTATTTCGGGTGATGGCAGTGAAGACATTCATGTCGTCAACAATTTGGATCACTACAAAGCATTCCGTAAACAGCTTGCAGCACGTGAAGATAAACGTGTGGTGATTTTAGGGGCAGGCTTGATTGGCTGTGAATTTGCCAACGACCTCCAAAATACTGGGGCGAAAGTATCGGTGGTCGATTTAGCTCCGCAACCTTTGGGTCGTCTGCTGCCGTCTCATGTTGCAGCTAAATTCCAAAGCAATTTAGAAGAAACGGGTATTCAATTCGTTTTAGGTACGACAGTCGACAAAGTGTCACGTATTGAAAATGGTGATTATCAAGTGAGCCTTGCCAATGGTCAAAGCTTAGTGGCAGATGTTGTGTTGTCTGCGATTGGTCTACAGCCTGAGATTAACTTAGCAAAACAAGCCGGTATTCACACCAGTCGTGGCGTATTAACCAATAAAAGCTTAGAAACCAACTTGGCAGATATCTATGCTGTCGGTGACTGTGCTGAAGTCAATGGTACCCTTCTGCCATACGTGATGCCAATCATGCAACAAGCGCGTGCTTTGGCAAAAACCCTCAATGGCGAACATACCGCAGTGCATTATCCTGCCATGCCTGTAGCTGTTAAAACACCTGCTGCACCTTTAACTGTCCTTCCTGCGCCTATTGATGTAGAAACCCAATGGGAAACAGAAGAGCTTGAAGATGGCATGATTGCCCGTGCGATCGATCAAGATGGCGTATTACGTGGATTTGTACTGCTCGGTGCAACTGCTGGGAAGCAACGCTTAACTTTGACTAAGCAGGTTCCGGACTTGATTCCTGCTTCAGTTTAAGGTTTAAATACAAGGACGTCCTGATAATAATAGACGTCCTTTTTAAAGGAAAATAACAATGAATAGTGCCCTTCAGTTTAATATTTCACCTTATGCCTCTTTTATGCATGAAACTCGCGTAGAGTTAGGCAATGGCATTGAACTTCATGTCGAGGTGGGTGGTCATCCTGAAGATCCTGCAATCTTATTGATTATGGGACTCGGCGCACAAATGTTGTATTGGCCTGATTTCTTTTGTAAGTCCCTAATAGACCAAGGTTACCGAGTTATTCGCTTTGATAATCGCGATATTGGTCTGTCGAGTAAAATTCGTAACCCAGGCCCACGTCTTAACACCTTTAAACTGATGGGACGTTTTGCCTTAGGTCTAGAGAATCAAGGTGCGCCCTATGATCTCTACGATATGGCAGACGATGTTGCACTATTAATTGATCGTATGGGACTTGATAAAGTCCATATTTTAGGCGCTTCGATGGGCGGCATGATTGCTCAAATCGTGGCGGCACGCTATCCAGATAAAGTGCACAACTTAAGCTTACTTTTTACCAGTAACATCCAACCCTTACTTCCACCGCCATTTCCAAAGCAATTATTTAGTCTAATTGAAAAACCTGAATCTAACGATGAAGATGGCATTATTAACCATAGCCTGAAAGTTTTTAATATTATAGGCTCTCCAGGCTATATTAATCAGCTTGAAGCGATACAAACTGCACGTAAACTCTATAAGCGGAGTTTTTACCCAGCGGGTGTACTTCAACAGTTTTTAGCAATATTATGTACAGGTTCCCTGCTGCAGTTGGATAAACAAATTCAGCATAAAACCATTGTGGTTCATGGAGCTCGTGACCGTTTGCTGCCGCCAAGCCATGGTAAGGCCGTTGCAAAGGCTATTTCAGGTGCTAAATTTGAATTAATTGATGGAATGGGGCATGATATCCCACCGCATTTTATTCCATATCTTAGCGGTTTGTTTGCTGATCACTTTAAATCATAAATTAGGACACTATGGCTGCATTACCATCCTTAAGACAGCTGTCATATCTAGTAACACTGTCAGAAACGCTACACTTTACTGAAGCTGCGCGTCGTTCTTTTGTCACCCAGTCTACTTTGTCTGGCGGGATCATGGAACTTGAGCGTTTACTAGGTGGCGTATTGGTAGAACGCGACCGTCAAAACGTGCGTTTAACTCCTCTTGGCGAACAAGTTGTCGGACGAGCCCGAGTTCTATTGGCAGATGCGCAAGACCTAATGCGTTTAAGTCGTGAAATGAGCGAACCTCTAACGGGTGATTTACATCTAGGGGTCATTCCCACTATTGCGCCATTCTTACTTGCGCCATTATTAGAAGAAGTGCATAAGCAATTACCAAAAATTCAATTGCATTTACATGAAGCACAAAGTGAAAAAATTGTTGAGAAACTCGAGCACGGTAATCTAGATATTGTATTACTTGCTCTTCCTTTCGATACACGTAGCTTGAAAGTTGCAGAAGTAAACAAAGAAAAATTGTTCTTGGTGTACAACAAAGCTGATCAAAATGCTGCTCAAGCGAAATCTCTAGACGACTTAGATTTATCTCGTTTAATGTTGCTTGAAGAAGGCCATTGCTTACGTGATCATGCTTTGAGTGCTTGCCCGATTGGTGAACGTAAAAATGACCATCGATTAAAAGCAAGCTCATTGCCAACTTTGGTTGAAATGGTTTCCGCAGATTTAGGCTTTACTTTATTGCCTGAAATTGCAGTTCATACCAATATGATCAAAGCCAATGAAGATTTGGCTGTGAAAGAAATTGAAGCAAGTCCTACACGCACATTGGCATTGGTAACACGTAAGAGTACACCGCTTCAAAGTGAATTTGATGTATTGCTTCAAATCTTGCAGAAAATCACTAACAATCTGCACTAACTAATCAGTGTGAAAATTAAAGAGAGCCCTGTGCTCTCTTTTTTATTTGGCAGAAATGAATAATGCAGAAGTAATAATATTGAGATGAGTTTACAATTGAAAATGAAAAATACATTCTCTAGAAAAAAGAAAAGGCTAACCCAAATAGGTAGCCTGATAAGGTAATATATGACTTGATGTATATCTCAATTCATCGCCTCAACAATATCTTCACACTAGCCAGATAAGTAAGAAGATAAATACATCTTAGTAAAATATAACTTTCGTTAAAATCACTAGTTTCAGGTATTTTAGATAAAGTATTTCTGATTCATTTTTCAAAGGGCTTTTTTTATAGTTGTGTTTTGTGCTATAAAATAAATATAGATGAGAAATAAATCACATTATTTTAAATAATCACTAATATTTATGTTTAAAATAACTAATCAATTAGTCAATATTAACTCATCTCAGAAATAGTTCAATTTATCGGTTGTCAAAATACTGCTTTCACATTTCAATTATTATTTTCAATTCGAATCTAAATCTGATGATTATTTAATCAATATTCTAAAAATAAAAACGAAAAAACTATAAATCTTTGCATTCAACATAATGAAAAACACAAAAAACCATACATTAATTAAATTCTATTATATCACAATAACTTAATTATACTTTGATATATAAATCACTACTTCTAGGTATATTTTTCTAATTCACTTTCATGCACATTATGGAAATGCAATTTGATTAAAAATAATAAATGAGCGAAATGTATGATGAGTGAATTTTTATTACCAGTGCCCGTTTTGATCATTGATCATCAAGCAATGACTTCAAAAACAGTGCTGTTTAACATCTTAGGAAACCTCGGTTATCCTGAAGATCTCATCACATTTTCAGAAAACTTAGCAGATGCAGAACAACAAATTTTCAATCAATTACCTAATTTAATTTTTTTAGTGATCACTCAGCAGTCCGATATCTCTTTCATCCATAAAATCAAAAAGATCTATCCCTCGAGTAATCTCATCATTTTAGTCAATGAACAATCTACAGATTTAACCTTACATGCCATTCAGTTAGGTGCAACTGCCTATATGTTGATTCAACAACCGATGGAAGATACCTACAACCAACTGAAAACTATTTTAAGAGGTGGCGCTGCATTGCATCCAAGTTTTGCTAAATTTTTATTGAGTGAAACTTTTAGTCCGCAAAATGCAGCACCTAAACAGCTCAGTCTGAATCCAGCTGAATACCAAATTTTAGATATGGTCAGCCATAGCGCGACTCAAGAGCAGATGGTCCGTGAGTTAAAACTTTCAACGTATCAAATTGATGGTTTTGTTAAAAATATCTACCGAAAAATTAGTAGCTACAGCTAAATTTAGTTCAGATAAATGATTCAAAAAACTTATAAATTAAAAAAATAAAGGGAGCATTGCTCCCTTTTACTTTTCTAACGCATTTATTTAAATGCTTCTATAAGCACATGCTGTGAATTATGTGCTTCCTCACCCTCTTGAACATGCGTACGAATCCAACGCCCATCGCTTTGGAGTAACCAAGCTTGCTGATTATCTTTTAGATAATTTACTAAACCTAATTGATAAATACGCTTTTTCAACGCTGGATCTTCAATTGGGAAACAGGCTTCCACGCGATTAAATAAATTACGATCCATCCAGTCTGCACTTGAACAGAAAATACGTGAATCACCATTATTACTGAAATAATACACTCGAGTATGCTCTAAAAAGCGCCCAACAATAGAGCGCACGCGAATATTTTCAGACAGCCCCGGTAAACCTGGACGCAAACAACAAATAGAACGAATAATTAAATCAATCTGTACACCTGCTTGTGACGCTTCGTACAGTTTATTGATCAACTGAACTTCTGTTAATGCATTAACCTTGACTATAATTTGCGCAGACTTACCCGCTTTAGCATTAGTAATTTCATTATCAATATAATTGATGAGTTGAGTATGTAAGGTAAATGGCGCATGCAGCAGTTTTTTTAGCTTCGCCATTTTACCCATACCGGTCAATTCTTGGAAAATACGATGTACATCTTCACAGAGTTCTTTATCTGTGGTTAATAGACCGTAATCCGTGTAGATACGCGCATTTCCCGCATGATAGTTGCCCGTACCTAAATGCACATATCGCACCAATTTATTGTTTTCGCGGCGTACCACCAAAATCATTTTGGCATGAGTTTTATAGCCCACGATGCCATACACGACAACTGCGCCTGCTTCTTGTAATACATTGGCCACAGCAATGTTTGATTCTTCATCAAATCGTGCTCGAAGCTCAATTACAGCGGTGACTTCTTTACCATTACGTGCTGCTTCCGCTAAAACTTGCACAATCTCCGAATCTGCGCCACTTCGATAAAGCGTTTGTTTAATGGCCAAAACTTGTGGATCACGTGCAGCTTCACGCAGTAAATTAATTACCGGTGCGAATGATTCAAAGGGATGGTGCAGCAAAATATCTTGCTTTTGCATCGCACTAAAAATGTTTTCAGATTTTTTGAGTACTTTCGGTATAACAGGAATATGCGCGTCATAACGTAGATGTGGACGTTTAAAGTTTGACAGTAAACGTGCAAGGTTAACCGGCCCATCCACTTTATAAAGTTGCTCTTCTTCTAAATCGAACTCATCGAGCAAATATTCATAAATATGCTGCGGACAATTTTCTGTCACTTCCAAGCGAACGGCGCGACCAAAACGACGTGAATTCAACTCACCTTTGAGGGCTTTAGCCAAATCTTCAACATCTTCATTTAAAGCCAAATCGGCATTACGCGTCACGCGGAATTGGTAGCACCCCGTCGCCGTCATGCCGGGGAACAAATCAGAGACATGTTCATGAATAATTGCCGATAGCATCACATGATGCTCTTTGCCACCAGTTAATTCATCAGGAAGCCGAACGACACGTGGCAGCGAACGTGGTGCAGGTACAACAGCTAAGTCAATCTGACGGCCAAACGCATCCTTCCCTTCTAAAGTCACAATAAAGTTCAGCGACTTGTTGACCAAGCGAGGGAATGGATGTGCGGGATCTAAGCTAATTGGCGTTAAGACTGGAGCAACTTGCTCTTGAAAATATTTTTTCACCCATGCCGACTGTGCAGGGGTTAACTCACCACGACGTAAGAAGCAAATGTCTTCTTCACGCAGTTTGGGTAAAATTTCTTGATTTAAAATACGATACTGGCGCTCAATTGCCGCATGCGCTGTCGCAGAAATTTCATCTAATACTTGTTTTGGTGTTAAGCCATCTGGACTGCGGCTTTCATTACCTAAGTCTAGCTGTTCCATCATTCCCGCAACACGAATTTCAAAAAATTCGTCTAAGTTACGTGAAAAGATCAGCAAGAAATTCATGCGTTCAAGTAATGGATGTATCGGATCAACCGCTTGTTCGAGCACACGCAGATGAAAGTCGAGAATCGATAACTCTCGATTGATATAACGATCATTATAAGTATATTCAGTAGGTACTTGCGCGACTTCAGCTGCGGTATTCATCTCAAACCCATATAAAAAATGTGTGCTGTACTCAGTTTAGTATGCTTCAAATTTATGACAATTTCATAAAAAAAGCCCATAAAGATGAGCTTTTTGTTGTAATTCAAATCACTGCCATGCCATTTGACGGGTGTGTCGATTGTTCTTAATCTGGGATATGGCTATAACGCATATATTTTTGGATCATGCGCTTACGATAATTTAGCTTACGATCTTGTCGATTTTCATCATAATATTTTGGATTAGGTAAAATCGCCGCAATAAATGCCGCTTGCTCTCGGCTCAAACTCCGTGAACTTTTACCAAAATAGTGCTGTGTTGCAGCTTCTACACCATAGATGTTGTCCCCAAACTCAACCGAGTTGAGATATACCTCTAAAATGCGCTGCTTCGTCCACATGCGTTCCATCATCCATGTTGCAACGGCTTCCTGTCCTTTTCGGATAAATGAACGCTTGTTATATAAAAATAAGTTTTTTGCTAATTGCTGAGAAATGGTAGACCCACCTGCGACTACTTTGCCTTTATCTTTATTGCGTTCTAAGGCATTTTGCATGCCTTCCCAATCAAAACCTTTGTGTTGTAAAAACTTGCCATCTTCCGCGGCAACAACAGCATGTTTGACATAATCACTGATTTGGTCGTAATCACGCCATTCGTGTTTAATCGGTTTTGATGGCTCAGACCAATAATCTAAACGCATCATCATCGTGGATTCCACAGGATGTGTACGCCACCACACCAGACTACCAAAGATCCAAAGCTGTACCAAAAGCACAAGACTGACAAGAATTAACAATGTACGAACAATAAAGGCTTTCATGTCAGTGTGTTACTCCAGAAATTCTGTTTTTTCATGTTAAGCTTATTTTTAAATATTTTGACACAGTACAAGAATAGCATGTCTGAACTCAGCCCTCCTGCTGTATCAACCCGTAAGCTGCAAATCCAACTGTGGTGGATCACGGCACTCTTAATTACCATCAATGTTGGACTCTTTGGCTGGCAAGTGCTGCATGGAATGAACGTAAGCCAACCCGACACACTGGATGCTTTGCGTTGGGGTGCTGATTATGCACCTTTAACCTTTTTAGAGGAACCCATCCGCTTATTCAGCAGTATGTTTTTTCATTTTGGCCTGATTCACCTGATGTTGAATATGTGGGCTTTGTATATTTTTGGCAGTGTTGCCGAGCAAATGTTAGGTCGTTTCTACTTCCTTGGCCTGTATCTTTTAGCCGGACTGATGGGAAGTTTGTTGAGTGGGTATTTAACCATTCAAGACAGCTATGCATTATTGGCCGAAGGTGCAGCCAATCAGCAGCTTTTCCCGAGTATTGGTGCAGGTGCATCGGGTGCAGTGATGGGACTGGGTGCGGCGTTGACGATTATTTCGCTGCTTCCGATGTTACCTAAACAACAATTTTATCTGGATAAAAAAACCTTATTGATGGTGATGGGCATTAACCTCGCGATGGGCTTTATGATCAGTGGGATTAACAATGCCGCGCATATTGGAGGCATGTTGATGGGGGCTGCGTTGGCTTTCATTTGGTATGTGGGACAAAAAGTACATCAATCCCTAATCATTCAAATGATCGGTCTAATCGCCGCAACTGTCGGATGCTATCTGTTTTATCTGCATTGCCAACAATTAATCCAACCGATATTACCGCTTTGGGAACACTTTATCCTGCTGATGAAGCAATCTCTCGCAGCACGTTAAACTGTGGAATGAACCCTGTGGCTATCAACACGGATATGTTGAAAACACATCAAATCATGTCTAAACCTGAACTGCGCACTGGGTTCCTGCTCCACTCTTAACTTGCTCGGCTGTTAACCATCTCCACCCTTAACTATTTAGTTCACGTAAGCTTTCTAAGGGTGGGATGTCGCAAAGATAACTTAAGCGATAACGTCCGATCAATGTACAGACTAAGGTCATTACCAATGGGAGGATCAACCAAATTTCTGCATGTAGCTGGATGACCAGTTCCATTTTATAACTGACAATCGCACTGATTACTTCGGCAAAAATACATGCCACGACACCTGAAATTAGCCCCATCAAACCGACTTCCAAACTGAGCATCGACTTTAACTTTTGCTTGGAACTGCCGAAGGAACGCAGTAATGCCACTTCTTTTTTGCGTTCATCCATAAATAAGTTCAAACATGCAACCAAGACTAAAATGCCTGAAATACTGACCAACAGCGCCAAGATAGTAATAATCTGAACCAATACGCTGACGATGCGTTTGATCTCATCCAAAATCAGACTGACATCAATAAACACCGTATTCGAAAACTGCTGAATTAGACCAATTAACTGATTTTTATCTTGCGGTGGAACATAGAAACTCCCCAAATAGCTGCCTGCATTTTCATCCATGGTTTGGGGAGAGAAAATAAAGAAGAAATTTGGACTAAAGCTTTCCCACTCCACACTGCGAAGGTTGATCACCTTGGCTTGTAAAATCCCTTCAGGAAGGCTAAAACTCAGTCGGTCTCCAATTTGAATACCCAGTTCTTGTGCGGTTTTCACTTCTACCGATACTTCATTGACCTGTTGAAACTGCTGATTGCCCGCGATGATTTGATTATCTTTTGGAAAAGTTGCAGCCTGCGTGAGATTCAATTCACGGCGTAATGAATTATTGCTTTTAATTAAAGCATCCGAAAAAGGGAGATCATTTTTGGCAACTAATCGTCCACGAATATTCGGGTACATCGGCGTCCCTTGCCAACCATGCAGCTTAAGTTGTTGATTAAAATCCTGCAACTCAAATGGTGGTAATCCATAGACAAATTGGTTAGGTGTTCCGTGTGGCAATTGTTGTTGCCAACGTTCCAGTAAATCTGTACGCAATACCGCTAAAACCGTGATCAGACTTAGCCCCAATGCCAATGCAGTAATTTGAAATGCCGTTTGATACGGTGTGCGTATATACGCTGAGATTTTTGTCCCCCAACTTTTCAAGGCTCTCAAACTGAGCCAGACCATCATATATAGGCCAACACACAGGAAGATGATGGCGCAAATCAGCCACAGTGTGAGTTGTAAATTTTCAGTTAATACCACACAAAACACCACCAAACTGAGCGTGCCGAAACTGAGCATCCAAAGCATGGAACGTACAGAACGCTCTTGTTGTCGTATCACCCGTGCTGGCGGTGTCCCTAATAATTGCCAAAGACTTGGAAGAACAAACCCTAATAGCACAATCGCACTGGTGAATATTGCAATTGGAAGCGGGCCAAGCAGCATAGACAGGGCTGAAAACTCTAATTGTAAATTTGGAATCAGCTGTAGCATCAGTTGCAATAAGCCATAACCCAATCCCAGACCAATCACACTTCCAAACAGGATTGAAAGCCCGAGTACAACCAACAGTAAAGCCAGATAAGCACTTAATATTTGCTGTTTGGTCGACCCAATACAGCGCATCAGTGCAATGGCATCCTGATTTTGTTGGACATAGCGCTGACTGGTTAATGCGATGGCGATACCACAAAGTAGAATGGTTAAAATATTCGCCAGTTGTAAAAACGTTTCAAGATTGGCAATCGGCTTCATTAAGCGAGTATTGCCTTCACTGGCATTTCTCATTTTTAAACTGCTTTGAGCTGCATCCTGAACCTGCGTATGATCTGAGTTAGCGGAACGGTCTTCGCTTTGATCACCAAATTTTTGCTTATACAGTTTTTCAAAGCGCTGGGTATTTTGTGCATCTCCTGCCATTAACAGGCGATATTCAATCCGACTCCCGACTTGAATGGCATTGGTTCTCGCCACCTCAGACTGCGCAATCATAACTGTCGGTGAAAAACCACTGAAGCCAAGCTCTTGATTGGTATCATGAATGATTTTGGCACTGACTTGAAAAGCAGCATCGGCAATATTGATCTGATCTCCAACCTTTACACCCAATAAATCCATGGCACGAGGACTTAACCAGACCTCACCTGCTTGTATAGAACGGTTTAGTTTCGGTTCTGTTTCGAGTTCACCTCGTAATGGAAATGCAGCATCAACGGCTTTGACATTGACCATGACAAATTGCTGATCAGTGTGCGCCATGCTGCTAAATAGCGTGACATTCGATTGTTTTAATTGCTGTGCTTTGGCTTGTTGTTGCCACTCTTGTGGAATTGGTTCATTGGCTGTCAGCACCAAGTCTGCTGCCAACATTTCAGCAGCTTGTAGCGCTACTGCATTTTGAATTTGTACATTACTAAACTTTAAAGCCGTGGTGGCACTGATCGCCAAGATTAGTGCGATCAATAATAAATACACACCCGTGGTTTTAAAACTCAGCTGTAAGAGTGGTCGAAACAGTGCCAAAAGATTCATGCAGCATCTCCTGTTCGATGCTCAATCAATTGACCATTGACCAATTCAAAATGGCGCTGACATTGACGGGCCAACTCGGCATCATGCGTCACCAATACCAAAGTGGTTCCCATTTCACGATTTAACTGAAATAACAGTTGTTCAATTTCCTGTGCCGTTGCACTGTCTAAATTACCTGTCGGTTCATCTGCAAAGATCAGATCGGGTTCACTCACCAAAGCACGGGCAATCGCAACCCGTTGCTGCTCACCACCCGATAAAACTTTAGGGGCTTGATGCGCTTGGCGTTCTAGTCCGACCTTTGCTAACAGTTTTAATGCTTTTTCTTCGGCAGCTTTGACCTGAAAATTTGCTTGTAACCGTAGCGGCAGCATGACATTTTCCAGAGACGTTAAATGTGGCAACAACTGGAAAGACTGAAAGACAAAACCAATATGGACCAAACGGACTTGAGCACGCTGTTCTTCATTTAATAGATGAATGTCCTGGCCACAGACCCGTAATTGTCCCGAACTGGCCTGATCTAGTGTTGCCAAAATACCCAACAAGGTGGATTTACCTGAACCAGAACGACCAGTAATCGCAACTTGTTCCCCTGCAAAGATTTCAAGATCGAGTTGTTCAAAGATCGATAACTGTTTTTGTGGAAGTTGTATCTTTTGTGTCAATTGCTGTGCAGAAATAATCGCCTGTGGCATGATGTCAACATCTGTCGTGAGTTGGGTCATATCTTCCCTATATGCAAAATCGCATTCAAAATAATCGTCTATTGAGTTACTTGCTGGCTATTGCACTGATGTTCTGCCCGATGCTGCTCTCTGCCAAAACCATTATGATTTTGGGCGATAGCTTAAGTGCGGGTTATGGTGTTTCAGTGCAGCAAGGCTGGGTTCACTTATTACAAAAACGTCTAGACCAACAGTATCCGAAACAACATAAAGTGGTCAATGCAAGTGTCAGCGGTGAAACCACCAGTGGTGCTTTGGCACGACTGCCTAAACTGTTGCAGACCCATCGTCCAGACCTTGTGGTGATTGAGTTAGGTGGTAATGACGGTTTACGCGGACAGCCCCCTGCAAAAATTCAAAAAAATTTAGCGCAGCTGATTCAAAAAAGCCAACAGGCCAAATCGAAAGTGATTTTATTTGGAATGAAAATTCCACCGAATTATGGCAAGGCATATAGCCAAGCTTTTGAAAATAACTATCAAGTGTTGAGCCAACAGTACAAAGTCAAATTATTACCTTTCTTTATGCAAGGCGTGGCGGGGCATAAAAATTTGATGCAACAAGATCAAATTCACCCAAATGCCAAAGCGCAACCAATTTTGCTGAACAATGCATATCCATTGATCAAAGCAAGCTTATAAATTTAGTGGGTGAAAATGGATTCGTTAAAAAAGGCGCATCATTTGAGCGCCTTTTTTTAAATCTTGTATTTACTGTAATTTGCTTAGAAATCGTAGAAGCTCACTTCACCCGTTTCGAGTGAATACTCAGCGCCCACCACTTTTAATTTGCCTTGCGCAATTAAGTTTTCGAGGACTGCTGAACCATGACGCAGTTGATTTACTGATGCAAAAACGTTTGAACGTACTGCATGCATTGAAAGTTTTTCGAGGTCATCTTTCAATTCAGTTTGCATGAGTATTTCTACAGATGGACGAACGCGGTTCACAATCGACATCAAATTTGCTGATGGCGGTGTCGCAGGGTTAGTTAAAGCTTCAATCGTAGAATGAATCGCGCCACAGTGTGTATGACCCAATACAATGACCACAGGACATCCAAAACTTTCTGCTGCAAATTCCACGCTACCGACTTGAGACGGTGCCACAATATTACCTGCAACACGAATCACGAATAAATCGCCTAAGCCTTGGTCAAATACCATTTCAGCAGGAACACGTGAGTCTGAACACCCTAAAATAATCGCAAAAGGTTCTTGGCTTTCGGCCATTTCAGCACGTTGTTGATGCGTCAAAAGCTTCGGGTGATTCGTTTCACCGTTTACAAAACGTTGATTCCCTTTCTTTAAACGATCTAAAGCTTCTGCTGCTGCTAGCATGTTCTAATTACCCTTATCCGAAGTTGCAATATTTTAATCCCAGTCGAATCGATTGTCACTTGCAAAAACAATTGCTGTGAATTTTTTCTACGACGATGCAACTTGATAGAAAATGCTAGTCTACATTCATCAAAAAAAAATATTTTTTCTGTAATGGTTCACATTATTAAAACGCAAGTTTAACCACGTCAAAAAAGCAATGGATGACAAAGGTCATTTTTAATTTACAATATATTTCATAAATATACGCTTTTGCTATTTCAGCCCATTCTGATAATAGTCATATAAATGATCTAAAAAATATATCTATTCGATTTAACTGGGGTAAACGTCAATGAAAGGACATCATTCACGCGTTTTTGACTTTTTCAAGCTAGCAACAATTTGCTGTATGACGTTTACTGCCAACCATGCTTTGGCTGCAAATCCGTCTCCCATCAGCAAAAACCTGGCTGTACCCTCTATCGTGCAAAACTATTTGAGCCAAGAACGTAAAGCGGCTGGTTTAGTTACACATAGCGTTCAAGTCGGCAATGTGAATTGGAGTTATAGCGAAGGTGGTCAACGCTCTAAACCCACCATCTTGCTGATTCATGGTTTAGGCGGCTCACGTGATAATTGGAATCGTGTTGCGCATTATTTAACACCGAACTATCACGTAATCATCCCTGACCTTCCGGCCAATGGCGATACCCATGTCCCTGTCGATTTTGATGTCTCTGTCCCGAATGTCACGGAACAACTACGCCAGTTTGTCCTTAAAATAGATATTGAAGATAAACTGAATGTTGCAGGTCACTCATTGGGTGGTTCCATTGCCACGGTATATGCCTCTCAATATCCTTTTGATACACAAAGTTTATTTTTACTCAACAGCGCGGGCATTTATAAACAGGCCAATACCAGTTACACCCGCGACCCGTATAAACTTAAAAATTTAATCGTTTCAAAACCGGGGGATTTAGATGATGTCATGCATAAACTGATGCAAAATCCGCCCAATGTTCCAACACAGCTCAAAGAAGCGCAGGAAAATATCTTAATTGCGCGTGCGCCCTTCACCAGTAAAATGATCGATCAAGTTGTCACGCTCAATCGAATCTACACCCCTGAAACTTTTGCTCGTTTAACACGAACAGTAGAAGCCCCAACCCTGATCCTTTGGGGCAAACAAGATAAAATCTTTAATGTGGAAGTGGCTGGCGAACTCAAGTCTTTACTGAAACGTGCAGAAACCCCAGTGATTTTAAATAATGTCGGTCATATGCCAATCTTAGAAGCTGAACAACAAGTTGCAGAGCATTACTTGCCTTTCCTTGCGAAAAGTCAAAAGTTTAAAAACCCTTTGGTAGATAAACTGATTCAGTTAAACTGAGCATTCGCCATTTTTAGATACCCATGACTGGGACTTCAGGGAAAGTATGCAGAAAAACCCGATGATTGAGCAGTTGATTGACGCTCAACTGAACTTTTTAGATCAGAGCTTTTCACACAATGATACCGTAGCCACTGAATTCACCCATTTTTATCAATGGTTTCGTAAACAATCTTTGCAGCAGATTTGGAGCTTTGATCAAATCAATGCCTTGTTGCAGAAACAAATTTTAAATACCCCTGCAAGTCAATTCCTAATTGAGCAAATTGCTGAACATATCAAATTTGCACTGATTCACCCTGCAAATGACAGCACCACGATTGCCGAAATCATCCCAGTATTGACCATCGATAAAATTGCGCAGTATGTGGCAAGTAAACAAGGACATCGTCAGCGTTTAATTCATACCATGGTCAACAATCCTGCATTTTCAGCCATGATCAGTCAGTTGATTCAACATGCGATACAAGATTATTTAGACAACTCAGTGATTGCAAAATCGGTACCCGGTGTTTCACGATTTATGAAAATGGGGAAATCGGTACTGGAAAATGTCACAGATACCAATTTAGATAATGCGGTCAGCAAATACTTACAAAAGAATATTTTAAAGCTCAGTCAAATGAGTGAAACCGTGTTAAATCAGCACTTTGATGATCATAAGCTGTACCATTTCCAAGCCAATTTGTGGCATAAAATTAAAGCGCTGCCAGTTTCGGTATTAAAGAACTATGTTGAAGTTCAGGACTTGCCGCAAACGGTTGCCATGGGTCATGAAATTTGGGACTTTATGCGGCAGTCCGAGTATATGAAACAGCAAGTGCATGATGGCGTATACGCTTGGTACGTGCGTAATGCAGAACGCCCTTTTGATTTATTGCTACGTGATTTAAATATTGATGAAGCACTGATTCAGCATGAACTTCAAAACTTACTCAATCCTATCGTTCAACAAATGATTGAGTCGGGTTATTTGCGTGAGCGTTCACGTCTCTATTTAGAACAATTCTACTACTCAAGTGAAGCACTGAAAATTTTAAATATCCCAACATAAAAAAAGCCGCGTTAAGCGGCTTTTCTTTTGGACATACTTAGAACTGGTATTTCAAACTTGCATAATAAGCTCGACCCGGCTCGTTATATGTTTGGTTGACCGTTTTATCACGCAGTTTTTGCTCATCAAATAGGTTATTCACACCGATACGAGCACTTAAAGCCGCATTAAATTTATAACCAAAGTTAATGCCTGCAATGCCATAACTTTTCACGCTATCCATCGCCAAGCCATTTTTGCTTTCAAGACTGGTTTCTGCATATTGACGTGGTTTTTGACGACCATATTGGGTATAGACAAAGTTACTGTCTAATCGATCCGTGATGTTGTAGTTCAAAATAGAGTTTATGGTGTAATTTGGAATCACTGAAAGTGGATTGCCAGTACGTTTATCTTCAGAGTTGATCATATAGGTGACGTTATTGGTCCACGTGATATCACCCCAGTCCAAAGAAATACTTCCTTCAACACCTTCCACCAAGGCTTCTGGCGTATTCATCCAACGCAGTACATTATATGTTGTTCCATTTACTTCTAGTTCTTCTAGACGTGTATCCCCTGCAACGATCTTATTTTTATAATCATTACGGAACCATGCAAAGCTTGCATTTACGATGTCTTTTTCAAACTGTACACCTAATTCTTTATTCACTGAAGTTTCAGGTTTGAGATCGCCATTACCTTGTAATAGACATTGGCTCAGCCCAATCGGACAGCCATTACCGCGAGTGCTTAACAGATAACCTTCCGCATTTTGGTACATATTGGGTGCTTTATACGCCTTAGCCACACCACCTTTTAATGTCCAATAGTCGCCAAGCTTTTGCGTAATATTGAGACTTGGACTCCAGCTATCACCCGATTTACTATGATTATCATAGCGTAGTGCCAAAACGACATCGGTGCTCTCGCCCAAATTCATATTGTTTTCAATATAGGCCGACGCAATCCGTGAATCCATGTGTGAACGGTCACCTGAAGTCAGCACATCACCAAAACCGCCTGCGCCAGCTTGTGTATTAACCGTATCGATAAAGTCATCTTCAACCCATTCAGCGCCTAAAGTTAATACCTGTGGAACATACCATTGGAACGGCAGATTGGTTTCTGCATTAAGACGAACGGTTTCTAGATGTGACGTTTGTTTATTTTCAAGATTATTAATCTGTCCCTCTGTACTACCGCCTGTACCTTCAGGTAAGCGCTTATTTTTGG
Organism: Acinetobacter sp. YH12140; assembly: GCF_013418475.1. NCBI lineage: Bacteria > Pseudomonadati > Pseudomonadota > Gammaproteobacteria > Moraxellales > Moraxellaceae > Acinetobacter > Acinetobacter sp. YH12140. The sequence continues at coordinate 552,507 of NZ_VPBZ01000003.1, forward strand.
TTTTGTCATATTGCGCTATGATTTTACTGTCACCCCAACCCCACGTACCTTCATGGGTTAATGCAAAACTATCACGATAAATGGTATTGGTTTCTTCACCGATTAAAGCCGATAAGATTGGCGCTTTATTTGGATCCGCTGGATCAAATACACTGTTTTGACTGTCACCTGCAAAACGGTTACCTTGGCGGCCAACACTTGCGTCAAACATCAAGACTTGTTGATCGTTCAACTGCCAAGCCAAGCGCCCTGCGATATCTTTATTTTCAACGCCTTCTCGACCCGCCATACGCGCGCCATTGTCCATTAGAGCATTAATATCCGCAGCATCTGAATCGGTTTTGTTATAACTACCGTATAAACGATATGAAAGGACATCTTTGAGAATTGGCCCGCTTAAGTTAAAGCTTTCACGGTGACTTGCACCCTCTTTAGCGTCTTCAGGCTGATTGGTAAAAACTTCCACAGAGCCATGCACTTCATTGGTCACTTTCTTGGTTTTAATATTGACCACACCACCCATCGCACCTGAACCATAACGCGCTGCTGCTGGACCACGCAGCACTTCAATCGATTCAATGGCATCAGCAGGTACCCAGTTCGAATCGCCACGTGTATCACGCTCACCGCGCCAGCCATAACGTACTGAGTTTCTCGAATTTACAGGCTTGCCATCAATTAAGATCAACGTGTTTTCAGGCCCCATACCACGGATATCAATCTGACGGTTATTCCCTCGCTGGCCTGTGGCACTGTTACCAGTCAAATTTACACCCGGCATACGGCGCACATATTCTGAAATATCATTCACAATCGGCATTTTTTCTAAATCTTCTGCCGTAATTTTTGAAGCACCTAATGATTGTTTAACTTGTTCTGCTGCAGTAACAACAATGGTTTCCATCTTCGTTACGGATTCATCTGATGCTTCAGTGTGCACATCTTTTGCATGCGTCAAACTTACCAATGCACAGAGTATTGAAAGTGTAAGCGTTGATTTTAATAGTTGTTTGGTCATTGAGTGCTTCCAAATGAACGTATTTATGGAGAAATCTAGAATAATGTGTTGCACATTGTAACTACCACGAACAATATTGCAACTAATTTTAATAATCATTCTCATTTATATTTATGATATAGCTTATCATCTCGCTGTAAAAACCTCAGAAATCATTTAAAAATCTTCGTTTTATTTGATTTAGACAATAAAAAAGCCGCATCATTGCGGCTTTTTATAACAATACTGAACTTATTTGAAATAAGCACCTTCAGTATTACTGTGATCCGTTTGGTCAACAACGCGCATTAATTCAGGTACATGCTGCTTCAATGTTGTTTCAACACCTTGTTTTAAGGTTAAATCGATTGAAGAACAACCTTGACAACCACCACCGAATTTAAGCACTGCAGTTAAACCATGTTCTGCATCTTCAACCACCTCTACCAATGCACAGTTACCACCATGACCTGCAAGGCCAGGGTTAATTTCTGACTGTAGAACATAAGTGATACGCTCTTCTACAGAGGCATCTGGACCCACACGTGGCACTTTTGAGTTTGGTGCACGGAATGTTAACTGACCACCAAAACGGTCTTTGTTATAGTCAATCACCGCATCCAAAAGATATGGAATTGATGGGGTATCAATAAATGCAGGGAAATCTGGATAGTCTTGTTTATAGTCTGTAGGCACAACTTCTTCTGGTGCACTGTAAGCCATACAACATTCAGCACGTGGCGTACCCGGATTTTCCACAAAAACACGTACACCAATGCCCGGTGTATTTTGTTTATCCAAAAGATCTTTCAAATACTCTTGGGCATTTGGAGTGATCAATAGGTTTGGAATTTCTTCAGCAACTGCTGTGCTGTTGTTCTCAGTCGACATTACAATATTTCCTCAAGCTGAAGTCGCTATTTTAACTTAAGATGCGGGGCATTAGAAAAAAATCAACTAAAATTGTCGGAATTATTCTGAAAGTTCACGCTTTAGGCAGATTTAATGGCATTATTGAGCATAAATTTTAACAAGTAGAATAGTCATATATGTTGGGCCTACCCTTTAACCACACCGTGACCATTATCCTGATTACGGTGGTGATTTCACTGATTGCATTTTCAAATCAGAAAGTGATGAATCGTTTGTTATTTTGGCCGCCAGCCCTCAGTCGTGGCGAATATGACCGATTTATTAGCCATGGTTTTATTCATGCAGATGGCGCGCACCTATTGTTCAACATGATTACCTTATTTTTCTTTGGTAGCGTGATTGAAAGTTTTTATCGCCAATATTTCTTCGACATGGGCTTTGTATTGTTTTATTTAGGCGGTTTGATCGCTGCGATTATTCCGAGTTATTTAAAACATAAGCATGATACCCATTGGGCAAGTTTAGGGGCTTCTGGGGCAGTATCTGCAGTACTCTTTGCGTATATCTTGTTTGAACCGTGGAAACTGATTTTTGTATTCTTTATTCCTGTTCCTGCGATTATTTTTGCCGTGCTGTATGTGGCTTACAGTATCTGGTCAGGTAAACGTGGCAACAGTAACATTAACCACAGCGCGCACTTATGGGGCGCAGCTTATGGTGTGATCATGACGATTATTCTTGAACCGAAACTTATTCCGCATTTCTTAAGTCAGTTACTAAATGTTCCTTTCTAACGTTAAGTCTAAAAAATCAGTCTGATTTAAGCTGTAAAAATGATAGCCTAAACCGTTTCAGTTTAGGCTTTTTATTGCGCCGAGTTAAACCGCATGTCCTTTGATCTTTTCTTTAGCCAATTTCCCACATCTACAACACCGCACTTTGAATATCGAGCTATACAATTTCACAGCAGATTGAAACGCTATCTATCCTTGCCCTGATTTAAACTGAAATGACACAGAATAAAAAGGGAAAATTCCTATGAAAATAGTCCTGATGTTCTCAAGTTTGCTGTTGACCTGCGTGTTGAGTGCTTGTGCCGTTCACACTCGTGAAGGCAGTATCGTGGTCGACCCAGATCGTAATCACTATCCTTATAATTACCCAGATCGCCATGGCGACTTTTGCCCGCCCGGACAGGCTAAAAAAGGCCGTTGTTGATTTGCCGTTGCTGATTTCATACCCTCTTCTTTTAAGCCTTCAAAACGAAGGCTTTTTCAATTCCGACAATAAAAATTGACGCTGTATATTCTACGAAAGTTCACAAAAGCACATGACAAATCATATAAATCTGGCACTTTATGCCACCCTATTTTTTAATTTGGCATAGATAATGTATACATCTGTATATTAATGACAAAATTAGCTGAGATATTTTGCATGTCGAGTTCAACTGAAGGTCTTCAATTTCCCATTTCGGCTTCAAACCAAAAGCCGAGTACATCTAAAACTGGTCGTGAAATTATTGCTGAAGCCTTAGCTGCAGTTGACCATCAGTCTTCTGTACGTGCAAAACAAGAAAAAAACTGGCGTAAAAAATATCCTGAATATTTTAAAGCCTTGGTTGAACAAGGGATTCAATCATCTGAAGCAGCGATCAAAATTGCTGAGCAAGGTTTAAATAAAGCGCATCACGTCTTTGAGTTTTATCGTGATCAAGAAAAGCATACGCTCAAAGATGCAGTAGCTTTGACTGCACATCCGCTGCATACCGTGAAATTAAAAGGTGAAAGTGACGCAGCGCCTGAGTGGTATGTGCCCTATCATGGTCAAAAACTTCAAGGTGAGGCTTTACTGGCTCAGATTCAAAAATGGCAAGATGCTGGCATCATTGAAGCCAGTCATGCCGACGCATTACGTGAAGCCATTGCACACCCAGAATGGTTCGATTTGTCAGATCGGACTATGGTGCTTTTTGGTGCTGCCTCCGAAGCTGGCCCTCTGACGTGGTTAGCAAAATGGAAAGCCAATATTGTGGCAATCGACCTCAATAATGAACGTGTTTGGGATCGAATCTTAAGCACGGTTCAGGCCGGTAATGCCACTTTATATGCACCAAGTCTCGACGCTGTGCATGAAGACACACCCATTCAAGAACTAAAACACAAATTGGGCGCCAATTTACTGACACAAATTCCTGAAATTGCACAATGGCTTGCACATAGTGAACATCAACTAGATCTGGCTGCAATTGCCTATTTAGATGGTGAAAAGCATGTTCGTGTTGCAATGGCAATGGACAGCATCATGGCCTATGTCAGCCAACAAAAAGCCGACACCAGCTTGATGTTTATGTGTACTCCGACCGATGTCTATGCGGTTCCAGAAGAGATTGTTACGGCAGCGCAAGCCAAATTCCAAAACCGTGCTTCTGCACAAAAACTATTGACACAAAGTATTGCCAAAGTCACAGGTCAGCATTTCTTTAAGCAAAATAATGAGCAAACCACCACAGCAGACAATGGAAAATCCTATGGTATTGCTGACTGTCTGGTGGTGGAACAAGGTCCAAACTACGCACTCGCAAAACGTATCCAACAATGGCGCGCAACTGTCGCACGTCAAAATGGTCAGCGGGTTAGTATCAATATTGCGCCATCCACCACGACCCGCTCAGTGACGAAGAATCCATTATTAAAAGCCGCATTTAATGGTGCGAGTTTATTTGATGTGGAATCGTTTCAACCTGAAACCACTAATGCACTCATGGCGGCTTTATGGATTCACGACTTGAGAAACCCTCAATCGGTTGCTAACCCTGAAACAGCGCTAGACCATCCATTAGAACTCATGATGCATGGTGCCAACCATGGTGGCTTATGGCGTGTGGCTTATTTGGCGCGTACTGCCTTACCTTTTGCAGCGCTGTATGGTTTTGCTGAAGAAAAACTGCCCGTTAAAAAAGTATTGGGGCTGTTTAAAAAAGCGTAATTGCATTGGTTCAAATAAGTGTTGAACTTTGCAAAGTTTCAACTCGCTAGTTTGATTGTTCTAATTCAGCTCTCAGTCATCCCATTAAAATCGGTGATGTCTGAGATACAGCCATAAAAAAACGCTGCCGAAGCAGCGTTTTTTTATATCTGGAATTTGAGTTGCTTAGAACACTTTCAAGAATAACCAGTACAAGCAACCTGATAGACAGATCGTTGCAGGTAAAGTGAAGACCCAAGCTGATAGAATGGTTTTCACTGTTGCAAAGTTCAGACCCGATTTATTCGCGACCATGGTACCTGCAACCGCAGAGTTCAATACGTGTGTGGTCGATACAGGCATACCAAAACCATCCGCAGCAGCAATCGTTGACATAGCAACAAGCTCGGCAGACATGCCCTGACCATAGGTCATGTGGTTTTTACCAATACGCTCACCTACAGTCACGACAATACGTTTCCAACCCACCATGGTTCCAAGACCCAGTGCCAATGCAACAGCGACTTTCACCCATGTTGGAATGTACTGTAAGAACGAGTCTAAGTGACTACGATATTCCTTCACAGTCTTTTGTTCAGCTTCTGCCATTGCTGGTAGTTGGTCAGCTTTATCTAGACGTTTAAAAGCAGTAGTACTTAAGTACATGTCATTACGAATCGAAGATACTTCTTGTTCAGGAATATCTTTTAAGTCGCCATACTGTGCAACACGCTCACCTAAATGATCGGTCAAACTTGCTAAAGCTGGCACAACTTCTGGGCTGACTTCTTTGGTTTGAATGTATTTGGTGAGTACATCACGCGCTTGTGCATCAGGAATATCCTTATGCTCTGCGTAGATCGCAGTCGCAGTTTGAGCAGATAACTGATGGAAAGATTGAATATGTTGATTATCTAAGTTCTTATTCAATGAATAAGCCAATGGCACACATCCGATCAAAATCAGCATGATCAACCCCATACCTTTTTGACCATCATTTGAACCGTGCGCAAAACTTACACCTGTACAGGTAAAGATCAAAATTGCACGAATCAGTGGTGGTGGCGGCTTATTGCCTTCTGGTGGCTGAAACAATTCTAGCTGTTTGCGGAAAATACGCTTCACCAACAAGAAAACTAGGGCTGCAAATGCAAAACCAATCAGTGGAGAGAACAATAAAGCCTTACCGACTTTAAGCACCTGCTCCATATCTACACCGCTCGCACCACCGCCTGCATTTAACAGGTAGTTCATGATGCCAACGCCAAGAATAGAACCAATCAAAGTATGCGAACTAGACGCTGGGATGCCTAAGAACCAAGTCCCTAAATTCCACAAAATCGCTGCGATCAGCATTGCGAAAACCATGGCAAAACCTGCACCTGAACCAACGTTCATAATCAATTCAACAGGTAATAAAGCAATAATGCCGTAAGCAACTGCACCACTGGCAACCATTACACCCAGAAAATTACAGAAACCCGCCCACATTACTGCAACCGGTGCTGACAAGGCGTTGGTATAAATCACTGTTGCTACTGCATTTGCAGTGTCATGGAAACCATTTACAAATTCAAAGCCAAGTGCGATGAATAAGGCTGTGCCCAATAAAATCATTGAATAAAGACTTAAAGGCGGAACATGCGCTAAATCGGCAGTCACCTGAAAACCAATATAAATCAACGTTGAAATAATCACCGTCAAAAATACCGGCATAAAGAATTTCGGTGTAGGCACATGAACATTCGTGGACTTTTGAGGAGTCGACGTGTGCGCTGAATCTACGGGAGTTTGTTTAGAATTCATGCAGGCAGGAATAGAGGATTTTAAAATCCCCATATTGTTCAATTTAATTATGACAATTATATGACAAAGCGGTGTCATATAAAGCAATTTTTCATGCTTTATTTGTTTTTTTTAAGTGTTAAAAACCGACTTCCCTACTCTACTTTCATAAAGTAAATCAGTTATTTAATCTGCGTATTTAAACTTTATTTTCTTTGAAACCCAATATTTCAACTTATATTTCATCTGTCATGTTTTTTTGTCATTTTGCATAGCCCTAATGGATGTTTTTTAATCTTGCCTGAGCAATATGACAAATTCATGAAGCTTTCCATACATTTATATGAAATTGGAATATGAAATTATCAAGTTGCAATATTGCTCATTAATTCAACAAGCTAATAATTGCGTGCTGTGAAGATCATTGAATATCAATAAAACTGCAATGAATTCTGTTAATATATTTGCCGATTTTATATTCCATCGGATTGGGGTTATTTATGTCCACGCTTGCCACCCTAAAAGAGCTGCTCGCTCAACGGATTCTGATTATCGACGGTGCAATGGGCACCATGATTCAGCGTCATAAACTCGAAGAAGCTGACTACCGTGGTGAGCGTTTTGCAGATTGGGCATCTGACCTCAAAGGCAATAATGACCTATTGGTGTTGACTCAGCCGCAAATTATTCAAGGCATTCATGAAGCCTACCTCGATGCTGGCGCAGACATCATTGAAACCAACAGCTTTAACGGCACTAAAGTTTCAATGTCTGACTACCACATGGAAGATTTGGTATCAGAAATCAACCGTGAAGCAGCGCGTATTGCCAAAGCAGCTTGTGAAAAATACTCAACGCCTGAAAAACCGCGTTTTGTAGCAGGTGTGCTTGGCCCGACTTCACGTACTTGCTCGATCTCGCCAAATGTAAATGACCCAGCATTTCGTAACATTACTTTTGATGAGTTAAAAGAAAACTATATTGAAGCTGCGCATGCCCTGATTGAAGGCGGTGCAGACATTCTTTTAATTGAAACAGTATTTGATACTTTGAACTGTAAAGCTGCCATTTTTGCAGTGAAAGAAGTCTTCAACCAAATTGGCTACGAATTGCCATTGATGATTTCAGGCACGATTACCGATGCCTCTGGCCGAACTTTAACTGGCCAAACTGCTGAAGCGTTCTGGAACTCTGTGCGTCATGGTGATTTATTGTCGATTGGCTTTAACTGTGCCCTAGGTGCAGATGCCATGCGTCCGCATGTAAAAACCATTGCTGACGTTGCCGATACTTTTGTTTCGGCGCATCCGAACGCTGGCTTACCAAATGCCTTCGGCGGTTATGATGAAACCCCTGAACAAACCGCTGCCTTTATTAAAGAATTTGCAGAAAGTGGCTTGATTAACATCACTGGCGGCTGCTGCGGTACAACGCCGGATCACATCCGTGCTATTGCCAATGCCGTAAAAGACATTGCGCCGCGCCAAGTGCCAGAAACCAAACCCGCTTGCCGTTTAAGCGGTTTAGAGCCGTTCAACATTACAGAAGATTCGCTGTTTGTAAACGTCGGTGAACGTACCAACGTGACAGGTTCTAAAAAATTCCTACGTTTAATCCGTGAAGAAAACTTTGCCGAAGCTTTAGAAGTTGCACAGCAGCAAGTTGAAGCCGGTGCTCAGATTATCGACATCAACATGGATGAAGGCATGCTGGATTCAGAAGGCGCAATGGTGCACTTCCTTAATCTTGTAGCCTCTGAACCTGAAATTTCACGTGTGCCGATCATGATTGACTCATCTAAATGGGAAATCATTGAAGCGGGCTTAAAATGTGTACAAGGTAAAGCGGTTGTTAACTCGATTTCCTTAAAAGAAGGCTATGACGAGTTCGTTGCAAAAGCGCGTTTGTGCCGTCAGTATGGGGCTGCCGTGATTGTGATGGCCTTTGACGAAAATGGTCAGGCCGATACAGCTGCACGTAAAAAAGAAATCTGTAAGCGCTCTTATGACGTGTTAGTGAATGAAGTTGGCTTCCCTGCTGAAGACATCATTTTTGACCCGAACGTGTTTGCAGTGGCAACAGGTATCGAAGAACACAACAACTATGCTGTGGACTTCATTGAAGCGACTGGCTGGATTAAGCAAAACTTGCCGCATGCCATGATTTCTGGCGGTGTGTCTAACGTATCGTTCTCTTTCCGCGGTAACGAGCCTGTACGTGAAGCGATTCACTCAGTGTTCTTATACCATGCCATTCAGCAAGGCATGACCATGGGTATCGTCAACGCTGGTCAAATGGCGATTTATGATGAAATTGATGCTGAACTGAAAGCTGCGGTTGAAGATGTGATCTTGAACCAAAACCAAGGTGAAAGCCATCAAGAAGCTACAGAAAAGCTGCTTGAAGTTGCTGAAAAATACCGTGGTCAAGGTGCTGCGCAAAAACAAGTGGAAAACTTGGAATGGCGTGAGCTTCCAGTTGAAAAACGTCTTGAGCATGCTTTGGTGAAAGGTATCACAACGTTCATTGATGAAGATACTGAAGAAGCGCGTTTAAAATCAGCTCGTCCTTTAGATGTGATTGAAGGCCCGCTGATGGACGGCATGAACGTGGTGGGCGATTTGTTCGGTTCGGGCAAAATGTTCCTGCCGCAAGTCGTGAAATCTGCACGTGTCATGAAACAGGCTGTAGCTTGGCTGAATCCGTTCATTGAAGCGGAAAAAACAGCTGGCCAATCTAAGGGTAAAGTCCTAATGGCAACGGTGAAGGGCGACGTGCACGACATCGGTAAAAATATCGTGGGCGTGGTGTTGGGCTGTAACGGCTATGACATCATCGACCTTGGCGTGATGGTGCCTTGCGAGAAGATTCTGCAAACTGCCATTGATGAGAAAGTCGACATTATTGGTCTATCTGGCCTGATTACGCCGTCACTGGATGAAATGGTTTTTGTTGCGAAAGAAATGCAGCGCAAAGGCTTTAATGTTCCATTGATGATTGGCGGTGCAACCACTTCTAAAGCGCATACGGCAGTGAAAATTGATCCGCAATATTCAAATGATGCAGTCATTTATGTTGCCGATGCTTCACGAGCTGTGGGTGTAGCAACAACTTTACTTTCTAAAGAAATGAAGCCTAAATTTGTTGAAGACACACGTGCTGAATATGAAAAAGTCCGTGAGCGTATTGCCAATAAACAGCCAAAAGCTGCCAAGCTGACATATGCTGAATCTGTAGAAAATGGCTTAAAAATTGACTTTGCTGCCAATGCGCCTGTGAAGCCAAACTTTATTGGTACGCAAACGCTGACCAATTATCCATTGGAAACATTAGTTGAGTACTTTGACTGGACACCGTTCTTCATTTCTTGGAGTTTGGCAGGCAAATTCCCTGCTATCTTAACGGATGAAGTTGTAGGTGAAGCAGCAACTGACTTGTATGAACAAGCACAGACCATGCTAAAAGACATCATCGACAACAAACGTTTTGATGCTCGTGCTGTGTTTGGTATTTACCCTGCTAACCGTTCTGCAGCGGATTCGGTTGAAGTGTATAGCGAAGATGGTCAATCGGTTACGCATACCTTCCATCACATTCGTCAACAGTCTGATAAAGTGACAGGTAAACCAAACTTGTCATTAGCGGACTTTATTGCGCCTAAAGGTGTCGCAGAAGACTACTTGGGCGGTTTCACTGTATCGATCTTTGGTGCAGAAGAAATGGCCAATGAGTACAAAGCTAAAGGCGATGACTACTCTGCAATTCTTGCACAATCTTTAGGTGACCGTTTTGCGGAAGCGTTTGCTGAGCATTTGCATGAGCGCATTCGTAAAGAGTTCTGGGGTAACCAAGCGTCTGAAACGTTAAGCAATCAAGAATTAATTAAAGAGAAGTATGTGGGCATCCGTCCTGCACCGGGCTACCCTGCTTGCCCTGAGCATTCTGAAAAAGCGCCGTTGTTTGACTGGTTAGGTTCTACTGACAAGATTGGTACGCAATTGACCACTAGCTTTGCAATGTGGCCGCCTTCATCTGTCAGCGGTTTCTATTATGCAAACCCTGAAAGCCAATACTTTAACGTAGGTAAAATCGCAGGCGATCAGCTTGAGGATTATGCAAAACGTAAAGGCTGGACGTTGGATGAGGCGAAGCGTTGGTTAGCACCGAATTTGGATGATTCGGTTCAATAATTAGTTTGAAAAAATCCCCTCGAATGAGGGGGTTTTTTATTTATAATCAAAAATCTTAAAAACACATAAACGAATTTTATAAAATGAAAAAATATTCTTACTTTTAGTTTTACCTTTTATTTCATCTTTTGCTTTTGCAGAATGTAAGACAAGTAATGTTTATGATGAAATTGCCTGTTATGAAAAAGAATTAAAATCTAATAAAACCAAGCTCAACCAAACTTATCAAAAGCTTTATAACACTATGGATGAGGAAGGTCAGAAAATTTTAGAAACCTCTCAAAAGAATTGGTTGTTATATAAAAATAGTCATTGTGATGAACTCGTATCTTATCTATCTAGCAGTGTACAAGGTGCGGGATCTAAGCTAATCAATCTATCATGTAATGCCGATCTTATTGATCAACGAATTAAAGACTTAAAAGATTTACTTTAATTTTTAGGTAATCCCCCTAAATCCCCCTTTTACAAAGGGGGACTTTCGCGTATCGAATTCATTACGTGACAGCTCTTCGTTTTGTAAAGGAAGGTTGGGAGAGATTAATTGCTATAAATAAAACTAGTATTTAAAATACTTAAACCCATGAAAAATTTAAGATTGAAAAATGGCAATAATAAAAAGTTTAGATCTAGGAAGCCTAGAAAGTATCTGTAAAACTTTAGGTGAAACTAATAACGGGCTTTCAGGAACAGAAATCACCAAATATCTGACTGAATGTAATATCAAAGATCTTCAACTAAATTCAACAAAATGGAAACGTTTATATGATGCTCTATCCTCAAAACAAACTGAAGATCGCTGTTCTAATAATGTCTTAGCTTTTATTAAATATGTTATGCGCCCTTCACGTCATATCCATAGAAAAGAATGGTTTGAAAATATACGAACTGAATTGAATTATGTTTTGTCATTTGAAGGTTTTGAACTCACTGATAGTGGCGAACTCAAGCAAGCAGACAAAGTTCAAACTTTTGATGAAGCTGAAGCACGGGCGCAAAATTTAAGAAAAACTTTATTAGATAGAAAAATACATCCTGATGTCTTAGCGTTTTGTAGAGCAGAACTACTCGTAGATAATTATTTTCATGCAGTTTTTGAAGCAACTAAAAGTATTGCTGAAAAAATTAGAATCAAAACAAAACTAACCAGTGATGGTTCTGAATTAGTAGATCAAGCTTTTGCGTATAAAAATAAAGTTCCTTATTTAGCCTTAAATAGTTTAACTACACCAAGTCATCAGAGTGAACAAAACGGTTTTATGCATTTACTTAAAGGTATATTTGGAACATTTAGAAATACTACAGCTCATGCCCCTAAAATTACGTGGAATATAGATGAACAGGATGCTTTAGATATTTTATCAACTGTGTCCTTAATTCATAGAAAATTAGACAAAGTAGCTGAAGCTAAAAAAATGTATGAAGGACAAATATAATCCCTCCTAACCTTCCTTTTAAAAGGGAGGAACTACACGAATCCAAAACCATCATCTAATTCGCGTGAAGTCCCTCTTTCTTAAAGAGGGATTTAGGGAGATTTCTTAATACAGTAAAGATAAATAGCTTCCACTACTCCATCAATCTCCCTCAACACCTGCCCATTATCAAATCTCAACACCTTTAACCAAAGCTGAGCCAAAGCTTCATCTCGAATTCGATCTGCCTCTAATTCTTCAGGCGAAAAGTGCTGACTACCATCGCACTAAAGCCTACATTCAAGCCCTCACCCCAGCCCTCTCCCAAAGGGAGAGGGAGCACCATCTAATTTAATAATCAGGTTAATTCAATAGTGAAAGTTCCCTCTCCTCTCAGGAGAGGGTTAGGGAGAGGTAAATCAGTCATGTTATTGCGTAAATCACGCGAGGCTTGTTTTAAATTTTTATTGTAGGGTTTCATTTTATTCTTCTATTTTAATATTTTTAATCCCTCCTAACCTCCCTTTAAAAAAGGGAGGGACTATCACGTAATTCATTTAATCACATGAAAAAGTCCCCCTTTGCAAAAGGTGAGAAGCGTAGCTTCGCAAGAGAGGGATTCTATCGAAGAATATATACAACTGAGACGTCAATTTTCCACCACACTCATCGATCAACTGCCCTTTTTTACACTTTTATGTCAGACACCACGCCAATTTCCTTATAATAATCACTTTAGATCTCCCCAAATTCATAACCCATTGGTGCATTAATGAAAAAACTCATGAACGGTGCAGAAAACATCGTAATTGAAATGTGCAAAGGCTTTGTTCTTGCCCATCCAGAACTCGCATTTAACGAGTCGCACAAAATCATTACACGCAAAGAAAAGCACAATAACGTGGCACTTATCAGTGGTGGTGGTAGCGGTCACGAACCTGCCCATGCAGGTTTTGTCGGTACAGGCATGTTAGACGCTGCTGTGTGCGGCGACGTATTTGCATCTCCGTCGCAAATTCAGGTTTATAAAGCCTTACAGCAAGTCGCAACTGACAAAGGCGTGCTGATGATCATCAAAAACTATTCTGGCGATATGATGAATTTCCAGAATGGTGCAGCCCTTGCAACTGAAGACGGTGTCAAAGTTGACTATGTCAAAGTGGCAGATGACATTGCGGTCAAAGACAGCCTCTATACAGTCGGTCGTCGTGGTGTTGCAGGCACAGTATTTGTACATAAGATTGCAGGCGCAGCGGCATCAAAAGGTTTAGAACTTGTCGAAGTAAAAGCGATTGCTCAAAAAGCTGCAGACAACGTCATTAGCCTTGGTTTTGCTTATAGCTCATGTACCGTTCCTGCTAAAGGTACGCCAACCTTCACATTGGCTGATGACGAAATGGAATATGGCGTCGGCATTCACGGTGAACCCGGCATCCGCCGTGAAAAAATCTTGCCCTCTAAAAAAATGGCACAGCGCATCGTAGATGATTTATTCCTTGACCGCCCTGACATGAAAGAAGTTGCAGTCTTGGTCAATGGCTTTGGTAGCACACCGCTGCAAGAGTTGTACGTCTTCAACCATGATGTATGCGAACACCTTGCACGTAAAGGCATCAAAATTTACCGCACATTTGTCGGTAACTATATGACCAGTATCGACATGAATGGTGCATCTGTGTCCTTACTTGCTGTCGATAATGAATTGAAAACTTACCTCGACGCAGCAGCCAACACCCCTGCATTTAAAATGGATGGTTCAGCAGCACAGCCTTTAACTTTTATATCCAAAGATGCTTCAGCCGAAGCTGTAGTAAACACACAAGTTGAAACACAGCCTGAACATGCGGTGATCAGCAATGAGCAATTCACCATCGAAAACATGCGCTATGTGGTGGATGTGATGTCTGCCTGCATCATTAGAAATGAAGTGCCATTCTGTGAACTAGACGCGCATGCAGGTGATGGCGACTTCGGTATGAGCGTGGCGAAAGGCTTTAAGCAATTAAAACGTGAATGGCAAAGTCTGATTCAAGCGCAGCAGATGGATAAATTCATGCTGAACTGCTCAATGATCATTATGGAACATTGTGGTGGCGCGTCTGGCCCAATCTGGGGTTCAGCATTCCGTGCGGCAGCGAAATCAATTCAAGGCAAATCAGTTTTAACTGTCGCTGATTTTGCTGAGATGCTGCAAGCAGCGGTCAAAGGCATTCAAACTACAGGTGAGCGTTCATTTGGACGCGGCGCAGTGGTGGGTGATAAAACCCTGATTGATGCACTTGTGCCATGCGCAGATTCTTGGTCTGCCCATACAGATAAAACCTTTAAAGAAAACTTTGTACTTGGTGCAAAAGCGGCGGTTCAAGGCGCTGAAAATACCAAAGAGATCGTAGCGCGTATGGGACGTGCGGGAACTGTAGGCGACCGTAGTCTTGGCTATCCAGATGCTGGCGCACATGGTTTAGGTGTAATCTTTACGGATATTGCAGAACATATTAAATAACTGAACATCTTTAAAAATTGCCAGACTACATCAAAAGCATCGATTCGTCGGTGCTTTTTTTATGGCTATTTTAAAGCACTTTTTTTCATCAAATATCTCATGCATACAATACCTTTAGCATGAAATCCTTTTTCGAATAGTGCTTAAAAATTAACACAATTGAGCTGCTTTATCACCCAGCGCTTTGCTAAGTTAAAACACATAACGATAAAAAAGGATGAGACATGGATTTCACTCAAATATTCATCCATGACACTACATGGACTTTTGCTGCCGAAGTGATTTTGCGTAGCGTCATTATGTTCGTTTTAATCATCGTATTCTTACGCCTAACGGGCAAACGCGGCGTGCGACAGTTATCCATATTTGAAGTTGCGATACTCCTTGCTTTGGGTTCTATTGCAGGCGACCCAATGTTTGAAGAGGAGCTCCCCCTCCTGCAAGCTCTCATTGTGATGACGGTGGTAATTGGTTTATACTGCGTAATCACTTGGCTCATGATGAAATACCAACCCTTTGAAGATTTAATTGAAGGCAAAGCCCTCTACATTGTTGAAGATGGTGAATTGGTTTTAGAAAAGATTAAACAAGGTAAAATGTCACATGATGAATTCTTCTCTGAAATGCGTCAGCAAAATGTGGAGCATCTTGGACAAGTTCGAGTTGGTTTATTAGAAAGTGATGGAAAATTTAGTATTTTGTTTTATCCACCTGAACAAGTGCGTTAGGGACTGCCACTATTTCCGAAACCCTATAAAGCGGTTCGCGATATCAAAATGCATCAGCTGTATGCCTGTACGCACTGTGGCAAAACCATGTACATTTACGGTGCTCAGGATACCTGCCCGCGCTGCGGATGTTGTGACTGACTGGGCTGAAGCGATTAATACACAGCGTTTAGCTTAAGCATTCAACGCTTAAACTTAAAACTCCTGTGCCGCTTCAATTAAACACGTCATCAAATACAGTTAGATCCAACGACCATCACCACAGATTCACCCCTTGAATGTTTTTCGCCATCTAAAAGTGCAGCAGCAGCAGAGATTTCATTGGTTAATATCTGTGCATTAATTCAGTTCAGGCAAGACATACAGATTTCAAGTTTTAATGACCCCAAGATGCTCAGACAGACTACCAAAAATGTATCATTCGTCAATTTTCAGTTTCATTCTCGCACTAACATCTATCATTCAGATAAAAATACAAAATAATGGGCTGCCCTGAATTAACTCAGAAATGGCGCTATTTGTTTTTCATTTTTTAAACAGATTCAAAAAAAATAGTTTTTCACTTAATAATCATTCATTTAATTTTCTCATTGCAAATCACCATTGCACTATTTTAGTGCATTGTTGTCATACTCATGCAAGTCTTTGCTTTATATCGAGTCTTCTACATTTTTTAGTTTTTTTAATCAAAATTTCCCTCTCTCAATCCTCTTTTCGAAATTATTCCGCTCGATATACTGAACTTCTTTTCGTGAACTAGCGCACTAAACTGGAACACCTTATGCAAAATATAGATCTCCTCTTTCTCCTTCTTGGTGCAGTCTTGGTTCTTGCCATGCATGCTGGCTTTGCATTTTTAGAATTAGGTACAGTACGACATAAAAATCAGGTCAATGCGCTGAGTAAAATTTTGACTGACTTTTCTATTTCCGCAATTGCATACTTTTTTGTGGGTTATTACATCTCTTATGGTCAGCACTTTTTTCATATTGGGGACACTTTAGCCGCCGATCATGGCTACAACTTAATGCGTTGTTTCTTCCTGCTGACTTTTGCCGCAGCCATTCCAGCGATTATTTCAGGTGGTATTGCTGAACGTGCAAAAATGCGGACTCAAGCGATTGCCACATTATTATTGGTCGCTTTGGTCTATCCATTCTTTGAAGGCATGGTATGGAATGGTAATTTTGGGCTACAAGCATGGTTAGAACGCACATTTGGCGCAGCATTTCATGATTTTGCAGGTTCGGTCGTGGTACATGCGATGGGCGGTTGGATCGCTTTAGCTGCAGTACTTTTACTTGGCGCACGTCATGGACGCTATAAAAAAGACGGTCGTATCAGCGCTCACCCCCCTTCAAGTATTCCTTTTTTGGCACTCGGTTCTTGGATTCTCATTGTCGGTTGGTTTGGCTTCAACGTAATGAGTGCTCAACGCCTTGATGCGATTTCAGGATTAGTCGCGATTAACTCTCTCATGGCGATGGTCGGTGGCACATTGGCGGCAAACTTCATGGGTAAAAATGACCCGGGCTTTCTTCACAACGGCCCATTAGCAGGTTTAGTCGCTATTTGTGCAGGTTCTGACGTGGTTCACCCTGTAGGCGCATTAATCATTGGAGCAATTGCTGGAGTTATTTTTGTAAAATTATTCACTTACACGCAGAACAAACTCAAAGTCGATGATGTACTCGGCGTTTGGCCACTACATGGTGTCTGTGGAGCTTTTGGTAGCCTAGCTGTAGGCTTATTTGGGCAAAAATGGTTAGGTGGCTTAGGTGGTATTTCAATGATCTCTCAATGTATCGGTACGCTACTCGCAATCGTGATTGCATTGGCTGGTGGTTTCATCGTTTATGGTCTACTCAAAGTAACGATGGGTATTCGCCTAGATCAAGAAGAAGAATTCCGTGGTGCAGACTTAAGTATTCACCGTATTTCGGCAAACTCTGAAGAAAACATGTTCTAAACAACACAATCTAAAGCGGCATTTATGCCGCTTTTTTTTACCCTGAACTTCGCTTAAAGCTTGAGTCTAAATCACCTTATTTTAGAAAATCTAAGACCTGATCCAAATGCTGAATTTTATTCGGAATGCTGTGCTGTTGTTCAGCACTTAAAGTATGAAAGCCTTCAAGCAATACGGCAGACATCCCTGCTTGGCTCGCACCATAAATATCATTGACAGGATGATCACCAATAAATAAACACTCGGTTTCCATCACGCCCAACTCACGACAACTGTGCTGAAATATTTCAACTTTGGGCTTACTGATGCCTGCACTTTCCGAGCTGATGATCTGATCAAAATACGATGCAAAACCTAGTCCATTCAAAATATTCAGGCGTGTGGCATGTCCACCATTCGACACCACCGCCAGTTTATACTGCTGCTGTTTTAGTTGCTGCAGCAAGGTCAATGCTCCCGGCATCGCCACGGCGAACTGACCAAAGTGCTGAAACCAAAATTGTGTGAGCTCATCAAAATCGGGTTGATGTATCCAATCCAGCTCCGTTTGTAGAGCATAAGCGACAGATGCCCCAATACTCGGATGAGTAAGGAGTTCTTTTTTCGGATATCCCCCATTATCTATACGATTAATAATACGTTTAATCTGTACAAGGTCTACCTCCACTAGCGTCGACTGATAAGACTCGGCTAAATACTGCGTATAGGCCTGAACGCTGTGATCTCGGTGAGTCAAGGTATTATCTAAATCAAAAAGGACTGCACGTATGCTCATAAATCTTTATTACTGAGTTTTCAAAAACTTTAACACAATGCCCGTTTTGCTTTATGCACCTTCTTCACTATCGATATCAATACAGTTCAAATAGCCGATTAAGTCTGATTTAAGTTTTGTGGTTTCAAATAGCAGCATTCAAACAAAATAATTTCGGCACATCACACGACTTATGCTCTCGAACCGTACCTTTTTATTGCGACAAACCCTGCTGCTCACACTCAGTTTGGTTGGCCTCCTTTATGTTTTTCCCGTCGGTGGTTCGCTCGACCAAGCTTTTATTCAGCCTTGGGTCGACCTACATGGTAGTTTTCCTCATCGTAATGATTGGGCACTTGCTGTGCTGAACCATCGCTATATCAAGAATATCGTCATAGGCGTTTATGTTCTCTATATCGCAGCATGGATATGCAGTTTTAAATATCCGCATCTGAAAGCACGTAAGTTTGAATTCGGTTATTTTATCGTAGTGGTTCTACTCAGCACGGCAATCATTGGGTTGCTCAAATCACAATCTGCGCATGCCTGCCCTTGGAATATGACTGTCGCCACAGCCCAAGGCTTTTCTTGGGATTTTTCAGCACGCCAAGGACACTGCTTCCCCGGTGGCCATGCTGCGACTGGTTTTGCCCTAATCACCGGATATTTTGTTTATCGAATACATCGACCTGCCCGTGCGTACTTCTTTTTATGTGCAGGGCTGATTTTAGGCTTTGCTTTTGGCTGGGCGCAAATGATGCGGGGTGCACATTTTCTCAGTCATAATCTATGGACAGCATGGTTTATTTGGGCCTTTAACACAGTCATTTATACATTTGGCTATCGTTATCTACCCACAGAAAAAATCAAAACTGCCTATAAACACTTTGAATGGATATAGGCTTTATTCGCAAGGAGTAAATTAAAATAATTAGGAGTTTAAAGGTCTTAGCGGAATCTGAATCGTTACTTTCAACCCACCCAGCGTTTCACTTTTCGCAAAATCTAAACGTGCACCAATATGCGCAGCGGCCTTATCCACGATCGCCAAGCCTAAACCACTTCCAATTTCTTCATGATTATAAATTCGATAAAAGCGTTTTCGAATTTGCTCATATAAAGCTGAGTCGATGCCAGGCCCACTATCTTCAACCTGTACAACCGCCTGCCCCGCATGTTCAAAGACGGAGACATTAATCATGCCCTGTGCAGGGGTATATTTAATGGCATTATCAATCAAATTAAAAATGATTGAATGTACCGTTGGCTCAAGACTATATAAGGCAATGCTTTGTTGTTGCTCCATGCCAAGGTCAATATCTTTTTGCATAGCCAAATGTACCAGTTGCTCCACGCAATTGGTTGCGACTTGCTTAAGATCAAAATGTTGTTTGCGCTCAAGTTCAAAGACCGAGGCATCTTGTTTTGCCAAACTCAATAATTGACTGACCAAATGCTGAATACGAATTAAACCTTTACTCAAATTTTGTAGAGCGTCATCTTGTGGAAATTTTTGTAGCAAAATCTGCATTTGCAAATTCAGTGCGGTAATCGGGGTCCGTAACTCATGCGCTGCGTCAGCAATAAACTGGCGCTGTTCCTGCTGCGACAACGAAATCCGTTCAAACAACTGGTTCATTTCAATAATGGTTGGTGCAATTTCCTCTGGATATGGCATTTGAGAGATTGGAGAAAGTTCAAAGGCATCCCGTTTTGCCAGTTCTTTTTTAAATTTTTCCAGTGGATTTAAACTGCGTTGAATCAACCATCCCAAAGCGATTAATGCAAAAGGTATAAAAACCAAATAGGGAATAAACATGCTACTGGCCAATTCTGCTGCAAGATGCTGTCGAACCGATTCTTGCTGACTGACCTGAATTTGCCGATCTGCGAGTGGCAAAATATAGGTATGCCACTCATCCTGTTGGGTACTGTGGGTATAAAAACCGGCTTTGGGCTGAGGCGCGACCAATAATTTTAATTGATGGGTTTGATGCGCATTGGATTGATAGGTCCATACATCGACAAATAAATCTTCTTCATGATAATGCTTATGTTGATCAAATTCGCTGCGAATGGGCTGCGGATCATGCTCTGCAACACGTTCCGCCAAATTTTGCATTTGCGCATCTAAAATTTCATTAATTTCTTCAAGTGCAATTCGATAAGCTGAAAACACCAAAAGACAGCCCAAAAGCATACTGAAAACAGACACATAAATAATTAGTCTCTTTTTCAGAGAATAAGGCTGCTGCATGGTTGATAATTCCTTTGCCTTAACCGAGTCGATAACCTAAACCACGAATAGTGCGAATAAAATCTTTGTCTAATTTTGTTCTGAGATGATGCACATACACTTCAATAGTATTACTGCTGATATCACTATCAAAATCGTAAAGCTTATCTTCTAAATTGGCTTTAGAAAAAATCTTATTCGGATGTGTCACCAATGGAATCAATATGGCCCATTCACGGTTAGATAAATCGACATATTGCCCCTTATAGCGTGCAAGATGCTGTTCGATATCTAAAATCAATTCACCATGTTTTAAAATTTTCTGCGGTGCTTCGACTGAACTCTGCCCTGTGCGTCGAAGGAGCGCATGAATCCGTGCAAGTAATTCATCAAACTCATAAGGCTTAATCAGATAGTCATCTGCCCCATGGTTTAATCCATCTACACGATTTTGTAATTGATCACGTGCAGAAATGATTAATACAGGCAATTTAGGCTGCATTTGACGAATTTGTTTCAGGACTTGCATACCATCCATCATCGGCAAACCTAGATCCAGCAAGACGATATCAATTCCCTCTTGCATTATGAGCTTTAAGCCATCGATACCATTATTCACCCACTCGACTTCAAACTGTTGATAGTTCAACAAAGTTTTGGTCGATTCGGCAATCATGAAATCATCTTCAATAATAAGTATTTTGTGCATGGCTTAAGTCCTGCGCTGTACTGAAGTACATTGTTGCAACATATTGTTTTTTTCATCAATCACTTGAGTCTGCACATCAAGCAAACTCAATAGCGATGGAAATAGATTATCCTGACTTAATTTTTGGCTTTTTTGTGCCATTAAACAAGTATATTGCGCTGAATTATTTTTTTGCCAAGCCGGTGAAAACCACATCAACATCGGCACATGAGTTTGCTGTGACGGTGCAATTGCGTATGGAGAACCGTGTAAATACAAGCCATGCTCACCTGTCGACTCACCATGATCAGACAAATACCACAGTCCTGTTTGATAGTGGTCAGTCACTTTTAAGGTGTTAATCAATTCACTCAGCACATGGTCGGTATAGATAATACTGTTGTCATAACTATTTATTAATTCTGTCGAGCTACATCCCTGTATGGCATTGCTATTACAGGTTGGCTTAAATTTTTGATACGCTGTGGTACTTCGTTTGAAATAGGCAGGGCCATGACTGCCCATTTGGTGTAACACAATTAAACGGGGAGTTGGATCTGCTTTGGGGATCGACGCCAAATATGCCTTCAAACCATCCACCAAGATTTCATCATGACATTCGCCATCGGCATCACACCACTTTTTCTTCAATGCTTCAGGAAATTCATATTTTTCAACACGTGTGCATGTACCCTTACAGCCTGAATTATTATCTAGCCACGTCACCTTATAGCCTGCACGCTGTGCAATATCGAGTAAACCTTCGCGATGACTTGCAAGCTGTTCGTCATATTCGGTTCTCGGCATGCCCGAGAACATACAAGGAACAGACACAGCAGTTGCGGTGCCACATGAACTGACTTGGCTAAAATTGATAATATTTTGCTGACTGAGTTCAGGATTGGTATTTTTAGCATAGCCATTGAGTGAAAAACTTTCCGCGCGCGCAGTTTCACCGACCACTAAAACCATCAATTTTGGTAAGCTTTTGGCGCTTACGTTTTCAACCATATGTGCATCTTCACCATAGATCAGCAATGGCAAATTCTGTTTCGGTGCTTTTTTGTGATAATAGGAAAATGTCGAAGCGATACTGTTTTGTGGTGAGAGCATGCCTTTTAAGTCACGATGCTCACGAAAGATCGCTGCATAATCAACAAAATAAACAAACAGCAAAGCACCCATGAGGATGAGCGATAGCACTATATGTAGACCCTTTTTGGCTACCACCGTGCTTAGGGCTTCTTTATGCAGTGGCAAAAGCCAGATCAATAGCACTGGCAAAACAACCAGTCCAAAGACCCAGATAAAAAATTGTGGCGAGATTAAATCCTGCACTTCCTTTACATCTGTTTGCATCATGTTCTGCACTTGGTCAGATGTAATGGTCACGCCTAAACTATTGACGAAATAAGCACTCAAGCCACCAATGATCAGCAAAACACTCGCCAAAAGTTTTGAATTCCATCGCCATTGCAGGAGTTGCATCAGCACATTATAAAGTGCCACCACCACCAGTACGGTTGCCGCTAAAAATAGTCCGGCCTTCAGCCCCGTATAAGGTGTGAGCTGCTGGATTTGCTGATAAAACGCGAGGTTCAAAACCACCCCAAGCCATAAGGCAAGCACGAGGTTAAATTGACTTAAACTAAGTCTTGGAATTTTTTGCTGTATTTTAGCTATGACCTGAAGCATATTGGCATCAATTATTGATCTTTGATGCCCTAATCTAAAAATTCAAACTTAAAAATCACTTAAAACTGATCAAAACCAAGCAAGAAAAATCAAAAAAGGCGATGTAAAACATCGCCTTTTGAACAACTTAAATCAAGGTCTTAGAATTTAAATTCTAGACCAGTACCTAGAACAGGTTGTTCGCTTTCATTCGAACCTTGTTCAAGTGCTAAGTAACCTGCATAACCATAAGCTTTCACTTGTTTGCTAAATGCATAATCTGCACCTGCAATGAATTGCTGCGCTTCGAAATCACCATACTCTTTCTTATAGGTCGTGGTATTTTGACTATATTGTGCTTTGACTGTCCACGCTTTTGCAGATGGTAGATTGTATTCTGCACCGACTAACCAACCTTGAGCATCATCAATATTTGCTGCATTCTCTGCATTCGTGTTTGTGTCTTCTTTGCTTGAATATGGTGTTTTTTCTACTTCAGACGTTTGATATAAAGCTTTCAGTGCCAAACCACCCTCAAGATTTACACGACCGATCGCACGAATTGTATTTGCTGCTGCAAATACTTTAGTTCCAGTTATTTCAGAATTAGAAACAACTTTATCATTCACGATATATGAACCACTATTTAGCATCCCTACACCACCAAAGTTCGATGGAATGGCTTTGTCATAGGCTAAACCTGCAACAACAACGGGGCTGTCATAGACAACAGACGCCGACCAAGCATCGCCAAGACCACGACCTGCAGTTTTTACTACACCTTTATCGCTCTTAATTCCTGAAGACTCACCTGTTGCGAGCAATGCATTAACTTTAATTGCACCTTCAGCAATTTTAAAAGCTGGTGATTCATAGACAACAACGTTATCTACACGGTTTTCACCCGTCATGATGCCTGTAACATCAGCACGGTTACCCACGTAGTTGTTGAATGTATCAACCGGACTAGACAATTGTTTTAATGGTGTATCGTGTGCACCGACTTTCAATGTACCAAGTTTCGCATCTTTCAAACCAACGAAGCGGTTACGCTTAGACCAGTCATCGCCTTCGCCGTCTGAGTTAAATGCCCATTCAATTGCATAAACTGCGCTTAAACGGTCAGTCAGTTTTTCATCGCCCTTTAAACCCAAGAAAGAACTGTTTGAACTGATTTCAACGACATCTTTGTCTGAAACACCCGTTTTATTATCTTCAGGTAAATAATCAACAGACGCATCAATTTCACCGTAGAGGGTTGGTGCTGCAAAGGTTGAGCCAGCCAAAAGGCTCAATGCGATAGCCGCTGCTAACTTAGTTTTCATCAAAAATTTTCCTTAAATTATTTTGTAACAGATATTACACACGGGAAACATATTACAAAATTATTAAAATAATATTTGCATTGCTCTTTTAGTGCTTTAGCTGATAAAAAACAACCAAAATCATGATTTAGAAGTGATTTTGGTCATTTTTTGATGCTTTTCCCCAAAATAGAATCGGGACTAAGCTCAATGCAGCCAAACCTGTGATCCAAAATAAATAAGTGCTATAACCCAACTGATCGGCCACTATGCCACTGATGCTATACAGCCCTCCACTCACCGTAGCCATAATGGCAACCTGAAATGTAAAGTCCGTTGCTGCAAATGCTTTACGACTATATTGCATCACCAAAGTCAGCATGATCACGAGCAGCATGGCTGAAATCATGTCTTCGGCAGCATTGATCCCATAGATCAGCCATTCATGGACGGGCCGTTTTGCCTCGAACTGCAAAGCCAGCCATGCATAGGCAAATAAACTGAATATTTTCAATACCGAATAGAAAACCAAGGCCTGCGCCCGAGAAATATACTTCAAGCTAAGACCTGCAAGCCCCGCCCCAATTAAAGCAGCCACCGCACCTAACATGGTGATATACAGACCAATTTGACTAAAGCTCAATCCTAAATCGACCATCAGTGGCTTAAGTAAAGGACCTGCCAGACCATCTGCAAGCTTAAAACTCAACAAGATCATCAGCCACAGTGAGAGAGTTTTAGTTTGAGTAAAATAAGTCAGATACTGGCGAATGGCGTAGAACAAGCCTGAAGTATGTTTATGGTTGTTATCATTCTCTTGAGAGGAAATTATGTTGATTGGTGGCTTTGAAGGTTCTCGATACAGAAAAATAGGAATCGTATTGATGAACACCAATGCCGCTAAAAACAGAAAGGTGGCTTGCCAATTCAACCAATCCAAGGCCCAAAGCACAGCGCCACCACCCACGATAAAGCCAAGTCTTGAACCAATCACCTGAAAGGTATTGCCCCAGTGCTGTTGGTCAGTTTTTAAAATATTGACAGCCAAGCCATCCGTTGCAACATCTTGAGTTGCACCGACCAAATTCATACTGAGTAAAGCCACAAAAAACAGCAGCAAATACATTGGTTCATTCAAGCTTTGGATCGGCAAAAAAGACAGGAAGACCAAGACCAACACGGACAACAACTGCATTGGAATAATCCAACTCCGATAGTGCCCTTTGGACCTTGAACCATGTCGATCAATCCACGGTGCCCAAAAAACTTTGATCGACCATGGCAGCATGAGTAATCCAAAGCCACCTATATGTGCCAAAGAAACACCTTGCGCTCTTAAAATCACTGGTAAAGCATGCGTCATAAAACCGACAGGTAACCCTTGCGCCCAATATAAAGAAAACAGTAAAAGATTGAGCTGACGAAGCTGGATCATAAGTTCCTAAATGTTGAGTGCGCTGAAGTTACATTTAGAGTAGTCAAAATACGGCTATTTTGCCAATGATCTAAAAAAATCATCAACCTAAGATAAAGGTCAATGCTGATGCCGTACTTTTAAATGTGCATCACATCAAAAATGGATTTCACCTATATAAGAATATGCAATGAATCAAAAGACTCAATTATTTCCAGTTTTGCCCGATCAAGTTCCATCACGCGGCTCCCCCCTGAGCCGCGCTATTTTTAAAAAACTTTTTTTGGCACAAGGATGGAAATTTGACGGCGAATTTCCCAACCTTGCCAAAGCTGTAGCGATCATTTCTCCGCATACTTCTAATATAGATGCATGGCATGGTTTTCTTGCCTTGCTTGGAATCGGGATAAAAATAACCATTTTTGGTAAAAACACCCTTTTTGATACCCCCTTAAAACCACTTTTGGATTGGGTCGGCGTGATCCCTGTGCAGCGTGAAAATCCACATGGACTGACACGTGAAATTGCTGAGATTGTCCAAGCGACAGATCAAATTTGGATTGGAATGGCACCTGAGGGAACACGAAAAAAAGCCGATAAAATCCGCAGTGGTTTTTACTATATTGCCTATGAAGCACAGATTCCTATCGTGATGTTTAGCTTTGATTATGCAAAAAAAACCATTCATTGCTTGGGTGTTTTTGAACCGAGTGGAGATTTTGAAACTGATCTTGAAAAAATTTTGATGATTTATGACGGGAAATTTTCCCCGAAAAATCCCGAATGGTTGGCCTTGCCGTTACAAAAGCACTGGAAAAAGCCCTAGTCAAATGGCTCTTTTTTTGATGTGATGTGCACTTTGTATATTTAACCATCAGATTTCACCCATGAAACTTTTGCAATACCTGATTCCTAGCCTCTTTGTATTGGCACTCACTGGCTGTGATTCTGCAACCAAAACGCCTGCGACCACGACACCAACACCAGCCAAAGCACGTGAACCGGTGATCGCGATTGCGCTCGGTGGTGGCGGTGCCAAAGGTTTTGCTCATATTGGCGTGCTTAAAGTGCTTGAATCGCACGGTATTAAACCTAAGATTGTGACTGGGACCAGTGCAGGTAGTTTTGTCGGTAGCTTGTACGCCAGCGGTAAAACGCCTTATCAAATGCAGCAATTGGCCCTAAATTTCAAAGAGTCTGATATTCGCGATTTAACCTTAAACAGCCAAGGCATTATTCAAGGACAAAAACTGCAAGACTTTGTCAATAAAAACGTCGGCAATAAACCAATTGAACAGTTTCCAAAACGCTTTGCTGCTGTAGCTACCCGTTTGGATAATGGCAGTAAAACTGAATTTAACCGTGGTAATGCAGGCCAAGCGGTACGTGCATCGTGCAGCATTCCGAATGTATTTGTACCTGCGACTATTGCAGGGGTGAAATATGTCGATGGTGGCTTAGTCAGCCCAATTCCAGTGAAAACCGCACGTGATATGGGTGCAGATATCGTGATTGCGGTGGATATTTCTGCGCGTCCTGATGGTAGCAAAGCCGTAAGCATGTTTGGTTTGCTCGATCAAACCATTAACATCATGGGACAACAAAGTATTAATGAAGAACTAAAAAATGCCAATTTCGTGATTCAACCTAAAGTGGGACATATTGGCACACTCGATTTGAAGTCGAGCAATGCGACGATTTTAGAAGGTGAAAAAGCCGCACAGCTCAAAGTGAATAGCATTATTAAGGCGATCGATAACTTTAAACAGTCCCCTGCGGCCTTTAAACCAGCACCAAAAGCGAAAATATAATTCAACGATTTTTTTTATATTCATTGAGTTATACATCTGCTACATTGATATAGATACTGGTTCATCTATATTAATTCACCCTTATATAAGAGTAGATGTATGGAATTTATTTTAGAACCTTGGCACTGGTTTGTATTGGGCGTCGTTTTGATGCTTTTTGAACTGATTTTGCCGTCTTTTGCTGCGCTATGGTTTGGCGTTTCTGCAATTTTGGTTGGGATCTTATATTGGATCTTTCCATCCATGGACTTTAATGTCCAAATTGTGGTTTGGATTATTTTTGCCGTGCTCTGCACATTTTTGTGGTTCAAATTTATTAAACCTTTATCCATCGATAAAACCAAAGCAGGTCTGTCCCGTGAAGCGACGATTGGCCAAGTGGGTATGGTGATTCAAACCCAGCTCAATCATGGCAGCGTTAAAGTTCGCTTCCCAATGCCTGTTTTAGGTTCAGACGAATGGCATTGCCGTACCCAAGATGCACTTCAAGTCGGCGATCGTGTTCGCGTGACCGATATTTTAGGCAATGATTTAGTCGTCCAACTGCACAGCAGCAACCACCCCACTGACAATCCATAAATAAGTGAGAAATGACATGTCTGGTGTTTCTATTGTTTTTTTAGCGCTCTTAGTTTTTGTAGCCGTCACCATTTTTAAAGGTGTCCGTATTGTTCCCCAAGGTTATAAATGGATTGTTCAGCGTTTAGGTAAATACCATACCACGCTCAATCCGGGACTGAACTTTGTGATTCCGTATGTCGATGAAGTGGCTTATAAAGTCACAACCAAAGATATCGTGTTAGATATTCCCTCTCAGGAAGTGATCACACGTGACAACGCGGTACTACTGATGAATGCTGTGGCTTATATCAATTTAACCACACCTGAAAAAGCAGTTTACGGTATTGAAAACTACACATGGGCGATTCAAAACTTAGTGCAAACCTCTTTACGTTCTATTGTCGGTGAAATGGACCTCGATGATGCACTTTCATCGCGTGATCATATTAAGGCTAAACTTAAAGCCGCAATTTCTGACGATATCTCTGACTGGGGTATTACGCTTAAAACTGTAGAAATTCAAGACATTAAACCTTCTCATACCATGCAAGCGGCAATGGAAGAGCAAGCAGCAGCGGAACGTCAACGTCGTGCGACAGTGACCAAGGCAGACGGTGAAAAACAAGCGGCTATTTTGGAAGCTGATGGTCGTTTAGAAGCCTCTCGTCGTGATGCAGAAGCTCAAGTGGTACTGGCAGAGTCTTCTCAACGTGCAATTGAAATGGTGAGTTCAGCCGTCGGCGATAAAGAAATTCCAGTTGCGTACTTACTGGGTGAACAATACGTCAAAGCCATGCAAGATATGGCTAAATCTAATAATGCCAAAACTGTGGTATTACCTGCGGATGTACTGAATACGATTCGTGGTGTAATGGGACGTAATAACTAAATCTTCACATTAGTAAAAATGGGTCGTGACATACGGCCCATTTTTATGCCCAAAACAAAAAAGAAGGCAAAGTTTGTGAATTTATGTTTAAATTTCACGTTATTTTTTTGACGTTTTAGGACTTATCGTTCGATTTCACCTACTTGGCTTAGGCAAATCCCATTGAGTCCCCTAATTAAACGCAATTGTCCAACGCCAAAGCGGATACCGTATGAGCTCCCTGAATCCCACCCTAATTACCTTTCTCTTTTATATTGTCGCCATGGTCGTGATCGGTTTACTTGCATACCGTGCGACCAGTAACTTTTCTGACTACATTTTAGGTGGCCGCCGATTAGGGAGCTTTGTCACTGCCCTTTCTGCAGGTGCATCGGATATGAGTGGTTGGTTGCTCATGGGTCTTCCGGGGGCGATTTACCTTTCAGGTTTATCTGAAATGTGGATTGCAATTGGTCTGATCATCGGTGCTTGGCTCAACTGGTTACTTGTAGCAGGTCGTCTCCGTGTACATACCGAAGTTCAAAATAATGCTTTGACCCTACCTGACTATTTCTCAAATCGTTTTAACGATCAAAAGAAAATCTTACGTATCGTGTCTGCTGTGATTATTTTGATTTTCTTCGCAATTTACTGTGCTTCAGGCATGGTTGCAGGCGCTCGATTATTTGAAAGTATGTTTGGTATGTCGTATAGCACTGCGCTTTGGATCAGTGCCATCGCAACAGTGAGCTATGTGTTTATTGGTGGCTTCCTTGCTGTGAGTTGGACCGATACCATTCAAGCGGGCTTTATGATTTTTGCCTTGCTACTTACCCCTATCGTGGTCATGTTGTCATTCTCTGATTTAAGCCAGTTCACTCTGGCACTAGAAGCAGCACGCCCTCAAGCGATGAATGTATTTGCTGACTTAAGTTTTGTCGCAATCATGTCATTATTGGCATGGGGCTTAGGCTATTTTGGTCAACCGCATATCTTAGTGCGTTTCATGGCAGCAGATTCAGTTAAATCGATTCCTAATGCACGCCGTATTGGTATGACATGGATGACGCTCTGCCTCGGTGGCGCAGTTGCAGCAGGCTTCTTCGGTATTGCTTATTTCCAACAGCATCCAGAACTGTCAAGTGTCGTTACAGCAAACCCTGAAACGGTCTTTATGGAATTGACTAAAATTCTATTTAACCCATGGGTGGCAGGTATCGTATTGGCTGCGATTTTAGCTGCCATCATGAGTACCTTAAGCTGTCAACTTTTAGTCTGCTCAAGTACATTAACTGAAGACTTTTATAAATCATTCTTACGCAAAAATGCTTCACAAAAAGAATTGGTTTGGGTCGGCCGTATTATGGTGTTAATGATTGCGTTGCTTGCGATCTATATGGCGGGTAATCCTGACTCTAAAGTCCTTGGTCTCGTCGCATATGCATGGGCAGGCTTTGGTGCTGCATTTGGCCCACTGATTATCATGTCATTGTTCTGGAAACGCATGACACTCAATGGTGCTTTAGCAGGTATGGTGGTTGGTGCTGTTATGGTTATTCTATGGAAAAACCTCTGGGGCGATACAGGCGTTTATGAAATTATACCGGGCTTCATCTGCTCACTCATTGCAATCATCATTGTGAGCTTAATGGGCAAAGCACCATCTGCTGAAGTCACTGAAAAATTTGAAGAAGCAGATCGTATCTATAAAGAAAGTATTTAAGACCAATAGCACTTAAATTTAAGTTCTAAATTTTAATATCTGCAAAAAAGGACGCCTAGCGTCCTTTTTTGTTTTTTATCATGTCATCCATTTAGATATTACTTAGAGGTTTCTTGACTTCTGTTCCAAATGTACTTGATATAAAAAAAGCCCACAACATGTTAAATGTGTGGGCTAATGTCTTTACTACGTCATATTAACTTTGACGTTTTAATAAAAACTGCGTGATCTTGTGTAATTCTGCCGCATCTTCTGCAAAATAATCCAAAGCTTGAAGTGCTTGTGCATGTAATTCTTCTGCATAAGCTTGCGCTTGCTCGAGACCCATTAACGCAGGATATGTGGATTTATCCACTTGTTGATCTTTACCCGCTGTTTTACCCAATGCTTCAGTGTCAGCAATAATATCTAAAATATCATCTTGAACTTGGAACGCTAAACCAATCGCGAGACCAAATTCACGGAGTTTAGGAATGGCTTGATCTGTGCCATTAAATATTGTCACTGCAGCCATCATGATTGCAGCAGAAATTAAAGCACCAGTTTTATTTCGATGAATATTTTCCAGTTCATCCTGACTGACATGCTTGCCTTCCGCTTGTAAGTCTAGAACTTGGCCATTGACCATTTTGGAAGTTGCAGTCGCTAAAATTTGCATTTGCTTTAAGATGATCGGCGCTTCAACGGCTGGGCCTTGATCAAAGAGACGGCTGCCTAAAACTTCAAAAGCCATCGATTGTAAAATATCGCCAGCAAGTAAAGCCGTATCTTCACCAAAAGCCACATGACAGGTTGGTTGACCACGACGGAGTAAATCGTTGTCCATACACGGCAAATCATCGTGTGCCAATGAATAGCAATGAATAAATTCGATCGCCACTGCAGCACGGCGTACGGCTGCAAAATTTGTATTGGGTTTTAACGCTGCTGTTGCATAACAAAGTGCCGGTCGAACACGTTTTCCACCCAACATCACAGCATGATACACCGCCCCTTTTAAGGGTTCTGGAATTGAAAATGCATCAAGCGCTGTCAGTAAATCCTGCTGAATACGCTGCTGCGCTTCTGTCAGGGCATGTGTGGAAACGTCTGTTAAAGAAGACACATTCACCTCAAATACTTTAAATATTTAACTGCTTCGTTCATTAGCAAATTGATTGCCAATGTTTTCTGTCAATTTTGACCTGTTGCATCATACTGCTTTCTCAGATCTTTCTCTATGTTACGGCCTAAATCTATGTGTTTTTCCCACAATTTGATGGTTTTTTAAATGTCGTTTCCTCAAATAGCGCCACATTTTGTCCATCATTAAAACAGGTACAATTTTTCGAGCCTTTCTTGGCTTGATATAAAGCCTGATCGGCACGTGCCAATGTTTCAAAAAATGACTCCGTACCATCCCACAAAGCCACTCCGCATGAGATAGACAGTTGTAGAGCCTTATCCGCATAATTCATCGAAGAAGCATAGATTTGCTCACAACATTGTTGTGCAATCGAACATGCAGTCGATATAGCCGTGCGTGGCAAAATCATTGCAAACTCTTCCCCACCCATGCGATATATTTGTGCATCTGCATGTTGACTAATTTGCATCCTTAAAAGCTGCGCACTTTTTCTTAAAACTTCATCGCCAAACGCATGACCGTAGATATCATTGATTTGCTTAAAATTGTCTAAGTCGAGCATCATCAAACAAATTTCATTGGCTTGTTCAACCGCGAAGCTTTTTTGCCACTGAGAAAGATCTAAATCAAAACCTCGTCGATTTTTTATCCCTGTCAGATAATCAAAATAAACTTGTTGTTCGAGTTGTTGGTTATGTTTCAACAGTGATAATTCGACTTGCTTTAAATTTGTAATGTCCGCACAGCACAACAGTACATGTTCCAAATCCCCACTTTGTTGAAACTTTGGTTTGAGCGTGAACCAATAATGCCGTTCATTTTCACTATACATAAAGGGTTCAATGCTATCGTTCTCTAAACAGCGTAAATCAAACTCAGAACTTGTGGCTTTGGTCTTTTGCTGCATCACAGACACGTGATTTAATACGATCTCTTGTAAGTCTGACTGAAATCGATGTTTAAATATTTGATTGGCGCATATCAGCTCAGCTGTCGCAGAAAATAACGCAGCAGGCATTGGCAACGCTTCTAATACAGCCAATTGTTCAGTAGGTAGGTCCGATTTTATTAAGTCTTTTTTAAGCATGGTTTCGCTACTTTTTTTCAGGGTAAAGCTACGCAAAATGCTAACAAAATTAATCTGACATAAATCACAGAAACTTTCTAATATTAAATGCAGTTCATATTATATAAAAATATATAACAATTCATGATTTGCTTATTCATATAAAAGATAAAGGCAAAAAAAAAGCCCCTGCAAAGCAGAGGCTGATTTCTATTTCGATGTTAAATGCTTAATCTAAACTATCCCCAGGAATACGCACCCAGCCTTCCATTAAGACACGCGCACTTCGGCTCATCACGGCTTTTTTAACGACCCACTGACCATTTTCATAAATTGCTTGCGCACCTACACGTAGCGTCCCAGATGGATGTCCAAAACGCACAGCTTCTCGCTCCCCACCACCCGCGGCTAAGTTCACAAGCGTCCCCGGTATCGCCGCAGCTGTACCAATGGCAACTGCCGCTGTACCCATCATGGCATGATGCAGTTTCCCCATTGATAAGGCACGAACCAATAAGTCCGTATCTTGTTCTGAAATATGTTTAGAACTCGAAGATGTATAGGCTTTCGGCTTTGAAACAAATGCAATCTTTGGGGTATGTTGACGCTGTTCTGCTTCAGCAATATCTGAAATCAAACCCATTTGCTGCGCACCATAAGCACGGATTTTTTCAAAACGGGCCAATGCCTTGGCATCACCATTGATCGCATCTTGCAGTTCAGTGCCGACATAACCAATATCTTCTGCATTTAAGAAAATGGTTGGAATGCCTGCATTAATAAATGTTGCAGGGAAACTGCCTTCATCGGGTACGGTTAAGGTATCGACCAAATTCCCTGTAGGGAACATAGCGCCGCCATCTTCACCATCATCTGCGGGGTCTAAAAATTCAATTTGAACTTCGGCTGCTGGGAAGGTCACACCATCTAGTTCAAAATCACCAGTTTCTTGTACTGCACCATCAGTAATAGGTACATGCGCAATAATGGTTTTTTGAATATTGGCTTGCCAAATACGAACCGTACACAAACCATTTTCAGGAATACGTGATGCCTCAACCAGACCATTTGAAATGGCAAATGCACCAACCGCTGCCGTTAAGTTTCCGCAGTTACCACTCCAGTCGACAAATGCTTTATCAATCGACACTTGTCCAAATAGATAATCTACATCATGCTCAGGCTGTGAACTTTTTGCCAAAATCACGGTTTTACTGGTACTTGATGTCGCTCCACCCATCCCATCAATTTGTTTGCCATAAGGATCTGGACTGCCAATCACACGTAATAAAAGTTGGTCGCGAACTTTTCCAGCTTGTTGTGCTGCAAGCGGCAAATCATCTAGCTTGAAAAATACACCTTTACTAGTACCACCACGCATATAAGTCGCTGCAATCTTAATTTGGGGAGCAAAACTCATTTTTATTGAATCCTTAATCTTTATCATTGTGTTTTGGCAGAGCGTTCTTTTCTGCGCTTTTGCATCATACAATGTTTAATTGAATTTTTAACAATCACATGACTTAAGTATAAAAAAACAACATTCGATACCTTTTCCATATAAAGCCAAGCATCAGAATTTCAATTAAAATAAAATTAATCTATTGATTCATAAATTTTTAATTCAGCATTTAAAACGAAAAATAGGTTATTAAATATATAAATATTTTTCATAAATTTTGAGCTACTAGGCTATTCATTCTCTATACATTACAATTACCAAAATTAAACCATTCTCGGGAAGAGTAACTTGACTACCAATTCCTCCGAACTCAAGCGTGGCTTAAAGAATCGTCATATTCAATTGATTGCCATGGGTGGTGCAATTGGTACAGGCTTATTCTTGGGCTCAGCGCATGTGATTCAATCTGCTGGACCATCCATTATTCTCGGCTACGCCATTGGCGGTCTGATCGCCTTTCTAATTATGCGTCAGTTGGGTGAAATGATCGTCCATGAACCTGTAGCGGGTTCATTTAGCCATTTTGCATATAAATATTGGGGGAAATTTCCAGGTTTCTTAACAGGTTGGAACTACTGGATTCTCTATATTTTAGTGGCAATGACAGAACTCACCGCTGTTGCGAAATACATCAATTACTGGTGGCCTCATATTCCAGCGTGGGCATCTGTATTGTTCTTCTTCGTGATTATTACCTTAGTAAACTTAGGTAATGTGAAGTTTTATGGTGAATCTGAGTTTTGGCTGTCGATTATTAAAGTCACTGCAGTTATTTCGATGATCGTATTCGGTTTGTATTTGCTACTGACTGCAGATGCTAACTCAACAGCATCATTTACCAACTTATGGAGTCAGGGCGGCTTTTTCCCAAATGGTTTTGAAGGCTTATTCTTCATGCTGGCATTCTTGATGTTCGCCTTCGGTGGTATTGAACTGATTGGTATGGCGGCAGCGGAAGCTGAAAATCCAAAAGAAACTATTCCAAAAGCAATTAACCAAGTTGTTTTTCGTATTTTGATTTTCTACGTGGGTTCTTTGACTATTCTATTGTCACTTGTGCCATGGAATCAACTTGAACTAGGTGGTCTAGACAAAAGTCCATTTGTGATGATCTTTAGCCAACTGGGTATTGATTGGGCTGCACATTTACTGAACTTCATTATCCTAACTGCAGCACTGTCTGTTTATAACAGCGGTATGTATGCCAATAGCCGTATGCTTTACAGCTTGGCAAAACAAGGTAATGCCCCAAAAGTTTTCGCTAAAACCAACAAAAGTGGCGTACCAATTCCAGCAGTATTACTTTCTGCAGTACTGATTTTCGGCTGTGTACTCTTAAACTACTTCGTACCCGAAGATGCACTTGGTCACTTAATGTATGTGGTGGTTGGTGCACTTGTCCTGAACTGGGCGATGATTACCATGACTCACTTACAGTTCCGTCGTGCAAAACGTATTTTGAATTTTACAACGTCTTATCCTGCACTTTGGGCACCAGTCAGCAACTACATCGTTCTGATCTTTATTGCTTTAGTTCTATTTATTATGTGGACTCAGGGCTTTATGGAATCTGTTCTAATGATCCCTGTTTGGATTACAGTCATGTTATTAATGTTTAACTATCTTAATCCTAAAGATTTGAGCGACATTGACCCCAATGAAGTTCATAAAGACTAAGTAATTTAAAAAGTTATTGTTTCGGCAATAACTTTTTTTTTAGCTAAAATAGGAGTACATTAGCCTCCGTCTTGCGCTCTTAGCTTAACTGGATAGAGCAGTTGCCTCCTAAGCGACCGACGTGGGTTCGAGTCCCGCAGAGCGCACAATTTCTGAGATATCCCTCCTCCCTGTATTTGTAATCCCCCATATATACCAATAAATATAAAGAAAGAACCTTTCACACTAAAAACCCATCAATTACAGTTTTTAACTTAGTTATTGTTTTTACAAAGATTACTGTTCAAAGACTATTTTTAAGAACAGTTAAATAGCGCTTTAAAATGTGCTAACCACCTACCTCTCAATGCAAAAAACGACACATAGTATGGTCCATAAGGCCAAAAAATCAATTTATGACTGCTCATATCAAAATTTTTTCAATTTTTTTCTAGGTTTAGAAAATAATGCGCTAAATGAAAATATTAAATAATAATCAAAATGTTATATATACTAATTAGTACTTTTACTCTAAAAATAGCAACTTTTAGCCATATTTTTCAATCTAGAGCATTTACTCTTATTTTAATTGTGCTATTTTTGTCACATGGAGTAACAATTAAGCCTAAGAGTATTAAGAAGTTTTCCATAACGAATATATGCAGTAACCATAAAAATCAAATTCGTATCTCAAGGAATGACGAAGAATGAAATTAAAAACTTTAGCTACAGCCATGATTCTTGCTTCAGTTCCAATGACAGGTGCTTTTGCAGCAGCACTAGATCGTTCAGGACAATCTATTTCTGCATTTTTACAACCAGGGAACTATTTTGAAGCAGGTATTTCGGTTTTAGATCCGAATGTTTCAGGGAAGATGAACAGCACTGCACCTGCTAGCAACCCAACATTAGGAGCTCTTGCTAATACATCACTAGATGACATGGCGGGTGATTACTATTTTCCACACGCAGCATTAAAATTACAGCTAACTGATAATTTTTCTTTTGGTTTACTATATGATCAACCTTTTGGTGCAGAAGCTAAATATAGTGCAACAGATCAAACACTACCAGTTGCAGGTAACCCTGGCGCATTCCAATTAATGGGCGAAACAACGGAAGTCGAAGTTAACACTCAAAATATCTCGATGATATTAGGTTTTCAACCGACTGAAAATTTCAACATATACGGCGGTGGTGTTTATCAAACAGTAAAAGGTGATGTTCAACTACGCGGTATTGCATATGGAGCAAACCAAGCTCTCGGTTTATATAATGCAAATATGAAAGAAGATAGTGCCGTTGGTTGGTTAGCAGGATTAGCGTACCAAGTCCCAGAAATTGCTTTAAAAGCATCTATTACTTACCGTTCTGAGATTGATCACGAAGCTGCAACCACTGAAACTGGAAGCAGTGCTCTACTAGGCGGTGCTTTTTCAACGCGTGCTGACACTAAGATCACCACACCGCAGTCTGTTAACCTTGATTTTCAAACTGGTATCATGGCCGACACTGTCGCATTTGCAAATGTACGTTGGGTAGATTGGTCAAATTTTGCAATTCGCCCAACCGCTTTTGGTAAAGCATCTGAAACATTAGGTGCCCTTGGTCGTGGTCCTGTTGGTGGATTTGACCTTGTTGCTTATTCTGACGATCAAATCAATGCCACAGTTGGTATAGGTCGTAAATTGAGTGAACAATGGGCTGGTAACGTTTCTGTAGGTTGGGATTCTGGTGCAGGCAACCCTGTATCAACACTTGGTCCTACTGAAGGCTACTGGAACGTTGGCTTAGGTTTACAATTCAGCCCAGCGCCTAACTACTTTATCGCAGGTGGTGTTAAATACTTCATGTTAGGTGATGCTGAAGCACAACCTGCATCAATGTTTGGTACAAATGAATCAGTAGCATCATTTGAAGATAACGATGCATGGGCTTACGGTCTAAAAATCGGTTACCGCTTCTAATTCTCGGTATCAGTAGATTGGAAATATATCCAATCTACTTTTGTAAAAATAATTTAATTCAAATGTTCATAGATTGAGCATTTGAATTTCTTAAGTTCAAAGATAAACATTAAGTTAAATACTCTATTTTTTTATTTATAAATCATAAACATAAATAACACCTTCTAGAATAATTACTCTAGCATTGCTTATTTTTTAACTTATACAGTTCATTTTTAGAGTAGCAACTCTTATTTACTGTTTTTCTATTTATGTTACTTTCCACACATTGAAATAACATCAAAAGTTACGAACAGGGAAAAGTATGCGCTTAAATCACCTTAGCTACGCAATTTTACTTACCGCTTTACCAACAGCATCATTATTTGCAGCGGGTCTAGATCGTTCAGGTCAGTCTATTTCAGCATTCTTACAACCTGGTAACTACGCAGAAGCTGGCATTTCTATTTTAGACCCAAAAGTAGAAGGTCAAGATTTACTGAAAAATAAAGTTGATGACATGGGTGAAGACTACTACTTCCCTTCAGCAGCAATTAAAGTACAAGCGACTGATAAAATTTCTTTAGGTTTGATCTATGATCAACCGTATGGTGCAGATGCAGCATACGACAGCAATTCACTTTTCTTCGGTTCAAACGGCACGGGTACAAGTGTTGAAGTTGATACACAAAACCTAACAGCGTTAATTGGTTACCAACCAACAGAGAACTGGAACTTCTATGCAGGTCCAGTATGGCAAACTGTTGAAGCAGATATCAAACTCCGTGGTTTAGCTTACCAAGGCCTTTCTGGTTATAACATCAAGATTGCTGAAGAAGAAGCATATGGTTGGTTAGCAGGTTTCGCCTACTCTATTCCAAAAATTGCTTTAAAAGCTTCTGTAACGTATCGTTCAGAAATTAAGCACAAAGCAACTGGTGAAGAAACTTATACGCTTTCATCTCCTATGACTGTTGCTCCTGGTGTTACTCTACCTACAGGTACTACGATCGGTTTAGCTGACGCTCGTGTTGATGCAATTACACCGCAATCTGTAAACGTAGATTTACAAACTGGTATTGCTGCAAACACTTTAGCTTTTGCTAACCTTCGCTGGGTTCATTGGGATCAATTTGCAGTAACACCGCAAGCATTATTCCAACGTTCAGGCGGCAACAATTTAATTGATTATTCTGACGATCAGTACTCAATCACTACAGGTATTTCTCGTAAGTTCAATGATAAATGGGCGGGTACTGCAGCTGTGGGTTATGACTCTGGTGCTGGCAACCCTATTACGACTTTAGGCCCTGTTGAAGGGAATTGGAATGTTGGTCTAGGTGGTCAATATAGTCCTGCTGAAAACTATTTCATCCAAGCAGGTGTTAAATACTTCTGGTTAGGTGATGCTACTGCTCAAACTGGTGGTAATCCAGTAGGTGAATTTGAAGATAACCATGCGCTTGGCTATGGTTTGAAAATAGGCTATCGCTTCTAAGTTGTTAGAACAGCTTTGCATTAAACAAGAAAGGGCGCATAAGCGCCCTTTTCTATAACCAGCTATACAGAATTAAGCTGGAATATCACGAACTGAAGCATTACGAATCGCTTCTTTTAATGCAGCATAGCCATGAATTGGTGGGAATTGTGGAAATTCTGCAATCACATTGTCAGGCGCATCAAATAAGAAACCCGCATCTGCTTCACCAAGCATCGTCGTATCGTTATAAGAATCACCTGCTGCAATCACCCGGAAGTTTAACCCATGCAATGCTTGAACGGCTTTACGCTTTTGATCAGGTTGACGAAGCTTATAAGCTGAGATCATACCATTTTCATCAGTTTCTAATTTGTGGCAGAAAATCGTTGGCCAACCAAGTTGCTGCATTAATGGATGTGCAAACTCATAGAAAGTATCTGAAAGAATAATCAATTGAAAATGAGTACGCACCCACTCTACAAACTCTTTTGCACCTTCAAATGGCCCCATATCTGCGATTACGTCTTGAATATCGTTTAAACCCAAACCGTGTTGTTTTAGGATATTTAAACGCTGAGTCATCAACACATCGTAATCTGGAATGTCACGAGTCGTTGCTTCAAGTTCTTTAATGCCTGTTTTTTTCGCAAAATTAATCCAAATTTCAGGTACTAAAACCCCTTCTAGATCTAAACAAACGACTTCCATGCACTCTACCCTCTGTTAAGTGAAAAAATTTTTTCAATATCATAGCGGAAGAATAAAAAAATGCATTGTTCTTTTTTAAATCTATTTTTTTCATAAGTATCTATTTTTTAGTGATAAGTGTGTTTTAGCATTTCCATTAAAATAGTTCTGAAATAAATTAATATAGGTTTTAACGTTCCAAGCCTATAGCCAGGACATTCATGACTACCATCCCTACTATTGACCTTGTCGATGCACTTGCATCTGAATATGCAGATAAATCACCTTCTGAGATTATGAAACTTGCGCTTAGCCAGCAAGGTGAAGTTGCGATTTCCTTTTCTGGTGCAGAAGATGTTGTACTGATTGATCTTGCATCAAACTTAGGGATTCCTTTTCGTGTATTTAGTTTAGATACCGGTCGCTTACACCCTGAAACTTACCAATTTTTAGATACTGTCCGTAAACATTATAAAATTGATATCGAAATCTGTTTCCCAGAAAGTGATGCGGTACAAAAACTAGTAACAGAAAAGGGCTTTTTTAGCTTCTATCAAGATGAACATAAAGAATGCTGTGGTATCCGCAAAGTACAACCTTTGCGTAAAAAACTAGCCACTTTAGATGGCTGGATCACTGGTCAACGTAAGGACCAAAGCCCTGGTACACGTAATGAAATTCCAGTGGTACAAGCTGACCCAGGTTTTTCAGGTGCGGGCAAGCAATTAATTAAATACAATCCTTTGGCAAACTGGTCTAGCGCTGATGTATGGAACTATATCCGTCTCATGGAAATTCCATATAATCCACTACACGAACGTGGCTTTATTTCGATAGGCTGTGAACCATGCACTCGACCTGTTTTACCGAATCAACATGAACGTGAAGGTCGCTGGTGGTGGGAAGATGCAACCCATAAAGAATGCGGCTTACACGCAGGCAACATGAAAAAATAAAGAGCACAAAACCACTGCATAGCAGTGGTTTTTTTCAACGCATCGATACACATAATTCCGTATCATTTCAACGTAAAAACGCTATACTGCAAATGACAATTTAATAATTCTAACAATGCTACTCATACATGAGCAGCTGTAGAAATTGCAGTGAGGCAATCAACGCTATGCGTCCATTACATCCTATTGATTTCATATTCTTAAATTTAGAGAAACGGCAACAACCGATGCACGTAGGTGGTCTATTTTTATTTCAGATCCCTGACA
The DNA here is from genome assembly GCF_013418475.1 of Acinetobacter sp. YH12140. Lineage (NCBI taxonomy): Bacteria > Pseudomonadati > Pseudomonadota > Gammaproteobacteria > Moraxellales > Moraxellaceae > Acinetobacter > Acinetobacter sp. YH12140. The sequence continues at coordinate 593,613 of NZ_VPBZ01000003.1, forward strand.
ATGCACCAGATACTTTTATTCAAGATTTAGTCGCAGATATTCGTAATTCAAAATCCATTCCTATTCCTCCTTTTAACAATAAACTCAACGGCTTCTTTTGGGATGAAGACGAAGAGTTTGATTTAGATCATCACTTCCGCCATATCGCACTGCCGCATCCCGGTCGTATTCGTGAACTTTTGACTTATATTTCTCAAGAACACAGTGCGCTGATTGACCGTGCAAAACCGCTTTGGACTTGCCATATTATTGAAGGCATTGAAGGCAATCGTTTTGCCATGTACTTCAAAATCCACCACGCGATGGTCGATGGCATTGCAGGTATGCGTTTAGTTGAAAAATCACTTTCACATGACCCAGATGCTAAAAGTATCGTGCCGCCATGGTGTGTTGAGGGCCCCCGTGCAAAACGCCTGAAGCAGCCTAAAGTCAGTCGTATGAAAGGTTTGTTATCGACCATTAAGGGACAACTTGACTCAACTCCACGAGTTTTGTATGAACTATCACAAACTGTAATGAAAGATATGGGGCGTAACCCAGATTATGTATCTAGCTTCCAAGCGCCGAGTTCAATATTAAACCAACGGGTCAGTTCTTCACGTCGTTTCGCTGCTCAGTCTTTTGAATTTTCACGTTTGTCACATATTGCCAAGTCACTTAGTGTAACAATTAACGATATTGTGCTCGCAATTTGTTCAGGTGCATTACGTGAGTATTTAATTACACAAAATGCTTTACCTAAAAAGCCATTGATTGCCATGGTGCCTGCATCTGTTCGTACAGACGATTCAGATATGTCAAACCGTATTACCATGATTTTGGCAAATCTTGGTACCCATAAAGAAGATCCTCTAGAACGGTTGAAGATTGTGCGTCGTAGTGTGCTCAATGCCAAAGAACGCTTTAAGCGGATGAACTCAAATCAAATTTTAAACTACAGTGCTTTTGTCTACAGTGCAGCAGGTTTAAATATTGCATCTGGCTTTATGCCAAAACGTCAGGCCTTTAACTTGGTCATTTCGAATGTTCCCGGCCCACAAGAGCCGTTATATTGGAATGGTGCACGTTTAGAAGCGCTCTACCCAGCGTCCATAGTGTTAGATGGTCAAGCGCTTAATATCACTATGACTAGCTATTTAGATAAGCTTGAAGTGGGTCTAACTGCATGTCGTAATGCACTGCCAAAAATGCAAAATTTACTGTCGCATTTGGAAGAAGAAATTCAACGATTTGAAGCTATTGTGAATCAAGATTCCCCAAAGTTACAGGCGGTTAGCTAACCGCCTGCTTCACAACTTAGTATCAGTTCATCAGCAGATTGAACCATCCAAAAAATTAAAAACCCGTCTAAATTAAACAATGTAGATGGGTTTTTAGTATTTGAACTTTGATTAATTTTTTGGAGTAATTTATGTGTATAAGCTAAAATTTAGGTGAACAAATCCGTTGTTATTGTTTAATTATGACTTGTAGATACACACTGATAATTAAATTTATTTTCCATTATTTATAAAATTTTAGCGCATTAAATATTTTAGAATTGCGCGTTAGCGCTTTAACCCTCTGGATTACATTATTTATATTTCAATATTTAAGCTTTAATTGCTCGGCACTGTTTAAGTAACTGATGACAAGCAGAACGAATCATAGACGCTGTAATTTGAACCTCATTACCACGCTCATCCACGATATAACCTGAATGGATCGCTTTTGCTTCAACGACAGTTTTAAGACCACTTTTCATTACTGTTTTACTAACACCCATAATACACCTCTTTTTGCTAAGCCATTTTCAAGTTCATTACGGGAAAACGGCTTTGGCTATTTGATGTGTCTAGTATTCAAAATAACAGTTCAAAAGTAAAATCTCAGTTGTAACAAGTGTTTAACGATATTCTGTTACAATTTCAACTCAGAATGATATCGTATTGCTCTTGCGTATATAAATTTTCCACTTGGAACTTGATCACACGACTAATAAAGTGCTCTAAATCAGCTACCGCAGGTGCTTCAGCAGTTAACAATCGGTCAATCACCGACGGATGTGCCACCACAGTGAAACCACTTTGTGACTCATAAGCACGTGCATATCTCAAGATTTCACGGAAAATTTCATAGCAAACTGTTTCAGCCGTTTTCACATAACCACGCCCCTGACAGGTCGGGCAAGAATCACAAAGCAGATGCTCCAGAGATTCACGGGTGCGTTTACGTGTCATTTCCACCAAGCCCAGCTCAGACACTTGAGTGATCTTGGTTTTGGCATGATCGCGCTCGAGCATTTTCTCAAACTGGCTCATCACTTCTTCTCGATGATGTGCTTCTTGCATATCAATGAAGTCAATAATGATAATCCCGCCCAAGTTACGTAGTCGAAGCTGACGTGCAATGACCTGTGTGGCTTCCATATTGGTTTTAAACACAGTGTCTTCAAGTGAACGACCACCGACGTAGGAGCCAGTATTGACATCAATCGTGGTCATCGCTTCAGTTTGATCGATCATCAGATAACCGCCAGATTTAAGTGCTACACGTGTCTGTAAGGCTTTCTGAATATCTTCTTCGACATTGTACAAGTCAAAAATTGGACGCTCACCCGGATAATGCAGTAAGCGATTTTGCATACTCGGTACAAATTCTTGGACAAATTCTTGCAATTTGCCATGCACTTCGCGTGAGTCGACCTGAATTTTAGACGTATCTTCGTTGGCCAAATCACGGATGACGCGTTGCGGTAAAGGCAGCTCTTCAAAAATCAGAGAAGGTACGACAATACTGCGTTGTTTACGTTGAATATATTCCCACAGTTTTGCTAAATAAGCCATGTCCTGCGCAATTTCACATTCAGGAATACCTTCGGCGGCAGTACGAACGATGACTGAACCCGGTAAGTTGTGTTCCTTTTGAATGCGTTCAATCATGCTACGCAAGCGATCACGTTCTTCTTCAGACTCAATGCGCTGTGAAACACCGGTATGACTGCCATATGGCATTAAAACGAGGTAACGGGAAGGAATAGAAAGATCAGTCGATAGTCGTGCACCTTTGGTACCCAACATATCTTTCATGACTTGTACGGTGAGTACTTGCCCCGGTTGTAACAGCTCAAAAACGTTCGGAGTCGGTTGATTGCGCTGCCAGACCATATCATTGATATGTAAAAAAGCCGTTCTCGACAATCCAATATCAATAAAAGCAGCCTGCATACCCGGAAGCACACGAACAACTTTCCCTTTATAAATATTGCCCACTAACCCACGCTTCACGGTGCGTTCAACAAATAATTCATTGACCGTACCGTTTTGAATCAACGCCACCCGACATTCCATCGGTGTGACGTTAATCAACAACTCGTCAGACATATCAAAACTCAAAACATTATAAAAATTCTTGTGTTGCAGCAGTTAATTTAATGCCTTAACTGTCTGTAATAACTGTACGGTTTCATACAAAGGCAGCCCAACGACATTGCTGTAGCTCCCTTCAATACAAGGAATATAGCGCGCAGCAATTCCTTGAATGGCGTAGGCTCCCGCCTTGCCGATTGGTTCACCTGTTGCCCAGTAGCTTTCCATGTCAGCTAGACTCAGCGTTTGAAATTCAACCTGTGTACGCACTACTATACTGTATATTTGATCTTTTGTACTGACACAAACACCTGAAAACACATCATGTTTTCGTCCAGAGATCATTTCCCACATAGAAAAAGCATGTGCTTTCGACGCTGGTTTTCCTAAAATGTGCTCATCAACGCCTAAACTGGTATCGGCGGCAATAACAATAGCATCAGGGAATTGTTGTTGTACTGCGCAAGCTTTGGCACGTGCTAAACGCTCTACATAATCCGCTACAGGTTCTCCTTCCAACACGGACTCATCAATATCTGGACTGAAAATTTCAAATTCCAGACCTAATTGTTGCAATAGTTCGCGTCGTCGAGGAGAACTCGAAGCTAAAATTATATGCGCCATTTTCTCAGGAAGTAATACATGATTGGCCAAATGAGTAAGCTAGTAACAATTGGCTGCCAATGGCGAGCAAATGAAAACTGTGCCCCACCCATCACTTGAACAATCCACACAAACAGTAAATGCGCGAAAATTGCCATTGCAGCAATAATCCATAAATTACCAAATGTGAGGATACGACGTTCACGCGTCAAAAAGCGTGTCACAAATGCAATGACAACAAAACTCAGTGCATTCATGCCAAAAGGCGCATCAGTCAATAAGTCCGTAAAGAGACCTGTGGCAAATGCAAACCAAACACCGCACCATGTCGGCTGACAGAGTACCCAAAATAACATGATCATCATCATGAATAATGGGCGCCAACCCGATAGGTCATAAGAAAGCGGATACACCATCAGCACGGATGCCAAAATGATGGAAAAGATAATCGGAAATAATGGGTCGCGCTCTGTATGACGACTAAGCTTAGCGAGTGACATGCGGTTGCTCCATCGCTAAAGAATCGGAAAATAGCACAACCACATGATGACCACCTGCCAATTGGGCAGCAGGATTGATATCAATTTGGGCAAATTCACCGCTATTGTGACGACTGACTTTCGACACTGTACCCACCAAATAACCCGCTGGGAAATGTGCCCCTAGCCCTGAGCTATAGACTTTTTCACCGACTTTGATATTGGCACTGGTTGGCACGTATTCCATCTTAAGTCGACCTAAGTCACCTGTACCCGTAACGATTGCACGCATACCGGTATGCTCCATACGCACGGATAAAGAGTGCTCTTTGTCTGAGAGCAACATGACACGGCTACTATGCGGGTAAACATTGATAATTTGCCCCATAATGCCCTTGTCATCGAGTACAGTTTGTCCCACTTTAAGCTGACTGCTGGCTCCACGGTTAATCACAATAATATGACGTAAGGGATCAGCATCGGTACCAATGACTTCGGCAATCTCCATACGACCATCAATAATGAGTGGTGTATCGAGCAGTCCACGCAGTCGAGTATTTTCAGCAGAAAGTTCAGAAAGTTTCTGTAAACGGACTTGAGCCTGAATTAACTCTGCTTGCATCGCGGTATTTTCACGACGTAATTGAGCTTCAGACTTGGTTTGTTGATTCAGCCATTCTCGCGATAACACTGGATAGCTTGCTAGTGCATAAATTGGATTATATGCCGCATACAAGACGTCTCTGGCCGGTTGAATTACATGCGGCATGCGCCAATCAAAGAAAAGCACCACCAAGCATGTAATCACCGCAATGATAAATGAGCGAAAAGATGGCGGTTGTCTTGAAAACAGTTGCGTTTGCACCCGCCGAGTCCTTTTCTTAGCCTACAAATAACATGTCATGATTAGGGTTATCGAAGAATTCGAGAACCTTACCGCCACCACGTGTAACACATGATAGTGGATCTTCTGCAACCACGACAGGAAGACCTGTTTCTTTTGCAAGAAGCTTATCAAGATTGCGAAGTAATGCACCGCCACCAGTCAACACAATACCGCGTTCTGCGATGTCTGAAGACAACTCAGGTGGCGTTTGCTCTAGTGCAGATTTAACCGCAGACACAATGTTTTGTAGTGGATCAGAAATCGCTTGAGTCACTTCATCAGAAGTTACGGTAATCGCACGAGGTACACCTTCAGCCAAGTTACGACCACGGACTTCAATTTCCAAAGGTTTTGCACCTTCTTCTGGAAGCGCCATACCAACTTCTTTTTTGATGTTTTCTGCAGTGGTTTCACCAATCACACAACCATGTGCTTTACGCACGTAATTAATGATTTGTTCATCAAATACATCACCACCGATACGTAGTGAGTCTGCATAGACACAACCTTGAAGTGAAATGATCGCGATTTCAGTTGTACCACCACCAACATCGACAACCATCGAACCACAAGCTTGCTCAACAGGCATACCTGCACCAATTGCAGCAGCCATTGGCTCTTCAATTAAGCGAACTTCACGTGCACCTGCATTGTATACAGCTTCACGGATTGCACGGCGTTCCACCAACGTCGATTTACATGGCACACACACCACGACACGCGGTGCAGGTGGGAACAAACGTTTTTCGTGCACTTTGCCAATGAATTGATTCAACATCGTTTCAGTGACTTCAAAATCTGCAATCACACCATCTTTCATTGGGCGAATCGCAGAAATATTTGCAGGTGTACGACCTAGCATTTGCTTCGCGTCAAGACCTACTGCGGCAACGATTTTTTGTGAACCACTGTGGCGAATTGCCACCACCGTCGGTTCATTTAATATAATGCCTCGTCCTGGCGCATAGATAAGTGTATTTGCAGTGCCTAAATCAATGGCAAGATCCGGCGAAAACAAGCCAATTAGTCGTTTTAGAATCACGGGGACGTTCTCAGTTAAACTTTTATATGGACGCAAGGTGGCAACTTTAACTAAATGTGATGATTTGAACAAGTCAATCGCTTATTATAAGCCACGATATTTTGAATTTTTTTAATACTGATTAGGTAATGTTATGTCTACATCGGATGCACAGCATTCTGCAGATCTAAATGCACAAACAGTTTCAGCGATTGCCCATCTGGCTCGATTGTCGCTAGATGAAGCGCAATCTGCTGACTATGCTCAAAGTTTAAATAAAATTTTAGGCATGATGGAAACCCTGAAAGGCATCGATACTGACGGTGTTGAACCACTAAAAAGTCCATTCGACAATCCACAGCCCTTACGTGAAGACGTGGTATCTGAGACCAATCATCGCGAAGCATATCAAGCAGTTGCTCCTGCCGTACAGGATGGCTTGTACCTTGTTCCGCGTGTGATTGAATAATTTTTATTCAGATCAACATTTTTTCAAATTAAACGTAAAGAAATATTTCTCATGACAGATTTACATCACTTATCAATTCGTGAATTGTCTGAAGGTTTGGCTGGCGCTAAATTTTCTTCACGCGAATTGACTGAACACTATTTAAAACGCATTGAAAAAATCGATGCTCAAGTCAAGTCATACGTGACCGTGACAGCTGAACAAGCACTTGCGCAAGCAGATGCGGCTGATGCTGCAATTAAATCAGGCAATGCCACTGCGTTGACCGGTGTACCAATTGCACATAAAGATATTTTCTGTACCCAAGGCATTAAAACCACTGCTGGTTCTAAAATGCTGGACAATTTTATCTCTCCTTACGACGCGACCGTTGTAGCGAAAGGTAAAGCTGCGGGCCTTGTCACTTTAGGTAAAGTGAACATGGACGAATTCGCCATGGGTTCAACAAGTGAAAACTCATTCTACGGCGCAACGGCTAACCCTTGGAACTTAAATCATGTTCCAGGTGGTTCTTCAGGCGGTTCTGCTGCTGCGGTAGCGGCTGATCTTGCGCCGTTCGCAACAGGTACAGATACAGGCGGTTCAATCCGTCAACCTGCATCTTTCTGTGGTTTGACTGGTCTTAAACCAACTTACGGTCGTGTATCACGCTTCGGTATGATCGCGTATGCATCATCTTTAGACCAAGGCGGCCCAATGGCGCGTTCGGCTGAAGACTGTGCTTACCTGATGAACGTGATGGCAGGTCATGATGCGAAAGATTCAACTTCGGTTGAAAAAGACGTCGATAACTACGTGGCGAACCTCAACGGCACATCGGTAAAAGGATTACGCATTGGTATTCCGAAACAGTACTTTAATGTTGCTGGTTTAGATGCAGACGTGAAAGCACGCGTTGAAGAATCACTGAAAAAGTTAGAAGAAATGGGCGCAATCTTGGTTGAGATTGATTTGACCATGACTGATGCCTATGTTCCAACGTATTACCTGATTGCTCCTGCTGAAGCATCTTCAAACTTACAGCGTTTTGATGGTGTACGTTATGGTTACCGCTGTGAAAATCCTGTGGACTTAATGGACTTGTACAAACGTTCACGTTCTGAAGGTTTTGGTAAAGAAGTTCAGCAACGTATCCTGATTGGTACATACGCGCTTTCTGCGGGTTACTACGATGCTTATTATGTGAAAGCACAAAAAGTTCGTCGTTTAATCCAGCAAGATTTCTTAAAAGCATTTGAATCTGTAGATGTCATCGCTGCACCTTCTGCACCGACTACTGCATACCGCATCGGTGCAAACCTGTCTCCTGTTGAAATGTACTTGGGCGACATCTACACCATCGCGGTAAACCTTGCAGGTCTTCCTGCGATTAACGCGCCTGTTGGTTTTGACAAAGACAACTTGCCTGTTGGCTTACAGTTGATTGGTAACTACTGGTCAGAATCTCAATTGTTGTCTGTGGTGCATCAGTACCAACAAGCAACGGATTGGCATACACAACGCGCTGCGATTGCTGAGGAGAATGCATAATGGCTAAGAACGCTGCTAAACCAAAATCTAACCTGATTGATGGTTGGGAAGTGGTGATTGGTATTGAGATTCACACTCAGCTTGCGACCAATACCAAAATTTTCTCAGGTTCATCTACTACATTTGGTCAAGACCCTAACACTCAAGCGAGTCTTGTTGACCTTGCAATGCCGGGCGTATTGCCAGTACTGAACAAAGAAGTGGTCGATCTAGCAATTCGCTTTGGTTTGGGTATCGATGCTTATATCGACCAAGCGTCTGTATTTGCACGTAAAAACTATTTCTACCCTGACTCGCCAAAAGGCTACCAAATCAGCCAAATGGACAACCCGATTGTGGGCTTGGGTCATATCGACATTCAACTTGAAGATGGCACAGTAAAACGCATTGGCGTAACACGCGCGCACCTTGAGGAAGATGCAGGTAAATCAATCCATGACCAATTTGAAGGTCAATCTGGTATCGATTTAAACCGTGCAGGCACACCACTTCTAGAAATCGTATCTGAACCTGATATGCGTTCGGTTGAAGAAGCAGTTGCCTACATTAAAGCGATTCACACCCTTGTACGTTGGTTAGGTATTTCTGACGGTAACATGGCAGAAGGTTCGTTCCGTGCCGACTGTAACGTGTCACTGCGCCGTCCGGGTCAACCTTTCGGTACACGCTGCGAGTTGAAAAACCTCAACTCATTCCGCTTCATTGAACAAGCGATCAATGTAGAAATTGAACGTCAAATGGAAATCCTAGAATGGGATGGCACCATTGACCAAGAAACACGTTTATTCGACCCTGTGAAGATGGAAACACGTTCAATGCGTTCTAAAGAAGAAGCGAACGATTACCGCTACTTCCCTGATCCTGACTTGTTGCCTGTGATTATTGCAGATGCGCAAATTGAAGCGGCACGTGCTGCTTTACCTGAGCTTCCTGCTGCACGTCGTGCTCGTTTTGTCGCTGACTTTGGTGTGACTGAGTACGATGCTCACGTTTTAACACTGACTCGTGAAATGTCAGAGTTTTATGAAGATGTAGTGAAAGCTGCTGGCGGTGCTGCGCAAGGTAAAGTGTCTGCAAACTGGGTGATGGGTGAGTTCTCAGGTGCTTTAAACAAAGCCGGCTTAGATCTTCACGACTCTCCTGTTTCTGCTGAGAAATTGGGTGGCATGATTGCACGTATTGTGGACAACACCATTAGCGGTAAGATCGCGAAACAAGTGTTCGGCTTTATGTGGGAAGAAGGCAAAACTGCAGACGAAATTATTGCTGAAAAAGGCTTGAAACAGGAAACTGATACAGGCGCGATTGAAGCGATTATTAAAGAAGTGCTTACTGCCAATGAGAAGATGGTTGAAGAATATAAATCTGGTAAAGAGAAAGCCTTTAACGGTCTAGTTGGTCAAGTGATGAAAGCGTCACGTGGTAAGGCCAACCCTGCGCAAGTGAATGAATTGATGAAGAAATTGATTGGTTGATTTATTCCCTAATCAATTGATATCATGTTATAAAACCTCGCTTAATGCGGGGTTTTTTATGGATTTCAACAAATTAAAATTAGATAAAAAAAGAAGTATTGAAGAATACTTTAATTTCTTTATTGCAAATTGCTTAGACATAGAAACAGCAATGAATGGGATCAATGATGGAAACGCTGTATTTATTGGTGATATCGATTTTGGTTTCTCTCCAGAAATAAACAGGTCTTGGCGAGATTTCTTGATCAATATTCTAAAAGCAAAAAAATTAATAAATTATGTTTCATACAAAACTATCGATAAAGAAACCAAAAAATTATTCAAAGAATACTTATTAAATAACAAAATAAATTTATATGAAAAATTTCAACAAACTATGTCTTATCTTGAAGAATATAAAACAGAAATAAAATTTCATTACTTCTATGTAAATGGATTTAAATCATCCCAAATATATCAATTTGAAAATATTAAAATTGGAAATTTTGAAGGAATCTGCCCTCTAACCAATATATCTTTTTCTGAAAAAATTAGATCCAATTTTGAAGAAATACATAAATATAAGTTAAAAAATAATAGTTTCAATTCTATTGATGAGTACAATAAAAAAGATTTAGAAAAATTAATTAGTTCTTTAGAAGGAAATACTGTTTTAGAAATATCCAATTTTGGTGACGATGAAAGTTCATTAAACCAAAGCATTCATGATGCCGAATCATTTATTAATGAATTGATTTTTTTAGCAAAAAATAGCACTAATCTAGATTTTAATATTAGTTTAGATTCAAAAAAACAGGAGAATACTTTCCCATTGATAGTAAATTACGATAACTCTAGATTAAGTTCCTCATCTGAAAAATTTGAACATCTTGTTGTCCTAGATCTTAATAAAAAAACAAATTCATCCATTCAAATTGGAGAAATTTTTAAAGATTTGAACTTCCCTTTACACTCAAAAAATAATGACAATAAATTAATTGAAAAACTTAAAATAGCTATAAATTGGTATTCTTCATCAATAAAATCTCAAAACCATAGAGAAAGCTTTCTATTTTGTGCAATAGGAATGGAAGCATTATTAACAAATGGTAGAGATTCAATAACTAAAACTTTATCTGAGAATACAGCTTTTCTTATTGCAAGCAAAGATATAAAAAGCTGAAAGTACATCTATAACAAAATGTCTTATTTATACGCTCAAAGAAGTGGAATTGCCCATGGAGGAAATGCAAATATTGAATTAAAAGATTTAAATCAATTACGTTATTATTTATCAGTCTGCATTACTTCTATCATAAAGTTGATCCAAAAAAATATAATTAATAGTGATATTGAACTATATCAATATCTAGAAGATGTAAAATTTGGATAATTATTAGTAAATATCAAAAAAGTATCCTCCATCGCCTAACTCAAGGACTTAAGATGCATTCAACTTTCAAGGTCCTTCTTTATACGTTATTTCTGCCCCTCACCCCAACCCTCTCCCTGAGGGAGAGGGAGCGGTCATGTAATTATTTTGATACGTGGTGTTCCCTCTCCTTTTTTAAAGGAGAGGGCTAGGGAGAGGATTATTAAAAGCGTACCTCTTCTGAGCAAGTTTTAAAGCACTGCTTTAAAACGAAGAACATGTAAGGACTAGGGAGAAGTAAATATTTAATTCTTTAATTTACAATAATCTAATTCATTATCTGCAGATAATGATCTTATGGGTTTCACTTCTTTTCGAGTTCCATTTATCAAGATTTGATTAACTTTTAATTGACAGAAATCATCCAAGCCTTGATCTAATATTTCATAATTTTTCTTTGATTTTAAAATGTAAACTACATGTTCATTACACGATTCTCTCATACCATCTCTCAAACGATATTTTCGAAGACCAAATACTATCTCTTTTTTTGCAGGCAATGTGAACTCTAAAAACTGAACACCATTAGGTTTAAAGCGCATCCCAAGACTTTTTGCTCCTAATTTAGGTGGCTCAGCATCAAAAGGATTAAAATTCTTAGTGAACATAGGCGATAACTTATTACGTAAAACTTGTCGGTAAAGACAATTTCCCTCTTCAAAACTTAATTCGAAATTAATTTTATTTTGTACTCTTAGATAACTAAAAGGTTTCCCCTCAAAATCTTTGTAATCTTTAGAAAATTGTATTCTTGGAGCAGACCAACTGCTTTCTGTTATTAATAATAGTATTAAAGTTAAATTTGCTTTCATGATCTATTTTTTCATCTGTAATATTTTTATTTTAATCAACTTTTACTATCTTACAAATGTGGCTAATTTTTTTCGAGAAAACACTGTCCTATTTTTCGCTCTGTAATCCATAAACACCACCTGCCTATAATTCAACCATGATTTAAAAAACTAAATGTAATACGCACAAGAAAATGAAATCAATCATCTTAGCAGCACACCAATACGGCCAACCCGAAGTGCTCGAATTTGCAAATTACGAACTGCCACCCTTAGCCGCAGGCATGGCACGTATTCACGTCAAAGCCTCAGGGATCAACCCGATTGATGCACGCCGCATGACAGGCGAATTTAAACATGCAGCCCTACCGCAAACCTTTGGTACAGAATACGCAGGCATCATTGCAGAAGTAGACAGCTCTCAAAATGAATGGACTGTAGGCGATGAAGTCCTCGGTTCAGGCGGTGCTTTTACCCATGCAACCGTGATTGATGTACCACTAGAAAATTTAATCCGCAAGCCAAAAAATATCGATTGGCCTATTGCTGGAACAATTGCAGGCGCAGCACAAACAGCCATGACCATTTTAGATGAAATGGGCCCTGCTCAATCTTTACTGGTACATGGCGGCTCAGGCGGTGTCGGCTCTATTGTGGTACAGCTCGCAGTAGAAAAAGGCATTGAGGTTGTCGCAACGGCATCAGCAGCCAATCAAGACTATATTCGCAAACTAGGCGCTACACCTGTCACTTATGGAGAAGGTTTAGTTGAACGTCTAAAAGCAGTGCATCCAACACCTTTTGATGTCTCTATTGATATGATCGGCTCGGAAGAAGCAACTCAAACCTCTCTTGCTGTGGTCAAAGTTGGCGGATTTATGGGAAGTATTGCTGGTAGAAAATTATCTTCAAATAAAATTCAGCCAGTATGGGTTAAACGTAACACTAAAAACTTACAACATATCGTCGATGGAATTGCTGAAGGTCGTTTCACATGGACAGTCAGCCGTGAATATGAATTTAAGAATGCGCAGCAAGCCTATAGTGATATTTTAGAAGGTCATACCAAAGGTAAAAGTGTTTTGGTTTTTGAATAACTCACTGTTTTAAATTTAGATTCAGCCAAAGCGTTTTGATCATCATTAGCCTGAGCAAATCGTTAAATTTTGCTTAGGCTTTTTTATGTTTGAATTGCAATTTTTCAATATAATTAGTCTGCACTAAAGGCTACAATGTACGTTAAATTTAATAAAAATTTAAATCATGCATAAGATAATTAAACATATGATTAAACACATAATAGCCCTGTCCTTACTCAGTCTTTGCTTAAGTATAGCCCAAGCGGCTAAACCTGAAGTTTTTGAACCTAGCTTCCCTCAATTTTGGGACAGTGCTGCCAACCGTAAAAACACTAATCAGTTCTATGCACTGGGACAAGCCACCTTTAACAACAATGTGAAAGTACCTATGTATGGCGTCACCGTTGAAAATCCGATGGAGGATGGACTACTTAAAGACGCAAAGGCCTGTGGCAAAAATGATTGCATCTATAAATTTACCTTAACGCCGCAACAAGCTAGTCAACTCAAATTAATTGTGCTACCGAGTATCGGCTTAACTTTAGTGCCAAAATCATGGAATAACATACAAGCTACTGCAGGAGCGAATGGTACTGGCTCTGTGGTGATTATGAATCCGCAGGGAAATGAGGCAATTGATTTATACAATTCATCGGCATGTGTAGGCTGTGGTCTGCCCTATGCCACTCTTTATTTTCCACATATTCTGAAAGAAAGTATAGAAAGTGAATTTGGTGGCTATGTCGATCCGCATAAAAAAATAAATCTCGTACATCCATCCAAAACCACCGCGTTTTTTAGCTATCAAATCCCCAAATTCGGTGCAAAAACCCATGGCATTGCTAAATACTATGATGAAGATACCTTTAATAAAGTATCGAAGTGACACTAAATGCAGAACATCAGGATTTAGCACGTCCAATCTTGAATTTTTATAACGCGATGCATTAAAAAGTAAGATGAGTGCACTCTCGATTGGTTTATCAATATTAGGCATCCTCTTTGTTGTGTGGATGTATGCCCTCGTTTTCAGTGAGAAAATACCCTCATTAAACTTTAGCAAATTACAATCTCTTTGGATTGAGGGTTGGCAGCGCTTTAAGCGGCAACCATTTTATTTGATGTGCTATGCACCCTTTCGTCTATTGAAATGGCTTCTATATCAACTCAGATCATTATCACTTAAGCTTTTAAAGTTTTTGATAAACGTGATTATAGAAATCATTTTTAATTTTATATTACGTGGAATTTGGTTCGTCTTTAAAAGTTTATTTCTTGCTATTTTCCATATTTTCGATTGAAAATATTTCAGTTAATACTAAATATAAGGTCTAAATCTGTAGATATTATTTTTTCTGCATCTGCTCAAGTCGTTTCAATATATAGCTGAGTCAAGGCGTATTTTCATTCTGCATATACAACACATCATTGGAAGCCATACAGGACAAAGCAGACAATACTGATTAAATGATTTTAATATTCCATCAATCATTTATAGATACAGACACAATCTGCTTATTATACAACCCTGAACTTAACATTTTGCTTGATGGTAATGTTCATCCACAAATTAGCCATAATCAATATTTAAGACTAAACATTAACGAACGATACCCAATTTATTCCAAATTTCTGGGGTTAAAAATTTAGTCACCAATTTATTCAAATCGACATAACGCAGTACGCCTTGTAGTTGTTGTTTAATTTCAGGCGTCTTTAAAATTTCATCCCCAGTAATACTACCAAGCTCTTGAAAACTTTCGCCTACAGCCTGTAGACCGTCGGCTTTAATTACGGCCTGCGTTTGCGTAGAACATTGCTCCACCAAGATTCGCTGCATCACTTGAGCCAGATTTTTATCGAGTTGTGTTTTTTGCGCATCGCTGACATTACTGTATTGTTTTAAATCTGGATGCGCTGCCAAGGCAGAAAAGGTCCATTGCAAAACCGTGGTTTTATCTGCGGCAGTGGTCGATTTCACTAAACATTGACTGAGCTGATCGACCGTCGGACTCGCTAAACTCACCTGAGTCGACCCGAGCATGATGAGCGTCAATACAGCTAAACCTGCACGTCGTGAAAAACGTAGATGTAATTTTTTAGATAAACCGTAAGCCATAGACCAAACTCCCAAAACTTGAGTCACCTTTGTATCATGAAGTGCTGTATTTGCTGTTTGGTCTATGTAACTCAACTATTCATTTTTGCTAGTCGGTGCATAGATGAGAGGATGAATCGTTGGCCTTCTATTCCAATACCAGTAAAAATGTCCGTGGGTATCGAGCAAACTATGGGTGGTCAATGTCGATTTATTGCTATCACCTCGCCAACATGCAAGTGCTGCATTACGGTTATTATGTAGGTCAATAAACTCGGGATTTAAATATTTTGGTTTCGCAGGAATGTATAAAGCATCTCCCGGATTGACCCATAAATCTGCCAAGTAAATCTTGCCTAGATTTGGAAAATAGCGCCCTACTGAGATGACCAGTGGCAATTGATCCTGATCGGTCGCGCTAAAAATATGCGGAAAGTCATGATGTTCTAAATCAGTAATGACAAATGGCGTTAAAGTTTTACAGCCATTTAAATTTGATGTTGCATTTTCATAAGGCAAATAATGCCCTGCCATCATGCCGTATTCATAATGAATTTCTGACAGTCGTTTTTGATTTGAATGAATCTGAATCGCTTCACCTTCATGGACTAGGGTGATACCAAAAGCTGCCGCGGTTTCTTTGGTTGCCACCAATGGCATAAACTCGAAGTGTTGCCCTTCAAAATCAAGCTCCGTTTGCTCCCCCCAATTGGTAATTTTAGTCGAAATTTCAGAAGGAACCTCGTAGCCATTTCCCATCGTCATTTTCGCATTGGTGGCCGACTCGGTAATTAAATGAATCCCTGACCCAAGTGATGCTAAATATGTTGGATGCCCACGATCATTCAAAAAGAACGGTGTTTGCTCGATATTGACTGTAATTTCTGTCAATTCTCGGTCAAATAATGGTGTATTAAAATAATTTTCATTTACTGAACTCATGGTTTTTCCTTATTATTTTTTAAAATTTTATCTGAGTACATCATTGGATCAGGATAAAAGCGTATTTCCCCAAATGGCTTTTATCCTGTTGAAGTTTATTTCATACGATTCAACATATTTTTTGCCCCTGCGTGGTTATAGTTGGTCGCTAAGTTTTGTAGGATGCCTTTTGCTCTTGCATTGGCGTTTGGATAACTTTTGCTATATGCAGGCACTGACGTTAAGCATTTTGCAACGAGCATACCTGATTCAGCATAGGCTCTATTGGCATTTGCACCATTTAATTTGCCATAGCTATAAGCGCGCTGTGCATTATTACAAGCGATGACTTGGTTTTTTCCGGCATTCAGGTCGCGTCGAGCATTCACATATAAACGCATTTGTATCTGCTGCGATGTTTCTGCAACTGGCTTCGCTGTTGGTTTATTTTCAGGCTCTTTGGCTTTGGTTTCTTTTTTAGTCTCTACTTCTTTTTTTGCTTCATCTTTCGCATTGTTTTTTATTGTCGTTGCTTTGGCTTTTCTTGGTGTGGCTTTTTTAGCTACAGTTTCTTCTTGTTTATTATAGTTTTTGCGACGTTCTTCGGGTCCAATGATTGCTGTATACAAACTGACTAAGCGGGTTTCAGAACGGTCATTTAATTTACGCTCTGAAACGGGTTCAATAGCAACCATCCAGCGCTGTCCATCTGCCTGACTACACTGAAATACACCTGTACCCTGTTTTATGCTGCTATAGGTCGCTAATAATTTACGACTCCATGCATTTTTGACTTGGTTCAAATTGCTTTTATTCAGTTGAATAAATTTGCCATTTTTGGCTTGGCAGTAACTGCTCATATTTTGCTTAGGTATGAGCGATTCTACCTCCACATTTTTCTTTTGTGGTCCCCAATCATAGACGTATTCTTTCGCCTTTCCATTTGAGCTATTTAGCTCTTTTTGATTGATCACTTCTTGTGGTGAAGCATAATGATTAAATGAATTTGGGTTTAAACTCTGCATGGTTGTACAACCATGTAATGCAAATCCAATACTCCCCACCCATAAAATTGCCTTTAAATTCACAGCAAAAATCTCAAAAAATTCACCCTTAAAAAATAGCGTAATTTAGTGCCTTCCACAATTTTATAATCTTGATTTTATTTATTATTTTTATAATTTTAATCACTAAAATCGCATACGTTTGAGATGTATACACATGTTGTTCATTTTAATTTGATGAGTTTCACATTTTATTTTGATCTAGCGGTGTTTATGAAGAAAATAAAAAAAAGCCTCCGAGGAGGCTCTTTTCTGATTGCTTAAATTCTATTTTAATAGAATATAAGTTGATTACTATCTAAAAGATCTTGCAGAGTAACATCAGTATTTTTCAAAATTACAAGACCTGTGTAATTACTTACACCAAATGTAGGTCCATCTAAATCAATACTTACTTTTACATCAGTACCAGATTGTTCAACTTGAATAAAGCCTCCAATATTTGCATCAGTTAGTGCAGTACTTGTATCACTGAATAAACCACGCAAATCCAACACGTCGCCTTCATTAAAATTATAATCCGCCCATGTATCATTGCCTAACAGGCTAGTATTACCACCAGCAGTTCCAGTTGACAACAAGTCATAAATTACAGTATCGGCGCCAGTACCTGTATTAAAGGTATCATCACCACTGGTACTATATTGAACTACTCCAGAATTATTCAATACTGGATTAATTGTAATAGAAGCACTATCAGTTGCACCTGTTGGGCTAATCAATGTGTAATTAATTACATCAGCAGACAAATTAGTCGTATCACCAGCTGCTTTTGCAGTATAGGTATAATCACCATTCCCTTTAACTTCAAAGTAACCTTTAGCTGTTTCATATGTAGTTGATTCATTGTAGCCAATAGTTACCCCTCCAACTAGAAGTTTAGTAAATGTTGTATCCAATGTATCTGTAGCTACACCATTATCAGCATAAATATTACCCGTAATGATCACTTGTGATGTACTGTCTGTATGCTCTCCATTGTATGTATAGGATGTCCCATCCAATACTGCAGTTACCTGAGATGCTGATGTAGCGGCCCCAAGTATATTTCCTGCAGCTTTAGTCACAGTGTAAGTTAACTCATAATTTCCAGCCGCTAAACTGCTCAAATCAATTGAGAATAAGTTACTGGCCGAAATGGTAGAGAGTGTTGCCGTTTTCACTACAGTATAAACATTAGAAGTGTTTGTACCTTGTGCACCAGAAATAGCTATTGCAACTCCATCCAATTTCAAACTATAGGTAATAGTAGTGGTTGCTGCCGAGGTCGCTAAAGCATTAGATAAACCTAAAGTACCTTTATTTACATCTCCTAGAGTAAATTGAATTGTGCCCGAATCACTTTGTGTAGCTGTGCTTGAGGCTACAGTCGAAACATCTGTTTGCTCATGTTCTTTGAACAAAACATTCTTCGCAACATTTACATCTAAATCGAATATGTCATTTTCAGCTGCCACAACACCAGTCACATCGTTACTACCAATATTGATAGTCAGCTGAGCTGTGTTATTGGTCGCATTAGTATCTGCTGGATCAGCAATTGTGTATTCAAAGACCTCTGTTTTACCCAAACTTTCAATTTTTGGATTTGCAGTATAAGTATAGGTACCATCTGCCTTAATATTTAATGTTCCGTATAAGCCCTGAATATTTACTCCATCAGTATCAACAGGTATCGCTACCCCACCAACTAGTTTGATCGTACTTACAACAGTATCCGCTAATACATTATCTGCTGTCGCACCGCCATCACCAGTGAGGACGTTACCTGTCGCTGTATCACTTGAGATCCCCAAATCTGTATCCGTTCCACTGATTGTCACACTTGGGAAAATACTTAATCCTACAGCACTATTAATTCCTAGATTAACACGGTATTGACCTTCCGGAAGATCCGTAACCGTACCAACTAAATTATTACCTAATAAGTTTAAGTTAATTAATGAATACTCGTCTTGAGTATTCCCAACTGCTACCCACTCATTATTTTCATACTTCTGAAGGACAATACTAAGTTGTTGACCCACACCTAAATTAATTCCACTGCTTACAGTAAAAGTTAAATTTTGCGTGTGGCCTTCTTCAACTGTAAATTGTGTTAAGGGACTACCAAGATTTAAATTAGCTCCGAGTAAGCCAACCACAGCAAATGCAACGTTAGAAGTTGGTGTGATATTCGTTGTGATTGGTAGATGTTCAAGATTTATATTTGCATCTACTTCATCATTAACTGCAATTGCATCGTTCACCGTCGGTAACACGATATCTGTCAATGCATCTAGACGATCTTGGAATTTACCAGCTGCGGTTGGATATTCAGTTTCAATCGCATCGACCGCTGCTTGTGCATCTGCTTTGGCTTGTTGTGCATCCGCCAAGTTTTGAGTCAACGTAGCCAATTCACTTGGCGTGATCAAGTTGTCCGATTCAGCTGCAGCCAGTGCATCTGCTGCATCTTGATAGGCTTGTTCTGCATCAGCAACTAAATCTTCTACGCCTGCGAGATCCGTTGCATCATCAATGCCATTGCCGTTTTCATCGTTCACCGTCGGTAACACGATATCTGTCAATGCATCTAGACGATCTTGGAATTTACCAGCTGCGGTTGGATATTCAGTTTCAATCGCATCGACCGCTGCTTGTGCATCTGCTTTGGCTTGTTGTGCATCCGCCAAGTTTTGAGTCAACGTAGCCAATTCACTTGGCGTGATCAAGTTGTCCGATTCAGCTGCAGCCAGTGCATCTGCTGCATCTTGATAGGCTTGTTCTGCATCAGCAACTAAATCTTCTACGCCTGCGAGATCCGTTGCATCATCAATGCCATTGCCGTTTTCATCGTTCACCGTCGGTAACACGATATCTGTCAATGCATCTAGACGATCTTGCAATGCATCTTTGGCATCTTGCACGGCTGCTGGTGCAGACGGTAAAGCATCGACTGCATCTTGCGCTGCGTCTTTGGCGTCTTGTGCCGCTTTGAGGGCTTCTTCAAGTTCAGCTTTTTCGGTTGGGGTGAT